>JAXGQD010000001.1:0-495934 GCA_040766665.1 Oscillospiraceae bacterium
ATTTGTACGAGGGACGAAGCACTGAATCATTTGCCCTTTACATGTTTATAATGTATCATACATTATAAACATGAATAGATTTCGAGATTATACTGGGAGAAGAAAGAAATGGGAATAGCGAATGGACTAAAGAACAAATGGGGACAAGTCAGGCAAATGCGGTCATTTACGATACTGGTTGTGCTGGTGGTGTTGTTCATCGCAGCAAGCTTAATGTCCCCCAGTTTTTTGAAACCCAGTAACCTCATCAACATCATCAGACAAATTTCCATAAATGGAGTCTTGGCTATAGGCATGACATTTGTGCTACTGACAGGAGGAATAGACTTGTCGGTGGGCGCAGTTATGGGTTGTGTAGCCGTTGTGGTTGCCAGCTTACTCAAGCGTGGTATAAGTCCATTGCTAGCAATCGTTGTTGCATTAATCATAGGTCTAATCATAGGATTCATTAATGGAATAGGCGTTTCGAAATTAGGTATAACGGCATTTATCATGACGCTAGGAACTCAGACGACCTTCCGAGGTGTGGCTATGTATCTAGCCAATGGCTCTCCCATCAGCTGGCGCGACTCAGGTGTGGACTTTAAGTTCTTGGGGCAGTCGGATCTATTAGGGATTCCTGTTCCGGTATTTGTATTTCTAATTGTATTTGTCGTAGCGCATATCATTTTGAGGTATACGTACTTTGGCCGTTCTGTATACGCGATTGGAGATAGCCGCGAAACAGCACGCCTATCTGGTATCAATATTGTGAAGTCGGAAGTACAAGTTTATATGCTTTGCGGCTTTTTAGCGGCACTTTCCGCCCTGGTATTACTAAGCCGTCTAAGTGTAGGCGAACCACAATCGGGAGAAGGCGCTGAGCTAGATGCGATCGCCATGTCCGTTATTGGTGGTACCAGTACAGCAGGGGGAGTAGGTGGCGTCGTAGGTACGTTTATTGGTGCCGCATTACTTTCGGTCGTCTCAATCTTGCTTAATATCATGGGCGTGTCCCCGTTTATCCAGAAAATAGTCAAAGGCTTAATCATCCTATTTGCAGTCATAATGGACCGTGGAGGGAAACGAAAGAGTGCATAACGCATCGTTGGTATGCAAAAAATAGTTAAAAGCAAAGTAAAAATGGAGGAACACAAGATGAAGAAAAGAATCGCAGCATTACTCGTGGCATTGACCATGGGAATCGGATTAACTGTTTCTTGCGGCGGTGCAAGCACAACCGCGGCAGCAGAGACAACCGCGGCAGCACAGACAACTGCAGCAGCACAGACAACCGCAGCGGCAGCAGAAACAACTGCAGCGGCAGCAGAAACAACTGCGGCAGCAGCAGAAACAACTGCGGCAGTGAGTAGCGATCAAACATTCAAAGTAGGTTTTTCACAAGGAACCATGAACCATCCGTTCCGCGTTGCAATGGTGGAAGAAAACATTGCGTATGCTAAAGAGCACTATCCCAATATGGAAATCATCGCCACAGATGGAAATAATGAATCGTCGAAACAAGTCAGTGACGTAGAAGACTTGGTGGCCCAAGAGATTGACCTGTTGATTATTTCCCCTCTGACTGCCGAAGCATTGACCGATGTGGTTGCCAGAGTCATGGAAGCAGGAATTCCGGTTATTACCTTAGATCGTAATGTGAACACTGAGGTGACAAGTTTTGTCGGAGCGGAGAACAAACCGATGGGTGTGGCCTCGGCAAAGAAGCTGGCAGAGATGACAGACGGTAAAGCTAACATCATTGAAATTCAAGGTACCGCAGGTGCATCAGCAACGATTGACCGTCACGATGGCTTTGTAGAAGAACTGCAAAACTATCCGGATATGAAAATTGTAGCTGAACAATATTGTGACTATTTGAGAGAGCCGGCGATGACGTTTATGGAAGACATGTTGCAACGTTATGGTGAAGGCGAAATTGACGCCATTTACACGCACAACGATGAGATGGCTTTGGGTGCCGTTGAAGCTATTCGTGCGGCAGGCCGCCAAGATGAAGGCATATTGATTATTGGAATGGACGGAACGGAAGTCGCATTTGACGCCATCAAGAACGGTGAAATGGCCTTTACGGTGGTATACCCGTACTGTGCACCAGAAGGCGTTCAAGTTGCTAACGATATTTTGAATGGCAAAACTGTAGAAAAGCGTATTGTTTTGGACACAGCGATTGTTGACGAAAACAATATTTCCGAGTGGTCAGGAAAAGGGCTATAAGCACTAATACATTAAAGAAAAATGGCAGGACCGAAACAGCCGGGTGGTTCACTCGGCTGTTAGGTTAAAAAAGCTTTGTCAGGAGGCTAAGCATGCTGAAAATGCAAGGTATTTCAAAAAGTTTCCCTGGGGTAAAAGCGCTAGATAACGTGAGCTTCAGCGTAGCAAAAGGGACCTTCCACGGATTGGTGGGGGAAAATGGCGCAGGGAAATCGACTTTAATGAAAATCCTGTCTGGGGCATATAGCTGTGACGAAGGCCATGTAACGGTAGACGGAGAAGAAATCAAAAATAGCAGCCCCGCATTGATGCTGGAGAAAGGCGTCGCAGTCATCTACCAAGAGCTGATGTTGCTAGAGCATCAGAGTGTAACAGAGAATATTTTGATTGGTAACTTACCGAGAACTCGTGCAGGATTCATCGACTATGCGGAAGCAAAACGACAGGCGAAATCAGCCTTAGAACGAATAGGGGTGGATTTAAATCCAGATGCCCTCATAAGTGACTTAAGCGTTGCGAAACGTCAGATGGTGGAGATAGCCAAAGCAATGAACCGCCATGCGAAGATTGTGGTATTAGATGAACCCACAGCGGTACTGGGAGATTCAGAACTACAAGTTCTCTTTAGTTTAGTAAAACGCTTAGCCAAGGAAGGAATTACTTTTGTTTACATCTCACATCGTTTGAAAGAAATCTTTGAACTCTGTGATGACTTGACCATACTAAAAGATGGAAAGCTGGTAGAAAGCGGTCCCGTGTCGGAGTACAACACCGATTTACTGGTGATGCGGATGGTCGGGCGAGAAATGCGTGATATCTACCCGTCACGTAAGGGTAGACAAGCAGGCGATTCGGTCTTGGAAGTAAAAGGTATCAGTCGAGGGAAGGCATTTAGAGATGTTAGCTTTGATTTAAAAAAGGGGGAAATCCTAGGTGTGGCAGGTCTGGCTGGCGCGGGCCGTACAGAAATTCTGCGTGGTATAATCGGTGCGGATAAGCTGGATAGTGGAGAGGTCCTGGTGAGACAGGAACGAGTGCACTATAAGAGTCCGGCAAATGCAATAGCTGATAAAATTAGCATTGTACCGGAAGAACGAAAAACCCAAGGCTTATCGTTAAAACAAGATATGGTGTTTAATACATGTATCCAGGCTCCTCAGAAGTTTTCACGTCTGTGTTTTCTGAGTCCAAAGCAAGAAGAAAAGAACACCCGAGAATATATCAAAATGTTTCAAACGCGTCCCGGAAATCCGTTCATAACGACGAGAAATATGAGTGGCGGTAACCAACAGAAGGTTGTATTAAGCAAGTGCTTGACTTCAGGCTGTGAGATATTACTGGTTGACGAGCCAACGCGAGGCATAGACGTGGGAGCGAAGCAAGAAATCTATCGAATCCTAAATGACTTAGTACTAGAAGGCATGGCCATCGTAATGGTGAGTAGTGAGTTGCCGGAACTATTAGGCATGTGTGACCGGATACTGGTAATGAACGAGGGCAAGATGACGGGCATGGTGCCTGCGATGGAAGCATCTGAGGAAGTATTGATGGCTCTTGCTACTAAATAGTCTACAATGAATATCCTGAAGCAGTAAAAAGGTGAAAATATGAAAAGTGCAAAAATCACAGTATTAAAGACATTGTTTATTGACGATTTGGTGGAAGAGCATCTGGCTCAAGAAAATAAAGACCGCGGATACGGCACTTGCGAATGCTTTAAGGAAGGCCAGGAAATACTAGTCCATGAACCTCAGATGCCTGAAGGGTTTTGCTCATGGGCTTGGGCTGATATCCAACGTGATGTGGTCACCGTAATGATGGGAGGATCTATTCCTTGGTTTAATAAGCCTGAATTTTCAATCGTCTGTTGTACAGATGGATTGCGGCCGGTTATTTTTAAGATTGAAGCGATTAATGATTAAAGCTAGTTTAGTAGATATGAAATTTCAATTTTCAGAATTATGAGGTAGAAAAATTGCCAACATTCGACTTACACATGCACTCAGAATGGAGTTGCGACGGGGAGAAAACAGCCCGGGAGCTGCTTGAAATTGCCAAAGCCGCAGGTCTAAGCAAAATCGCGATCACGGATCACAATACCACGAATGCGGTTTTGCCGGCTATGGAATTGGCCAAAGACTACGGTATCGAACTGGTTCCGGCGGTCGAACTTGACTGCCTGTTCAGAGAACGTGTGTTCCATGTGATCGGTTACGGGATTGATCCGGAAAATCCCGGACTGAAAAAAATCGATGAGGACATCATGGAGCAGGAACGTAAAGCGGCGCGGGAACGCACTGCCAAATTCAATGCGGCCGGCATCCGAGTGGATGAGGCGGAAGCCTTGGCACATGCCGTGCATGGCGTTTTTGTCACCGGTGAGCTGGTCGGAGAAATCGTGCTGAGTAAAGACGGTGCCGAGCAAGATGAGCTGCTGAAACCTTATTTCCCGGGTGGCAGCCGCAGCGACAACCCTTATGTCAATTTTTATTGGGACTGGTGCGGTGTGGGCAAGCCGGCTTATGTGCATATTCAGTATATTGCGATGGAAGAAGCCATAGCAGCTATACATCAGGCGGGAGGTATAGCAGTGCTTGCGCATCCGGGGCAGAATCTAAAAGGCCGCTTGGAGTGGCTGGACGATATCTTGGCTTTGGGTATGGACGGGGTCGAATGTTTCAGCACGTATCATAGTGACGAAACGAACGATTACTTTTATACTAAGTGCATGGAAAAAGGCTTGCTTGTGACAGGCGGCAGTGATTTTCACGGCAAAACCAAACCCGCCATCATAATGGGTGAGTTTGGTCTAGACGATGAGGAGATCGCTGAGCAGGCTTTGAACGCTTTCACGACACGCTTGGCGAAAGCGGAATAACAACAAAGGAGAAGCAGCAATGAAGTCGTATGATTTTGCCACACAAATGGAGATGGACGGTGAGAAGTTCTACCGTGACCTAGCCGAGAAGATTGAGAATCCTACCCTCAAATCGGTGATTGTGCGTTTGGCGGATGATGAGCGTGAACATGCGCGTTTGATTCGCGTGCGTGGTGCTTATGCCGCAGATGCCAAGAATATGGAAGAACTGGCACCCAGAGAGAATGTTTTTGATTATCTCAAAGATTATCAGCACTATCCTTCGGATAATGAGCATCAGGACCTATATCGTTTGGCACGGAAAATTGAGACCGACAGTGTCATCCAGTACAAAAATATGATCGAAGAAAGCACAACCAAAGAAGAGAAAGAATTTTTCGAATTTATTCTCAAGGAAGAGCTCTATCATATTGAGGTGATTGACGCTTTATTTGCGTAATTAGACAAAAAACATAGCGAAAACGTTCTGAAAACTAAACCGTGTCAGTCTTGACACGGTTTTTGCGCTTGTTTATATTGGGAGCAATCCCGATTTGGTCGGGTATATGCTAAAAACCGTTGAACGAGTAGAGTAGGGTTTTGCAGTAAGCACAGAGAGCGCCGGGTGGTGAAAGCGGCGACTTACACAAAATACTGAATGGACTCGTGAGGTCGGCAGGAAAGTCATGGGACGAGTAATGGCCGACGGGAACTTCGCCCGTTATCCCGAAGAGCACATGTTGGTGTGTCTGGAGTGGATGCCTCAGGGCGTCAAGTGAGGGGGGACCGCAGAAGTTTCGGCTTTTGTCCTATACAGGACAAGGGTCGTTTTTTTATGGGATTTTGCGAAAGCACAAGCAGAAAGGCGGGATGCAGGATGATGTTCGTGATGGAGCCTCAGGTAACGGTGGCGCAGCTGGAAAGTTTTTCACATGAGTTTGAGCAGCAGGGCTTTTCGGTGCTGGTCAGCCAGGGTACGGAGCGCACGGTGGTCGGTTTAATCGGTGCGACGGCGCGCCTGCAAGTCAATGATATCGTCGAGACGCATCCTTTTGTGAGTTACGGCAAAAGAATCACCGAACCCTTCAAACTCAGTAACCGAGCCTTTCACCCGGATGACTCCGAAATCAAAGTGTCGGATCTGGTCTTCTGCCGCGATTACTTTCGCGTTATCGCCGGTCCCTGCTCGGTCGAATCCGAGGAGCAGATTGTCCATACCGCTCAAGTCGCCAAAGCAGCCGGCGCCAGCCTCTTACGTGGCGGCGCCTTCAAGCCGCGCTCTTCGCCCTATGCCTTTCAGGGCCTTTGTGCCGAAGGTCTGCGTCTGTTGCAGCTGGCCAAAGCCGAAACCGGCTTGCCCATCGTCAGCGAAATGACAGGGGTGACCCAGCTCGAACTATTTGAAGCGGTCGACGTCATCCAGGTCGGAGCGCGTAACATGCAGAACTACGACTTGCTCAAGGAGCTGGGGCGCCTGCGCAAACCCATTCTTCTCAAACGCGGTATCCATAACACCATCGAAGAGCTGCTGATGAGCGCGGAATACATCCTGGCCGGCGGCAACACGGAGATCATCCTCTGTGAGCGCGGGATTCGCACCATAGAGACACAGACCCGCAGCACGCTGGACATTTCCGCGATTCCAGTTTTACGCAAGCTGACTCATCTGCCGGTGATCGTCGACCCTTCACATGCAGCAGGCAAAAGTTCCCTGGTCGCACCGCTGGCCAAAGCGGCCGTCGCGGTCGGCGCCGACGGCCTGATGATCGAGATTCATCCGGAACCGAGCAAAGCCCTCTGCGACGCAGCCCAAGCGCTGGACCTGGAGCAGTATGTTTCGCTGATGCAGGACCTGGAACAACGTGTCGTTTTTGAAGGGCGGCGGCTCTTTTGAGCTGCTAAGGAGGCTGAGATGATGATTCCCGAAAAAGCAGTTTTTGAAACATTCGCACGAGAATATCCGCGTGTACCGCTCGGCAAAGAAATCCTGGCCGATCTGGTCACGCCTATCGCCTTACTGCAAATGTTGGAAGAGACGAGTGCACAGTTTTTCCTGCTGGAAAGTGTCATTGGCGGCGAACAGCGCGGGCGCTACTCCTTTATCGGTTTTGATCCCATTCTGCGTGTCTTCTGTACGGACGGTCTCGTGACGCGGCTTGACTATGCGACACGCGAAGCAGAGCCGGCGCCTTATTTTGACTTTCAAAAGCAAAAAGTCATCAGCGAGCGCCAGTACCGCACGACTGCTCCGGAGGAAATTTTACGCGGCATTTTAGCGGAATTTCGTGCGCCTTTGCTCGAAGAACTGCCGGCTTTTGCCGGGGGCCTGGTCGGTTACTCCGCTTACGCCATGTTTGCCTACAGCGAGCCGAGTCTCAGCATCAAACGCAACGGAACCCATGACTGCGATTGGATGCTTTTTGACCGCGTGATTGCTTATGACCATCTTTTGCAAAAAATCTTCCTCATCGTCAACGCGGACAGCAGTCTTGGCGAAAGTGCTTACGCGGAAGCCCTCACACGCATCGAGGCCTTGGAGGATTTTGTTTTTCGCGCTTTGGAAAAAAAGAGTGGCAAAACCCGCCCCCGCCTTAATTTCCCCGATGCACCGCCGTCTGAAACGGAGCAGGAATTCATCTCCGAGCAGAGCGAAGCAGATTTCTGTGCCATGGTGGAGCAGGGCAAAAACCACATCTACGAAGGCGACATCTTCCAAGTGGTACTCTCGCGGCGCTTCCGCAAGGCAGCACAGGGCAGCCTGCTCGACGCCTATCGTTTACTGCGCAGCAGCAATCCATCACCCTATATGGTCTACCTCAAAAATGACGATGAAGAAGTGATCAGCACCTCTCCTGAAACCCTGGTGAAACTGGACAAAGGCCGCCTAACGACTTTTCCCGTGGCCGGCTCAAGACCCCGGGGTCAGAACCGAGCGGAAGACGAAGCCCTGGAAGTGGAGCTCCTAGCCGATGAAAAAGAACTGGCCGAGCACAACATGCTGGTGGATTTGGGACGAAACGACTTGGGCCGCATCGCTAAACCCGGCAGTGTCAGTGTCACGACCTATCAGACAATTCACCGTTATTCACGCATCATGCACATCTGCTCCCAAGTCGAAGCGGACTTGCGCGAGGGCTTGGATGCCTTCGACGCATTGGCGGCGGTTTTACCTGCCGGTACGCTTTCGGGTGCCCCCAAGATTAGGGCTTGCCAGATTATTGACGCTTTGGAAGTGCAGCCGCGCGGCATTTATGGCGGCGCCCTCGGTTATGTTTCTTTGGCCGGACAGATGGACAGCTGTATCGCGATTCGCATGGCGCATCAGAAGGACGGCCAAATCGTCGTGCAAGCAGGTGCGGGGATCGTGGCAGACAGCGTGCCCAAAAAAGAATACGTCGAATGCGGGCAAAAGGCAGCCGCCGTCATCGCAGCCAATCAGGCCGCCGCAAGCGAGGAGGTCCAGGCATGATTATCCTGATCGACAATTACGACAGCTTTTCCTACAACCTCTACCAGAGCATGGCTGGCCGCGGTTACGACGTGCAGGTGCTGCGCAACGACGAGCTGAGTGTCCCGGAAGTCTACGCTCTGAAACCCGAGCGCATCGTGCTTTCTCCCGGACCGGGTCGCCCCCATGCAGCCGGCATCTGCGAAGCATTGGTGCGCGGCTGCCCTCCCGAAATCCCGCTCTTGGGTGTTTGCCTGGGGCATCAGGCCATTTGCGAGGCTTTCGGTGGCAGGATCATTTATACCCCGCGCCTGATGCACGGTAAAAGCAGCCTGATCCGCTTAGAAGAAAGTGCGCTCTTTGCAGGTCTGGCACGGGAGATCACGGTGGGGCGTTACCATTCGCTCGCCGTTGAGCGAGACAGCCTGCCCGGTGTATTACGAGAAACCGCTGTGGGTGAGGATGGGGTGCTCATGGCCGTGGAACACCGCCGTCAGCCTATCTTCGGTTTGCAATTTCATCCGGAGTCCATTTTGACGGCGGCAGGACAAGCGATAATCGATCAGTTTTGCCAATATGACTACAGAAGTAAACAAGCGCAAGTATAAGCGAGAACGGAGAGAGCAATGAGTACAGCAGAATCGAATAAAATTCGTCAGGCCATTAAGAGCAGCATAGAGGGTAAAGACCTCGACTTCGATACCACGAAGGAAGTGATGCACGAGATCATGAACGGCACGGCCAGTCAGGCGCAAATTGCGGCCTTCCTGACCTCCATGCGCATGAAGGGTGAGACGGTCGATGAAATCACTGCTTGTGCAACGGTGATGCGCGAATACGCGACCAAAACACATGTCGAAGGTGATGTCTTGGATATCGTCGGTACCGGCGGCGATGAGGTGGGCACCTTTAACATCTCCACAACGGCAGCCTTCGTCATTGCCTCGGCAGGCATCCAAGTGGCCAAGCACGGCAACCGCTCGGTTTCCAGCAAGAGTGGGGCAGCCGATGTGATGGAGCAGTTGGGTGTGCGTATTGATCTCTCACCTGAAGAAAACGATAAGGTTTTGAAGGAGACGGGGATTTGCTTTTATTTTGCCCCGACCTATCACAGCTCGATGAAACATGCCGCACCGGTGCGTAAGGAGTTGGGCGCACGGACGATCTTCAATATCCTCGGCCCTTTAGCCAATCCAGCGGCGGCCTCTTATCAGGTCTTGGGCGTATACGAGCAAAATTTGGTTGAACCCTTGGCCAATGTCTTACAAAACCTGGGCGTCAAACGTGGCTTTGTCGTCTGTGGTGAGGGTTTGGATGAGTTCACCCTGACCGGTGAAAACTATCTTTGCGAGATCCGCGGGACGGAAACCTTGGTACCCTACACCCTGGATGCGGCAGATCTGGGGCTGGCCCGTTGCGCATTGGCTGATATCCTGGGAGGCAGCCCGGAAGAGAATGCGGCCATCACACTGGGCATATTGGACGGTTCCATCTGCGATGCCAAGCGCGATACAGTCATTCTGAATGCCGGCATGGCTCTGTATTTGGCGATTGACGACATCAGTCAACAAGACGGAGTCGATTTGGCGGCCAAGCAAATTGCTTCGGGTGCGGCACTCGCACAGTTTGAGCGCTTCCGTGCAGCGACGCAGGCAGCCGCGCTCGCTCAGAAATAAGGGAAGGTTTGTAGCGTGAGTATATTAGATGAAATCGTTAAAGCCAAAGCGCAACGACTTAAAGAGGCGAAAGCACTCGTTTCTCCGTCAATGATGCAAGGTGCCGTTGAGCAGGCGGCTAAGGCTCTGCGTGCACGTGAGTTCCCTTTTAAAAGGGCGCTTGCGGCACAAGGTCTGCAGTTTATCTGTGAACTAAAAAAGGCTTCGCCATCCAAGGGTGTGATATCCCCGGACTATCCTCTGCTTGAGATTGCCCGAGCCTACGAAAAAGCGGGCGCCGCCGCCATCTCTTGCCTGACTGAAGAGGATTATTTTCTGGGCCAAGCCGCTGATTTAGAGGCGGTGAGCGCAGCAGTCAAGCTGCCGATATTGCGCAAAGATTTTGTCATCGACAGCTATCAGATTTACGAGGCGCTAAAGCTGGGTGCTTCAGCGATTTTGCTCATTGTCGCGATTTTGGAGCAAGAGCAGCTATGTGCGTTTCACCAGCTGGCCACAGACTTGGGCCTCTCGGTACTGGTCGAAGCCCATGATGCAGCGGAAATGCAGCTGGCGCTTGACTGCGGCGCAGAGATCATTGGCGTCAATAACCGCAACCTCCATGATTTTTCCGTCGATTTTTCGAATAGCTTAGCACTTCGTGCAGGCCTGCCGTCTGAGCTACTCTTTGTGGCGGAAAGCGGGGTGCGTAGCCGAGCCGATATTGTCTTATTGGAGGAGCAAGGGGTGGATGCGGTCTTGGTCGGAGAAACCCTGATGCGCAGTCCGGACATCGCCGTGACTTTGGCAGAGCTTAAGGGAGAGCAGGCATGACGAAGATTAAAATTTGCGGCCTGCGCCGCACGCGTGATGCGGAATTTTTGAACACATATATGCCGGATTATGCGGGCTTGGTTTTTGCCCCTAGTCCCCGTCAGATCAATCTGCAGCAGGCTTATGCGATCAAGTCGCTTTTGAACCCGGACATCCAAACGGTGGGGGTTTTCGTCAATGCAGATTTGCCTGAACTTTTGAGTATTGTGCAGAGTGGGGTGCTGGACATGATTCAACTGCACGGGGACGAAGACGAGGCTTATGTCAGAGCTTTACAGGCTAAGACGACACTGCGGCTGATTCGTGCCTGCCGTGTCAAAAACCGTGAAGACGTGCTGCGGGCAGACCGTTCGGCTTGCCAATATCTCTTGCTCGATGCTTATTCGGAGCAATACGGAGGCAGTGGTCAGGCTTTTGATTATGGCTTAATTCCCGCCCTGCAACATCTGTATTTTCTGGCCGGAGGTCTGCGAGCTGAGAATGTCGCGGCGGCTATCAGGCGCTTGCAGCCTTTTGCCGTTGATGCGAGTTCGTCCTTAGAGACAGGGGGCTACAAGGATGAGGAAAAGCTGGCCGCTTTTTTCGCGGCGGTTAGGAATATAAAGGAGGACTAAACGGATGGCTGAGACAGGACGATACGGCATACATGGAGGGCAGTACATCCCCGAAACTCTGATGAGCGAGATCAAGCGTTTGGAGCAGGCTTATGCCTTTTATAAGGAAGACGCAGCCTTCAATCAGGAGCTGAAAAAATTGCTCAACGAGTATGCGGGGCGACCGTCGCTCTTGTATTTTGCCGAAAAACTGAGCCGCAAGCTGGGTGGTCCGCGCATTTATCTGAAACGCGAGGATCTCAACCACACGGGTTCGCATAAGATTAACAATGTTTTGGGGCAGGCGCTTTTGGCTCAGCGTATGGGCAAAACCCGCCTCATCGCGGAAACCGGTGCCGGTCAACATGGGGTCGCAACCGCCACTGCTGCGGCTTTGCTGGGTATGTCGTGCGAGATTTTTATGGGCGAAGAAGATTGCAAAAGACAAGCCCTCAACGTCTACCGCATGCGTCTGCTGGGCGCTCAGGTCCACCCAGTCATGAGCGGTACACGCACTTTGAAAGACGCGGTCAACGACACCATGCGTGAGTGGACCAGGCGTGTCGACGACACCCACTATGTATTGGGTTCGGTGATGGGTCCACATCCTTTTCCCATGATGGTGCGCGATTTTCAGGCGGTCATCAGTAAGGAAGCGCGGGCGCAGATCTTGGAGCAGGAAGGCCGTCTGCCTACGGCGGTGATAGCCTGCGTGGGTGGGGGTAGCAATGCCATGGGCATGTTTTACCACTTTATCCCGGATACGGCGGTACAGCTGATTGCCTGTGAAGCGGCAGGCTTGGGCATTGAGAGCGGGCAGCATGCAGCCACTATCAGCACCGGCAAATTGGGTGTTTTCCATGGGATGAAGTCTTACTTTTGCCAGGATGAACAAGGACAAATCGCCCCGGTTTATTCGATTTCAGCAGGTTTGGATTATCCGGGTATCGGTCCCGAGCATGCACATCTGCACGACAGTGGGCGTGCTCAATATCTGCCGGTGACGGATGAAGAAGCGGTGCAGGCTTTTGAGTTACTTGCGCGTGAAGAAGGGATTATCTGTGCGATTGAGTCGGCACACGCTGTAGCACAGCTGGTCAAAACGGCTTCGCAGTATGGACCTGACGATATCGTCTTGCTCTGCCTTTCCGGGCGAGGGGATAAGGATGTGGCGGCTATTGCACGTTACAGAGGAGAGTTCTTAGATGAGTAGAATTAGTACAGCTTTTAAAGAAAAAGCTTTCATCGCTTTTTTGACGGGTGGTGATCCGACACTGGAGAAAACCGAGCTTTACATCGATGCTTTGATTGAAGGCGGGGCGGACCTGATTGAAATCGGCGTGCCTTTTTCCGACCCCATTGCCGAGGGCAGTGTGATTCAGGAAGCCAACCTACGCGCGCTGCAAAACCCGGTCGACCTCGATCGGCTTCTGGGGCTCGTGGCTTCTGTGCGCCGCCGTTCGCAGGTGCCCTTGGTCTTTTTGACTTATCTTAATCCTTTACACCACTATGGTTATGCGCGCTTTTTTGCCGCAGCTGCCGCAGCAGGTTTGGATGGGGTCATCGTGCCGGATCTGCCTTTCGAAGAGCAGGCGGAGCTGCGCGAACCGGCCAATGCCGCAGGTGTGGAAGTGATCAGCTTAATTGCCCCGACTTCTGTGGACAGAGTCAAAGCGATTGCCGAGCAAGCCCAGGGTTTTCTTTATCTTGTTTCCTCCATGGGCGTGACGGGCGTGCGTGATCAACTCAGTGCCAATCTCGCTGAAATGACGGAGCTGATTAAACAGCACGCGAAGGTGCCCTGCGCGATCGGTTTTGGTATTCATAGTCCGGAGCAAGCCCGAGATATGGCGCGTCTGGCCGACGGGGTCATCGTCGGCTCAGCCATTGTAAAAATGATAGCGGGGCAGGCGGAGGATTTGCCGGCGCAACTGCGCGACTATGCGCGGCAGATGAAAGCGGCGGCGCTGGGGGCGGGCGACTCGTGAGTCTGGCGCGGGTTTTATCCGTCGCGTTACCTGGGACAGCGGCGACACCGCTAGGAGAAGCGTCGCGTTGCTTGGGACAGCGGCGAGACCGCTAGGAGAAGCGTCGCATTGCCTGGGACAGCGGCGACACCGCTCTATTGAATCCGTCGCGGCTTCCGGGTTCTCCGCGACTCCACTCAGCGGTATTATCTTCAAAAGGCTGTTTTCAGCCCACTTATTACAGGGATGTGGTTGGAACCGCCCATGGACAGCTGGCGGACAAATCTAAAGGCTATTTTCAGCCCACTTTTTACAGGGATGTGGTGGCGGCGACCACACAGTCGCATTTATTGTCCCAAAATCGTCAGTTTGACGTGAGCAGTGACCTTTAATCCACTGAAATGACCACATCCCCGAAAAAACTGTCCACCAAACAGCCTTTTGACTTGTTCGGATGCCGTTTTTAAGCTCTGTTGACAGGCGCGGCAACTCGATGACCCCAGCAGAGGAGGTGCCTCAGCCGCCCAAGCAGCGCGACGAGATCAAACTGCTGTACCGAGACAGTTGACTAGGGCGACTGAAGCACTTGCTGGCAAAGGGTTAAATTTTGCCAAGAAAATGATAAGAGCGGTTTTTATGAACGATTTGCGTTTATAATGAATATATTAGCAAAGACTAAACACAAGGCTTGTGCAAAGCACAATTGAGCAACGAAAGGAGATTGACTATGGCCGTTATTACTATTTCCAGAGAATTTGCAAATAAAGGGGACCTGATTACCGAAGAATTGGCCAAGCTGACCGGATGGCCTGTCGTTGACAAGGATATGCTGTCAAACCTTTTGTCAGAGTATGGCATGGTGGGTTTTGAAGACTTCTATGACGCGGGGCACGGCTTTTTCGATCGCTTTTCGCAGAGCAATTCCGCTTACATCGATATGCTGAATAAGGCCATCAAAGCCTATGCGAAACTCGACAACGTGATTATTTTGGGGCGTGGCGGTTTTGCCGTTTTACAAGGCTACAGCAATGTCCTAAACGTTTTGGTCAAAGCCCCGCGTGAGGCGCGTCTGGCTTATCTGATGGAGAGTGAAGAGCTCAATGCAGAGGCGGCGGATGCGGTTTTGACACAAAACGACAAAGCGCGCGAGACCTTCCTGCATGTCTACTACGGCTTGCATTACGGCGACACCTCAATGTTTGATTTGATGCTCGATTCTTCCCTGATCTCGGTCGAAATGGCGGCGCAGTTTATTGCTGACGCGGCGCATTACCTCGATGCCAACAGTCCGGCGCACGGCAACAGCACGCGCCTGATTGAGGAGAATTCCGTTTTGGATGAGGCAGTCAGAGATGTGATGGTGGATCGCATTTTGGATCCCAATGAGCCACTCGTGAATACGGATGTCTAGGGCAAAATCAAGCCATTAACGCATATTGTTGGGGCGGTTTGCGGACCGCCCCGTTTTTATGCCCGTTAATCCTTGGGTGGGCAAGCGCTGAACACTTGTCCTGCGTCTGCCGCCAGACCACGCGCGCGCAGCAGTTCCGAAACCGTGACCAGCTTATAGCCTTGCGTCGCGAGCTCCGGAATAGCCCGCGCCACGGCTGCGCCGGTTGAAGGGTAGAGATCGTGCATCAGGATGATGGCGCCGTCACTAGCCCCGGACATGATGGCTTTGTAGACGCTGTCGGCATCGCGGCTTTGCCAGTCGCGCGTATCGACGGACCAGGTGATGAGAGGACGAGCTGCTGCGGATTTTACGCTGTCATTGTAGGCGCCGTAGGTGGGGCGGACGAGGAGCGGCTTTTGCCCGCTAATTTCTTCCAGAACGCCGTCCATGCCATTGAGTTCAGCTTGAATCTGCGCAGAACCCAGCCCTGTCAGCTGGGGATGCGTGCTACTGTGGTTACCGATTTCGTGACCTGCCGCTAAAACGGCTTTGACGGTATCGGGGTAGGATTTCAACCTATTGCCTAGCCAGAAGAAAGTGACGTGCCCGTCGACTTGGGCCGCGGCTTGCATAATCACATCGTCGACCGCGGTATAAGGTCCATCATCGAAAGTCAGTGCCAGGAGTTTGGCGCTCGGGTCAACTGTGACGCTTGGGGCAGGGCTCATTTCGCTCGTCGTTGCTGTCGTGCTTATTGCGGTGGTTTCACTTGACTCGCTTACAGCTGTAGTCTGACTGCTGCTTGTCGCTTGCGTATTTGCGCTGCTGCTCGTTGCAGTGGCGTCATGTTCCAGTAATTGCAGACCCGTTTGCTCGCCGAAAGCGAGGCTGACCGAGGGCTCGCCAAAATTACCGGAGAAGAGCTGGTAGCGCGGGAAAATCAGCTCGACGCCTTCGCGGCTGACGACCACACTCTGGAAATTCTCTGCTTTGGGCGCAATGCCTTCGCGGTAGAGGCTTGCCTCGCATTGATCCTTATAGGTCGGGCTTTGGCGAAAGAAGCGGTCGGCGTTCTTGGACAGAAGGCTGAGATAGTCGCCGGCGAGGATTTTGCCAAGTTCCAGAGGCTGCCCTTGCTGTAAATTGAAATACAGCGTGATGCTGTCCGAGTTGCCGTGGGCACTGCCACCGTTGAGGCTGTAGGCTTGAATGAGGTAGGTGAAGCGCTCATTATCAATGGCAAAAGTCGCCGTGCTGATATTCAGGATAGCCCGATAATCCTTATCCTCAGCCCGAAAGTCGCGATTCTCCTCTTTAAACTGCGTTTTAACCCGCTCAATCTGTTCAGCAACCGCCGCATCAATCGCTTTGTTGTTCAAGACCGCGCGGTGCTCGTTGATAAGATACTGCGCATTCTCCTCCGTCTTAGCATGGATTTTTCCGTAATCGAGGCGCATGAAGTAGGCCGGGTTGGCCAGCGTGTCTTTAGTCGTATCCGGCTGTGTCGTGAGTTCCGTTTGCGTGGCGCTTGCTGTCTGCTCGCTCGTGACTGTTTGCAGGGCTTGAGATGCCGGGGTGAGCTTGGTCGTTACCGTAGTGGCGACAAGAGGCGGGCTTATGGGCTCTGTACCGGGCTTGAGAAGGGCGCTTTGACAGGCACTTAAGGCAAGGAAAAGCAGAAGAAGCAGACTGAGCTGCCTGAGACCGAAACGTATACGTTTGAACACCGGATTTACCCCCTGAGAGTTTGGCTGAGCGGGTTTTGCCATACTCTTGATTCACTTGAGGCAAGCATAAGCTTTTCTGAGCCGAGTTTTCTTAAGATTCACTTAATGATTGGCAAAATAAAGCCACCCGCCCTAAAACAGGCTTTTTTCAGAAATTCTACTTGCCAAAAAATGGAAGCTGTTATAAGATGTAGTTCGCGCTTTCATTCGCGTAGGAGGTGAAGACCATGGCAAAATGTGAAATTTGTTCTAAAGACGTATCTTTCGGAAGAAAGATTAGCATTACACGTTCACAGGTATCACGCCGCGCTCTGTCCAAGCAGAAACCAAATATCCGCAAGGTCAAAGTTGTGATGAACGGTACTCCGCAAACCATGCACGTGTGCAGCAGATGCCTCCGTTCCGGCGCTGTCACCCGATCGGTCTAAGTGACCGCTGCGCTAGTACAGCAATATTTGAACGTGAAATGACAGAAGGACGGATGACGTCCTTTTTTCATGCTCTTTTATTTCGATCACCGCTTGTTTGGCTTTTGTTTTGAGTTTTTGAGCTTTGTTTCACGTTGTGTTTTGAGTTTGGTTTTGAGGTTTGTTATGGACTATCTGATTAGACCGCTGCGGCAAGATGAATATCCGCTGCTCGATGCTTTTTTATATGAGGCGATTTTTGTTCCCGAGGGTGTCGCAGCTCCACCGCGTTCCATCACTGCCCTGCCCGAATTGCAGCTTTATGTGGAGGGCTTTGGTTCGGGGCGGGCCGATTTTTGTCTGCTGGCTGAAGTGGATGGGGCAGAGGTTGGCGCGGTTTGGACACGACTCATGCACGATTACGGTTACGTAGATGACGAGACGCCCTCGCTATCCATCGCCGTGCTAAAAGATTACCGTGCCTTGGGTATCGGCACAGCCTTGATGCAAGGGATTTTCGCGCTTTTACAGGCTGAGGGTTTTGAGCGTTTGTCTTTATCTGTGCAAAAGGCGAACTACGCGGCTGCCTGGTACCAGCAGTTGGGTTTTCGTGTTGTAGCGGATCACGGGGATGAGCTCGTCATGGTCAAGCTTTTGGCGGATGAGGTGTGAGTCCGTGTGAGTGGCAGAATTCTCGTGTTTGGAATCTGTCGCAGTGCCTGGACGGCTGCGACTCCGCTAATAGTGGTCGGAGTCTGGCAAAAATTGCGCTAATCCAATTTGAGTCGCAATTTTTGGGCATTCTACACGTCGCTTACGGGTTTTCGCGACACTTTTTACGCAAATCCAATTTCGAATTTTCAGCTGCTTGGATTAGCGAAAAAACTTACGGTGTTTTTGGCATCTGACTTGTCTTTTCAACTTTTGGAGAGGGTTTTGATTGGATTAGCGGAAATTTTGCCGGATTACTGGTGCTGTCGTCGCTGTGCCAAACAACGCGACGGATTAGACTCCCGGCAGAGTCGCCACTATCAAAGCCACGCGAAGCTCGCGCCCCCGCAACTCAATCCAAAAAATCAAACTCTTTGGAAATGCCGGGCATGCGCTTCAAAGCCGGTATGAGCAGCCGTAGCAGGCTCGCCGAAACGATGCCCGTACCGATTCCCGTAATCAACAGAATCGGTAAAATCCAGAGCAGCGAGAGGGCGTTGAAGAAAACCAGCAGCACCAGAAACTGCCCCAGGTTGTGGGTGATGGCGCCCGCGATGCTGAGCATGAAGTAGCTGCCTTTTTCTTTGAGGAGGCGGTTGAGCAGATACATGACGAGGACGGAGAGTAGACCGCCCGCCAGGCTTAGAGCCGCAGGAAGTGGCCCGCGCATGATTAAAACGAAGAGCGATTTTAGTATGGCCAGGACAAAGACCTCTTTGCCGCCCAGGAAAAAGAGGGCATACATCACGGCGATGTTGGAGAGGCCGAATTTGAGGGGGACGGGAGCGGGAATTGGCGGTAGCATGCCTTCGAACCAGCTGAGCACGATGGCCAGAGCGAGGAGCAAGGCCAGATAAATGAGGCGGTGCAGGCGGTCGCTTTTGGCGCTGAGTTGGGTTTTGCCACTCAGAGGCTGCTTCGGCTTTAAATCAGTTGACAATGTCTACCTCCTGACTTGCATCCGGCACGCTGGCTGAGGTCTCGGGGCTGCGTAAGACCATCAGAAATTCGTTGGGCAGACAAGCGGCAAAAGCATGCTCGCTGTGCAGCTTGCCGGAATGGACACAGACCTGATCAGGGCAGTCCGAGGACTTAAAGGCGATGGAACCGTCATCATAGAGCTCAAAGATGACGTTGGGGTCCTGCTCATAATGAAAGACCCGCGCCTGGTGCTTGCGCAGGGGGATGCTTTCCAGGATCTCGTTTTGGTAATAAATGTCTGCTACGAGGTCCGCCTTGTTGAAGAGGTTTTGGTAGAGAAAATTCAGGCCGAGGGCGAGTAGGAGCAAAGCGACGATGATGAGGAAATCGCTGCGTTTGACCAGTTTACGCTTGGGGGCGGTGCCGGGGTTTTGCTCTCTTGCTGTCATTTTTCCTGTGCTTTCTATCACTTGCGGCGTGTAGCCGCACGATTTATCTATTTTATCAGAATATCTTATTAAACAATCCGCCTAAAACCAAACTGAAAATCAAACTTCCCATGATGAGGAGTAGATTTTTGAGTGAGAGGCCGAAGGTTGTGCGCTTGTCTTGTTTTGCCATAAATAGGCGCGTGTTCCGGTAGACGGGGATAAGAGTGAGGAGGCTGAGTAACTGCCAGGGGCTGAAGACGCCGCAGAAAATCAGGAGCAGGATAAGCGGATAATGCAGCAGGTTGAGCAGAGCGTAGAGTGTCAGGGCTTTACTACCGAGATAGGAGGGCAGGGTGTAGCGGCCTAAGGCGCGATCTTTGGCCAGGTCGCAGCTATTATTGGCCAGCATGACATTGGCGACCAGGGCGGTGGGAATCAGGGCGAGACCCAGCAAGGCCAGTAGATGAGGCCAATGCAGGGTGAATTTGAGTAGCGACGCATCCGGCTGCAGCAGGATAAATTGCTCAGCAGGGAGATTGATCAGGGCAAAGATAAAGGGGATGAAAAAGCCATACAGGATTCCTGAAAAGAATTCGCCAAAGGGGGTGTGCGAAATCGGCAAAGGTCCCGTGGTGTAGCTGAGGCCGATCAGGAAGCAGAAAAGGCCGCTGAGTAAAACCAGTACATTGCTGCTCAAGAATACCAGGAGCAGGCCGAGGACGGCAGAGCTGAGCAGGAGGGCGTAGATGAGGATTTTGCCAAAACGGGGAGAAACCGTCAGCGCTTCGTTTTCACGCTTGTAGCCTTGGTAGTTATTGATGGAGGTGGTGGCGAGGTCGATCAGCAAAGTGGCCAGAAAAAAGACCAGTGTCGGCAGAAGCCTGACGGGCAGTTGTGCCTGAAAGGCAAAAGCCAGACAGTAAGCAAAAACCAAGACTGAGGTCAGCTTGGTTCTGATTTCGACAAATTCGAAAATGCCGCTTATGGCGTGGGATGGGTTCCGGGATGTTTTTGCCATGATGCTGAGTGGCCTAAGCGTAGATTTTTTCTTGACGCACGGCCTGTACAGGAATCTGGCGATTGGCTTGGTACAAGAGCTCTTCCAACGCCTGCAGCTGCGCGGCGGGCAAGTTTAAACGCTCGAGTTCCCGTTTCGCTTTGGCGAGGTATTTTTCTGCCAGACGACGCGTGCGCTGCAAAGCTGCGGTCTCACGGACGAGGCGATAGAGCTGGGCATTGTCGCGCTGCTCATGGGCGGCTGTGGCTTGTGCAAGCAGGCTCTTATCTTCTTCAATCGCGTAAACCAAGGGCAGGGTCACGACGGCTTGGTCGGGGTCTGAGCGCACATTTTTACCGGCCAGATGTTCTGAACTTTCATAGTCCAGACGAGTCATCGGTCAGCTGGAAAATCATGCCCAGGTAACGGCCAAAACGGCGAAAGGATTTGAGTTTGTGGGATTGAGGCGGATTTGACGCCACCGACCAGTGCGCCACCGTAGGAAGCTGCTTCGAAGAGAGCGGCGGTTTTGCCGGAGATGATGCGCAGATAGTCCATGACACTGAGTCTGAAATTGCCGTTATTGACGGTCTGCAGGAGTTCACCTAGGGCAATGCGTTTGGCATAACTGCTGAGCATATGGCTGTCTTCAAAAAAGTTTTCGTTACTGCCAGCCAGTTCGGCACTGAGCTGTAGGGCTTGGGCCAGTAAGTAGTCGCCACAGATGACGGCGGTGCGCTGACCGAATTTTTTCTGCAAGGTCAGTTGGCCGCGGCGGTAGTCCGCCTCATCCATGACATCGTCGTGAACCAGTGTCGCCAAGTGCAAAAGTTCGATGGCAGCGGCTAGCTTGACGCTGTCGGCCGGTACCAAGGCCTCTTCATTCATGGCAGACGTAAGCAACAGACGCGCGCGCAGGCTTTGCCTGCGCTTTGCGCCAGATAACTGCTGTAAGGTCTGATGAGGGAGGGGGCGGTATGGAGTTGCTTTTGCAATAGTGAAGCTGCCGCTTCAAGGGCAGCGCTCACGGCCATAGTGGCGGTTTTAGTCATGATAGAGGTACCATTTCTTTGCGAAATTATTCTTCTTCCAGGCGCGTTTCAGGGGCGGTTGCATGTAGTAATCGAGGCCGAAGACTTTGCCGGCACCAAAGAGCATGGCGATGGAAGCGAAAATCATCCAGATGTTGTTCAGATAAAGACCGGTGGTCATCAGGAACATGAACTGTAAAACGATAGAGGCGATGGCGACCGGTGTGGTCAGGAAGCCACCCATCAGGGCAAGACCGACACAGATTTCGGCGATGACGATGAAAATCTGCATGAACATGGAGAAAGCGTTTGAAGGCAAAACGACCTTCTCGAGGAACCAGTTCATCAGGGGCACGTCAATCTTCACGGCATAGTCGCCCAGGGCGGCATGGGCCGGATCTTTACCCACGGCAAAAAGCACGCGGAAGAGACCGAAGTTCCAGTTAAGCAGCATTTTACCCGCAACCTGGGACACGGTTTCGACAGCACCGGAAGCGGAGCTCACGGCGTCAGCAGCGGCTGCGGCTGTCGTAGCAACGGCTTGCGAAGCAGAGCTGACGGCATCGGCCACGGTGGTGGCAACGGTCTGTGATGCGGTGCTGACAGCATCGGCTACGGTTGCGACGGTTTCGGAAGCAGAGGATCCAATATCGGCACTGCCGCCGCCGGCTTGCATCAGCGAGGCATACCAGGCGTTGGCGCCTTCGAAGAAGCCTTTCAGCATGTTGGAGCCGAACCAGCCTTCGACAATTTTCTTCACGCCTTCAAAGACCCAAACGGCACCCAGCCACATGCGCAGTAAAACGAGCACGAAGGAGGGTACGGTTGGAGAAGTGGCCACCGACAAAGCTGCGGCGGTTGCGGATGGTGAAGATTTCATGGCGCAGGTAGCTGATGACTTTGTTCCAGCCTAAAACCTGTAAGAAATAGATGATGTTGATAAAGTGCTTGGAAAACATGGCCAGGAAGGGCAGTTTGAATTTGCGTTTCGCGGTGCCTACTTCGGCAGCACCCCAGCGACCGCCGACACAAATCATGACCGCCGTGTCCGTCGGTGTTCAGCGCTTCTTTTTCTTTGAACTTGGCAGGGGCGGTGGCGGGATCCAGGAGGTCCACCATCAGGTTGTGAGAAACGGTATCCGCGGCATGCTCGGCCATTTCCACCATCTGTGCAATCGGTCTTTCTTCGCCTTCCGGAATATAGAAGACGTTGTCACCGGCGACATAAACGCTGGGATCGCTCAGGGAAACGAGGTATTTATCGGTTTTGATACGACCGCGACCGGCATTTTCCAGTGTCTTACCGGCCTGAGCCGTGATGTCGGAAGCTTCGATACCGGCAGCCCAGATGGTTGTACCGGATTCATAGCGCACACAGACGTTGTCTTCCAAAATTTCAATATGGTCTTCGGCAATCTTACAGACACCGGAACCTAAGAGGACTTCAATGCCCATTTTTTCCATGCGGCGCTGAATCTTCTTGGATGAATCGGGGGACAGGGTAGGGACCACGCGGTCCAAAACGTCGACATCGATGATTCTCACCTCAGAACGGGGAATCTCGAATTTTTCGCAGAGGATAGGGACCCATTCCGCCAGCTCACCGACCATCTCAACACCGGTGAAACCCGCACCGACGACATAGAAGGTGAGGAGACGGGCGCGTTCGGCCTGATCTGTGGTGACCGCGGCTTTGCGGAATTGATTCAGGATATGGTCGTGCAGATCGACTGTATCTTTATAGGACCAGAGTTTGTGGGCGTGTTCAGCTGCGCCTTCGACTCCGAAATAAGTCGGTTTGGAACCGGCAGCCAGCACCAGGTAATCATATTTGTATTCGGCAGCTTCGCCTTTGACTGTTTTATTGGCGTAGTCGACTTCGGTGACGTTGTCCAGGACCACGTTGACCGCGCGTCCGGCAAAAACCCGCTCTAAAGAAATCTTGATGCTGTCTTCATCGACACGACCGGCAGCGACTTCATGAAGTTCAGTAAGCATGGTGTGAAACGGATTGCGGTCGATAATAGTCAGATTGACATCTGCTTTGGTTTTCTTGATGCGTTTGGCCAGTTTTTTCGCGGTGAGTATTCCCGCATAACCTGCACCGATAATGACAACTTCTTTACTCATAAGATTTCCTTCCTTGCGCTAAGTTCCTTTGATTGTCTTGAGCCTGATCCCGGCTTGAATAAATGATTGAAATAATCTCTAGCATTATAAGATATCTGAATGCCTTTGCATAGAAAAAATATATGCATTAAGGGCGAAAAACCATGGTTTTTGGGAATATTTTGCCATTCACTTACGCATTAGGAGACGATTCGTGCAAGACAGGATTCTTCGGCAAAAGAAAAGTCAGCCCAAAACCGATGACAAAGAGGGGCACAATACCCAAAATCGAAAGCTTGGGCTTACCGGTCAGGTCCGTGACCAGGGACATTATCGCCGGTCCCATGATGTGGGCAAATTTACCGAAAATATTGTAAAAACCAAAAAATTCGTTGGATTTTTCCTTGGGGATAAGGCGGGCAAAATAGGAGCGTGACAAAGCTTGTATACCACCCTGGGCTGAACCCACGAGGATACCTAGTACGAAAACATCATTGATGCTCGTCATTTGCCAGGCAAAAAACACGGTCACGATATAGGTCAGAATGGCAAACTGTACTAAGCGCAGATTGGAAAAGCGCTTGGCCAGAATGCCGTAAAGCAGTGCAAAGGGGAAGGCGATGATTTGAATGATTAACAAAATCGCCAGGAGCATGAAGGTGTCCAGGGCATCCGCCCCGAAAACCGTGGTCGTGTAAGGGACGACCATGCTGATGATGGTGCCGACGCCGTCGATGTAGAAGAAGTATGCAATCAGGAACAGGAAAGCGATGCGGTGCTTGCGGATCTCCATAAAAGTCTGCCCGAGGCGTTTAAAGCTGTTTTGGATGGGTTTGGGCTCGGGGGCGATGTAGAAGCGCTGTCTGACGTTACGCAGCAGGGGAATGGTCAGCAGGCCCCACCAGAGGGCCGTAATCAGGAAGCTGATGCGGTAACCCAACTGCATATCCATGCCGAAGAGGTAGACAACGCCCAGACAAATACCGAAGGGGATGATGGAGGCGATATAACCGAAGGCGTAACCTTTGGTGGAGATGCTGTCCATGCGCTCGTCGTCGGCGACGTCGACCAGGAAGGCGTCGTAAAAAATATTGGCCCCGTAAAAACCGACATCGGAGAGGATAAAGATGAGGGCCAGCACTTGCCACTGCCCCTGTGGCACGACCGCCAAGA
Organism: Oscillospiraceae bacterium; assembly: GCA_040766665.1. GTDB lineage: Bacteria > Bacillota > Clostridia > Saccharofermentanales > Fastidiosipilaceae > JAXGQD01. The sequence goes on from JAXGQD010000001.1 coordinate 24,472, forward strand.
GGGAGGTCATCAGGATGCCGGTGAGGAAGAAAAAGAGAAAGAAGCGTTTCTTATGGTCTTTATAGTCGGCGATGGTCCCGAGTATCGGACTGAGGATGGCGACGATCACACTGGCCAGAGAATTGAAGTAGCCCAGAGCCATGCTGTCACCTTTGAGCATACCGAAGAAAATGGGAAAGAGGGCGGTGGTGATGGCCATGGAATAGGCGGAATTGCCGCAATCATAGAGAATCCAGGACCACTCCAATTTTTTGCGCTGTTTCAGGGGCATCTCTTGCAGTTCGTTTGCGGCGGCTTGAAGCTCGGCCTCGGTGACGGTTTGGGCCAATGAATCGCTACTTTGCATGGGGCCTCCTCTGCTAACCCGCTGGGGTGATGAGCGCTACAGTTTGCGGCAGCGCGCAGGATACCTGAATTTTTGAAATCCGGCTGCTATTCGTGCTTGGACTAATGGTAATATTGTCATTGTATAGTAATTAGCCGAAAGATGTCATTCTTGGCAGTCTGCGAGCAACAAATTTGTTTAATTATATGCTGTTTTTACCTGCATCTGGGAGAAGGAGGCGCGGTTCATGGATATTTTGGAAGCCATTCAGACACGATATTCCTGTAGGCAGTTTTTGCCCGATAAAGTCAAAGAGGAAGACCTGAAAGCCCTTTTAGAGGCTTGGCGTCTGGCGCCCAGCGCCCATAATAATCAGCCTTGTGAGGTCTATGTCATCGATGAAAGCGCATCGCTCGAGAAGATTAAGCATTCCCGCAAAGGCTGGTTCGATGAGCCCTGTGTGCTCTTGCTGACTTACAAGAAAGATGAGAGTTGGCGGCGCAGCTTCGACGATTACGATTCGGGTACCGTTGATGTGACAATTGTCATGACGCAGATTTGTCTGCTGGCCAAGGATTTAGGTTTGGAAACTTGCATCATCTTGGCTTTTGATCCTCAAAAAGTGTATGAGAAATTTGCTTTGCCCGAAAACGAAGTCGTCGTTTGCCAGATCTCATTAGGCTATCCTGCAGCGGAAGCGGAGCCTGCAGCCAATCACTGCAAACGTAAAGAGCGTAGCATCCAACGCCTCTGAGGGGCTATACAGACTTGCACGATATCCTAGAATAAGACTAGGATTTGATTTTACTAATTTGAAGGAGAAATGCTATATGGCAAAAATCTACCAATCCATCACCGAGCTTGTGGGCCGCACGCCCTTACTGGAACTGCAAAACATGGCGAAAAACGAGGCGCTCAAGGCGCGCGTCCTGGTCAAACTCGAATACTATAATCCGGCCGGCAGTGTGAAAGATCGCATCGCCAAAGCCATGATCGAAGACGCGGAAGCACGCGGTCTCCTCAAGGAAGGTGTCGAAATCATCGAGCCGACCAGCGGCAACACCGGTATCGGTTTGGCAGCCATCGCCGCCGCCAAGGGCTACAAAGCCACTTTCGTCATGCCGGAAAACATGAGTATCGAGCGCCGCAAACTGTTGCGTATCTACGGAGCCAATATTGTTTTAACCCCCGCCACCGGCGGTATGCCCGCAGCCATCGCCAAAGCACAGGAGTTGGCGGAAGAATCCGGCGACAGGGCCTTTATCCCCAGCCAGTTTACGAATATGGTTAATCCGAGCATGCATGAAAAAACAACCGGTCCTGAAATCTGGGAAGATACGGATGGCGCAGTGGATGCTCTGGTCTCTGGCATCGGCACCGGTGGCACCATCAGCGGCAGCGGCCATTATCTCAAAAGTAAAAAACCAAGCGTTCAGGTGGTGGCGGTGGAGCCTGCGGCCTCGGCGGTGCTTTCCGGTGAGCCCAAAGGCCCGCATCTGATTCAGGGTATCGGTGCAGGTTTTGTGCCCGAAACCCTGGACACGGACGTCTATGATGAAATCGTCAGGGTTGAGAACCAGGCGGCGATTGATACCGCCCGCGCTCTATGCAGGCAAGAAGGCATCCTCTGTGGAATTTCGTCCGGGGCGGCGCTCTGGGCTGCCCTGCAACTGGCGAAACGCGATGAATATGAGGGGAAAACCATCGTGGCGGTTTTACCGGATACCGGTGAGCGCTATTTGTCGACGGTGCTCTTTGAAGATATTTAAACGCTTTATAATGACGAACCCATTCTGTGGCCTGAGCTGCAGTGACTGAAACGAAAGAAACAGAAAGAATTAGAGATTGATGAAAGACGTCAAGCTTTTGACCGAAACACCGGCAAAAGCTATTGCCAAGCTGTCCCTGCCCATCATGGCGAGCTCCTTTGTGCAGATGGCTTATAACCTGACCGACATGTTTTGGATTGGCTGGTTGGGCGCCGCTGCTGTGGCCGCCGTCGGTTCGGCGGGGATGTTCATGTGGTTTTCCGAGTCTTTTGCCCTGATACCACGCATGGGGGGACAGGTGCTGGCGGGACAGAGTCTGGGTGCCGCAGAGCCCCAAACCGCCCGTGATTATGCGGCCGGCGCGCTGCAAATGGGCACGGTTTTAGCCTTGCTTTATACCCTGGCAAGCCTGCTCCTACGCCGCCCGATGATCGCTGTTTTTAATCTCAATGAGCATGAGACCATTAAAGTGGCAGAACTCTACCTGAGCATCATCTCCATCGGCGTTTTGCCTTCTTTTCTGGTGCGTATACTCAGCGGCCTGATGACGGCTGCGGGGGACAGCCATACACCCTTCCGTGTCACCGCGACCGGCTTGGTGCTGAACATGCTCCTAGACCCGCTCTTCATCTTTGTGTTTAAACTGGGTGTGGCGGGGGCTGCTATCGCTACGGTGATTTCACAGGTCCTGGTTCTGCTGCTCTTTTTAAGAGCCTTAAAGACGCACGAGCTCTTACGGGAGTTGTCATTTATGAAGGCTTTGCCCCGAGCTTATTACGGCAAAATCCTACGCATCGGCCTGCCCTCCGGTCTGCAGAATATGTTTTACTCTTCCGTCTCGATGCTTTTGGCACGCCTGACCGCCGCCTTTGGCGATACGGCGGTGGCCGTGGCGCGTGTCGGCGGACAAATCGAGTCGCTGGCCTGGATGACGGCCGATGGTTTGGGCGCGGCGATTAATGCTTTCAATGCCCAAAACTGGGGTGCCGGTAGGAAACGGCGGCTGCATCAGGGCTACGGGGCGGCTTTGGCTTTTGCCCTGTTGCTGGGCGGACTCTCGTCTTTTTTACTCTTTGTATTTCCGGCGCAAATCATGGGTCTCTTTTTCCATGAGGCGAGCGGGGTGGCGATTGGGGTTTCTTACCTCTTTGTCGTGGCCTTTTCGCAGGTTTTTATGAGTGTGGAAATCATGAGCAGTGGGGCTTTTGCCGGCTATGGCATGACCTTGATCCCTTCAGTGGTCATCACTGTCTTTACCGTCCTGCGTCTGCCTGCGGCCTACTGGCTCTCGCAGAGCGCTTTGGGCTTGGACGGCATCTGGTGGGCCATCAGTGCCAGCAGCATCGCCAAAGGCAGCCTGCTCTGTCTCTGGTTTATCCTCTTCCAAAACCGTAAACTGAAGTCATTGTGAGGTAAGTATTTTGGACGCAAATCAGATCAATCGCATCTTGGCCAAAGACATGCAGCTCGCCCTGCCGTTGGTCGCCGCCACCGTCGCCCTGCTGGACGACGGCAACACCGTGCCTTTCATCGCGCGCTACCGCAAGGAAGTGACCGGCGGCATGGATGATCAGCTTTTGCGTAATTTGGCAGAAAAATTACAAAAAGTGCGCCAGTTGGAGGAACGACGTGAAGAGGTTTTGCGCCTCATCGCCGAGCAGGAGAAACTCAGCCCGGAACTGGCAGAAGCCATCGCCGCAGCGACGACTGCGGCCGCGCTCGATGATCTCTACCGGCCTTTCCGCCCCAAGCGCCGTACCCGCGGCATGATCGCCCGCGAAAAAGGCTTGGAGCCCGTGGCGCAGGCCATCAAAGATGCCAAACTGTCGCGCGCCGCCGTTTTGGCATTGGCCGAACAGTGCCTTGCCGCTCAGCCGGAGGCGGAGCGCCTGAGTCTTGAAGATGCGCTAGCCGGCGCCTTTGATATATTGGCCGAGGACCTCTCCGATGATGCCGCTTTGCGCGGCAAACTGCGCAGCCTGCTCTGGCGCGAAGCTCGACTGCAGAGCAAGCAAAAGCAGGAAGGGGATTCGGTTTACCGACTTTACTACGATTACAGCGAAGCTCTGAACCGCGTTAAAGGGCACCGCACGTTAGCCATCAACCGCGGCGAGAAAGAGGGGTTTTTGCAGGTCAAAATTGAGCTTGAGCGGGAAGCGGCGGAAGCTCTGTTGCGCCAGGCTTTTCAAGTGCCGGCGGACAAGGCGGAGTGGATTGCCGAGATTGCTGCGGACGCCTGGAAACGCTTGCTTTTTCCCTCGTTGGAAACAGAGTTGCGCAATGCCTTGACTGAGGAGGCCGAGACGGAAGCGATGGCGCTTTTTGCCACGAATCTGCGTGCGACCTTGCTGGCTCCGCCTTTGCGTGAGCATACCGTTTTAGCCTTTGACCCGGGATACCGCAACGGCTGTAAATTGGCGGTGACGGGACCGCACGGTGAAGTGCTGGCGACCGCTCATATTTATCCGCTGCCACCACAGTCAAAAACTGCGCAAAGCAAGGAAACCATTGCAGCCTTAATTAAGAAGCATGCCGTTGAAGCCCTGGCGCTGGGCAACGGAACGGCGACGCGGGAAACCGAAGCCTTTATCAGAGAATATTTAAGTGAAAGCGGGCAAAACCTACCCCTCATCCTGGTCAACGAAGCCGGTGCTTCGGTCTATTCCGCTTCACCCATCGCCGCCGCCGAATTTCCCGAAATGGACGTGTCGTTGCGCAGCAGTGTCTCCCTGGCCAGGCGTCTGCAGGATCCCTTGGCGGAGCTGGTCAAGATTGAACCTGCCGCGATCGGCGTTGGCCAATACCAGCATGATATGAACCAAAAAGCCCTGAGTGCGAAGCTGGGCGACGTGGTGGAAGACTGCGTCAACCAAGCCGGCTGCGACCTGAACAGCGCCTCAGCGGCCTTACTTTCCTATATCTCCGGTGTTTCGGATAAATTGGCAGCCAACATCGTCGACTATCGCAGTGCGAAAGGCGGCTTCCGCAATCGCCGTGAACTCCTGAAAGTGCCTAAACTGGGCCCAAAAGCCTACGAGCAATGCGCCGGTTTTTTGCGTATCCCTGAAAGTGACGAACCCCTGGACAACACCTCGGTTCATCCTGAATCCTATACCGCGGCACGCGGCCTCTTGGCGACACTCGGCATCAAAACAGCCAAAAACGGCAAGTTGGGCGAACAAAAGCTCAGCCCTTTACCGGCGCACATCAAGGCCACCGACTTAGCCAAAGAACTGGGCATCGGACTGCCGACTTTAGAGGACATCATTCTGGCTCTGGAGAAACCGGGGCGTGATTCCCGAGAGAATCTGGAGCTTTCGGAAAGAAGCAGCGGGGTCAATGAGATCGGCGATTTAAAGCCGGGCATGAAGCTCAAAGGCGTCGTACGTAATGTGGCGGCTTTCGGTGCTTTCGTGGATATCGGCATCCACCAGGATGGCCTGGTGCATATTTCGGAAATGGCCGACCGCTTTGTACAGGATCCGACGCAGGTGGTGCAGGCCGGACAGCGGGTGGAGGTGCAGGTCTTGGAAGTAGATGCGGCGAAGAAGCGCATCTCCCTGAGCATGAAGCCTTCGCGCCTGAAATAAAAGGGGATAGTGATGCGTTTTATCTTTATCGGCGACACACACGGTCATATCGATTTGGGCAAAATCGGCCCGGAAGCGACCGCCGCCATCAACCTAAATGAGAGTGATGTCATCGTTCAATGCGGCGACTTCGGTGCCGCCTGGTACGGCGATGAACACGGCACGCTGGAATACTGGCGTTCACTGCCCTGCGAGACCCTTGTCTGTCTGGGCAATCACGAAAACTGGGATTGGATGCAGGCGCAGCCCATGGTGCATAAATTTGACTGCTGGGGCTATGAAATCGGCCCGCGTATTTTTGCCCCATTGCTGGGCAGTATTGCCGAAGTGGCGGGAAAGAGACTATGGTTTTTCACCGGGGCATACTCGATTGATTTTGCCTACCGTGAGTGGGGCAGGACGGTCTTTCGACAGGAGGTTCCGCGCAAAGCCGAAGCCTTGGCTGCTATTGCTAAACTGGCTACAGCCGCACCCGTCGATTATGCCATTTCGCACGAAGGATCCAGGCGTTTTGTCAGCCAGCACTTTGGTTATCCGATTATGGATTTGAGCGAGCTTTACCTAATGCGGGTCGGCGAAGACAGGGACAGCCTGCAGCACCCGGCCTTCCTTTTAGATGAACTCTATGCACATCCGGAGTGGTACAAGCAGTGGTATTTCGGGCATCACCACCGCGACTTTGGTGCAGGCAATATTCGCTGCCTCTATCGGGATTTAGTCATTGAGTCGTTTTAACTTGCTTTGCCCTGATCGTGGCTCGGTACCTCGTTGAGGTTGCTTTTTTGTCCCGGTAAAACATAGTTCACCACCCCCGCGACCACAATGCCCAAGAGGGTACTGGCGGTGCGGTTGAAAGCCAAAGTGAGTGGGTCAACGTTTTCACCATGGTTAAAACAAATCACCAGAAAGACAATGGCGGCTAAGGCCACAGCGCTGCGCTGCTCCATGAGCACCGTGATGTAAATCAGCGGAATGAGCAATAAAGCGACAACCGTGTAAAAAAGCAGATTGGTGATCGGCGCGTTCAGCATCTGAAAACCCCAGAGCGTCAGACCGCCGAAGACACCGCCCAGCAGCGTCCCCCACATGCGTTCACGGCCGTTTTGTAAGGTCTGCTGAATTGAAGCCTGCATGCAAATCACCGCGGCAAAAGCGGCAATCAAAGGCGGGTTGTCGTGCCAACGATCCAATAAAAAACAGATAAACACGGCCACCGAGGTCTTGATGATGCGCATGCCGATATGCGGGATTTCAAACGTGCGTTTGTGGCGATTGCGGTAGCGCGTCCGCCATGAGGCTTTGGTCCCTTTGGCTTGATTTTGCTCCTCTACCTTCGTTTCTCGCTTTTGTTCATCCATCATTATTTCGCACTACTTTCAAATAGCTGCAATGCTGCGCGTGACAATCATATCCACACCCGTATCGAGTATATTGGCAAAAGCCACCTGCCCAATCGTCAGCGGCGCCTGGAGTTCCAAGGTCCTCAGACAATCCATAGCCGCCATCAGCTTATCCTTGGGTATGGCTTTAGCCGACTTTACGGGCACCAAATCGATAGCTGCGCCACGCACGCTTACGGTTGTAGTTAAAACACGCTCCGGGTGCTTCCACTCGGCGTGGGCATAGGGTATCCCTTTCGGACAGAAATTTCCGCTCACCCGAATATCGCCGTCTTGTTCCTCTACTTCCAGATGGCAGCCACGGGGGCATACCAGACAAATCATTTGTTTTTTCATCGATGTCCTCCTATTGCCCTGCCACTTGTCCTACCACGCCACTTTGCATGAAGCCTGCAGAGCCGGATTGCGTATCGATTAAGCGCAATTCCAGGCTTTCAGCAGCGCTTTGACGCATTTTGTTGAGCAGGCTCGGGCTCAGGTTAATGGCCTGCATCTCACCCGGTGCCAGAAAGGTTTTGTTCCATGAAGCCAAGACATCGTCCCCGTGACAGAGTTCAATACGTGCCCGCGGGTAGACCGCGTTGACGCGATAATAGAGCACCCCATCCGTCGGCACGAGCTGTGGGCGGATACTTTGCGGCACGACATAGCTGATGCCGGTACCATTGTCAAAACGCAGGCGTTTGGCTTCTATGCCTTCTTGAGCAGTTTCGCTGCTTGCCGCTCTTGCCGCTTGATGCAAAGACATGGCGTAGCGGATGGCTGCCCGTCCGGCCCGTTCACTTTCAGCACTGACATAGTCCACCAAATCGTGCACATGCAAGACATTGCCGCAGGCAAAGACACCCGGCACCTCCGTCTGCAAACTCTCATTGACGTAGCAACCCCGTGTGCGCGGGTCCAGCTCTAAGCCTAAGCAACGGCTGAGTTCGTTTTCGGGAATCAGGCCCACCGAAAGCAGCAGACAATCGCAAGCAAAGCGCTGTTCCGTGCCTGGTATAGGTTTGCGGTTTTCATCCACCTGCGAGACCTCGACCGACTCCAGTCGTGGATAACCGGAAATCTTAGTCACCGTATGAGACAGTAGCAGGGGAATACCAAAATCGTCCAGGCACTGCACGCGGTTTCTGGTCAGACCCGAAGAATAAGGCAGTAATTCAACGCAGGCCAGAACCTGCGAGCCCTCCAGGCTGAGGCGTCTGGCCATAATCAAGCCGATGTCACCGGAGCCCAGGATGACGACTCTTTTGCCCGGCAAAAGATTCTCGATATTCATATAACGCTGCGCCGTCCCTGCCGTCATCACGCCCGCCGGACGCGAACCGGGAATGCCGATCCCACCGCGCGGACGCTCACGGCAGCCCATCGCCAAAATCAGGCTTTTCGTGCGCATTTCCATATACCCGAAAGCCGGTGTAATCGCCGATACGAGGTGCAGGGCTGAGCCCTCATGCTCCTGCAAGTGCGTGTGCAGGCGCGTCTGTCCCGCTTCGTCCAACGTGGTCATCTGTCCGTTGATGCCCAGCACCATCGCGTCGCAGAGCAGGCTGATTTCCTGCTCCTCGAGCCGCTTCAGGCAACGTTCCGCATACTCGGGACCGGTTAGTTCTTCTTTAAAATAATGCAGTCCAAAACCGCTGTGAATACACTGATTAAGGATGCCTCCCGGCACCGTGTCGCGCTCCAGCAAGAGAATTTTCGCCTGCGGATTTTCTTTTTTAGCGGCAAAAGCAGCGCTCATCCCCGCAGGTCCCGCCCCCACAATGACGATATCCCACTCCTGTGTGCGGGGGTCCAGCGTGTTTTCTTTATTCGTTACAGCGGCAGTTCGTGCCTCGAGATTGTTCTGCTTGGCGCTTGAAGCTGCTTTTTTCTGGCTCTGCTCTCTGGCTGCGTGTATTTCCTCAATTCTTTCCGGCTTCACCTGACCCAGAAGTTCTTGACTACCGGCTCTGTCCAGCGGGATGTTTTCCGGACCCGTCAGGCGGTACTCCGCCAGCAGTTTACGGATGCGCGGTCCGCAAAACCCTCCCTGACAACGCCCCATACCGGCATTACAGCGGCGCTTCACCGCTTCAACCGAGCGTGGCGGGAAGGGGCTTTCCAATACTTCTCTGATCTCCGCTTCGGTCACCCCTTCACAGCGGCAAATAATGCGCGCATAAAGGGGATTCTCCTCGCATTTCACCCTTTTTTCTTCGGCCGACAAAAAGCGGAAACGCAGGCGTTTACGCTCATTCAGGAAATGGGTTTTTTCTTTCAGCTCAAATCCGAGCTGCTCGAGCAATGCCGGGACGCGCGCTGCCAAAGCAGGGGCGGAAGTCAAGCCAGGGGACTTGATGCCGGCCATGTTAATGAAGGCCGGTGCCTGTTCTGAAAAGCCAAAGATGAAGTCGTTGATATTGCTGTTCGCCCTCAGTCCGGCAAAATTGCGGATGCTCTCACTCCAGGGTATCGCGGGCACACTCTTCAGTGCCTTATCCCTTACGAAAGCCTGTCCCTCAGCCGTAGTGGCGGTATCTTCTTTCGTGTTGCCCGATTCGGCATTGGGCCCGACAATCAGGTTTCCGTGTACGGTGGGGGAAACCAGAACGCCCTTGCCGTCTAAATTTGGGCATTGGAATATCACATGATGCACGGTCGTACCGGCGCTCTTATCGAGCATGTAATATTGACCACGCGAGGGTTGAATCGTAAAACCACTGCCCCCTGCCAGAGCGTGAATTTCGTCCGCATGCACGCCTGCCGCATTGACGATGGCACGGGCTTTGAACACTTGACCTGACTCAGTGGTAAGGGTATAGATTTGCTTTTCGTAGCGAATGTTCGCGACACGAGCGTCCGTTTTGACGCTGACACCGTTTTTGATTGCGGTCTCAGTCATGGCCAGAGCATATTCCCAAGGGTCTACCACAGCGGCACTGGGCGCATAAAGGGAGGCCTTCACCTGCGGATTCAGTTGGGGTTCTTTTTGGAGTGTCTCCTCAGCGTTGAGGATTTGCAGGCCGGGGATGCCGTTCGTTTTGCCACGCTCATAAAGGGCTTTAATATGTGCCACATCCGCATCGTCGAAAGCGAGTACGAGCGAGCCGATTTCATGGCGGGGAATGTCGAGGTCTGCGCAAATCTGCTTGGCCAGAATGACGCCTTCACGATTGGTCTCAGCCATCAGGCTACCCGGCTCAGGGTCGTAACCGGCGTGGAGGATGGCGGAATTGGCTTTTGTAGTCCAGGTGGAAGCATCGTTTTCGGCTTCGAGCACCAATACCTCGAGCTCGTAGCGTGCCAGGGTGTAAGCGGTGGCAGCCCCGCAAATGCCCAATCCGATAATGCAAAGATCGTGGATTTTTTGAGTCTCTGTCTGCTCGCGCGTTGAGTCGCTCATATGAGAAAAGTGCTCCTTCGTTTCGAGGTTAAGTCGCGTTTGTGGATTTTCTTCAGTATAACATTTACGCCTGGAGGCTTGGGTGCGATGGGGAGGAGGCGGGATCAAATTGTCGCGTGGCTTGGGCGGCTGCGACTCTGCTTTTGTTTGAGTGGACTAGGGTTCTGACTACAGATTTTACGTTTGTACAAATATTTTTATCGAGAAGCACTTCAAATCCCACGATTCCGGGGTTTTTACTACATTTTTTACGGTTCTGCAAGGTGCTGTTTGTAAAATCGAAAATAGTGTAAGTAAAATTGTAGAATGACAGTCCAAGAGCCTCGATTCATACCTGTGTGTTTGTACAAACGTAAAAACTGTAGTAGCGGAAGGGGTTTCACTAATCGTCGCATTGCCTGGGCGGCTGCGACACCGCTCAAAATCGAAACGTCGCAGAGCTTGGTCGGCCGCGACTCCACTTTGGGACTGAACCTTTACCTTGAGAGTCTAGTGACTCAACTGAAAATCCGACAAAAATTGCGTTAATCCAAGATGACCCGTGTTTGGGGGTCTGTAATCCATGCGATTTGCTCCATTTAGGGACAGTTTTTTCGATTATCCAAGTTAGCTAGAGGTAACCAGTTGGATTAACGTAAAAAGTTACGCTAAATTACGGTTTTCACAAGAATATTCGCTCAAATCAAGCCCATACGCTTGGATTATCGAAAATTTTGCCAGTACCGTACAAAAACACCCTCATCCCCACAACCTCATCCCCACAACCAAACCCCCACACCCCCACAACTCCCACAACCACCATACCCCGCACCACCACACCCCCACAACTCCCACCGATGCCCGCACCCCGCACCCCCGAACTCCGCCTCCCCGCACAGCCCCGCGCTTGCTATAATACAGACAGCAAGCAACGAGGTGATGGCGATGAACTACACAGGTCCCGATAAAGCGGCCATTCAGACTTTGGCCCAAGAGAAAAAGAAGGAAGCAAAGCACGCAAACGCGCGCTATATCATGGCCATCGACCAAGGCACGAGCTCAACTCGAGTCATCATCTATAACGAGCAGGCCAAAATCATGGCTTCGGCGCAGCGCAAACTGACGCAGTACTACCCGCAACCAGGCTGGGTCGAGCACGACGCCCTGGAAATCTGGGAAAGCGTGCGCGAAATGATGCAGGAAAGCATGATTCGCGCGGAGGCTGCTTGGAGCAATATCGCGGCATTGGGCATCACGAACCAGCGCGAGACCGTGGTGATTTGGGATAAGAATAGCGGCGAGCCTTTGGCACCGGCGATTGTGTGGCAGTGTAGGAGGACGGCTGGGTTTTGCCAAAAACTGAAAGATGATGGCTATGAGGAGCTCATTCGAGAGAAGACCGGCCTGAAGATAGACGCATATTTTTCGGCCTCGAAGCTGCGATGGTATTTTGAGAATGATCCAAGTCTTCGGCAAAAGGCTCTTCAGGGCGAAATCCTCGCCGGCACCATCGACTCCTGGCTGGTCTGGAAATTGAGCGGAGGCCAAACCCACATCACCGATGTTTCCAATGCGTCGCGCACTCAGTTACTGAATATTCACAATCTGGAGTGGGATGAGGAGCTCCTGCAGCTTTTTGGTATTCCGAGGCAGATTTTGCCGAAAGTCGTTCGCTCTTCGGGCGAGCTGGCTACTTTCCAAGTCTGCACCGTCGATGCTTTTGAAGCCCGGATGCAAATACCGATTGCGGGGATTGCCGGGGACCAGCAGGCTGCTCTTTTCGGGCAATGCTGTTTTAGCCCGGGCCTGGTCAAGTGTACCTACGGCACGGGAGGCTTTCTCTTGCTCAACACGGGCAGAAAAATTCTGAATTCGGAAGCCGATTTACTGACCACCGTAGCTTGGGATGTGGGTGACGGGCCGATTTACGCCCTCGAAGGCTCTGTTTTCAACGCAGGTTCTGCCATCCAATGGCTGCGTGATGAGCTAGGCCTCATTCCCAGTGCACCTTCGTGCGACAAGGAAGCGTCCAAAGTGTCCGACAGCGGCGGGGTCTACTTCGTGCCTGCTTTTACAGGGCTCGGTGCGCCATATTGGGAGATGCGGGCAAAAGGCAGCCTCATCGGCATCAGTCGCTCCACCAACAAAGCCCATTTATGTCGCGCTGTGCTTGAAGCGATTGCTTATCAGACGGCGGATGTGTGTTTTGCCATGCAAAAGGATTTGGGCAAAAACTAAGCGAGCTGCGCGTGGATGGCGGTGTGTCCAACAGTGATTTGATGTTGCAGTTCCAGGCCGATCTTTTGGACCTCGATTTGATTCGCCCGAGCAGTGTCGAGACGACGGCTTTGGGTGCGGCGTTTTTGGCGGGCCTGGCTGTGAAATACTGGAAAAATCGCGAGCTGCTCCAGGAGGTCTGGCAGGCAGAGCGCAAGTTTAGTCCCGGCCAAGATGAGGCCTGGCGCACACAGGCTCTGAAAGGCTGGCAGGACGCGGTCGACACGGTGTTGTTCAACGCGCATCTGTGAGTGCGTTTGAGTTTGTTGGTAACTGGATATTGAACGGAATGGCCAATTCCTCAACCTAGCCAAGCGGTTTAACTCGACCTCCCCCGAAGAAGCAGAGGAAGCTAAGCTTTCCCAGGAAAAACGTAGCGGCCGCGCTTTTTGGTGATTTTGCCCCACTGGATGGCACGTTCGGGACAATGATGGATGCAGGCCATGCAAGAGAGGCAATTGCCCTGCCAGACGGGTCTTTCGTCCTCAATCACGATGTTGTTTTGTGGACAGACTTTGGCGCAGATGCCACAGCCGGTGCAGTGCTTCTCGGCCAAAAACACCTTATCATTCCTGGACAGCTGATACAACGGATTAATCAATTTACTTTTAATTGTGGCAAAATATCCGCGGCGCACATCCCATACCTGCTGACGCCCGGTGATGGCCGCAGCAATCTCTGGCAGCTTCGCTCGGGCAGCCGCGAGTTTTTCTGCGACCACTTCCGCTGAATCGACATCTGCTAAAGGCAGATAGGTGTTGGGCATGGTGACGGAGAAGGCCGCCTGAAGTGGGAGGGTTTTACTCAACTCTTGCATAGTCAAACCCGCGTCATCGCCGCAGGTACAGACGGCATAAACATAGGCAGCGGGATCGACGCTCAGTCGCGTGATGAATTCGCTCATGGGTTTGGGGGCTGCCCAGGCGTAAACCGGGAAGACCAGGCCCAGGTATTCGCCGGCGCGCACGGGCTCAAGGGGATGGATTTGCTCCTTGAGTGTGGTGATGGAGACGGCTTTGTCGTTGCTGGCTTTTGCCAATTCCCAGGCCACCCACTGCGAGTTGCCGCAGGCCGAAAAGTAGTAAATCATGGCATTCCTCCGCGTATAACGCCCCTTAGTCTGAGCGAAATTTCAACTTACGCTTGCAGTTTACTTCAACATGGGCAAGTCTAACAAATGCCATTGCAGGAACGTGGTAAAGTATGTTTAAGACCCAAATGAAAGGAACGGAGGAGCAGGGATGGATAAGACAATCACAGTAGAGACAATCCGCGCGTTGGCGGACTTGATATTAGAGGCAAAAGCCACCGTCTTTTTCGGCGGTGCGGGGGTTTCCACAGCCAGCGGAGTGCCGGACTTCCGTTCAGCCCAGGGCATCTACCAACAGCACCGACATGCAGAAGAGATGCTCACCCCGCGTTTCATGCAACAGTCCAGCGAGACCTTTTACGAGTTCTATCGCAAATATTTTATTCTGGAAGGCATAAAGCCCAATGCCTGTCATTTGGCTTTGGCGGAACTGGAGCGGCGCGGGCTTTTACAAGCGATCATCACGCAAAACGTGGACCATCTGCATCAGGATGCCGGTAGCCGGAAGGTCATCGAGTTACATGGCAGCGGAAATCTGTTTTACTGCATGCGTTGTCGCAAGGAGTATCCGGTTGAGGACGTGCGAACGATGCCCCTGGTGCCGCTGTGCAGCTGTGGCGGGATGTTGCGACCTGACATTGTCTTGTACGAGGAGGGATTACCCGACAGGGCTATACGCGACGCGGTTCGGGCGATTGAAAATGCCGACCTGTTGATTGTGGGAGGCACCTCCCTGGCTGTTTATCCGGCGGCAGGTTTGATAAACTATTTGCCGCAGCATGCCAAAAAAGTCTTGATTGACTTGAGTGCGCAGCTGTCGAGCGGCGCCGATTTGACGATACGTGCCCCGATTGCGGATGTTTTTACAGCCCTAATGCAGGAGCTGGACGCGGCGGCAGCCGAGAAGAAATAAACAAATTGAAAATCTGGAATGAAAGAAGCTGAAAAGATGAACAAGAATGAAAAAATCGAGCTGATAAAGCAACTGTCCGAAGCGAACGGCGCCTCAGGTTTTGAAGATGAGGTGGCACAGCTTTTGAGAGGGTTTTGCCAAGATTATGGGGAACTGAAGGAAGACAGTCTGCGCAATGTTTACGTGGAGCGTAAGGCGAATACGGGCAAAAGACCCCGCGTCATGCTGGACGCCCACAGCGATGAAGTCGGTTTTATCGTGCAAACGATTTTGCCGAACGGCCTCTTGAAAATTCTGCCCCTGGGTAGCTGGAGCCCGACGCATGTGCCTGCTCAGCGCGTGCGTGTCAAAAGCGTTTCCGGCGCCTATATCCCGGGCGTGATTGCCACGAAGCCGGTGCACTACCTGCGCGACAATGAGCGCAATGCCCTGCCGCAGATCGAGGATATGATGGTCGACATCGGAGCTGCTTCCAAACAGGAAGCCGAGGAACTTTTCGGCGTCCGTCTCGCAGCGCCAATCGTGCCTGATGTACCTTTTGTACCCATGGCAAAAGACGACTACTTCCTCGGCAAAGCTTTCGACTGCCGTATCGGTTGCGCAGCTCAGGTCGCAACGCTGAATGCGCTTCAAGAGGAAGAACTCTCCGTCGACGTCTGTGCGGTGTTTTCCACGCAAGAAGAAGTCGGTGGCAGAGGTGCCGAAGTCAGCTCGCTGACGGTCAAACCGGATCTCTGCATTGTTTTTGAAGGAACCCCGGCCGATGACAGCTTCGGCAGTCCCGATACCATGCAGACCGTTTTGGGCAAGGGTCCCATGCTGCGTCATATGGACCGCACCATGATTACGAACCCGCGCTTCCAGCGTTTCTGCCTAGACTTGGCGGCTGAACAAGGTTTAGCGGTACAGGAAGCGGTGCGCACGGGTGGTGGCACGAATGGCGGCATCATTCACCGCACCAATGCAGGCGTACCTTGTGTGGTCATCGGGGTGCCCGTGCGTTACGTGCACAGCCACAATGGCATCATTTGCTTCAGTGATTTTGAGGCAGCCACAGCCTTGGCTGCGGCGGTTTTACGGAAGTTGGATGCGGAAGTGATCGCGTCTTTTTAGTATCGGTGGAGTAAACAACACTTGCACGTAACGAGCCTTTGACTTTTTCAATGCGCCTTAAGCGATAAGTGAAAAATATAAAGCGTGACTGTATTTCACGCGGAAAAGAGTGAATATGCGCAGCAAAATATCCGACATCAGCCTGGCGGCCGTTCTGGCCGCGCTTTACTTTGTTTTGACCGCTTACATCTTTCAGCCTTTTAGCTTTCTGCCCGTGCAGTTTCGGGTGGCTGAGGCGCTGATGCTTTTGCCGGCGTTAACTCCTGCGGCTATCCCCGGCTTGTTTTTGGGTTGCTTTTTAGCCAACTTACTGAACCCGGGTAATCTCGGTCCGGTGGACATTATCCTGGGTAGCCTGGCCACTTTACTGGCAGCTGTGTTGACGCGCCGCTTGGCCATGCGGCTTCAACCGCCGATGGCGGATTTGCGCTGGTCCAGTCCAAAACTCTGGCTCCTGACCCTGCCCACGATTCTGGCAAACGGCCTGATTGTTGGGACTTATCTGCCTTTCCTCTTGGATTTGGGGCACAGTCCCGGCGTCATCATCGGCTCGATGGCGACGGTGGCACTCGGCGAGGCGGTGGTTTTACTGGTTTTGGGTTTGCCGTTGCTGATGGCGCTGAAGAAGACGCTCAAGCCCGCTTGATTGAGTGCTCGGGTAAGTGGACGCGCTCAGAATCGGTCGCGCTGCGTGGCTGGCTGCGACACCGCTTATTGAATCTGCTTATTGATTCCGGCAAATTATAGATTCCGGCAAATTATTGATTCCGGCAAAAATTACGCCTATGCGGGATTTCATACTGATTTTCAGCCCAACGCTTTCCGAATGATGGGTTTTTCCGGCAATTTTAACGGCTGTGCGGCGATACATTAGAAAGTTCTAATGCACGCCTGTAATTATTGACGAAAAACAGCCGATCTCGCTTGAAAAAAGCTCAAATATTAGGAGTTGCTAATGCACAGCCGTCATTTTTGCCAGATTAGCCCTGGGGCATGCGGACAAAGTAAGTGGGATCCTATAAAAAAGATAAAAGCAGATTTTAGCGCGGCGTTTGCCTATAATTTAAAAAGATGCAATACCAATAGCGACAATAGACGCAACGTAAATAGCGACAATAGACGCAACGTAAATAGCGACAAAAGGAGCAGCCTATGGCCCACTATTTCGACCAAGAACCCGATGTGGCGGCGGATGAGCGCCTCGTTACGTTCAGCTATGCGGATAAGGAATTCGTTTTTCACAGCTCGGCAGGCGTCTTTTCGAAAAACCACCTGGATGACGGTTCGCGGGCGTTACTGGACGGAGTGCGGAAGTTTTTTACGGAGCAGATGATAAGTCCTGAGGGGAGTCTGCTCGATCTGGGCTGCGGCTACGGCGTCATAGGCATTGTCCTGAAGCGGCTTTACCCCAAACTGACGCTGGTTCTGGCGGATATCAACGAGCGCGCCGTGGCGCTGGCTAAATCTAACACGAGGGAAAATCGCATTGGCTATACAGAGGTTTTGCAGAGTGATGGCTGGCGCGGCTTGCAGGGGCGCAGCTTCGATTGGGTCGTCACGAACCCACCGATAAGGGCCGGCAAGAAAACGGTCTATGCTTTCTTTGCCGGGGCTGCGGATCAATTAAACACAGGTGGTCGCTTTTTTACCGTGGTCGCGAAACATCAGGGTGCGGATTCTGCTAAGAAGGAGCTGCAGCGGCTCTTCGGCCACTGCGAGGTGGTTTCACGCAGTAAGGGCTTTCATGTGTTGATGGCGCAGAAAACGGCAGCGCAGCCTTAATTCATTTCGCATGCTTTAGGAATTTTCACGAAAAATTTTGGCAAAACCCTATCCCGCGACAAATGCAGTACAATTAGACTCATACTACAGCCCCAGAGGCTGAGCAAATAAAGACAAAGGAAACTGAGTTCATGAGTGATTGTGATTCCTGTGCAGCCCGTGGGGGCTGTCCTTCCGCGTCCGCAGAGGGCGGTTGCCCGTCTGAGGCAGAGCAAAATAATAAGGCCACTAATTTTGATTTGTTTGAAAAGCTTCCACCCGCCGAAGGTGCGCAGATTAAACATGTCCTTGCAGTCGCCAGCGGCAAAGGCGGTGTCGGCAAATCGCTGGTCACTTCCATTTTGGCGGTGCAATTACAGCGTATCGGCTTGAAAGTCGGCATCTTGGATGCGGACATGACAGGTCCGTCGATTCCGCAAGCCTTTGGCATACAGGATGAGATGGCGAATGCCATAGGCGACCGTTTGCTTTTGCCGGTCACTACACAAAGCGGCATACAGATTATGTCAATCAACGTGCTTTTGGAGGATCCGACGGCACCAGTCGTGTGGCGCGGTCCGGTCATCGCTTCCGTTGTGAAGCAATTCTATCAGGAAGTGCTCTGGGAGAGCCTGGATGTGCTGATTGTGGACATGCCTCCCGGAACCGGTGATGTGCCGCTGACGGTCTATCAGTCCTTACCGGTCGACGGCTTGGTGATGGTCGCCACGCCCCAGGACCTGGTGACTTTGATTGTTAAAAAAGCTAAACGCATGGCAGATACCCTGAATATTCCGCTGCTGGGCTTGGTCGAAAACATGTCCTATTTCGTCTGCCCTTCCTGCGACGAGAAGCATTATGTCTTTGGCGAAGGCAAAAGCGCGGCAGCCGCGGCGGAAATGAACATACCGCTACTGGCTGAAATTCCCTTAGATCCCGCCCTGACTAAACTTGTAGACGAAGGCAAAGTGGAACAGATGCCGGGCATGGTGCTCAGTGAAGCCGCCCTGAAAATCTGGATGAACATGGAGCAACTGTCGAATCTGGGGCAGCGCGGATGAACTCTCTGAGGAGAAGCGATAAACGGGCGAGGCGGCTATTGCTGCTTGGCCTGCTTTTGCCGCTCCTCTTGTTGAGCGCCTGTGCTTCGAAAAGCAGCGAGACCACAGCTGTAGACGCGGCGCAGATGCGCGAAAATTACAACGCACAGGTGGCCTGGTTGCATATGGAAGATGTGCCCGATGTGGGTTACGGCCTGCTTTATCGGCAAATTGACGATGTGGAAAGTTTTATTGCCAACGTGGGTCGGCCTGTCCTGCTTTGTCGCCTGCAATTCGGGCAGAACCCCAGCATTGAGACTATTACCTACTTGGAGCGCCTGGCGGAACAGAATCGCGATGCTTTAGCCGTGGTTTTGGCCAGACACGATGCGCAGGATGCGTATTTTGAACAGCTCTCCGCTGCGCAATGGCCGGCTTTTTACTTTTATAAAGAAGGGCAAAAGTCAGCCGAACACTTTGGTTTCAACGAGAAAACCGAAGAGGCTATCGCTGCATTCATCAAAGAAAACGCCGCATAGCGGGATTTGAGCGACAAGTGTCGCTGTGCTGCTTGGACGGCAGAAACGAGAAGGAGGCGAGTGTTTTGCCATACATCTACCGCAGTGCTATCGGACAAGACAGCCACCGCTTCTGCAAGGAAGGCGGTAAGGCACTACTTCTGGCGGGTATACCCATCAGCTCCGCAATTTGCGTTGCTGCAAACAGTGACGGCGACGTGCTTTTCCATGCCGTGACCAATGCGGTTTCCGGTTTGACGGGGGTCAATATTTTGGGAAAGAAGGCGGATGCGCTCTGTGCAGCCGGTGTGACGGACAGTCGGGTTTATCTGGAGGAAGCGCTCAAAACTTTGGGAAACTTGGAACTCATCCATTTGTCGGTGAGTATCGAAGCGCTTCGCCCCAAACTGGAGGCGCATATCCCTGCCTTGTGCGAGGCCTTAGCCACTACTTTGGGCTTGCCGGTTAAAAGCGTCGGCTTGACCGCAACGACGGGAGAAGACCTGAACGGCATGGGGAAAGGTGAGGGCATGCAGGTGCTGTGCATACTCACGGCCAGAGAAAAGGAGGACTGATGATGAGCAACAAAGAGACCAGCAACAAGGAAAGCAAAACGGCAAAAGCCACAGCGACAGATGAAGCCCTCACGACGGAGATTGATGCTCAGCCAATTATCGGTCTGCTCTACGACTTTGATAAAACGCTCGCGACCAAGGACATGCAGGAGTATACCTTTTTGCCACAACTCGGCTTGATGCCTAAGGAGTTCTGGGCTGAAGCCAACGCGCTGTCCCATGGCGAAAAAATGGATTCCGTCCTGGCGTACATGTATCTGATGATTAAAAAAATGCGTGCCTCAAGCGCCGAGTTCCGCTTCACGCGCGACGATATCCGCGCCTTAGGCCATGCGGTGGAATTTTTTCCAGGTGTGGAAACCTGGTTCAAACGGCTTAGTAACTATGGGGCGAAGTTAGGCGTCAAAGTCGAGCATTACATCATCTCGGCAGGCCTGCGCGAGATTATTGAGGGCTCGAAAATCGCTGAAAATTTCAAGGAGATTTTTGCCTCTGAGTTTCACTATGACCGTTATGGTGCGCCGGATTGGCCGCTGATGACAGTTAATTATACGGGCAAAACCCAATACCTCTTTCGCATCAACAAGGGTGTGCTTGATGTCTCGGACGACCAATCGCTCAATGCCTATACCCCTGCCGAAGCCCGCCGCATTCCCTTCTCCAACATGGCTTTTTTCGGAGACGGCATGACCGATGTCCCGGTCATGAAGCTGGTCAAAGAGTATGGCGGTGTTTCAGTCGCCATCTATACCAAGGAGAGCTATAAAAAGGTGAAAAAACTGCTCGCTCAAAATCGCGTCAATTACCTAATGGAGGCGGATTACAGTGAGGGCAGTGCGTTGGAACAGCTGGCCAAAGACTTCATCAAAAAGATGGCCATCGATTCGCATCTGCGTGCATTGGAGCGGGAACAAGCTGCTTTGGTCTAGCGGTCCTTGGTGGTTCGATTTAGGCTTTGGATTTATGTTTTATTTTTAGTTTCTTGGGTTTGGCGGTGCAGCGTCCGTGCGGCAGCTTACAAAATTTTCGTTCTAACAAACATTTAGTCGTGGAAGGCCTTCAAATCGAAGTGATTTAAGGGTTTTTGCTACACTTTTTACGTTTCTGCAAGCAGCGGTTTGTAAGAACGAAAAAAGTGTAGTTGATTATGAGAAAACGTTGAAAATATCGAGATTTTAGTGCAGGCGTTTTGTAGAAACGAAAATTTTGTAGTCAAAACCGTCGCGTCACGGCAAAGGCCGCGACACCTCTAAAACTCCGTCGCGCCACAGCAAAGGCTGCGACACCTCTAAAACTCCGGCAAAAATTGCGAGAATCCAACTCAGGCTGGGTTTAGTAAGCGGAAGTAGATGATAAATAGCTGTTTTCAGACATTTTTTTCGCCAATCCAAGCAAAGCAAAAACTAATCTTGGATTAGCGTAAAAACTGTTATGAAGTGACCCTTGTCAAGTATGTTTTTCGTTCCGATTAAATCATTTAGAAAACTTCCTTCCTAGAGAGGAAGTTCAGAGGAGTTTGATTCGACAGTTCTCGGCATTGGCCATTCTGTTATACGCGGATTCGGTCATCCTTACCGCAGGTCAATGGTTCGCCGTGGAGTTCTACAGTCTTACGACGTGAATCACAGTTTCCTGTGTCAACAACTTTTTTCGTAGTCACTCGAACCTGTCTGTCCATCAAAACCTCTGAACCTCCTCCAGACATGGTGTCATGGATCTTTACTTTTGCTGTCTCTGCTGTTTGTGATCTGTTTTTTATCTTGTGGTTATTTGTACCGGTTCTCGGTGTTCTGTCATCATCCCCCAAACGAAACCGGCTAACTCTCGGGCGATAGCCGTTACCGCAACATTGTGTTTTGGACTGACGTTTCATGCGGTAGAATTTGCGCCTCAAGCGTTCGCTCGCACGATCCGCATACGCAATAACATCGGGCGCCTTTCCTTCTTGTCGTTTTCGTAAATCGCGAGACTTTTGCCCAATAGACCCTCGGGTATAACACTGAGCAGCTTCTACAAGTACTCTTCGGATATGGGTGTTTCCTGCTTTCGTAATGCTCGTTCGAATTTGCCGTGTCTCCGCTGGAGTGCTCTCCTGGGACCAATCCGAGATAGGCGGCATAGTGGGCGGCTGTTCTAAACCGTTGGAAATCACTCGTTTCCACTAGGATAGTCATCGCACTGTAAGTCTTAATCCCTACGAAACAACGAAGCTGTTCTACTTTTTCTCGGTAAGCGTCGAGTTGAGCAAACTCTTCTATCCGTCGATCAAAGGCGTCAAGCTTGTCACTCAGTTGCCGATAGCTCGAGAGGTATTCTTGCAAGGTCTCCTTCAGAATCGGATCTAATGACAAACGACTGAGCCAGGTTAAATGGGCCGCCGTCCAGTAGCTTTTGTGAGCGTCATACGCTTGGCCATTACGAAGACAAAGGCCCTGAATCTCTTGCTTGAGCATTTTGAACTTCTTTTTGTGGTCGTCTCGCATACGGATGTACTGCTTAATCATGTCATCTTGAACGCTTGGGATATAGATGCGACTGTAGGTTCCATAGGCCAAGCTTTTGGCAATCTTTTCGGCATCGAGACGATCCGTCTTGATGCGATGCTTCTGGTATCGGGGCATGCTACTTGGTGCCATGACATGACAGGTGATGCCTTTTTGGCGTAACTGATAATAGAGGGTATAGCCCATGCAACCTGCCTCATAGCCACAGACGAAGCGGACCTCGTCCTTGTCCGGGTGTTGTAAGAGGAAATTTTCTTCAATACGATCCAAATATTTCTCGATCAGATGGCTGTCTGGATCCAAAGTCGTTTGAGCAAAGAGTTTGTCCTCTCCGTACATGCTGGGCTCTAAGCAGCACAGGGTGTAGCTGTTTTTGTGGACATCGATTCCGACATAAATTATACTTTCCATTGAGTGACCTCCATTGTATGCGGTAATGCCGCTGGCTGTTTTACACATTCCAGACTAACGGATAAATCCACGTTGTTGCAATGCGGGGTCACTTCATATTGTCTTACGGTAAAAACCCGGAATGACGCGACAAAGTCCACAAAATCAACACTCTCGCTTGGATTAGCGAAAATTTTGTCGGGCAATACCCGCATATACAAACCAAAACCGTCGCTACACGCTTCAACAGCCGCGACACCTTCAAAAAACCGTCGCGTCACTGCAAAGCCGCGACACTACTCCTACTGCAAATTGTCAGGAATCCCGTCGCCGTCGAGGTCGTTCCCATACTCGCCAAAGCCGGCACCGTACATTTCGCGGGCGGTGATGCGCTTGGACTCGCGCTCCTGTTCGACCAGCTCGCCGATCAGGCGGCGCACCTTTTCTGACTCTTTGATGTTTTTCAAAACCACTTGCTGGGCAGAGCGGTCACCAGCGAAGACGGTGACTGTGCCTACGCCGAAAAGCTTTTGCCAGAGGCTGCGTTTGAGATTGGTGTCCAAAACGCGGTAAAGCAGGGTTTCTTCCACATGTGTCGTAAACAAGCCGACACTCTGCGTCAGGCGAGTCGGGGTCAGGTGATAACGGGTGAAGGACAGAGGCAGTCCGAGATGGCGCTTTCTGTCTTTCCACATGATTTTTTCTTCAGGCACTTCGTATTTCATCTTACTTCGCTCCTTCTCCGCGGTTGTCGTGCTATAGGCTCATTTTACAACGAGATTGACCAAACGTCCTTTGACGTAGAGAGATTTAATGAGGGTTTTGCCCGCGATGGCGCTTTGCACGGCGGCTTCGTTTTGGGCGATGGCCAAGACTTCGGCTTCGGGCAGTTCGGCGTCGATTTCGATGCGGGATTTGATTTTGCCATTTACTTGCACCGCAATTTCCACCGTCGCATCCTTACACAAGGCGGGATCATACTGCGGCCAGGCCTGTTCACAAACAAAACCGCTACCCAGAGCGAGCTTTTCCCAGATTTCCTCTGTCACATGTGGGGCAAAAGGATTCACCAAGAGCAGCAGCAGGCGCATTTCGGCAAAAGTCACGCTGCCCTTATCATAAATCTCGTTGAGCAGGCTCATCAGCGCCGCGATGGCGGTGTTGTCTTTGAGATTCACAATGTCCTCGCCCACCTTCTTGATGGTCTTGTGGAAGCTGCTCAGCAACTCGGGGCGAATCTGCTCGTCTTCGACCACGATATCCTGCAAAGCCCAGAGGCGCTCCACAAAACGGAAGCAGCCTTTAATCGACTGAGGATTCCAGGGGGCGGGCTTCTCAAAGTCACCGATAAACATCTCGTAGAGGCGCATGGTATCGGCACCATACTGGGCAATGATGTCGTCGGGATTGACCACGTTACCGCGGGACTTGGACATTTTTTCACCGTTTTCGCCCAGAATCATGCCGTGCGAGGTGCGCTTGGCATAGGGTTCAGCCGTGGGCACGATGCCGAGGTCAAAGAGGAATTTGTGCCAGAAACGGGAGTAGAGCAGATGCAAAGTGGTATGCTCCATGCCGCCGTTGTACCAGTTGACCGGTGTCCAATACTTCAGGGCTTCGGGTGAAGCCAGAGCTTTATCGTTGTGCGGGTCAGTGTAGCGCAGAAAATACCAGGACGAACCGGCCCATTGGGGCATGGTGTCGGTCTCGCGTTTGGCGGGACCGCCGCAGCGCGGACAGCTGGTGTTGACCCAATCCGTCAACTTGGCCAGTGGTGATTCACCCGTATCGGTGGGCTCGTAGGATTCCACTTCGGGCAAAGTCAGCGGCAGCTCGGATTCATCCAGGGGCACATAGCCGCAGGCGTCACAATGGACGATAGGAATGGGCTCTCCCCAGTAGCGCTGACGGGAAAAGACCCAGTCGCGTAGCTTGTAATTGACTTTTTTCTCTCCTAAGCCCTTTTCAATCAGCCAGTCGGTGATTTTTTCCTTGGCTTCCGCGACATGCAGGCCGTTTAGGAAGTCGGAGTTAACCATGACGCCCGTTTCAATATCGAGATAGGGCTCTTTGCTCACGTCACCACCGCCGACCACCTCGACAATAGGGCAGCCAAACTTTGTGGCAAAATCCCAGTCGCGTCCGTCATGCCCGGGCACCGCCATGATGGCCCCTGTGCCATAGGTCGAGAGCACATAGTCAGAGATGAAAATGGGTATGACTTTATTGTTCACAGGGTTGATGGCTGTGACGCCGTCCAGTTTGACACCGGTTTTATCTTTGTTGAGTTCCGTACGCTCAAAGTCCGATTTGTGCGAGGCTTCGTGTTGATAAGCACGTACATCGTCGAGGTTTTTCAGCAGCCCGGCTTCTGCCCATTTTTCCAGATATGCGTGCTCGGGGGACATGACCATATAGGTCGCACCGAAGAGCGTGTCGGGGCGGGTGGTGAAGACGGTCATGATATCACCGGGGCTGGTCGTGAATTTCACTTCAGCACCGACCGAACGGCCGATCCAGTTTTTCTGCTGGGTTTTGACGCGTTCGATGTAGTCCACGCTGTCCAAGTCGTCAATCAGGCGCTCGGCATAGGCGGTAATTTTCAGCATCCATTGGCTTTTGACTTTGTGGACGACCTCGCTGCCGCAGCGCTCACAGCCGCCGGCGACGACTTCTTCGTTGGCGAGTACGACTTTACAGGAAGTGCACCAGTTAACGGCCATTTCTTTTTTATAGGCTAAACCCTTCTCAAAGAGTTTGAGAAAAATCCATTGCGTCCACTTGTAGTAATTGGGGTCGGTCGTGTTGATTTCACGACTCCAGTCGAAGGAGAAGCCCAGCGCCTTGAGCTGGCGCTTGAAATTGCGGATGTTTTCTTCCGTCACGACGGCGGGATGGATTTTGTGTTTGATGGCGTAGTTTTCGGTCGGTAAGCCGAAAGCGTCCCAACCCATGGGATACAGCACGTTGTAACCGGCCATACGCTTTTGACGGGCGACGATGTCCAGTGCGGTATAGGAACGCGGATGCCCGACGTGAAGGCCTTGACCTGAGGGATAGGGGAATTCGACCAGACAGTAGTATTTTTCTTTGTCGAAGTCCTCATGCGCATGGAAAACACCCTTGGCTTCCCAGCGGTCCTGCCACTTTTTCTCTATCGCTTGAAAATCGTATGTACTCACTTTGCCCTCAATTCTGAATCCGCCTTTGTGGGAGGATTTTGCCATTAAATTTCAAAGTCTCATTATAGTGTTTATTGACAAAAGCATTCAAGGGGGCTAAGTTGAGGCTGAATCGCACAAAAATTCACGATATTTACAAAATCTGCCAATCTTAATAAATTCTAAACTTATGCGACAAGCAGACGCTTAGGATTGAGCTGAAGCCTCGCTAAAGGCTAATGCGTAGAATTGAAAGATAGACATGTTTGGAAAAATCAAGAAGTTATTCAGCACGAATTGGTCGGAACTTTTGCCTTTGCTTAAGCAGATGAGCCAAGAGAGCCATCGTTCGCAAATCGAGCTGTTTCGAGATATGTATCGCTGTTACAACACGCGCGGGATTAATTGGGGAAACTATGCCATTGCCGGTTTTCACCTCAATCGCAGTCCTGCTTATCGCGCTTCCTGTTTGTCACAGAAAGAGAGCGGCGAGCTGAGTCGGCGCTGCAACAGTCGTGCAACGCTGGCCCTTTTAGAGGATAAGGGCAAAACCCTCCGCCATCTGCAAAGCCTGATCAAACGCGAGTTCGTGGACTTGCGGGTCGATGATTTTGCCGCTTTCAAAATGCTTTTGGAAAACACACCGCGCATTTTCTCTAAACCGCCCTCGTCCTGTGGTGGTGAGGGCATCCTCTGTCACGCTTGCGCCGGTCTCGACGCAAGGCTGCTCTATGATGAGCTGCTGGAACGCAGAAATTTTATCGTCGAAGCGGCCATTAAACAGCACCCAGAGATGGCCAAACTCTCGTGTCAGGCCGCCAACAGCTTGCGAGTCATGACTTGTGTGGACCGCAAGCAAGGGATCACGGTTCCCTATGTCAGCCTGCGCGTCTGCCTGACGGACGCTTATTGTGATAACGCGTCGATGGGCGGCGCTTTTACGGTTTTGGATGAACGTGGCCGCGCGAATGGGCCATTGTTGTCCTATCTACCGCAGCTACAGGTACATGCGTGTCACCCACACAAGGATTTATCCGTTTTGGGTTTTCAGGTGCCCTTTTTTGAGCAGGCAAAAGCCTTAGCCAAGTCCGCAACCGCCGCCATCCCGGGCGCCCGCTTCATCGGCTGGGATTTGGCCATCACGGCAGACGGAGCCGAAATTATCGAAGCGAACAGCAATCCCAGTCCTGATCTGGGCCAATCCTATGTTTCTCTGCCACACGGCCGTGGCATCAAAGCAGCGGTCCTGGCGGCTTTGGGCGAGCCGTAAGCGAAGGCGGTGCGCGTCCTTTTTTTCCTGCAGACGCGCGATTTAAATCTCGTCGCGCAGCCGGGGCGGCTGCGACTCTGCTCATCCGAATCCTTCGCAGGGCTTGGTTGGCCGCGACTCCGCTAAAAAATGGACAAAATTTTCGGGGATGTGGTCATTTCAGTGATTCTAGGGTCTCTGCTCACCTCAAACACACGATTTTGTGACACTTTTGACGACTGTGCGGTCTCCGCCATCACATCCCTGAAAAAAGTGGGCTGAAAACAGCCTTTAGACTCGTCCGCCAACTGTCCATTGACGCTTTTAACCACATCCCTGGAAATATTGTCACAAAACACCTTCTGACGACGACGCGGAAGTGGTGTCGCAACCTCCCAAGCAATGCGACGGATTCGTATTGGCCTTAATAATGAAAAATGGACAAAAATTTCGGGGATGCTGATAGTTCAGTGTTTCTGTGCATGAGGTCTTGGATTATCGAGAATTTTGCAACACTACTAAAACAACACCAACCCAAAGAACAACCCAGCACCCGGAACCCCGCAAAACCCTCACTCACGGTCTTGCTGGCGGCGCTCCTCTTTGCGTGTCTCTTCCACCACATCCGCCCAAGCGGTCGTGTCCTGCGAGCGACCGCGCAGCTTGGCGACCAAAGCCCGGCTCTCACTGACTCGCAGCGCATAGGAAGCCGCCAAATAGACGATGACAACTAAGAGCGCCAGAAAGGCGTAGATGACGAGCTGGATGATTTTGCTTGAGGAAATCGGCATAAAGAAATTGACCAAATATAGCACTGCAGCCGTAATTGCCGCACTGCCCAAGAGCTGTAATCCAAAGCCCAGCATTTTCTGAGGGGCAAACTCCGGCTCAAAGTGGCGCAGCAGCAGATTGATAACGATAAAGTTGACCACGTTATAAACCAAGGCCGCCAACCCTATGCCCATCAGACCAAAATTAAAAATGCGGATGAAAACATAGCACATCAACGGATTGACCAGCAGCGTCACACCGCCCGTCACCAGGGCGATGTAGGATTTTTTCATGGCATAAAAGGCCTG
Source organism: Oscillospiraceae bacterium (assembly GCA_040766665.1). Taxonomy (GTDB): domain Bacteria; phylum Bacillota; class Clostridia; order Saccharofermentanales; family Fastidiosipilaceae; genus JAXGQD01. Next base: position 52,590 of record JAXGQD010000001.1, read on the forward strand.
GGTGTAGAAATAATTGAGCATCATGACAATCATCGCCAGAGAAAAGACAGAGAGGAGGCGACCAGTCAAAGCGACACCCTCCGCATCGTAACTGCCTACGTCCCATTGGAAGACCGCCTGCACGGTTTCAAAGTTGGCCACGATAAAAAGGACGGCGCAGGGCACAATCAAAAACAAAGCCATTCTTAGAGTGGAAGTCAGAAAAGCCCTGGCCTCGCGCATGGCTTTGCGCGCATAGAATCCGCTCAGATTGGCCACCACCACCGAACCGATACCGGCCGCGATGATGCCAAAAGGCAGATTATAGAGTTGCTTGGCCTGACTCAGCGAAGTCACCGTACCCTCAAATTCGCCCGTGAAGCGCTGTTGGATGATGTAGTTCAGCTGATTAAACGTGCCCGCCACCACCGCCGGGGTCGCGATGCGCAGAAGTTTGATAAAGCCCGGGTCGCGCAACTGCAGATTCGGCTTAAAGTACTGCATATTCGGTTTGGCAAAATAAAACAAAAAGGCAAAGTAAGCCAAGGCCGAAATAACGATACCCACCGCTGTCAGCTCTATCCCACGCTGCGTCTGATTGGCAAAAACCAAAATCGCCAGAAGGCAGCCGATGTTGTAAATCGTGTTGCCGATATTCGGTGCGACAAACTCTTTATTGGCGGAAAGCACCGCCGTCACCTCACCAATCAAAATAAAGAAGAAGGTCTGGAAGAAAATGATACGCCCCACCGCTGCCGCGATGTCCAGCACCTCGGCGGTTTTATCCGGATAAAGAGCGCCCAGCATCGGTCGAATATAAATGCCACCGATCACGATAAAGACCAGCATGACCAGAGCCGTGACCGTGAAAAAAGTGCTAATCGGTTTCCAGGCCTTTTCTTCCTCGTTATGCTCAATCGCTGCCGCCAAGGATGGCGTTATCGCCGCAGAAATCGCCCCGCCGATGAGAATTTCGTAGAATAGGTCAGGAATGGCAAAACCCAGCTGATAACCATCCGAGAGCGAGCCATAGGTCAGTTTTTGAATGATCAGAATTTCCCGCAGAAAACCGATGACCTTAGTAAAGACCATGGTGAGGGTCGAAAAAGTGACCGCCAAAGTCAGGTTCGAAACCTTGGTGGCCTTGCGGGAGCCGGAAGGATTGACCAGTTCCTGATAAAGTTCGCGTGCTGACTTGTTCTTACTCAAAGTTTCGTTCCTAAAGCTTTTTCCATCTTCGCCTTGGCCCCTTCGGGTCCGGGCAGTTGACGATACTGCTGAAAGAGGTCAGCCGCAGGGTTTTCGTTACCTTCAACCAAAAGCGGTCCCTTATCGCTGATGGCCACGTCCCAGCCGATATAGCGAGATTCGGGCAAAAGCCGATGCGCTGCCAAAACCAGCGCCTTGACTTCTTCAAAATAGGGAATCTCAAAGCCGACATAGGGGAAGCCGGTGAGCGGGTTCTTCTCAAAATACTGCACCAAAGGCAGGTAGGTGGCCGGTTGGCTTTCGATTTTGCCCTCATCACTGATCAGCACAAAACCGCCGCCCGTGGTGGCATTGTCGTTGTAAGCCTTGGTGAAGCTGATACGTAAGAGCACATAAGGGATGCTCAGCTCGCCTTCAGGATTGCGGCAGCTGCCGACACGCAGGGTGTTGATGGAATTGACTGAAAGCTTGGCCATCTCGCTGTTTTGGACGATGGCTTCTTCGACGATGTAGCGCCCTTCATCCAGCAGCTGCTGGTGGAAGGCTTTTTTATCGCTGATTTCTGCGCTGAGGAACCGTTCCACGCCCTTGCCGCCGCACTCCAGCGGAGGTTTGACGAAAATAATCGGATGTTTTTCAAGCAGGCTGTTAAAGCGGGCAAAATCATCGACGCGCAAATCAACGAAGTCGCGCTTGATAAAGTCACTGAAGTGTCTCAGGAATTTGCCCTTGTCGCGCAAAATCTCTTTTGAGGCGGCCGTGTGGGCTTGTAAGGAAAAATTGTCCATTTGTGTTTGGGAAAAGAAAGTCCGGCGCATGGCGGGATTTCGTTGTAAATGAAAGCCGAAGGTGGCGTAGTTTTTCCAGGTGAAACCGTCCTCGCGGTAGCAGCGTGTCATGTCACGCAGCACGTCAAAACGGGAGCGGCCGCTTTCTTTAGCCATTTGTCTGACGAGTGGCAGCATGCCTTTCCAGTCCACCGCAAAAGCTTTTCGGACAAAGTTAATAGGATTCATATCATCAGTTGAGCCCCGGCCCAACATTCCCTCCAAGTTTTAGGATTTTATAATGATACACGCTAAAGTGAAAAAGTCCAAAAGGAGGGGCGCTGAATTATGTCGTTGTTCTTACTCGGGCTATCTGTGGCGCGCTGGCGGGGCTTGGGCGTTTTGCGGCGCATGCTTTGATTGTGGCTAAATCTTTGCTTAGCCAAGAACTGGCAAAATTTCCGCAAAGCCAATTTGCGCTGGAAATTTAGGGCTTTAAACCTGTCGTTTTCGGGTTTTAACGACACTTATTACGCTAATCCAATTTCAAATTTTCGTCCGCTTGGATTATCGAAAAAAACTACGGTAATTTTGGCTTTTGACTTCTCTTTTTGTCTTTTAGAGGCGGTCTGGCTTGGATTGCCGAAATTTTTGCCGAATTTTTTATTGGTGTCGCTCGGTATCGCCGGTGTGCGACGGATCGGATTGGCCTAGCAGTGTCGCAGCCGCCCAAGCAACGCGACGGATCCCAGCGGTGTCGTGTCCGCTCCTGGTGTGTGCCGAATTTTGAGCGGTGTTGCAAGAGTCCAAGTAGAGCGAAGGAATGATTAGTACTACAGAATTTTCGCTTCTGTCAATAAGCTAAGCTCAGGTACGCAGATTTATGGTTATTTTCAGTATTTCAATTACATTATTTGCGATTTTACAAATGTGTATTTGCAGGAACGTATTTATTGTAGTAAACAGCCCGAAATCATAGAGATTTATTGGTGCTAATCGCGTCGATACTCGCGAAATCGAAAATTCTGTAGTTACACCACTGCTCAGCGATTGTCGCTGTCGTCCCCAGGCTGCGACGGATTCGTAGTGGTCTGAGCAATGAAAAATGGATAGAATTTTCGGGGATGTGGTCATTTCAGTGGTTTGAGGGTCTCTGCTCACGTCAAAAACACGATTTTGTGACACTTTTAACGACTGTGTGGTCGTCGCCACCACATCCCTGCAAAAAGTGGGCTGAAAATAGCCTTTAGACTTGTCCGCCAGCTGTCCATGAGGGTTTTCAAGCACATCCCTGTAAAAAGTGGGCTGAAAATAGCCCTCTGACTTGGAAGGCAAGCGGTGTCGCGACCGTACAAACGATGCGTCGGATTCGAGGAGAGCTGTACCGTGACCGTACAAACGATGCGTCGGATTCAAGGAGAGCTGTACCGTGACCGTACAAACGATGCGACGGATTCGATGAGAGCGCCGCCCCAAGCCATCTCCGCCAGCTTTGTCCGCCAACCATGACGTTTTACAAAAAAACCATGACAACTGTCACTTCTGAGCACAGTTGTAAAAACATAAACTGAGGACAGATAGAACTTAACAGCGACTGAGGCGCTGAGAAAGGTTGGACAAAATGGACGATAAGAAAAAATTTCTTGAAGAAGTGGAAAGCAATGCTGCAGAGCAAGTGGTAGGGGGAATTAATTATCCGCCGGGAGATTTAAGAAACAACCTGGTCGAGGCACTTTCTGAAGATGAGACCCAAAGTCTGACTCCTCCTGCCCCTCTCACTGCAGAATTAATTACAAGGTATTTTCCTCCGAATTAAGACAAAAGCCGCAACGGCTGCAGGTAACACGGCCAAGACGTGACAAAAAATGCCTAAGCGCATGACATAAGTCACTTCTGGTCGTGTATGCTTATTTTTTCATTAAGTATCCAAGCTATTAAACATATGACGAGGACCGCTACTACATCTACGGGATAGAGATTGATCGTAAAACCGCCGAACTGATCACGGATCGTACCAGAAGTCTGGGGCGCCGCCTGAATGAGGACGAACTTAGAAAACTGGGCGTAGCGATTTAGTCACGAGCGGAACAAGGATTGCAGTGAGGCTTGTTAATAAACAGAGAAAGGAAGGATGAATAAAAATGAAGGATACGGATAAAGAGATAAAAAAATTACAGGAAGTAGAGGAGAGCCAACAGGTTCAAGTTGCCGGCGGCGTATCGACAACTCAATTCAAGTACACGGCTGAGCAGTATGCGAGTGCGGGCATCACACAACAACGCAATTCCGATTACACGGGAACATACTCACTGATGTACAACGGAAAAAGCATTCATGAAATTGATGCAAACATTATTTATGAAAAGTATCTGGAAAAATGTCTTTATGAGCAAAGAGTCAATGGTTTCATAAATGGTTACCTAGATGAAATGGAATCGATGTTCGGATAGTTTTTCAAGGTGTAAATGTTCGTTTGGGCAAAAGGTTGCCAGTAGTCGTATGACATCTGAGGAAATTGCGAATCTCTTTAATCCGCTTTAATCTGCTGTGAGTAAAAGCAAGTCAATCCTATGGCATGAAGGTGCAGAAATTGTGGGGGGTTGTTTGACTAGGGGGTGTCTCGGAATCGAGGCACCCTTTGCTTTTTTTTTTGCCCCGGGTGCGCGAAATCAAACTTTGGCAAAATTTTCACGAAACCAAGCTTCGGCAAAATTTACGCAAATCCAAGCTTCGGCAAAATTTACGCAAATCCAATTTGATGTGGAAATTTTGGGCTATAAATCCGTCGTTTTCGGGTTTTAACGACACTTTTTCCGCTAATCCAATTTCTATTTTTCGTCCGCTTGGATTATCGAAAAAAACTACGGTAATTCTCGCTTTTGACTTCTCTTTTCGTCTTTTAGAGGCGGTCCGGCTTGGATTGCCGAAATTTTTGCCGAATTTTGAGTGGTGTCGCTCGGTATCGCCGGTGTGCGACGGATCCCAGCAGTGTCGCAGCCGACCAAGCAACGCGACGCATCGGATTAACGAAAGCCTTTTCCGGCAAAATTTGCGGGGATGCATTAGCAAGTTCTAATAAACAAGCAATTGCACAGTTGAAAACCACTATTTTTCGACAAAAGTTACAGCTGTGCATTAGAACTTTCTAATATTTCCCTGCACAGCCGCCATTTTTGACGGAAAAACCCCTCTGATAAAGAGCTATGTTCCTCATCTTGATAATGATTCCTACATAGCCGCAAATTTTGCCAAAATCAGAGCGAATCAAATTTCAGAGCGGTGTCGCAGCCGCCCAAGCAACGCGACGACTCCAGAGCGGTGCCGCAGCCTCCCAAGCAACGCGACAGTTTCGATTGGCCAAGCCATCCTCCTTCCAACCTCAATACCAATCCCACCATTTTCTTGGTCGCTGCATCATTCATCACTTATAATAGAAAAAACGGAAAAGTCAGAGGTAAAAGCCTGGCACACGATAGGGAGGCGCAGCATGAAAGTCGGAATTTTGGGAGCAGGCGGCATCGCCATACACATGGCAAACACTTTGAATGGCATGGAGACGGCCGAAGCGTATGCGGTGGCTTCGCGAAACGGGGAGCGGGCTGAGCTTTTTGCCAAGGAACATAAGATTGAGAAAGCCTACGGCTCATATGAGGCCTTGCTGAATGATCCGGAAGTCGATTTGGTGTACATCGCCACACCGCACTCGCACCACTTTGAACAGGCGAAGCTTTGCCTTGAACATGGCAAACCGGTGCTGGTGGAGAAAGCCTTCACCGCCAATGCTAGACAGGCTCGTGAGCTGATTGCGCTGGCAGAGGAGAAGCAGCTGCTGGTGGCGGAAGCTTTGTGGACCCGCTATATGCCCTCGCGCAAAATGATCAACGATTTGTTGGATGAAGCGGTGATCGGGAAGGCGACTTCACTGACCGCTAATTTAGGTTACCCGGTGGCACACGTAAACCGCTTGAATGAGCCGGAGTTAGCGGGCGGGGCGTTGCTGGATTTGGGCGTTTATCCGATTAACTTTGCAATGATGGCGTTCGGGGATGATTTTGCCGAACTTACGGGTGAGGCGGTGCTGACCGAAAAAGGCGTGGATGCCAGGAACAGCATGACCATGACCTGGGCGGACGGGCGCATGGCGGTTTTACACACGAATATGGCGGTTATGACGGATCGTCTCGGTGCGATTTTCGGCGACAAGGGTTACCTAGAGGTGCAGAATATCAACAACTGTGAAGAGATTCGTGTCTACGATTTAAATCGCGAGCTGGTGGCACGCCACCTGGTGCCACAACAGATTACCGGTTATGAGTATCAGGTGGAGTCCTGTCGTAAAGCGATAGCAGAGGGCAAAATCGAGTGCCCCGAAATGCCGCATGCGACCAGTCTGAAGGTGATGATTGCCTGTGATGCGCTACGTGAGCGCTGGGGTGTCCGTTTCCCCTTTGACTAAGCTTGTTGCCTCGTCAACAAGAAGCAACAGCGGGCGCTGAATTGTGTATAATGAGCAGCGTTATTTTGAGATTTGATGAAGTAAGGGTGCGACAATCGAGATGCGTAAAACACGCGAAAATATGAGCTTCTTCAGCAAGCTGCGTTTGGTATTAACCTTGTTCACGGCAAAAGCCGCCACCCGCGGCATGCGCCTTTTGGGGCGCAAGGCGACCTTTTTACCGGGTGTCATCGCGCGCAAGCTTTTCCCTGACTTTCTCTCCTGCATCCGTTACCCCGAAACCATGATCTGCGTGACCGGCACCAACGGTAAAACCACAGTCTGTAATTTGCTCTGCGATGCTATGGAAGCCCGCGGTTTCAGCCTGCTGAGCAACACCTACGGCTCAAACACGGTGGACGGCATCATGTCCGCGGTCGTGCAGAATGCCGATTGGCGCGGCAAAGCCAGAGCGACACATGCGGTCCTGGAAATCGACGAGCTGAGCTCCCGGCGCATCTTCCCCTATTTGACCCCGGACTATCTGCTGATCACCAACCTCTTTCGCGATTCTTATAACCGCAATGCTCATGCCGATTTTATTGCCGGCGTTTTGGAGGAAAACATTGCCGACGAGACGGTGCTGGTGCTGAATGCCGAGGACATTTTGAGCAGTGAGCTGAAACCGGAGAATGAACGGGTATATTTTGCCCTGGATAAAGCCTTGGACAGCGGGGCGACTCCGCCCAGCCTGGTTTGCGACGTGCGCAACTGTCCGGACTGTGGGCACAGCCTCACCGCGGAACACATCCGCTATCATCACATTGGCTATTTTCACTGCGAGCACTGCGGCTTTAAGAACAGGGAGGCTAAGTATCTCCTGACAGAGATGGATTTGGTGCATGAGACGCTCAGTATCAGCGAGGGCGGGGAGACTTTTGCCTATCGACTGATCAGTAAAAACATCATCGATGCTTATAACAGCCTGGCAGCCATCAGCATGCTGCGAGAGCTGGGTTGGAATCCTGCGGACATTGCGCAGGTCTGGGAAAAGCAGGAAGTCGTCAAGAGCCGTTTTGATGAGCGGAAAATCGCTGAGATTCCGGTCGACGTGATGCTGGCCAAGGCACTTAATCCTATTTCGGCTTCGCGTGTTTTTGACTATGTACGTAGGCAAAAGGGTAAAAAGCTGGTGGTGCTCTTCAACACATATATGCTGAAGGACGGGCTCAACAACGAAAACACCGGCTGGCTCTACGATATCGACTGCGAACTGCTCAATGACCCGGACATCGTGCAAATTGTCATCGGTGCCAGAAGAGCCTATGACTACAAAGTCAGGCTGCTGCTTGCCGGTATCAATCCGGCGCTCATCAAAGTTTACGAGAGCACCGATGTGCCAGGTGAAGACATCGATTTGCGTGGTATCGACCGCATCGGTATTTTCCACGACATCAACAACATGGCCGAGACCAACGCCTTTATAGAGCGACTTGAGGCGGCCCATTTGAAGAGGGGTGATGCGCTTGGTCATTGAACTGCTATATCCGGAAATCGCCGACCTCTACGGTGAGCACGGCACATTCATGCTCTTGCGCCAGCTTTTTCACGACGCACAAATCATCAGCACTCAGCAGGAAGCGGAGCCGTATTTTGCCAAAAATGAGGTAAATCTGCTCTACCTAGGGCCCTCGAGTGAGCGCCACCAACGAGTCATTTTGAGTAAGCTCTTGCCCTATAAGGAAAGGCTGCGCGAGCTGATTTCACAGGGTACGCCGATTTTCTTTTTCGGAAACGCCGTGGAAATTTTGGGGCAGTATATCGAGACGGATAAAGGCGAGCGTATCCCCTGCCTGGGTCTTTATGGCTTTCATGCCAAGCAGAACTTCAAAGAGCGTCTCAATTCGGAATATATGGGTTTAGGACAAGGCAAGTGGCAAAACCCTCACCCCCTCATCGGCTTCAAAACGCAGTTTACGGCTTGTCACGGGGCCGATCCGGCTCTGGCCTTGGCTAAAAATCAGCGCGGCATGGGCATGGACCGTGCAGCGGCCTTCGAAGGTTTGTGTGATCAAAACCTCATCGCGACTTATTTACTCGGCCCCTTCTTAGTGATGAATCCCTATTTTCTGCGGCAATGGCTGGATGAAATCGGTGAAAAAGATCGTGTTATCCCTTTTTATGAGGACATGGTGGCGGCCTATGAGCGCCGTTGCCGTGAGTTTTTGAATCCAAAAACCTATTTGGCATAGTTGTTATTAATAAGGTAATCGCGCTGGCCAATTTTTTCGGCGGTCCCAGCTCAGTCTGGGATGTCCGCAAATTTTGACCAAAATTCCGCCTCGTCTGGCCAATTTTTTCGGCGGTCCCAGCGCGATCTGGGATGTCCGTAAATTTTGTCCAAAATTCCGCCTCGTCTGGCCAGTATTTTCGGCGGTCCCAGCGCGATCTAGTCAAGTCCATAAAGTGGTGTAAATTGATCCATTCAGTAACACCTCCGCTTTTACTTCGTTTCAATCATCTGATTTTTGTACGTTTGTCGGTTATTTAAATATTCTGTCATATCGAACACACGGTTTAGCATGGACCAACTTTCATGGTGATCTAAAAGAATCGCTCCAAGTAAACGCTCTACTGAAGCGACATTGGGGAATATGCGAATCACTTTTTCTCTTCTGCGTAACTCCTGGTTTTCTCGCTCAATAATGTTGGTGGTCCTAAGGCTCTTGCGATACTTTTCAGGTAAGCACATCACATTCATGGCCTCGTCAAAACCTTCTTCCAGCGTCTGCATGGCTTTCGCAGAGATGTCTTTGTATTCTTCGATAATCTGATTCTTCTTGTCCCGCGCTGCACTTAATGCTAATTCGTTAAACATCTCACTAAGTTCACTGGCAAGGCCCGCTTGGTAGCGTTTGGGAACATGGTTGACGATGTTTCTACTGAAGTGGAACTGACAGCGCTGCCAACTGGCGTTTTGAAATACTTTCTTTATGGCGCTTACCAAACCTTTATGGCTATCCGATGTCACCAGGTCAACCTGCTTTAAGCCTCTTTGCTTTAAACCGGTAAAGAAGCGCTCCCAGTGATACGCTGTTTCATTTTCACATACCTCAAATCCCAAGACCTCTTTACGACCATCGTTATTCATGCCGATGGCCATGAGTAAGCCTTTTGAGCGTATCCGGTGCTCCTCTCGGACCTTTACATACATCGCATCCGCCATAACAAAGGGATAGTCTCCTTCTAGAGGGCGGTTCTTAAAGCTTTCAACGTAAGGGTCTAATGCCTTGCACAGTTCGGACACATTGGACTTGGAGAATTCCACACCACAGAGTTCTTTTGTAATCCTCTCAACATTTCGGGTGGCTACACCATGAACCACCATTTCCATAAAGACCTCAATGAGTGCTTGTTCATTCCTTTGATAGTTTTCAAGCAAGGTCGTATGGAAGGCTTCGTTACGATGCCTAGGTACGGCCAAAGTGAGCTTTCCGATGCGGGTATTAACCTGTCGATGCCTCAGACCATTTCGGTAATCGCTTCGCTCTTCTTGCCGCTCATAGGGTTGTGCTCCTAATTTCTCTGTGGATTCCGTTAAAAGAAATTGGTTTAGGATATTCTCCATTAACTTCCCAAACGCTTCTTCGCGCCCCATTTTGAACAACTCTGTAAATTCGTCCATACCTAACGTAAAATGTAATTGAGTCATGATCTTTCTCCCTTCGTCTGTACCACTGAATCTCGTTAATTCAAGTGTACCGAATGGAGGAGCTCATGGCTCCTTTTCTTTTTACACCACTATATGGACTTAATCCGCGATCTGGGATGTCTGTAAATTTTGTCCAAAATCCCGCCTCGTCTGGCCAGTATTTTCGGCGGTCCCAGCTCAGTCTGGGATACCCGCAACAATTGACCAAAATCCCGCGGGCATGCAACAAAGATCCGACTTAAGCGAAAAAGATTCAACACACAAAATCCCCCGCTCTTCGCCAGTTCATGGACTGCCAATAATTCGGACGTACGATTGCGAATAATCTCAGAGATTTTATCGAATCTCCTTGCGCTTTGCCCTGGGGGTTATGCTATACTTTTTCTAACTGTTCAAAATACTTGAAAGGCGCTTTTTAGGCCATGGAGAATCTCAATTTAATCGACCAAATCTATGAGCTCGAGGCGGCATGCGCGGCCATCGTGGCGGAAGCGAAAGAACGTGCGGCAGGCATGGAGGCTTTTGCCAAAACGGAGGCTGAAAAAGCACTAGCCCAAGCGGGCAACGAAATCTATGAAGATAAGAAGCGTGCGGCGGCTCAGCGCAACGAGTCGAGTGCTGCCACATTAAAAGAAGAAAGTGAACAGGCGAAAGCCGGGATCGATGCGGCGTTGCAAACAGCGCAGGCACGTAAAGCCCTGGCGGTCGCAGCTTTGCTTGAAAGGACTCTGGACTGAGCGATGGCAATTGTAAAGCTTGATAAAATCAGCCTTGTAGGCCTCGCAGATGATAAAACCAAGTTGATTTCCGCACTCAGTAAGCTGGGTGCCGTTTCGGTTGAGGCCGACCCGGAAGCGGAACAACAGCTCGCTGAACTTTCGTCGGGTATGGTGCAGGAAGGCGTTTTGTCCGCTGAGCTTGATCCGAATAGCCGCAACATCTATTTCCCTGAACAAGGGGAGGCCCAGTGGAGCGACGAAAACTTCGAAAAGGCCATCCCCGAGCTATCGGGCAACCAAAGTAACAGCCGACTATTAGCCAGGCTGGGTTCTGCAGAATACAGAAAAATTCAACTGGAGTTACAACGCCGCATGACGGCTTTGCAGCAGGCGATACAGACCGCCCAAGCGCTCAGCCCCGAAAAGAAGCCGATGTTTACTATTCGCCGCAGCGTTAAAGCCGCCGATTTTGAAGAGATTGGTTCCAGACAAGCTGAGATTTTTAGTCAACTCAATTTGCTCGAGGCGAATCGTGTGGCGGAGCAAAAACTGCGCAATCGTCGGGCGAGTCTATTAGGTCAGATTCAGCAAATTCAGGTCTGGGAGAAAGTTTCGCTACCTGGTGATCAAGGCAAAAAACTCGAACTCTTACAAACCTTTTCCGGCTCGGTTTCCACCAAAAACGAGCAGCTGGATAAACTAAAAGCAGAACTTTCAGAGGTTCTTGAGGGCAATTACGCCTTAGAACTCTTGTCAACGGTCAAGGAACAAGCGGCCCTCTTACTCGCTGTGCGCAAAGTAGATGCGACAGAGGCCGAGCGCATTTTACGCAAGTATGATTTTGCCACACTTCCAAAGCTGCCCGCCGAAATGGGCGAAGACTACGGGAAGGCCATCCGCCAGTGGCGCGTTGAACTAAATGCCTTGGATCAGGAAGAAAAACAATTGGCAGATGAAGGCTTGCGTCTCAGTAAAAATAAAGCAGACTTTGAACTGCTCTATGACTATTATTTAAATGCGGACAGCAAACTGGAGGCCATGCAAAATCTGCTCAATACCGGCCGACTCTTTGTTTTACAAGGCTATGTACCCCATGAAATGGCGGCAGATCTCAAAGCGGCGCTCGAACAAGAGTATGCCGTGGCTATTGATATTGAACCTGTGCCAGCTGGAGAGGACCATCCCATTCTGCTAAAGAACAATAAAATGGTGAGACCGTATGAGGCTATCATTGACATGTTCAGTCTACCCTCCGTGTCGCAGGATCCCGATCCCACCCCGGTCACAGCTCCCTTCTATGCCTTCTTTTTTGGCGTGATGCTCAGTGACGCGGGCTATGGCTTGCTGTTGCTCTTGCTCAGTGCTTTCCTGGTTTATAAAGTCAAGGTGGAAGGCAATATGCGCCGTATGTGCCTGATTTTGATGCAGGGCAGTGTCGCTGCCATCATCTTCGGTCTGCTCTTTGGTTCTTTCTTTGGTAATATGCTGAGCTCGGTTTCCGGCAATCGCATTAACTTCCCCATGCTCTGGTTTGATCCGGTCGAAGACCCGGTCACGCTGATGATTGCGAGCATTGTATTCGGTGCGGTGCATATTTTTGCCGGTTTAGCCGTGAAATTCTATAACCTTTGGCGACTGGGCAAACCTTACGATGCGGTCGTCGAAACGGTGCCTTGGTTCCTGATTATTATCGGTCTGGCACTTTATGCCCTAAACATCAGTGTCGGTCAGTACATGGCGATTGTCGGTGCCGCCATGATCGTGCTACTCTCGGCAAAAGGCGTGCGCAACCCCATTAAGCGCGTCTTTTCCGGCCTTTGGACCCTCTACGGCATCACCGGTTATCTGGGCGACTTGCTCTCCTATACCCGTATTCTCGCCCTCACTTTGGCTACCTCGGTTATTGCCCTTGTGGTCAACATGCTCGCGAGCCTGATGGGCACTTCGGTTATCGGTATCGTTTTTACCGTCGTGGTGCTGATCTTCGGACATATCTTAAATCTCGCTCTCTCGGGCCTCTCGGCTTATGTACATGCCACACGTTTGCAGTATGTCGAGTACTTCGGGAAGTTCTACGAAGGAGGAGGTACCGCATTTCAACCCCTGCACTTTAAAACCAAGTACACACGTGTGGTTGAAAACTAGAAAGAGGCACAGCTCAAGTAAATGGGCTTCACAAGATTATCAACAACGAATCAGGCTTAGAGCCCAGCACAATACAATAGATATACAAGTATCAAAACTTTATTAAATAAAAACCCAATATAAGAAGTTAATCGGGAGGAACAAAATGGAAATTTTTAAACAGTTGATTACAGGCGCAAACCTTGCCCTGCTAGGAGGCGTATTGGCCGCAGTGTTCGCGGGCATGGGTTCGGCCAGAGGCGTCGGACACGTGGGTTCAGTCGCCGCAGGCGTGCTTTCGGAAAAGCCCGAGCTTTTCGGTAAGTTGCTCATCTTGCAGGCTTTGCCCGGCACCCAGGGCATCTACGGCCTTTTGGTCTGGTTCTTTGTCATGCTGAATGCCGGCTTTATGAACGGCACGGCGGGCAATCTCACCGTTACCCAAGGCATGCTGTATTTTGCCGCTTGTATGCCGATGGCGATTGTCGGTTACTTCTCCGCCGTACACCAGGGCAACGTCGCTGCAGACGGTGTTCTTATGGTTGCAAAGAAGCCCGAAGAACAGTCCAAGCCCTTGATCTTGTCCGCCATGGTTGAAACCTACGCCATTTTAGCCTTGCTTGCCTCCGTCCTGTCGATCCTTAATGTCCAATAAGCATTAACACGACTGGAAATTGAGGAGATCAGGCATGGATGGTTTTGACAAATTAAAAGAGACGCTCTTGGACTCAGCCCGAGGTGAAGCGGAAGCTATTTTAGCTTCGGCAACGGCAGCGGTCGCTGTCATCGGTAAACAGAACGCCGATGAAATTTGGCTGATGAAAGAACGGGCAGCGAAAGAGCAGGAACAGCTCGATTTAGCCAACCAGCGCAGAAACGCTGCGTTAGCGACTTTGGATTCGCGCCGCTCAGACTTGAATGCCAAACAAGCGTTGCTGGATGAGGTTTTACGCGAAACATTGAGTGAACTGAAAACCTTGCCTCAAGCCAAGAAGCAACAATATTATGAAAAACTTTTTAAAGAAAGTGCTAAAGCCGGTATGACGGTCACTTCTGCCTCGGCTGATGAGGCTTTGGTGCGCAGTATCATGGCGCAGCAGGGTATAGAGCTGAAACTGGAAACAGATGAAAAAATCTCCGGTGGCCTGGTTTTCAAAGCAGACAATGTCTGGGAGGACCGCAGTTTTGAGAGCACTTTGAAGAGCAGACACGATGAGCTGGTAGAGCTCGCCGCAAGTATTTTGTTTAAGAAGGAGAGCAGCTTTGAATAGCAGCAACGCAGCTTTCAGACGCTATGCCAAGCAGATGGACGGCATGCGTATCGACAGCGAATATGCTTTTGCCACAGGGCGCGTCAAGGTGCTTGAAGAGCATTTGTTGTCCTACAGCAAGCTGGAAGAGTTAGCCAGACTGGAAAACGGTTTGGATCAGTTCGACCACGCTCTGAGCGAAGCCGCCTACCCGCGTGCCGCGACAGCCGCAGAACGCATCAAACTCGGTGCAGCTGAAAATGATGCCATCCTGAAACAAATGACTCAGAATGGCCCCTTGGCGAAAGGTTTATTGTTGCAAAGCGACATGCATAATCTGAAGGCAATGCTGAAATACCTGCGTGAGGTGACCAACCGCGGCAGGGACATGAGCGGCTTTTTGAATGCCGAGAAAGGCACAGCCAAACAGGAAACAATCCCCGCCCTGCTGCATGACTTGCTTTTTTATGAAAGCATGGTTCCCCCCGAAGAACTCTGGCAAAACTTGATCGCCGCTCTCGCCGGTACAAACACGGCTGTCGGTCAAGTGCAGGAACTGACCGAGATTGCCAAAGAAGACATGAAGCACTGGCCGCACGATTACCGACCCGCAGCCATGGACATGCGCCTGGATCAAGTCTGGTTTGACAAATTGGGCGAACTCGCTGAAGCACACGCCAAAGAGCCGGTAGGCCGCTACCTGGCGATGTATCGCGAGATGCTGGCGGATAATTACAACTTGCAAAGCGCTGCACGACTGCTGCGCATGCATGGTTCGGTAAACACCTTCATGGATGCCTTTGTTGACGGTGGCCAAGTCAAACGTGACGACGCCTACGAGATTATGATGAAGGGTGTCCCTGGCTTGAAGGAAGCCTTCAAGCTGACAGCAGCCGCTGATTTACTGGATCACTTGGACGATTACGTTAAAGGAAAAAACATTTATGCTTTCGGAAGCGAAATTTCCGAAACCCGCTTGGCTTTTGCCCGTTTCGGTTTAGCTGCCGGAAACGGCATTCCGCAGGTGGCGGGTTACTGGTTGGCACGGCGTTTGGAAGCGCAGAACCTGCGCATTATTCTGGCCGGGAAAACCAACCGCAATGAAGAGAAGCGTAGCCTCTCATTGTTGCGCGATACCTACAGGAGGGGGCGCTGATGGAAGAAAGGCTGAGCAAACGCGTAGCAGTGGTCGGCGATCTCGGCAGCATTCTTGGTTTTAGAGGGATGTCGATGGAGACTTTTGCCGTGGCCAGCCCCGAAGAAGCCGTTGAAACCATGGACCGATTGGTCCAAAGCGAGGCCTATGCCGTGATTTACGTCACGGAACAGGTTTCTGACGAAGCGGCAGAAATCATTGCCGAACTGCGTTTTAAACCGATGCCGGCTATCGTGACGATTCCGCAAGCGGGAGAGTTTCAGGGTCTCGGTAAAATGGTCATCCAGGACGCCGTCAAAAAAGCGATCGGCTTCAACATCCTGGGTGATTGGGATAAAAAACATGAGCATGAGGAAGAGATAGAATGAAGACACAAAGTGAAGGCAAAATACTCAAGGTTTCGGGCCCCTTAGTCGTCGCCGAAGGCATGCGCGACGTGCAAATGTTCGACGTGGTGCGCGTTTCCGACCAGCGCCTCATCGGCGAAGTCATCGAGGTGCACGGGGATCGAGCGTCCATTCAGGTCTATGAAGAAACCGCCGGACTCGGCCCGGGCGAACCGGTGGTATCCGCGGGCTTCCCTTTGTCCGTTGAGCTCGCCCCGGGTCTTATGGGCAATATTTTCGACGGTATAGAGCGTCCTTTGGAAGTGCTTTATGACATGACCGGCACCAACATCCCGCGCGGTGTGGAAGTCAAGAGTTTGGACCATGATAAAAAATGGCTCTTCTCCCCAACAGTAAAGGCCGGCGACAGCGTCATGGCCGGTGACATTCTAGGCACTGTCCAAGAAACTTCACTGATACTACATAAAGTCATGGTTCCTCCCAACTATAAAGGTCAGGGCAGCCTGAAGAGCATCGTTGCAGAAGGAGAGTACACCATCGACGAGACGATAGCCGAAATCAGTTTTGATGATCAAGAGGCCGTTGCGGTCAGTATGTTGCAACGCTGGCCTGTTCGCGTAGCCAGACCTCATGCCGGCAAACAAGCCCCGCAAGAACCTCTGCTCACCGGCCAGCGTGTGATTGATACCTTGTTCCCCATCACAAAGGGCGGTACCGCTGCGGTTCCCGGACCTTTTGGCAGCGGTAAAACCGTTATCCAACATCAGCTCGCCAAATGGGCAGCCTCGGATATCGTGGTCTACATCGGTTGCGGCGAGCGCGGCAACGAAATGACCGACGTTTTAGGTGAGTTCCCGGCTCTGAAAGACCCGAAAACGGGCAAATCCTTAATGGAAAGAACCATCCTCATCGCCAACACCTCTGACATGCCGGTGGCCGCACGTGAAGCTTCCATCTACACAGGTATCACAATCGCGGAATACTACCGCGATATGGGCTATTCCGTCTCCATCATGGCAGACTCCACCTCACGTTGGGCTGAAGCCCTGCGCGAAATGTCCGGACGTTTGGAAGAAATGCCTGGTGAAGAAGGTTATCCTGCTTACCTCGGCTCCCGCCTGGCCCACTTCTATGAAAGAGCCGGTATGGTGACCTGCCTTGGCCAGGACAAGCGCGAAGGCGTGCTGACCGCGATTGGTGCGGTTTCCCCTCCGGGCGGCGACATGTCCGACCCTGTTGTTCAGGCCACCATGCGCATCGTCAAAGTCTTCTGGTCACTCGATAGTGCTTTGGCTTACAAACGTCACTTCCCGGCCATCAACTGGCTTAACTCTTATTCACTCTACCTGGATAAAGTTCTAGATTGGATGGATCAAAACGTCAGTCCGGAATGGTCCAAGATGCGCCAAGAGGCCATGGCCTTGCTCAAAGAAGAAGCCTCACTGGAAGAAATCGTCAAACTGGTCGGTTTGGATACCCTTTCCGCTCAGGATCGTTTGAAGCTCGAGGCCTCGCGCTCCCTGCGTGAAGACTTCTTGCACCAGAACTCCTTCGATGATATCGATACCTTTACACCCCTAGATAAACAACAGCGCATGCTGCGACTGATTTTGCATTATTACGAATTGGCTTCCTCAGCCTTGCGTGCCGGTGTACGTTTCGAGCATCTCCTGAACCTGCCCGTCATGGAACAAGTCGGCCGTTTCAAATACACCACAGAAGAAAAAGTCGAAGCGAAGTTCGCGGAGCTCTACAAAGCCTTGGATGAGGCGATTGCAGCCCTGCGTAACTAGGAGGATAGATATGGCAAAACAATACCGTACCATCGAAGAAGTCGCCGGTCCCTTGATGCTGGTCAAGGGCGTCGAAGATGTCAAGTATGACGAGCTGGGCGAAATAGAGCTGCCTTCCGGCGAGTTGCGACGCTGCCGCGTCCTGGAAATCAACGGCCGCGATGCCCTGGTGCAGCTTTTTGACTCCGCCATCGGCATCAACATCGATCAAAGCTCCGTGCGCTTTCTTGGCCGCGGCCAGGAACTCGCCGTTGCCCCCGATATTCTCGGCCGTGTCTTTAACGGCATGGGCGAGCCCATCGATGGAGCCCCGCCCCTGATTGCCGAAGCGCGCCTAGACGTCAATGGCCGCCCCATGAACCCGGCTGCCCGCGACTATCCCAACGAATTCATTCAGACCGGTGTTTCCGCGATTGACGGCCTAAATACCCTGGTCCGCGGCCAAAAGCTACCGATTTTTTCCGGTTCCGGTTTGCCGCATGCGCAACTGGCCGCCCAAATTGCCCGGCAGGCTAAAGTTTTGGGGAAAGATGAGTCTTTTGCCGTGGTCTTTGCCGCCATGGGTATCACCTTTGAAGAAGCGGATTTCTTTATTAGCGACTTTCGCCGCACTGGCGCCATCGAGCGTACCGTGCTCTTCATGAACCTAGCCGACCAACCCGCGATTGAGCGTATCGCCACCCCACGTATGGCGCTGACTTGTGCCGAATACCTGGCCTTTGATCGTGACATGCACGTGCTGGTTATTCTGACCGACATGACTTACTACGCCGAAGCACTGCGCGAAGTGTCCGCCGCCCGTAAGGAAGTGCCCGGACGTCGCGGCTATCCCGGTTATCTCTACACCGACTTGGCCACCATCTACGAAAGGGCAGGCCGTAAAAAAGGCTCAAAAGGCAGCATCACCATGATGCCTATTCTGACCATGCCGGACGACGATAAAACGCATCCGATTCCTGACCTCACCGGTTACATCACGGAAGGCCAGATTATTCTCTCGCGCGACCTGCATCAGAAAAACATCGCTCCGCCAATTGATGTTTTACCGTCCTTGTCCCGTCTTAAAGACAAGGGTATCGGTAAAGGAAAAACCCGCGAAGACCACGCCGACACCATGAACCAACTTTTCGCCGCCTACTCCCGCGGTAAAGACGCCCGTGAACTGGCCATTATCTTGGGTGAATCGGCGCTCTCCGACATCGACAAAATGTACGCCAAATTTTCAACCGAGTTCGAGAACCGCTATGTCTCTCAAGGCTATCAAACCGAGCGTAGCATAACGGACACCTTGGACATCGGATGGGAGCTCCTGCGCATCCTGCCGCGTTCCGAGCTCAAACGTATCCGCGACGAGTGGATTGACAAGTATTATTACGCAAAGAAAGCGGAGTAGGGGAGCATACGCATGGCAAAACGTCACGTCAGCCCGAACCGCATGGAACTCATGCGACTCAAACGCGAACTCGCCACAGCGCGTCGCGGTCACAACATGCTCAAAGACAAGCGTGACGGCTTGATGAAGCACTTTTTGGCTTTGGTCTACGAGACCAGAGACTTGCGCATAGAAGCCGACCGCCTCCTGGTCAAAGCCGCCGATGACATGGCCATCGCCGCTGCCGTCATGCAACCCGAGGTCCTGGGCCAGGCGCTACAGAGCAGCCACGGCCAGTTGTCTGTCGAAGTCAGCCAGGAAAACATCATGGCGGTGGAGGTGCCGCATTTTGCCATTCCTGACTATGTCTACAGCGAAGTGAGCGCTGCAGAACTACCCTACGGTCTCGCAACTACCAGTGGTGAAATGGACGTCGCTGTGCGAGCCCTGCGCGAGGCTTTCCCGGTCTTGCTAAAGCTGGCGGAAAAAGAAAAAACAGTGCAACTGCTAGCCGACGAGATTGAGAAGACCAGGCGCCGCGTTAACTCCCTGGAGCACGTGTTGATTCCCGAGCTG
Organism: Oscillospiraceae bacterium; assembly: GCA_040766665.1. Classification (GTDB taxonomy): domain Bacteria; phylum Bacillota; class Clostridia; order Saccharofermentanales; family Fastidiosipilaceae; genus JAXGQD01. The sequence continues at coordinate 72,029 of JAXGQD010000001.1, forward strand.
GAGGAAAGCATCAAGGACATCAGCATGAAAATGGACGAGAACGAACGCAGTAATCTGACGCGTTTAATGAAGGTCAAGGAAATGCTGGTCAAAGAAGATATTCTGGCGCGCAGGCAGCGTGACGAAGCAGCTCAAAGTGCGTATTAGTGAGTGCTGCGGTTTATTGGAATGATTGGAGGTCTCGCTGATTCAGCTAGGCCTCTTTTAACTTGGTAAGCGCCATTGTCGATCAAGCTGAAACCCATGCTTGTTTTGGGCAGGCTAAACCGTTGTAAGGCTTGTTTGGCCGCAATGCCGCTCAGAAGCCGTCGTTTTCGGTTTCACGCGAGACTACTAAGATTTGTCAAAAATTTCGGCTGTGCGGAGAAGCATTAAATAACACTAATGCACGCCTGGAAATTTTGCCAAAATTTATTGTTAAGAAGAATAGCTGCCGATAAAACGCCAGTAGTAAAACCGCCTAAAATCGCAAATAAGTTGACAAAACAAGTGTTTTGATAGTAGAAGTATATCAGGCCTATTCAGCTTGGACAGCTTAAAACTCAGCAAGCAAAATGCATAAAGAAAGAGGACAAATCGATGTCAGAACAATTCAACTATCAATCTGGACAAGTACCCCAAGGCGATCAGCAAGCCTATCAGCCGCCCCAGTACCAACAGAATCCTTATCCCCAACAGGGCTATCAGTATCAAGCGCCACAATATCAGCAGCCTCCCGCAGGTCAGAGCTATAACAATGAACACATGACTGTCGGCAACTGGATTGTGACCTATCTTTTAATGATGATACCTATCGCCAACATCGTCTTGATGTTCGTTTGGGCTTTCAGCTCCGATACAAAGAGAAGTAAGAAGACCTGGGCTCAGGCTTCGCTCATCATGGCTGCCATTGGTATCGCATTAACCATCCTTATCAGCATCATCATAGCGGTAGCCGGTATCAACCTCTTCAGAGGCCTCAGCAACTCGTACTATTAAGCATTTGAATACTACTAATCCCAGCCTCTCCACAAACTAGGCAAAGCTATAACATATAAAAAGAGGTCGCCCCACTGCATACAATTGGCAGCTGAGGCGACCTTGTTTTTGTTTTGTTTTGCCCCCTGATTCTTCGAAATCAAAGGAGTCAGGCACTATTAGGACTCAGCCTTTAAAATGACTCAAGCCTTTTCACTTTTCCCTTTTTACCTTCTTTTGTGGTGCTGGAGGATTGGCCGATGTCAAACTGTACGCCGGTGGGTGCCGGTTCTTCTTCGAAAAACTCGTAATCTTTACCTGGAAGAACGGCGTTCAGGAAAATGCCCAGAATCGCAGCAATGGCCAGACCGGAGAGGTTGATTGCTATGCTACCGATTTGGAAGCTTAATCCGCCGATTCCACTAAAGCCCAGTGCAGTGACCAGAATAGTCGCAGCGATAATCAAGTTACGGCTTTTGGTAAAATCCACTTGATTCTCGACGACATTGCGCACACCGATGGCGGAAATCATCCCGTAGAGAATCATGGAAACCCCACCGATGATGGCGACAGGAATAGTACGGATGCCTTCACTCAGCACAGGAACAAAGGAAAGAATAATGGCAAAAACCGCCGCAATTTGCATCACCTTTGGATCATAAATGCGTGTTAAAGCCAGAACGCCGGTGTTCTCACCGTAAGTGGTGTTGGCCGGACCACCAAACATTGCAGACAAACTGGTTGCCAAACCATCGCCAAGGAGCGTCTTGCTAAGCCCGGGTTTCGAGATGTAATTGATGCCGGTCGTGGCGCTGATTGCAGAGATATCACCAATATGTTCCATCATCGTGGCCAGTGATATAGGCACGATGGTGATGATGGCTGAAAGATTGAATTTTGCTATATTAAAAGGCGGCAGCCCCACAATCTGTGCATTTCTGACCGCTTCAAAATCAACACGCCCTAAAACCAAAGCAATGATATAAGTGAGGATCACACCCAGCACGATGGGTATAATTTTAATCATGCCCTTACCCCAAATGTTGCAGACGATAATTATCACGGCTGCGATGATGCCCAGCAGCCAATCCTGTGAAGCGTTTTGAATCGCAGTCGGAGCTAGAATCAAACCAATGGAAATGATGATCGGTCCGGTGACCACGGGCGGGAAGAAACGCATGACGCGCTTGACACCGTAAAGTCTGATAAAGGCAGCCAGGACCAGGTAGACCAAACCGGCGATGACCACGCCGCCCCCGGCATAAGCCAGTTTTTCGGGGTCCGCTTTGCCGTCAATCATCGGTGCGACCGCGGCGTAACCACTTAAGAAAGCAAAAGACGAGCCCAAGAAGGCCGGCACTTTACCCCTGGTGATGAGGTGGAAGAGCAAGGTGCCCAAGCCCGCCATCAAAAGGGTGGTTTGGATGCTCAGACCAGTGAGCAGAGGTACCAGGACGGTTGCGCCAAACATGGCAAACGTATGCTGCAAACCAAGCAGCAGCGTCTTTGCCAGTGGCAGTTCTTTGACACTGTAAATCGCTGTCGGATCTTTCATATAATCCCTCCAATTTTTTTCCTTTCCAAACTTTGTCATAAGCCCTTGGGACTGTCAAGGAAAAATGCTTTATATATGTATTAATAGCTTGGCAAAAGGAAGCGGCTCTCTTTTGCCCTTATCCTTCACCCACGTATGCTAAAATAACCGAGTAGAAAAGCATCTGTGCAAGGGCAGGAGGGCAACGAATTGATAAGCGGAAATCTCACATTGATTCTGGCAAATTCCGGATTGGCGGGCATCCTCGTGACGCTGGCGATTCCTCTCGTCATCCTTTTAGTCTTGGGTGTCACGATTTCACGCGTGATGCGCAACGTACGTCGCAATATCGGTGACGTCTCACAGCTGATTGAGAGCGCCAAATCCCATCAACGCGCGATGAATAGCGCCCGAAGCGGCATTACCCAGTCCCTGCAAAGCATGGAATCTGTCGTCATGCCACAAATCAAGGCGGACTTTCCTGAGCTGAACATCGAAGCGATGCGCTCCCAAGTAAGTAACGATTTGAAGTCTTTTTTTGAGAATGAGCGGCGCCCTTATGAAGCCCTTTCTGAGCGTGTGCGTCGCTACTATGAATGGTGGCAAGGTTTTATTGCCCAAAATCCTGCTCCCGCTTCGGTCGACGGCCTCTCCGTAGACCGCGTGGTGATTAAGGATTACAATCGCGAACCCAATCGCCGCCGCATCGTATGGCAGGCAGGCTTTTTTTTCAGTGATGCACAAATCCACCGCGACACCGCCCGTGTCGACGTCGTCTACACCTACGATCTCAAAACGCTTTCACCGGACGGCGAGCTGGTTACCGCCGGACTGAACTGCCCGAACTGCGGTGCACCAGCCACGAACGTGGGCGAGAAACGCTGTGCCTTTTGCCACACACCGCTCAATGCAAACTGGGATTTAATCTGGAAGCTGAGCTCGGTTCAGTCATAGGAGGGTTTGACAATAATTGCGGGCGTGCATTAGGCATTACTAATGCTTGCTCGCAAAGCCGTCATTTTTGCCGGAATAGAAAAAGGAGTCGCATCCGGCCAAGCAGCGCGACGGACTAAATCCGAGCAGAGTCGCAGCCACTCAAGCAGCGCGACGTATTAAACCAAACTGCGCATCGGGGCGACGACGGTCACGTACACACCTATGCGTTTAAAGCGTTCCAAGATATTCTTAGGGGATTCGCTATCGGTAATCAGCGTGTCGCCTTCATGCATTTGGCCCGAAGTAAAGCTTTCGGTCACACCAATCTTCGAATGATCCGCCAGAATAATGCGCTCGTTAGAGCGTTTGAGCATCAGCTCATTAATTGAAGCTTCCTGTAAAACGGAAGTGGCGATACCTTGTTCCAGTGAGAGGCCGTTACAACCTAAGAAGACTTTTGCGGCGGTAACACGGTTGAGGTTTTGCATGGCAAAATGCCCGACCATCGACTCCTTCGGCTCCCTTAACTCACCACCGGTTAAAACAATCAGAGTCGATTCGTTTCGCTCGGCGTGGATGGCTTTGGCATTGTTGGTAATAACGGTGACATTGTGAGCGGTGATGTATTTCAAAACCAGGAGTGCGGTCGAAGAGGTATTCATGAAAATGGTATCGCGGTCCTGGACCAGTTTGGCTGCTTCGCGGGCGATGGCATGTTTATGTAGAACGAGGGTAGAAGAGAAGGAAGTCGAAACGGGATTGATGAGAGCAGCCCCGCCATGGAAACGTTCGATAATACGGTTTTGTTCGAGGTACTCAAGATCACGGCGAATGGTCAATGGAGAAGTGGCAAGTTCTTGGGCGAGGAATGAAACCTTCATTTTGCCATAGGACTCAAACAACTTAATGATTTTTCGCCTTCTCGCATCAACAAAACTGGCACTGTTTTTCATAGGTCAATCTCCGTTTCCGTGTCATAGCGCATGGTCTTTTCATATGCTCGATTCGTTCTTTATGATTATAAACTAAATGGCTTTCATCTGTAAATTGATGAATTGTCCATAAATTAAGAGCGAATATTCATATAAAAGAATAAATATCTCCAAATTACGTTCAATTAGTTGGTAAAGAGCGAATTCTATTCCCGTTTTTATGTTTATACTATTTGAAGGCACGGGAAAGGCTGTTTTGCCTGACTATGTAAGACTTATTGAAACAATTGAACTTAAATTGCGATAAATAAGAACCAAATAACGATATAAATGAACAAATAAAGCATAAAATGCATCTTTTAGCCCCAAGGTACCGATATGTCACGCATTTTACGTTCATATTGATAGAAAAACGACGAGAATAGCAAAAGTCTCACAAAAACACTAAGAATACTTTGGTTATTTAATCAGTTGCTACAAAAAAATAGTGAGTTTAACATGAGCTCATACACGTAAATTGGTGCGTGTTTAAACAATGTGCACAAAATTGAAGGAGGATGGAGCGATGCTCATCAAAGAAATTTACGACAAGAATCATTTTGCTTTTAATGAAAAGGCTGAAGACTGGCAAGACGCTATCAGACTCTGCTGCAAACCCCTGGAAGCAGATGGCACGGTCGACCCGTCCTATGCTGAAGAAATCATCGCCTGCGTCACCAAGCATGGACCTTACATCGTTATCGTACCGGGTCTGGCCATGCCGCACTCGACCGAGAACTCTAAAGGTGCTCACGGCACAGCTATCGGCTTTATGAAGCTTGCGCAGCCTGTTGCTTTTGAACCGGGTAATCCGGACAAAGACGCCAGTGTTTTCTTTACCCTCGCTTCGATCGATCCCGATGCTCATGTCAACAATATGCAGCGCCTCTACACCATCCTGACCAATGAAGAAGTCTTAAATAAGCTTCAAGAAGTGACCACACCGGAAGAATTCCTGGCATTGGACGCATTGCTGGAAGACCCGGCAGAATAATCGGCCCCCACGCACAGGGTTTGAATTGCACCCTATAAGCGCGGATTAATTCCTTGATCTATGGAGGAGTAGTATGCAACAGGTTCTGGATTTCCTAAACACAATTTGGGTTTTCTTTGTCAACAACTTCCTGACGCAACCGGCCTATTTTATTGGTTTGTTGGTTGTTATCGGTTATGCGTTGCTGGGAAAGAAATGGTACGACATACTTGCAGGCTTTATTAAAGCCGTGGTCGGATTTCTAATCTTGCAAGTCGGTTCCGGAGGCTTGGTTTCCAACTTCCGCCCCATTCTTGTCGGTTTAAAAGACAAGTTTAATTTGGAGGCGATGGTTATCGACCCCTACTTCGGACAAAACGCAGTGCAGGCAGGTATGGAAGAGGTCTTCGGTAAGACTTTCTCGCAGGTCATGTTGCTGCTGCTCATTGCCTTTATCTTTAATATTCTCTTGGTTGCGCTGAAAAAAATCACCAAGATGAGAGCCATTTTCACCACCGGTCACGTTCAAATGCAGCAGGCAGCGACGGCTTTCTGGCTCATTATGTTCGCCTTACCCGCATTAAGAAATTCTGACACCGGCATCCTCTTGGTCATGGGTCTCGTACTCGGGTTGTATTGGGCCGTCGGTTCGAACCTCATTGTCGGTCAGTCTCAGGATTTGACGGACGGTGCCGGCTTCACCATCGCGCATCAGCAGATGTTCGGTGTGGGTCTTTTCACCAGTTTAGCCAAACGCATGAACAAAGAAGGCAAATCCAAACGCCTCGACGACATCAAGCTGCCCGGCTTCCTGAAAATCTTCAATGAGAATATGGTCGCCACTGCCATCCTGATGACCGCCTTCTTCGGAGTTATCCTCCTGATTCTCGGTAAACCCTACTTGGTTGAAAAAGAATTCATGAAAGAAAGCCAAACCTTCCTTTTCTATATCCTGACAACCTCCTTTAACTTCGGTGTTTACCTGGCCATCTTGCAGTTGGGCGTTCGTACCTTCGTTACCGAGCTGACCAACTCCTTCCAGGGTATCTCCCACAAGCTGCTCAAAGGTGCCGTGCCCGGCGTCGACTGTGCCGTTGTTTACGGTTTCGGTTCCGCTAATGCGGTCACCATCGGCTTCCTCTTCGGTGCTCTGGGACAATTCCTGGCCATCGGTGCGCTCATCCTTTTGAAGAGCCCCACTCTGGTTATTGCAGGCTTCGTGCCAGTCTTCTTTGACAACGCCACCATTGGTGTTTATGCCGATAACAAGGGCGGTGCCAAAGCTGCCATGCTCTTCCCATTCATCTCCGGTTTGATTCAGGTCTTCGGTTCTGCTTTCATCGCGAGCTTCGTAGGAATGGCAAAATACGGCGGCTACCTGGGCATGTTTGACTGGGCGACCGTCTGGCCGATCTTCACTGTGCTCATGACTTACCTGAGCTACATCGGACTGGCCTTGGTTATCATCATCCTGATTGCCATCCCGCAGATCCAATATCGCATGAATAAGAAAACCTACTTCCTGGAAACAGAAGACTGGGAAGAGTGCAAACGCATTCGTGCTGAAGAAGCAGCGGCAAAAGTTAAATAAGCTCGAAAACTGATTTTTACAAGCGCTCCGTGCGGCAATTGCTCGCGGAGCGTATGAATATCTCAAGGCCTTATCGCACGGAGGCGTCTTTGGTCACAACTCTCCAAACAAACTAAAAAGTCGTGAAGTACGATAAAATAGAAGTAATAGAACAGCCAAGCAACTCTTAACACGAAAGGACTCTAAACATGATTAAAATTCTCGTCGCATGCGCTAACGGCGCAGGTTCAAGCCTGATGATGAAGATGGCGGTCGACAAAGCCATGAAGCAGTTAGGCATCAAAGTAGCGGATATCCACCACTGCGCGCTCGCTGAGGGTGTCAGCTCAGCAAGACAGTATGACCTGGTTTTTGCAGCCCAAAACTTCCTCAATATGTACGAAGATGCGATCAAACAGGGCGTTAAGGTCTTAGGACTGCGCAATGTATTAAGCGATAAAGAAGTCGTGCAAAAGATGAACGAAAGCGGTTATACCGAATATTTCTTGAGTAAACAGTAAGATGACGGATGCAAAAGCCTTAGGGCAGCTGCAAGTCAGCCCGGCGCTCCTCGAAAAAGCGGCTCGTGTTAAGCTCGTCGTTTGTGACTTGGATGGGACATTGCTTAACGAGAAAAAAATTATTTCTCAGCGTAATATCGATACCATTGCCAAGGCAAATGCAAAAGGCGTGGCGGTCACGATTTGTTCAGGACGTATTTTCACCATGCTGGAAGCCTATGTACGCACACTGCAGCTGCAGACGCCTCTGATTAGCTGCAACGGCGCGGTGGTGGCCTCGCCGCAGGGTGAGATTTTGCGCGGTGTGAATATGGACAGGGACGACTTGTATAAGGCACTGACTTTTGCCTTCAATAAAGAGCTGGACTGCATGATTATTTGTGACGAAGCATGCTATTACACAGCAAATAGCATCCGCGTGCAATACTTCATTCAGTACAATCGCATAGCCCAGGAACAGAAGCTGGATTTAATCGAGCTGATTGAACTGCCTTTACCTCAGAAAAAGGTTGATGAAGCTTGGGTGCGCGAGCATTTTCCGCAGTTTATGGAACTGCAATTGCGAAAAATTCTTATTTACGATTTGACCTATAAAAAATACGGTATGGCCGCTGAGTTTTTAAATAACCATACCGGCTTAACCGTGAGCAGCTCCGATCCGGGTTTGCTAGATATCATCCCGCATGGCGTGAACAAGGGCACCGGCTTGGCTTTGCTGGCAGGACACTTTGGTTATGCGCCCGAAGAGGTCATGGCTATCGGTGATTATGACAATGACGAAAGCATGTTTGATTGGGCTGGCGTTCCGGTCGCAATGGGCAATGCTGTGGAGGCACTGAAAAAGAAGGCACTATACATTACGGAGAGTAACACCAAGGACGGCGTGGCGGAAGCCATCGAACGCCTGATTCTTGCACAGAAATAGGAGTAAGAGCGAAATCAAAAACTACTTGCTCGTCAGCAGCAGAGCAGAAAGGCAGTAACTTATGAAAAAAATGAAGGTCAAGAAAACATTCTCACGCGGCCTCGCCTTGGGTCCCGCCTTTGTGGTGGGGACCGAAAAAGTAGTCGTAGCAGACTATTTAGTGGCAGACGCCGCCGGCGTTGAAGCAGAGCAGGCACGTTTTGATAAGGCAGTCGAGGCTGTTTCTGCCGAATTGGCTGAGTTGGCTGCCAGTAATGCGATTTTCGAGGGGCATTTTGCCCTTGCTAATGACTTCATGCTGAAAGATGGGGTCTACGGACGCATCACCGATGCCAAACAAAATGCGGAATCGGCTTTGCATGAGACAGTCATTGAGATTCGCAGCATTTTTGATTCGATGGATGATGAATATATGCGTGAGCGCGCAGCGGATATCGTTGATGTAGGCAACCGCATTCAGGCCGCTTTGCAAGGCCGATCAACCAATCGTTTTAGCAATATGACCGAACCCTCGGTCATTATCGCCGAAGACTTGGCACCTTCCGATACAGCCAACTTGAACCTGGAATTGGTCAGGGGCTTTATCACGGAAAAGGGCGGCACGACCTCGCATGTCAGCATCATGGCCAGAAGCTTGGGTATTCCTGCGCTGGTCGGTGCAAGCGGCATTATGGCCGAAGTGACACCGGGCATGTTGATTGCTTTTGATGCAGCTAGCGGCGACATCACTTTAGAACCGGATGAAGCCTTTTTACAAAAGTTCGAAGAAGAGCAGGCGCAGTTTGCCGCCCGAGCCAAACAGTTAGAAGAACAATCCAAGTTGCCGCCGGTGACCTTGGACGGACATAAAATTAAAGCCTATGCCAATGTCGGCAACGTGCAGGATATTCGCAACGCTTTAAGCTTCAATGTCGATGGCGTGGGTCTTTTCCGCAGTGAGTTCCTCTTTATGGAAAACGACCACTTCCCGACCGAAGAAGAACAGTTTAACGTTTATAAAGAGGCCATTACCACACTGAATAATGAGCTGATTATTCGCACACTCGACATAGGTGGTGACAAAGGCTTAAGCTATTTTGAATTCCCGGTAGAGGAGAACCCTTTCTTGGGATACAGAGCGATTCGACTTTGCTTGGATCGTATCGATGTCTTTAAAACCCAGATTCGTGCTCTGCTGCGTGCTTCGGCTTTCGGACCGATTCGCATCATGCTGCCGATGATTATTTCTGTGGACGAACTGAAAACGTCCAATCAGATTATCGATCAGTGTAAAGCGGAACTGACGACTGAAGGTATTGAATTTAACAAGGATGTACCGGTCGGCGTAATGATCGAGACGCCTGCAGCTGTTTTTGTCGCCAGAGATCTGGCTAAGTACGCGGCCTTCTTCAGCATCGGCACCAACGATTTAACGCAGTATGTCCTGGCGGTTGACCGTGGCAATGAGCGTATCGCGCATCTCTACGACACTTACAATCCCGCGGTATTGCGTGCCATATATGAAATTATTCAAGCCGGACATGCAGGCGGGATAGAAGTGGGGATGTGCGGTGAGTTTGCCAGCGATCTTTTTGCCACTGAAATGCTCCTTGGCTTTGGTCTGGATGAATTCTCGATGGCTGCCGGTGAAACACCTTTGGTCAAAGAAAAAGTGCGCAGTCTGAACTACGAGCAAGCGGTGATTAACGCCAAAGCCGTGCTCAACTGTGAGACGACCGAAGAGGTGAAAGAATTGCTGAGCCAGCAACAAGCCTAAGGGGTTTCCCTGACTCCGCAGCTTACGTTGACGCAGCCCCCTGTATCTTGAGAGGTGATGAGCAATGAAAGCATATCAATTAGGACTTTATGAAAAATCCATGCCCGATACGTTGAGCTGGAAAGAAAAACTGGATTTGGCAAAGGCCTCCGGGTTTGACCATATGGAAATCAGCATCGATGAGAAAGATGCGAAATTAGCGCGACTGGATTGGAGCGTAGAAGAGAAGCGTGAACTTTACGATGCGATCTTCGCCAGTGGTGTTCCGGTCAGCTCGATGTGTCTTTCAGGACATCGGCGTTTTCCTCTTGGCAGTCATGATCCGGCAGTGAGAGAACGCAGCCTTGAGATTATGCAAAAGGCCATCGACTTTGCAGTTTGCTTTGGCATTCGCATCATTCAGCTGGCGGGCTACGATGTCTACTATGAAGAAGGGGATGCTGGAACGGAGCAGGCTTTTGCCGAGAACCTGCAAAAGGCTGTGGACATGGCCGCGAAGAAGTCGGTGATGCTTGGTTTCGAGACGATGGAGACGCCCTTTATGGATACTGTGGGCAAAGCCATGAACTATGTCAATAAAATCGGCAGTCCCTATCTCGGTGTCTATCCGGATATCGGTAATCTGAAGAATGCATCGCTGGTCCACGGTCACGATTTGATAGAGGATATCAAAACAGGTAGAGGCAGTATCTTTGGGACGCACCTCAAGGAGACCATTCCCGGCCATTATCGTGAGATTCCATTCGGTACCGGCCACACAGAATACCTGCCCTGCCTGCAGGAATTGAAGGCTCAAGGTGTGCGCTATTTTACCGGTGAATTTTGGTATATCGGAGCCGAAGATTGGCAGGGTGACTTGGCTTTTGCCGCGAAATATCTGCGTGAGAAACTGGACGAAGTGTTCTGATTTTTAAGACCGGACGCTTGTACCGACGCCTGAATGATTAACAAACAGAGACTGACGAAAGTGAAACAGAAGGAGACAGATATGTTAGAAGCATTGAAAAAAGAAGTCGTCGCCGCCAACCTTGAGTTGGTGAAATACAATTTGGTGACTTTCACTTGGGGCAACGTAAGCGGCATCGATCGCGAGACCGGCCTGGTGGTGATTAAACCCAGCGGCGTTTCCTATGACGGCATGACTGCCGAAGATATGGTCGTCGTGGATCTGGACGGTAATGTGGTGGAAGGAAAATATAAACCCTCCTCCGATACGCCTACACATGTCGCACTCTATCGCGCCTTTCCGAAAATGGGCGGCATCGTGCACACGCATTCCCTTGGGCGACGTCTTGGGCACAGGCCGGCAGAAGTATTCCTCTTTATGGTACGACTCAGGCAGATTACTTTTATGGCAGCGTACCCTGTGCACGTAGTTTGACTCAAGCGGAGATTGATGAAGCCTACGAGGCGAATACGGGCAAGGTGATCATCGAGACTTTTGCCGAGATGGATCCGATGCATGTGCCCTCTGTGCTCTGCGTGAATCACGCACCATTTTCTTGGGGTAAGGATGCAGAAGAAGCCGTGCATAATGCGGTGGTTCTGGAAGAAATCGCCAAGATGGCGGCTTGGACAGAACAGATCAATCCGCAGGTAAAGCCGGCTCCCGATATGATTAAAGATAAACATTTTTTACGCAAACACGGTCCCAATGCCTATTACGGGCAAAACTAAGAAAGGAGTCTGCCATGCAAGTCAAGAAAAAAGTCATCGCCACGATGCCGAAGTGCTACGCCATCACCATGCTGGAATCCGGAGGTGAGCGCAGTTTCCTCGTAGCCACCGAAAAGGCCGGTGACTGCCAACGCTTCACCCTCGATGGTGAATACATCGAAACCCTCTGGTCTGAACCCGGCGGTATCATGACCATGAAACAGATCCCGGGCAGTAACGGCAGCTTCTTATCTACGCATAAATTCTTTTCGCCGAACGACTCAAAGGAGGCCCTGCTGGTCATCGTTGAGCCGCTCAAAGCCGACGGCTCGCCGGTGGCAGGTTTATCGGAAGAGCACAGCTGGAAGGTTCGCATTCTAACCCCCCTGCCGTTTGTGCATCGTTTTGACATCCTCACGGTCAACGGCAGAAATTATCTGATTGCCTGTTGCCTGAAGTCAGACCATGAATTCAAAGAGGACTGGAATCATCCAGGACGCATTTATGGCTGTGAATTGCCGGACGACTTAAGTATTTACAACGAAGAAAACCCCCTGCCGCTTGAAGTGATCAAAGACGGCTTGACCAAGAACCACGGTTACGGCCGCTGTGTCATGCCGGACGGACAGCCGGGCAGCCTGGTTGCAGCCGAGGACGGTATATTCCGCGTGGCTCCGCCGCGTGAAGCCGGTGGTGCTTGGAGCGTGGAGCAACTCACGACCCAGGCGACAAGTGACTGCACCGAATTGGACTTTGACGGAGATGGGGTCGACGAACTTTTGACGCTTTCACCTTTCCACGGCGCGACCTTGCGTATTCTGAAACCGCGCGATGGAAAGTATGAGACGGTATACGAATATCCGGGCGAACTGGAATTTCTGCATGCCATTTGGAGTGGCGAACTGTTAGGTATACCGACAGCCCTGATCGGCTATCGCAGAGGCGATCGTGACCTACTGGCAATAAGCTATAATAAGGATAAAGCAGATTACGAAGTGCAGATTCTGGACCACGATATCGGTCCAACTAACGTTGCTGTCTTTGAGAAGGATGGTACGTCTTATATCATCGGTGCAAACCGTGAAACAGACGAAGTCGCTTTGTACAAAGTGGTCGAATAGATTCAGAATCCTTGCATCTTCTATAAGTCGTTTCGCGGCAAAAGTCGCTGAAATAGAAACCGGCAACTACGGCCAAATATTCATCAGGTCGTCGTTATATGAACAGGAGGACACATTATGGTAAGTGAAGTCATTAAAGTGAGAAACAAAACAGGCCTGCATCTGCGGCCTGCGACGGAATTGGTGAAAATTTGCGAACCGATGAAGTCAAAAGTCACTTTGATCAAAGGCGCCAAACGCATCAATCCTAAGAGCGTCATTATGCTCATGGGCGGCGGCATCAAATGCGGCGACGAGATCACGGTTGAAGTCGACGGCGAGAACGAAGCAGAAGATTTACAGAAAATCCTCGACGCCATTAACGGTGGTTTCGGCGAAGAAATGATCGACTGATTTTCCCGGCCTCAGCAGTCTGTGCACAGACTGCAGGGACCTAGCTGATAAACGGCCCGGTTCGAGGCTTTTGCCACAGCTTGTCTTAGCAAGAGGTGGTGGAGTAACGAACCATTCAGAGAAGGAGTAGCATATGCCCAAAATTGAAGACATAACTCGTGAGAACTGGATACTCGGCGCGTTTCCCGAATGGGGAACTTGGCTGAACGAAGAAATTGACGCTGAAGTGGTCGCCCCCGGCACCTTCGCGATGTGGTGGCTAGGTTGTACGGCTCTCTGGATCAAAACAGAGAACAACACCAATATCGCCATCGACCTTTGGTTTGGTAACGGCAAACGTTCCCAGAAGACGAAAAACATGGGTGAATTCCACCAGATGAGAAACATGACGGGTGGCCGTCTGACCCAACCCAATCTGCGTGCAGCGCCGATTGTTTACGATCCCTTTGGCGTAACTACTGTTGACGCCGTCCTTTCGACTCACTATCACAACGACCACATCGATCCTTTCTTTGCCGCTGCAGTTATGCAAAACTGTGCTGACGATGTCCCCTTTATCGGACCACAAGAAAGCGCCAACAAATGGATCAGCTACGGTGTACCTGAAGATCGCATCAAAATTGTGCGCCCCGGTGATACCGTGAAAATCAAAGACGTGGAAATCGTTGTTGTTGATTCCTTCGACCGTACCTGTCTGGTGACGGCGGATGAAGACATCCGTGGTGTTTTACCCGATGATATGGACGACAAAGCGGTCAACTACATCATCAAGACCCCGGGTGGCAACATTTACCACTCCGGTGATTCCCACTATTCCGTATACTACAAAAAACACGGCAACGATCATGAGATCGACGTGGCTCTGGGCTCCTACGGTGAGAACCCGGCCGGTAACCAGGACAAGATGACCTCCATCGACATCCTGCGCATGGCTGAAGCTTTGAACACCAAAGTCGTCATTCCTTTCCACTATGACGTATGGACTAACTTCAAAGCGGACCCGCTGGAAATCCTGATGCTCTACGACTACAAGAAATATGTCTTGCAGTACAAGTTCAAACCCTTCATTTGGGACGTTGGCGGCAAGTTCGTTTATCCCAATGACCAGGATCTGCGTCAGTATCACTATCGTCGTGGCTTCGAAGATGCCTTCACCGACGAGCCAAACGTGCCTTTCAGATCCATCCTGTAATTTTAGATTTCGGATGATAGTAGCCTCCCTGCAGAAATGTGGGGAGGCTTTCTAAAACTGATAAATGCTGGGGTTTTTTTATGGAAAGTATCATTGTTGTAGACATCGGAACAAGTAGTATTCGCGGGATTTTAATTTCAACAGATGGTGATTTTTTATTTATTTCACAAAAAGCTTCTGAGCCAAACTTCATCGACTCGACCAGAGTAGAGCAGCCTGTTGAGAGCTGGCGTGATAACCTTTCGCTTATTTTTGATGACATTTCTAGCTTTATGCAATCCTCAAATACGGAAGTAATCGTTAAATGTATATCAATTACATCCCAGAGGTCTTCTTTAATAATCTTAGATATAAATAACGACCCGCTTGGACCGGCTATTATGTGGCAAGACAAGAGAACTATTGATATTATCCGTGACCTTAAAGCGATTGAGCCAAAAGTGTTCCAAAAGACTGGCTCTCCGCTTAATCCTGTTTATCTCGCGCCTAAAATACTTTGGATACAAAAGAATAATCAAGAAATTACACATAAAGCAAAGACTTATTTATCCATTGCTGACTACGTGGCATTTTCAATGACTGAAAAATTTCAGACCGATTGGACTTATGCTAGTAGAACATCCCTTATGAACATAAGAGAAAAAAGCTGGGACAAATATTTGCTTAATTTGTTTGAAACTAATCTGGATAATTTATGCTCCTTAATAGCACCAGGATCGGTTTTGGGCAGGCTACAGAATGTTGACTTTGTAAAATTTCCGTTCTTCGGCGTTCCGGTTGTTTCTGCTGGTGGTGACCAACAAAACGCAGCACTAGGTTTAGGTTTAATAGAAGAAGGGGATTGTGAAATTAACCTAGGAACAGGAGCGTATATATTATCTCTTGCCAATCAACTACCGGATCAATTTAATAAAGATGTGGTTTTTAATAGTTATTGTTTAGCTGACAAGTATGTACTTGAGACAAATCTAATTACATGTGGCTCATTGATAGACTGGACAAAACGTGTATTTTTTCCTGAACTAGAAATTGCTGAATTTTATCATCAGTTGGATATTGCTATAACTGATGAAGCCTCTTCTGTAATTGTTCATCCATATTTTCAAGGAAGGGGCGCTCCAGATTGGAATAGCAATGCAACCGGAAGTATTTTTGGTTTGAATTTATCAACAACACGTACCGATATTATTAATGGTATTATCGATGGAATTTGTTTTGAAATAAAATTGCACATAGAGCTTATGGAGAAGTACATTGGAAAAAATGTTAAAACAATAAAAGTTGCTGGTGGTCTTGGAAAAAATCAAAAAATCATGCAAAAATTAGCAAACATATTACAAAAGGAATTGTTAACGTATTCTAATTCTGAAGCAACCGCCATCGGTGCATATATTCAAGCAGTTAGGGCTCTTAATGAAAGCAAATCTGTTAAGGCACTTTATGATAGCGTGAGGGCAAAAGATACAATAACATGCTTTCAACCAGATCCGAATTTCAGTGATAAGGAAATCGAAATTCAGTATCAATATTTTCAAAATCAATACGAGAAGTTGTATCGTATAAAACTATAGCTTTGCAAAGTACAAAGTTTAAAATGTCGATTAACAATTATCAGTAAAGACTTAAAAAGGGTATACTTTAAATTCATATTTTACTATGCTCATCGGGTGGTTAAATGAAAAACAGCAAGGAAAACATTCTCGCACGGCAAACTAAAATACTTGAATACTTACAAAAGAATAATTTTGCTTCTGTTAAAGAGATATGTGGTGTTGTTTTAGCATCTCCCGCTACTGTTCGCAGAGATTTAGTTAGTTTAAAGAATAGTGGAGACATTCATCAATATCATGGAGGTGCTGCTCTTAGCGACCCATCTCAAAAACTACCTGAGTTTGATAGTGAGAGGTATTTATTAACTAATATTGCAGAAAAAGAAGCTATTGCGTACGAGGCTGCTCAGCTGATTGAGTCAGGCGATACTGTATTTATCAACTCAAGTTCAACTGCTATCAGAGTTATTCCATATATTAAAAATAAGTACGTGACAATTGTTACAAACAACGGAAGGTGTTTAACCAGTAAAAGAAATCAAGGAACGGATTTGGTATTTATAGGTGGGGAAGTCCCCAGTGTTGGGAATTCAACTTACTCAAAAATGTGTACAACTGGCGAATTTGCTTTGAATACAATAAAGATGATAACTGCAAACAAGTGCATCCTTGGAGTAAGTGGCATTACTTTCGAACGTGGTTTATCTTCCATGGCGATAAACGAGCCAGCAGTTAATCGAGAAATGCTTAAAAACTGTAGTGGAGAAGTTATAGTGGTTGCTGATAATAGAAAAATCGGCATTAATCATAGTTTCAACTTTGGAAGGATAGAAAGTGTAAATTATCTCATAACTGACTCAAATGCGAATCGAGAAGAATTAGATAAAATCCTTGCAACTGGATGTGAGGTAATTATTGCCAAAACCAAAAAAGATTAGTTAGGATTGAATAGAATAATTTACATCAGAAGCTTGAAAAGCGTTTTTATACTCTCGAATAACGATGGCACGTATTATTTATACGATTCTACAAATCAAATTAAACGCAAATACTTGTCAATATATGAATCGATATAGTCATGAAAAATCGTTTATATGATTAAATATGTGCAAATGTCCAGTTAATCCTTTTTTTATTATTAAGAATGTGTATTTACTAAATAGAAAAATAATCTTAGAATTTCAAGTAGTATGGTTCCTATATTATTTAAAGATAAAGGGGGGATAATAATCACATACAAGTATATACATTTATTTCAGGCAAATAACTAATTAAGATTTTATTTTTTGTAGCATTACAATTGGAGGAGAAAATGAAAAAGAATTTGAAAAAAATGATTTCAGTTTTCATTATGATGGCCATGGTTTTTACTCTTATTTCTTGTGGTAGCAATGAAACTGTAAAAGAAGTTGTGACCGAAGCCAATGGTACGGTGGCTGCTGTTACTACAATCGTATCAGAAAATGCAGAAGCTATTGACATCTTTGATGGCGAAATTTCTATAAAAAATGGTCCATATAAAGTAGCACTATGTAACTCTTCTGTTGGAAATTCTTGGCGTATGCAAATGGTAGCCGAATTTGAGAATGCCTGTAAGGAACTTCAGGAAGCTGGTGTTATTAGTGAATATTATATTACAAATGCTGATGGTGACATTACTAAGCAAATTAGTGATATGAGAGACCTGATCACAAAAAAAGTTGATATTATTTGTATTACTGCAACCTCTGGATCGGCACTCACAGACGTAAGTGATGAAGCAATTGAAGAAGGTATAAAAGTTGTTTCGTTTGATAATTATCTAGAATATGAAGATGGTGAGGTTCATGAGACCGCCCGGATTGGTGTAAAGCAGGAAGATTTTGGTCGCATATGGGCTGAGTGGCTGACGGAAAAACTGGATGAAAAAGGTAATATTATTCTCTTGCAAGGAATGGCAGGCACAACTGGAAGTGAACAACGGTGGGCTGGTGCGAAGGAAGTATTTGACAAATATCCTAATATTAAGGTTCTTGGAGAAGGTTTTGGAGACTGGGACTATGCCAAAGGAAAAATTGCTGCTGAGCAATTGATTGCAGCTCATGGTGAAAACATCAATGGGGTATGGTCACAAGGAGGAGCCATGACACAAGGCTGTATTGATGCGTTTGTAGAAAAAAATATCCCTCTAGTTCCAATGACAGGAGAAGCAAATAATGGAATGTTAAAAGCCTGGTTGGCAAATCGGGATAAAGGGTTTACTAGTATTGCCCCAGATTCCCCATCGTATGTGAGTACTGAAGCTTTAAAGCTTGGCCTTAGAGCCTGTGAAGGTGAGGATGTATCAGGATATCATCCATTTGAATTGCAGACTGTTACCGAAGACAACCTTGAGGAGTATGTGAAGCCTGATTTACCCGATAGTTTCTGGGTGTTTACACACCTAACTGATGATCAAGTAAAGGAGCTATTCAGTAAGTAATAGTTATAAGAAATTCTGAGAATCGTCTAGACAATTTATTGGATAGACGATTTTCAAAATTGGAGATAGGTTATGCAAAAAGTATTAGAAATGAAAAACATAAGCAAAGCTTATGGTGGTGTTCAAGCACTAAAAAACGTTTCTTTTAGTTGTAACGCTGGGGAAGTTCACTGTCTTGCTGGAGAAAATGGTGCTGGAAAAAGCACTCTACTGAAAATTTTATCTGGGCTTGTACGACCCGATGAAGGAACCATTACTCTCAACTCTGAAATTAAAAACTTTAAATCTCCCCACCATGCAATAAAAGATGGAATAGTTATGGTGTACCAAGAACTGACTTTGATTCCTGAGTTGAGTGTAATCGATAATGTTTTTCTCAATAAAGAATCTTCAAGGAAACCATTCGGAATTAATCGAAAAAATCAAATTTCTAAACTCAACGATTTATTGGATACGTATAAAATTGATCTTAATCCCAATAAAATGGTGGAGGAATTGACAGTCGCACAAAAACAGTTGACGGAAATACTGAAAACGTTAGTGACTGATCCCCAGATAATTATTCTTGATGAACCGACCTCTTCACTTTCAACTGCCGAGGTTGAGAAGCTATACATGATAGTTCGAAAAATGAAAGAGTTAGGCAAAAGCATCATATTTATTAGTCATAGAATGGAAGAAGTTTTTAACATATCTGACCAAATTACTGTATTAAAGGATGGTGAACATGTAGGTTCATATAACGCACATGAACTTAATCCGGACCGATTAATACAGCTTATGGTAGGTAGAGAACTTCGCAATGTATTCCCTAAGAAAACGGAGACCGCTGAAAAAATTGTATTTAGTGTAAAGAATCTTTATTCAAATGGTGTTTATGATGCTTCTTTTAATATACGAGAACACGAGATTTTAGGTCTAGCTGGATTAGATGGCCAAGGGCAGACAGAACTATTAAATGCGTTATATGGCATTCAGCATTCTAACACTGGTGAAGTTCGTTTAAATGGAGATGTTATTAAAGTAAGAAATCCCTGGGAAGCGATAAATGCAGGAATAGTCTTAATTCCAAATGATAGAAAAACGGAGGGACTGTTGTTAGATGATACTGTATCAAAAAATATCACAATCGCAAACTTGAAAGGGTTCTCAAACGGACAATTCCTTTCCTCAAAACTTGAAGACGCTCACGTAAACCAGATTATGGATAGATTAAAGATAAAAGCACCAAGTGGCAAAACAATCGTAAAAAATTTAAGTGGAGGAAATCAACAAAAAGTTGTTCTAGGGAAAGGTTTAACAGTGAATCCAAAAGTTATGCTGTTTAATGAACCTACAAGAGGAATCGATGTTAATACTAAGAGTGAAATATATTATCTTTTAAATCAATTGGCTACGGAAGGAATTTCAGTCGTTATTTGCTCAAGTGAATTAGTTGAACTAATTGGTATATGCAATCGCATAATCGTCATGTATGAAGGACACATAACCGGTGAGCTGGATGACTCTGAACTATCAGAAGAGAATATAATGAAGTTAGCCGTTGGTTTAACACTGTGAGGTAAAGAATGTCGAATCAATTAATGGATCGTATTAAGAAAAAAGCATTTACCTCGCAAGCGTTTCTTGTAGGTATTGTGACTTTGTTATTTATGTTAGTTGCTTCTTTTTTAGATAAGGATTTCTTAACCTGGGGGAATCTAAATAATCTAGTTTTAAACGCTTTTCCACTCATAATTATCGCTTATGCACAAACATTGATAATAATTTCAGGAGAATTGGACTTGTCATTAGGTGGAATTGTAAGTTTTAGCAATGTCGTTTGTGTAAACTTGATGGAGGCTTTCACTGGGTGGGGCTACATAGTTGCCATTGTTGCAACCTTGTTATTGGGTCTGGCTTGTGGTGCATTGAATTCAGTAATAATTGTTAAAGGTAGGTTATCTTCAGTAATAACGACCATAGCGACCTCAAGTATCTTCTCTGGTCTCGCACTTGCGATTAGGTCCATCCCTGGAGGTAAAGTATCGAGAGAGTTTTCAAGGTTTATAATGGGAAAAACTTGGTTCCATTTTCCTTTGATTTTCTTGATTATTGTCACAATCATTTTGTATTACTTTATTACGAAGACTGTCATTTCAAGACACATTCGTGCTGTTGGAGGTAACAATAACGCTGCTTATTCGGCTGGCATTTCTGTGCAGAAAATAAAATTTATTGTGTTTTGTTTGGCGGGATTACTTTCAAGTATAGTTGCAATTTACATTACAGCTCAGATGAGAGCAGCTGACGCAACTGTTGGCACATCTTATACAATGAATTCCATCACTGTGGCTGTTGTCGGGGGGACAGCTCTGACTGGTGCGGTAGGTAATGTGTTCGGTTCAATAATCGGTGCATTTCTAATTATGAGTATGAACAATATTCTGAATTTAATTGGTGTTTCTGCTTTTTTTCAGTATGTTTTTCAGGGTTTGATACTGGTTATTGCTTTAGCGATCAGTTCTTTAAGAAACAGAAAACGTAATTAACGGGGGAGACAGCATGGAAAAAACACTAGAAAGAACAAATAGAACAATAATTTCTTTATTGAGGAATCTTTTGGTTTATATTGTTTTGTTTGTTTTGATTATCATAGCGCAATTGATAATTCCGGATTTCATGGGACCCAAAAATCTAAGCAACGTAATTAAACTTGCATCTTTTACTGGAGTTGCAGCTATTGGACAAACCTTGGTGATTCTGCTTGGTGGAATAGATATGTCTATTTCAAATGTAATCACTTTTTCAAACATTATTTCAGCACAGATTATGATGGGTCTAGATGCGAACATTCCGTTAGCAACTATTTCAGTAATAATGATGGGGGCACTTGTCGGGCTAACAAATGCTATTGGAGTAGTTTACCTAAAAATTCCTCCAATGATTATGACGCTAGGTGTAGGCACTATGATTCAAGGCTTTGCTTTACTCTATAGTAAAGGTGCTCCAAAGGGCAACTCTGCACCTTTTATTAGGTATTTGGTAAATGATACAGTCATAGGAGGGGTTGCTTCTTGGATTGTCGCAATTTGGATTGTTTTATCAATCATCATAATTATCCTTCTTAACAAAACTATATTTGGGAGGAAGGTCTATGCTGTCGGCATGAATCGTAATGCAGCTAAGTTTTCTGGTATAAATGCAAATAAAGTCATATTAATTAGCTATGTGGCATCTGCGATTTTTTCTGCTATTGCTGGAGTAATGTTAGTAGGATATACAGGTACGGCTCAGGCTGAATCGGGCGCTACATATTCTATGGACACTATAGTAGCCGTAGTTGTTGGTGGTACTGCAATGACCGGTGGGAAAGGTGGATACACCGGAACCATCATTGGTGCAATAATAATGGTAATTCTGGATAGCATACTTACAGTAATAAATATCCCAAAGTCAGGGAGAATGGTTTTTCAAGGACTCATTATCTTAGGAATGGTTTTTGTATATGGGCGCGAGGACAAAAAGTATTAGGAGAATAAAATGAGAAAAGGTCTTGTATATGAGCTAGATTTTTTAGATGTTTTGACCAAAACGGAACTACAGCGGATTCTTGATGGTATCCAATATGTTTTAAAAACTACAGGCGTAACTGTAGAAGACAAACAGATGCAACAGGATCTTCGAAAATTTGGTTGTAAAATTGATGATAGCTTAGATAGGGTTTATTTTGGAGAAGAGGTAATCTCGAAAGCGTTACAGACAGTTCCGAGAGGCTTTAAGGTAACTGCACGAAACTCTGAGAATGATATTTATTTTCAGCCAGGAAAAAACACATACTTCCTCAATGCCTGCGGGACAAAACTATTTGACTGGAAATCAAAAACTGTATACGAACCAACCAGAAAAGATTTTTATGAATACATCAAAATTATTGATATGCTTCCGAATGTAGATATACAGAATTGCTTCCCTCTATTTGGTTTTACGAAGGTACCTGAATGTATGAGACTGCTTGAATCCGTAGCAGCGAAAATACGAATGTCGACCAAAGTGCAGATTGAAGGAACCGTACTCGACAATTATATTTTTACTACAGAAATTTCTAAGGCTCTTGGAATTGAAATCTGCCAAATTGTAAATTCCGCAGCACCGTTAACTTACTACAAAGAAACAAGTGAACAATTGCGCAATTATATTTTAGCGGACGTACCACTACATTTAGCTACAGGTCCAATAAGAGGTATGACCAGCCCGATGACTACTACTGGTTCTGTCATACAATATTGCGCAGAAATTTTTGCCGGAATTGTCATGACACAAGCAATTAGACCAGGGGCGAGAGTTTGGATAAATAGTATGTTGTTATCTCCCAACATGGTGAATGCGACTCCAGCATTTGGAGAGATACATAATTCTATTTGTGACATGATGTTCAATCAAATCTGGAGATACTTCGAGTTGCCCTGTTGGTCAAATGCTGCAGCGTGGACAAGTTCAAAGGAAATAGATTACCAGGCTGGGTATGAAATGAATCTCGCAATATTGTCTCAAGCATTTAGCGGTGCTACTGCAATTTCGTTTCAAGGGGGAATATTTGCGGAACTATATGTTTGTGCTGAGAAGGCCATTATCGATGATGATATTGTGGGTATGATTAAACGATTGACAAGTAAACAGAATTGTACAGATGAAGGCCTTGCAGTTAACCTCATAAATGAGACAGGGCCAGTACCAGGTAATTATTTTGAATCAGACTTAACCTTAGAAAACTGGAGAGATGAGTGTTATGTGACTACGGTGGCGTCAACAAATTCTTATGATCAATGGGTCAGGTCTGGAAGAAAAGGAATTCTAGATAAAGCTGAAGAAAAGAAAAATGAGATGCTAGGTACACCTACTGATTCTCTTCCCAAAGAACAAGAACGGAAACTGGAAGAAATTCTTTCGGAAGCACGAAATTATTATCGGAAAAGTGGAAAAATCAGCGATGAAGAATGGAGAGTATATCAAGAGGACCTGAACTCAAGTGACTATCCTATTGCTTAACACCATTTTGTCTAATTATTACCTCCCTGCAGCAGTGTAGGGAGGTTTTTTATGATCGGGATCAAAAAATGTGAGTATTTAGCGATAAAGTCCATATAATGGTGTAAATTGACAAAAGGTCATTCGATAAGTAAAGATGAACCATCTTCCCCTTTCATGTAAGATAGTGTTAAGCAAAACATGATCAACATGGAGGAGAAAATGGCTCAATTACAGTTTACACTAGACTCGGAACTCGTCAAAGGTTTATTTCTTGGCCAAGCCCCTGATGCAATAGTTCCGTTGTTGGAAGCAATCTTAAACCAATTTTTGCAAGCGATGGCCACCGAGGCTGTCGGTGCTGCCAAATACGAACGCACCGACGAACGCAAAGCCTATCGCAATGGTTCGAGAGAACGAACGCTAAATACTCGTATCGGAACCATTACACTCGAAGTCCCTCGTTTGAGAAACGGCGAATTTAGCCACGTGCTTGTGCCGACGGACTTTGTCCAAGAATTGCCGAGATAAAATGTCCATCAATAGCCGATAACATTGTCCATGGTATAGCATGAAGAAAGCGACCCAGAGATCGCCTTCCTAATCAAATCAGTTCTTGCTCAATGACATACCGCGCAAGTGCGTCGTCCAGAATTTTCTTGTTCTGCTGCGAACCATACATCAAACAATGTGTGCAGGCCTTGTTAATCAGGCGAGCGCTACCAGCGGAGTATCGAAAAATCTCGCTGATTGCCTGGTCGGAGAAGATTTCGGACTGAGACTTTGCAAAGTTCAAATGGTGGAGGATATAGGCTTTTGTCTGAGCCTCGTCCAGATAGGGGTTGTAGCATTTGAGATTCACGCGCCGCTCGATGGCAAGATACGCCTGACGCCGGAGCTTGTCGGATAGTTCCGGCTGACCGACGAGAAGTAACGCCATAGGACTGTCGGAATCAATCTTGAAATTCAAGAGGAATCGCAATTCTTCCATCGTTTCCCGGTCCAGAAGATGTGCCTCATCGACGATTACGACGGGTTTGACGTGTTGGATGCTCTGCAGCACTTCGATCTCGCGGTGCAATCTTCGCTTGGCGTCGCCGCGATAGAAACAGCCTTCCGCTCCGAGCTGTCGAAGGATTCCGTTGTAGAAGTGCCGAGGCGTCAGCTGCGAATCTGCCAGATAGAGTGTCCGATAACCACTACTGTCCAGCTTGTTCGTCAGTTTGCGAATCAGCGTGGATTTCCCGCTGCCGCAGTCTCCGGTAAGGACGGCAAACCAGCGACGCTCCGCCGCATAGGCAAGACGCGCCAATACTTCTTCCTGCTGCGGTGTGGTAAAGAGACGATCCACCGGAAGGTTTCGTGTGAAGGGTATTGAGGTAAAGCCATAGTATTCTTCAAACATGGCCGTTATCCTCCATAAACCCGCGGAAATTTGTCGCGCCCAGCCGGGTTTCTGTTGGTCGTGCTTCTTTGCCGCAGCATCGAGAAC
This sequence comes from Oscillospiraceae bacterium, assembly GCA_040766665.1. Taxonomy (GTDB): domain Bacteria; phylum Bacillota; class Clostridia; order Saccharofermentanales; family Fastidiosipilaceae; genus JAXGQD01. The sequence continues at coordinate 97,044 of JAXGQD010000001.1, forward strand.
CCGGGACGTGGTAACCGTGGTATCGCTGAGGATTTTCTTCTTCCGGGAACAGAAGGAACTGGGGCGGAGTTCGTGAATCACGCATGGGTTCTATGTTTGGATGAGAGACAATCAGTTCTTCCGGGTTCTCCGGGCTGTACTGTGTTGTTACTTTCAATCCGATCAGATCCGGTCCCACATCCCAAAGCCGTGAATGGAAGGAGATACAGCCGGTCTTGTCGACCAGTCGTTCTTCGGTTGTGGTAAAGGCGAAGTTCAACGTGTCCGGGGTGACAAATCGAAGTTCTTTGCGATTCTCTCGGAAGGCCTGTTCCGGTGTCCTGCCATGGAGAGCACTGTGGATCTTCTGTTGGTAGAATACGGAAAGCCACAGATCCAGTTCATTGCTGGACTTCCGCCACGCTCTGCGGGTGCTTCAGCTTCACTTCCGCAACAAACTTATCGAGGTATTTGTTCAGTGCCTCCACTTTGCCTTTCGAAGCGGCCGCATAGGGTTTGGCGTGCATCAGGCGGATTCCGAGCTTGTGGCAGGTTTGTTGAGCTGTTTCCCAATGTACTGCCGGCCATTGTCCGTGTAGAGTTCTTCCGGCACGCCGTTCGTCTCGATAGCATGGCGGAAACAGTCCATGACGCAGCGGATATCCTGCCGCTCATATACGCATGAAGTCCCGTTACCAGGCGTGTCGCGTCGTCAAGAAAGACCGAAGTGTATAGCTGTACGGCGGGACGCTTGGCCGTTGCCGGAAGGACCAGAAGGTATTTAATATCCGCCTGCCACAACTCGTTTCTGCCGGTTCGTTCAAATCGCCGGAGGCTCCCGCACTTCCGGTGTTGTACATCGCGATCTGTCTGGCTCGTATCCACGCTTCTCCAAGTGATCCTGCAGTGTAGATCGCTTCACCTGTCCATACGGAATTCTTCCTTCCAGCTCCAGAATCCGGATCAGGTCGGAGACGCTTCTTGTCGGAACTTCCCGCCGCAAGACCACAGCGGCATCCACGATCTCCTCGGTCACGGAACTCGAACGATCGTGCGCGGGTTTCGGCTTTGTCATGAGGCCGCGAAACCCGTCCTCCGCATAGCGCGACAACCACCTTCGGACGGTTCTTTCTGACAATTGGTGTTGCTCGGCCACCTTTCGGATCTCGTAGGCGCGCTTCGCCGGATCCATCTCCGCTTGGAGCAAGGGACCTAAGATCTGGCACCGGGCATAGGCAATCTCTTCGGCATTCTTCGATCGATTCATGGTTTTTGCCTCCTTCTTATCTCTGCTAAGAGGAGGCTATCGGTTCTGTCACTGGTTGAACACGCCCGTTCGGGTGGGTTGTCCAACATCCGCTGTTTACGGCAGCGGTGACCATCGCAAGAAAGCTGGGGATCTTCTTCGGGGACGCAAACGTCTGGTTTACAAGTCGCTTCCAGATTCCGTCCAGATAGCTCCGGATTTGGCGATACCATCTGCGAATTTTGCCCCGTGTCCGCTCATCGTCCGGAGAGCCGGTTCTACTTCCGGCAAGCACATCTTCGATACTTTCTCGGCTATATCGCTTGTAGGGCACGAGGAAATCCGGCAGTTCCGTGTGGAGCTTCTTGCAGTGCATAACGCGTTCCCGGAGAGCCATGAGCGCGCAGTAATGAGTGCAACCTGCGCGGGGCATTTAGAGCCATCGGCGCGTAGGTCGGGAGCCACCTCTCTCTAGTGAGAAATGACTCCGCCTGACAATCGGTTATCTAGATCAGTTTACGCATGGAATCCTTCCCTTTGATGATGATTTTTGTAGGCCTTGGATGCTAAACGATCGGTCACGGCTTCGGCGGCAACCGGAATGGGGATCTGGTCGAGCCACTCAGCCGGTTCATACTGAGACGCAATAATCGTGGCCTTGTGATTATGTCTCCGGTCAATAATCCAGAGCAACTGCTCCGTATCGGCTTCGCTGATCGGAAACAAAAAGCCACTCGTCGATAATGAGAAGGTCATACTTGATGAACTGTTTTTGCGCAGCCGCAGCAACGCTTCAGGCCCTTTTGACCTGGCCAGACTGAGTTCGTCAAATAAATCGGACAAATGAATATACCGTGTGGAAAGCAAGCGCCGGCAGGCAGCCTGTCCGAAAGCCTGGGCCAGATACGATTTTCCAGCTCCGGTCGGACCGACAATGATGACATTTTCAGCATGCGGAATATAGTTGCAGGATGCCAGCTCAAGAATGAGGTTGCGATCCAGATGCCGGTCCTGCAGATAGTTGATATCTTCAGCACAGGCTGACGAGTTCTGGAATTTGGCCGCATGAATAAGCCGTTGCAGACGATTATGCTGACGCCGGCTGAATTCCCGGTCGACCAGAAGACCCAGTCGTTCGCTAAAGCCCAGCTCCTGAAAAACAGATTCATTTTCCTGCTGCTGCAATGCATCGAGCATACCGTTCAATTTCATCTGTTTAAGTTTGTTGACGGTTTCATGATTCAACATGGCTGGCACCTCCAAAATAGTCTGCACCACGCTGGAGATCCACGTCTGGCAGGTTTTTCAGATGCTTTTGTCTCTTTTTGTGGTTTGGGAACATCCATATTTTTATCAAGGATGCTCTTGAGCTGACGATAGGTCGGAGCGGACGTATGTGAGAGAATGACCTGACTGGCTTTCTCCAGTCGATTCTGCGCTGTATGTGTCATGCAGATTCAAAACACCGAAGCACGATCGGTAGGCCTGTTGTTCAATAACCGCACGGTCAAAGATCGCGGCAATAACTTTTTTGTCGCTGGTCCGATTGTGTCAGCCCAAGCAAGAAACCGGTCCCGGTTCCAGTCTGCGAAGAAGAGCTTATCCGGCGGCATGTGCTCGACAATCGTTGCATAATCGGACTGACCCCACAGCCTTCGATGTGACGCGATCCGCTGATGGTGATAGAATATTTCTATCGTCTGCTGAGTTGCCCGGACATCGATTTCTTCGCCCAGATACTCAAATGGGACAGAATAGTATTTACGCTGATAAGCAATATGGCAATTCGGCTGCACCTTGGCTTTACCCATTGAGCCAGTTCATAGGGGGACGCGGGAAGCGGGAGCATATAGTCCTTTTCTTCGGCAAGATAGGATGACCATCGGCTCTCGTTTTTCCCTGTCAGGGGTGCTTCATTAACCTGATTCAAGGCGATCTGGACACGTTGCTGCAGATCCTGAAACGACAGGATTTGCACATTGCGCAGTTTGGCCATGATTTTTCGGGACGCAATCAGGACACTGTTTTCAACCGAGGCCTTATCCTTTGGTTTTCTTACCCGTGCCGGTAAAATCACGGTTCCGTAGTGAGCGGCCATTTCCTGATAGGTGTGATTGAGTTCCGGTTCGTAAAATCCGGATTGCCTGACTCCGGTCTTCCAAGTTATCTGGGACCAGTGTTTTGGGAACACCTGCGAAATACTCGAAGGCATGAACATGGCCGGCGATCCATGACGGCATCTTTTCATCCCGAAACGGCTGAGCGTAGATGAGCTGACTGCAGGGCAAAACAGCAACAAACAACGAGGCTTCTGCCAGTTTTCCCATTTCAGTGTCAAAAAATCCAAGCTTCGTGCCGGCCCAGTCGACCTCCATCGACAAAGCGGGTTTATGTTCCAGACGGATGGTGGCTTTGTGGACTCGGGCGAATTTGTGATAGTACTGTCGGAACTGTGTCTCCATGTAAAAACCGTTCACCGTTTTGTTGGCAGGCTTCGACATATTCCTCCCAGAGCAGCTTCAGCGTGACATGTGGTTTGGCCAGTTCCTGATGCACGTACTCATAATCCGGCATTCTGAATGTCACATCACGAGTCGAACTCGCTGTTTTATTCAGCTTTTCTGATAAGACGGCATTGTCAACAGATTCCAGATCGTCCAGGGTCAGCCATCCACTGGCTTTTACTTGTTGACAAGCAGCGCTACGGTATTTCTCGATACCTTGTAGGTTGCTGCTACTTGTCGCTGGCTGAGTCCGCTGTACACAGCCCTGATGATTGTTACGTAGTCGGTCATTCTCTTTCCTCCTGAGATGAATTCTGCCCTGACGGCAGTAATTCAATTCTACAGAAGTATAGTGAGAATGGCTCTCGCTATCCGCGGCGGGTGGCTCTACAGTCGCGCGCTGACTGCTCTAAGCCTCCGCGCAGGTGGTTCTGATTCGCCGCGTTTCGCATGCAGTGCGTACAGCGCAAACGGCGTAGGAGAAGGATGATTTTCCCGCTGGATCGAGTGTGCACTTTTCGCTTCTTTCGATCGTAGGCGGCAAGATTTCCTCCACAAATCGGACAACTCAGAGGCTCCGTCCCCGAAATAACAAAAATTCCTTCTCCCGTTTTCTTGTAAAACTTGATACAATAACCACGTTACAATGATTAAGAAAGCCTCGGGATGTCCTGCTGGTAACAGGACTACAACACCCGGGGCTTTCGCCTTTCTGTTAGAATGTCATTGACAAGAATATCCGGCTAACGACAGACAGGCAATTCCGTCAGCACAGAGATACAGTCCGTCGGCACAAGCACCACGAGCTTTTTGAGCGATATCAGCGGTCTGAACAAGCCCTTGTCTTGGCCATGATGGAGATGGTACTCCAAGGTGTCTCGACACGAAAAGTCACTCAAATCACGCAGGAGCTTTGTGGAACCCGTTTTTCTAAATCAACGGTTTCCGAGCTCTGCAAAGGGTTGGATGAGGCGGTCCAAGCCTTCCGGAATCGTCCGCTCGAAAAGCGTTATCCCTTCATCATGGTGGATGCCATGTACCTCAAAGTCCGTGAAGATGGCCGAGTCCAAAGTAAAGCCTTGATGATGGCTATAGGCGTCAATGAAGAAGGCTATCGTGAAGTATTAGGATTTGACCTTTGGGATACCGAGACGGAGCTTGGTTGGAAAGGTTTCTTTGAATGTTTGGTCGATCGCGGGTTACATCAAGTAGAATACGTCATCAGTGACAGCCATAAAGGCTTAGTCCGTGCGTTGGAGCAAGTCTTTGTCGGAGCCACATGGCAGCGCTGTCAGGTGCACTTCATGCGTAATATCATGGAAGTCTGCCCGGCAAAACAAAAACCTCAGCTCAAAGAGGATCTACGAGAGCTTTGGAGCAGCAAGGATCAAGATACCGCAAGAGAACATTTAAATCGCATCTTAGAGACGTATAACGAGCAAGCACCTCGGTCGATGAGAACGCTCGAAGAAGGATTTGAGGATGCGACAGCGGTTTTAAACTTGCCGTCCAAATATCGCCGTCGACTTCGAACCACCAACGCCTTGGAGCGCTTGAATCAAGAGATTCGGCGGCGGGAACGAGTCATCCGGATTTTCCCCAACCGGGAATCAGTGATCCGGCTTCTCGGAGCACTGCTTTGTGAACAGAGTGAGCGTTGGTTGAGCGGTCGTAAATGGTTAGACATGGCGGAGTATGATCAACAGGAACCATTACCGCAACAGCCGGTTGCCGTGAAAGAAGCTGCTTGATAAGTGATCAAGCGTAACCGTTGGATTCACTGTCTTACATGAGCCGAAGGGAATTTACACCACTTATTGGACTTGACTCAAGGAGGCTGCTAACTACTAATTGTTTAAGAATAATAACAAGAACATTGACATATAATGTGGTGCTATTTAGCATTAGATAAAACAGTTTATTAAAGAGTATTGTAGTAATGAATAAGAAAAAGGCAGTTATGGGGAAAAAGCAGTTTAATAAAAACCTGATTGTACAATTCATAGCTGAAAAAGGTATGGCGTCTAAGCTAGATATTGCGCAAAGGTTTGGCTTGAGCATGCCAACCGTTCTGCAAAAAGTTAAAGAATTGACAGATGAAGGATTTATTACGGAATCAGGCGAGTTCCAGTCTAATGGAGGTAGAAAAGCTCGGGCTTTATCTGTCGTTCAGGATCGTTACTACATTGTTGGTGTCAACATTTCTAAAAACCATTTAGAGCTTGTGTTAATCGGTTTTAATGGTGCAATAGTAAACAAAATACGAGAGCGCCTAACGTTTGAAGACACTTTTATTTACTGTGAAACTGTTGTAAAACAAATTCATACGTTCATTGATACTCAAATAAGTGAAATCGATAAATTAATTGGAATAGGCTTTTCTATTCCGGGTATTATTGATCGTGAAAAGGAATTACAGATTAAATCACACGCTCTTGATTTAACAAATTTTAGTTTAAAACGCTTTAGCAGCCTGATTAAGTATCCTGTTAAAGTGTTTTTTGATAACGATGCAAACTGTGCAGCGAGTTCCGAATTCTTTAATAGATCTGGTACGTACGTCTACATTTCATTAAACAATACTCTTGGTGGAGCATTTATTATCGATAACAAGATTTACGAAGGTAATAATCATAAGAGTTCGGAATTCGGTCACGTTATTTTAGTACCAAATGGTAAACCATGCTATTGCGGCAAAAAGGGATGTATTGACAGTTATTGCTCCGCAAGTCAGTTATCTTCTGATAATTTAGAAGGCTTTTTTGAGAAAATAGAAAATGAAAACAAAGACTCAGTAAGAATCTGGGATGAGTATAAAGAGAATTTAGCTCTTGTTATTTCAAATATAAGAACAATATTTGACTCGGATATCGTTCTAGGTGGTTACGTTGGTGGATATTTAAGAGATTTCTTGAATGAACTAGCAAATTCATCGATGAGATACAACAATTTTGACTACGATGCATCTTTTTTACATTGTAGTAAATATACTTGGGAAGCATCGGCTTATGGTTCAGCAATCATCACATTAAGATCATTTTATGAGAACTGGAAATAGAGTAATATGATTTGAAATTATTAGCTTTCTTTTAGTAGTAACAATTATTAAATACACTGCCAAACCATAGGGCAGTGTATTTTTACTTTTATCATGTTCTGCCCCGCACTTTCATTACGTTTTTATTTCAGTTTCAATATCAGCCTTTGGAGGCTTGATTCTATAGCCCTGTTTGATAGAATAAACAAACCACAACATCTAGATAAGTAAACCCTTTATAAACACAAGATATTGATATTTCCCAAGCGAATTTCAATTTTTCGAAACACTTTATCTTGGGGAAAAACTGCGCTTTTCTAAGATGTCATGACAAAAATAAATAGGGGAAGAGCTATGAATATTGAAAAAAGAAACGGGCAAAGCGAAGTCTACGATGCCACTAAAATCACCCTGGCGATGAAAAAAGCATTTGTCGCCACGAATGAAAACGTGGACGACGAGACACTAGCCAAACTGACTGCAGAAGTGGAAGCCCGCATCAAAGAAGATCCAGAATCGCGCAGCGGCCTGAAAGTAGAACGCGTGCAGGACATCGTCGAAGAAGTATTGATGTCCAATGCTTACTATAAAGTTGTAAAGAATTACATTCTCTATCGCTCACAGCGGGCAGCCAGAAGACTTTTGCGCAGTAGCATTGAGCGTATGCTCACCGTACCTGGCCTTTCCGAAAAGCTCGAGGAGATTCAGGAAGACTTTCCCCAAAGTGCTTACAGCCTTGAATTCCTGCTTTCCAAATTTGAAGCATTTCACAAAGTCGGTCAAACGGACGAGGAGTCCATGAACATGCTAATCAAAGCTGCAGCCGAGTTGACCACACAAGAAGCCCCGCGCTGGGAGTTTATTGCCAGCCGCTTGGCGGTGCTCAACTATCAGAACAAAATCAAGCAGCGCTGCGAGGAATTTGGGATACATAATTTTACCGAAAAAGTAGCCTATCTGGAAAAAGAAGGGCTCTACGGCAAATACATTCGTGAGAATTACAGTGATGCGGAATTAATGGAAGCCGTGGCTTTTATCGACGACAAGCGCGATGATCTCTTCACCTTTTCCGGCTTTGACCTTGTTTCCAAACGCTACGTCATTTCAGATCACATGCATCGTGCCTTTGAGACCCCACAGGAAATGTTCCTGGGCATCTCGTTGCATCTAGCCATGAAAGAAAAAGGCGAGTTGCGCATGAGCTGGGTGAAACGCTTTTACGACATTCTCAGCAAACTGCAAGTGACCATGGCAACCCCTACCCTGTCCAATGCCCGCAAACCTTACCACCAGTTGAGCTCCTGCTTTATTGACACTGTTCCTGACTCACTGGACGGTATCTATCGCAGCATCACCAACTTTTCGCAAGTGTCGAAATTCGGTGGCGGGATGGGCCTTTACTTTGGCAAAGTCCGCGCCATCGGTTCCTCGATTCGTGGCTTCCAAGGCGTGGCCGGAGGCGTTATCCGCTGGATTAAATTAGCTAATGATACGGCTGTGGCCGTCGACCAGCTGGGTATGCGTCAAGGTTCCGTCGCTGTCTACCTCGATGTCTGGCACCGTGACCTACCGGAGTTCCTGCAACTGCGCACCAACAACGGTGATGACCGCATGAAAGCGCACGACGTCTTCCCGGCGGTGTGTTACCCCGACTATTTCTGGGAACAAGTCCGTGATAATATGGAGGGCAACTGGTACCTCATCGACCCGCACGAAATTCGCACCATCAAAGGCTACAACCTCGAAGACAGCTACGGAGAGGAATGGACCACGAAGTATCTTGACTGCGTCAACGATGCCCGCATCAACAAACGCGTCATCCCGGTAAAGGACTTGGTGCGTCTGGTCCTGAAGTCAGCCGTAGAAACCGGTACCCCCTTCGTGTTCAACCGTGACCACGTCAACCGCATGAACCCCAACCCCCATAAAGGCATGATCTATTGCTCCAACCTCTGCACCGAAATCGCCCAAAACATGTCTGAAATCGAGCGCGTCTCGATGGAAATCAAAGACGAAAACGGCGATACGGTGATTGTCGAAACCACAAAACCCGGTGACTTCGTTGTCTGCAACCTGGCTTCACTGGTACTGGGACATATCGATGTCGAAAATCAAGACGAATTAAAGGACATTGTGCGTACCGTCGTTCGTGCTCTTGATAACGTCATTGACCTCAATTTCTACCCCACCCCTTATGCGCAACACACTAATCAGCGTTACCGCTCCCTGGGTTTGGGCATTTCGGGCTATCATCACATGTTGGCCAAAGCCGGCATCCGTTGGGAAAGCGAAGAGCACCTGGCTTACGTTGACCGCATCTTTGAGAACATCAATTTTGCCGCTGTCGAAGCCTCAGCCGACCTCGCTGCCGAAAAAGGCTCCTACGCCCACTTTGAAGGATCCGATTGGCAAAACGGAGACTACTTCCGTAAACGTGACTACGTCAGCGAGCGTTGGACCAATCTGGCGGCCAAAATCCAAGCGAGCGGCATGCGCAACGCCTACCTTATAGCCATCGCCCCGACCTCCTCTACCTCCATTATTGCAGGGACAACAGCCGGTCTGGACCCCGTCATGAAGCGTTACTTCCTCGAAGAGAAGAAGGGCGCCATTGTGCCGCGCGTTGCTCCTGACCTCAACCGCGAAACCTTCTGGCTATACAAGCAAGCCCATCACGTGGATCAGTCCTGGTCGGTCCGTGCCGGCGGCATCCGTCAGCGCCACGTGGATCAAGCGCAGTCTTTGAACCTCTATGTGACACAAGACCTCTCATTCCGCCAGATTTTAGGGTATTATTTATTGGCATGGGAGTGCGGTGTAAAAACCATTTATTATTGCCGTTCACTGGCTTTAGAAGTAGAAGAGTGCGAGAGCTGCTCTGCATAAAAGCAAGGTAAGTATCAAGGATAAAAGGAAGAGAAACAGAAGTATGGAACTGAAAGCAAAAATTCTATTTAACCCGCAAGGCGATATCGAGCTGAGCAAAAGAAAAATGGTAGGCGGTAACCCGACCAACCTGAACGATTTCAATAACCTGCGCTACAGCTGGACCAGCGACTGGTATCGCCAGGCTATGAACAATTTCTGGATTCCCGAAGAAATTAACATGAATTCGGACGTGCAGAATTATCGGGTTTTGCCGGAAGCTGAACGTGTCGCCTACGACAAAATTTTGTCCTTCCTGATTTTTCTGGATAGCATCCAGACTGCGAACCTGCCCTATCTCGGCCAGTTTGTGACCGCGAATGAAGTCAATCTTTGCCTAAACATCCAGACTTACCAAGAAGCCATCCACAGCCAGTCTTATTCCTACATGTTGGACACCATTTGTTCGCCGAATGAGCGCACTGATATTCTTTATCAGTGGCGCGATGACGAGCACCTGCTGCGTCGAAACAGCTTCATCGGAAACCTCTACCAGGAGTTCCAAACGAAGCATGATATCCAGACCTTCACCAAGGTCTTGATGGCGAACTACATCCTTGAAGGCGTTTACTTCTATTCTGGTTTTATGTTCTTTTATAACCTTGCACGTAATGGCAAAATGCCCGGCTCGGTCCAAGAAATCCGCTACATCAACCGCGACGAAAACACCCACCTTTGGCTCTTCCGCAGCATCCTTCAAGAACTGCGCAAGGAACAGCCCGAGCTCTTCAACGATGATTTGGTGGAGCTGTACCGTGGCATGATTCGCGAAGGTGTCGAGCAGGAAATCGCCTGGGGTCATTACGTTATTGGTGATAATATCCAGGGCTTGAACAAGCAGATGGTGACGGATTACATCCAGTATCTGGGTAACCTGCGTTGTCAGAACTTGGGCTTTGCGCCGCTTTTTGCCGAGAATCAGAAAGAACCGGCCTCGATGTCCTGGATCAGCCAGTACAGCGATGCAAACCTCATAAAGACCGACTTCTTTGAAGCGAAATCAACCGCATACGCCAAATCGACAGCGATGGTCGACGACCTTTGAGATAAGGAAAAACTGTAAGATAGAGCGGAGTTAGCCATAAGCCAGCTCCGCTTTTGCATTCTCGATGGCCTGTCGTAAAATAGAGATAGAAAAGAAATACAGTCCGGCGACAGCACGGCGCTGAGAAGGAGACTCAAGATGGCGAGACAGTTTTATATGGCTTGGGACAGCAGCAATTCGAAAACACAGGTGCAAGTGCGGTCTAAGGATGCGCCTGAGAGTCAGACCTTTGTGATTCCCACGGTCAAGCACGATAGCCCGATTCCTACTCAAGTTGAAGCACTCATGGATGCCTTGCTGCTTGAGCTGAGCAAGCTTGATTTACAGCTGAGTGACTGCCTGGCCCTCTGCGCAGGGCTGAGTAGCTATCACCGCCCAAAGTTGGCGGAGGAGTTGCGCCACGCTTTGGATGTGCATGCTTTCAAGGGAGCGCTGAAGCTCACCGGTGACTTTGAGATTGCCCTTTGGGGTGCACTTGGTCAGATACCAGATGAGAATGGCATGATTCCAGGCGGAGCGGTACTGATTTCAGGCAAAGGTTCGATTTGTTTCGGTCAGGCTCCATCGGGCAAAAGACAGCGCAGTGGCGGCTTCGGCCCCATGCTGGATGATGCGGGGTCGGGTTTTGCCATCGGTAGGGACATTCTCTCTGCTATCGTCAAGTCCTCAGACAAACGCATCGGGCACACGCTGCTGAGCGACATCGTCTTCGAGCGTTTACAAATCAAATCAGTGGGAGAACTTCTGCTGCTGGTCAACAGCCCGGAATATCAGCTCTACAATCACGCCTATCTGGCTCCGGCTTTGGATATCGCCGTGGATAAGGGTGATTCGGTCGCAGTAGCGATCATGGATGACGCAGCTGCGGAGCTTCTGGAGTTGGCCAAAGCGGTTTTGGATGGCCTGAACCTGGGTCGCGGGGACCTGGGTCTGGCGGGTGGAATTCTGCTCAACAGCCTTAGGATGCGCGAGCGAGTCACGAGCTTATTGAAGGCGCAGTATCCGGAATTACATGTTTATGCAGCCCAACAGACGGCTGTGGAAGCTGCCCTGGCCTACGCAAGTAATCTGGCTTAGGGCTGTTTTTCATCAGTCTCAGTTTCGACTACGGCTTCTGCTGATTTTGGCAAAAATGACGGCTGTGCGGCAATTTGACTTCCGCCGAGCTTAATCTTCCATTAAAATGGCGCATTTTTCGGCAAAAATGACGGCTGTGCGGCAATTCATTAGAAAGTGCTAATGCACAGCTGTAAAAATTGCCGAAAAAGGGTCTTCCAATGTTGAAAAACCCTCTTATATTATGACTATCTAATGCACAGCCGAAAAAACTGCCGGAAAAGGAGACCGTACCCGAAGCAAAGGAGACCGCAGCCGAAGCAAAGAGACCGCAGCCGAAGCAAACGAGAGTGCACCCGAAAAAGGAGACCACAACCGAAGCAGCAGTAAGTCAGAACGTCGTTTTAAGGCTTTTCGGTTGAACCGGTCCAGTCGATGATGCCACCGAAATCGTAGATTTTGCTATAGCCCAGACCGACCAGAATCTGAGAAGCGGTCTGACTGCGGTTACCCGAACGGCAATAGACGAGAATCTCTGCATCTTTGTCGGGTAAAACTTTGGCTGCCTCGTGTCCGATTTGGTCCAGAGGCAGGTTGATGGCGCCGGTGATATAGCCTTCTGCATATTCCTCCGGTGTACGTACATCAACGATGACGATGGGATCACCGCTATCCATGCGCGCCTGTGCTTCGGCGGCGGAGAGCTTCTGATAGCCTCCCGCACTACTGCGCGATGAGAAGATGCTGATTGATTCCACCACGGTGGTGGCAGTATCCCCGGCCCCAGCCGCAGCGCTTTCCGCGACTGTATTTTTGCTACTATCAGAGCAGGCCAGCAAGCCTGCAAACAAGAGTACAAAGACCGCGGCACCCCAGATAAGTTTTATTAATGAATCCATATTAACTTCACTCCGTTCATTGAGCATAATTTTCATACATCTATTTTAAGCTATAATAATAACAATTAGCTATGTGAATAATATTGATATTTCAAGAGAAATTTTGATAGGAGAAATGAAATGAAAAAGATGTTTGGCAAAATATTGGCGTTTGGCGTGGCTTTTGCCATTGCTACGATTGCGGCCTCCTGTGGCGGCATGACCGAAAAAACCATCAATGGCTCGGATGGGGTCTCTGCCGTCGCTTCTTCAAGCTGGCAGCTGATTGTGGGTGAGAAGGAGCTGGGTGAGCTCTATGACACCAGTGATGTCGATGTGACCGACATCAAAATGGCTCTCGGTAAGGACAGCGGAAGAGAAGGCTACCTCATTGTCGAGGAAGTTTACCCGCAGCAGACCTTGCAGGAGCTCAAAGACTATATCAATGAGTATGCGAATAAGCCGGATCAGCTCAATACGGCCATTGAAGAGATGAAGTCCTTTTATCTGACAGATCGCGAAATTGAGCAGATTACCCCAATTATTAAGGGCGAGACGCTGACAGCAGAACAGGAAAACTATCTTGACCAAGAGTTGATTTTGCAAGGCTACCTCTACAATCTTTCAAAAGACAGTGCGCTTGCCCTGACCATGAATGGAATTAAAGACTTAACGTTGAACGGGCAGAAGGTCCAGTTTGCCGATTATACCTACTCCAACGCGCAATACAGTAAGATCAGACAGCTGGATGGCTATGCCAAAGTCGGCGAACGTATTTACCTGATTTCGGTTTGGGAAAACCAGGACGAGTATGATAAAAACAGCGAGGACTACGAGAAAGTGCTGCAGAGCATCACGATTAAACCGGAGACCACGACGGTAACGACAACCGGCTAGATTCGAGATCTTTGAGCAGTACTTCGGAGGAACGTTTTCATGGAGCGGGCAAAAGTCTATTTCACCGATTTCCGCACCGTTGCCTACGGCGACGGTTTGCCGATCAAATTACAGAAACTCATCAAAAAAGCCGGCATCACGGATATTGATTTTGCGGGCAAGTTTGTGGCTATAAAGATGCATTTCGGCGAGTTGGGCAACCTCAGTTTTTTGCGCCCCAACTACGCGCGAGCCGTGGTGGACGTGGTCAAAAGCCTGGGTGGCAAGCCCTTTCTGACCGACTGTAACACGATGTACCCCGGCTTCCGCAAAAACGCGTTAGAGCATTTGGAATGCGCCTGGCAAAACGGTTTCTCACCCTTATCCGTCGCCTGCCCCATTCTTATCGGCGATGGCCTCAAAGGCACAGACGACGTTGCCGTAGCGGTTGAAGGCGGCGAGTACGTCAAGGAGGCCAAAATCGGCCGCGCCATCATGGACGCGGACATTTTTATCAGCCTATCGCATTTCAAAGGCCACGAGCTGACGGGCTTTGGCGGCTGCATCAAAAACATCGGCATGGGTTGCGGTTCGCGAGCAGGCAAGAAAGAGCAACATAGCAACGGCAAAACCAACATCGACGAAGCGCTCTGCACGGGTTGCAAACGCTGCCTGAAGGAGTGTGCCAACAACGCGCTGCATTTTAATCCGGAACGTAAAAAAATGAGCGTCATCACGGAGAACTGTGTCGGCTGCGGCCGTTGCCTGGGCTCCTGTAACTTTGATGCCATCTATTATCCCGACAGCAACGCCAACGACATCCTCAACAAGAAAATGGCGGAATACGCCAAGGCGGTGGTGGACGGCAGACCGCAGTTTCACGTTTCACTGGTGATGGACATTTCACCGAACTGTGACTGCCACGCCGAAAACGATGCGCCTATTTTGCCGGATGTAGGCATGTTTGCCTCCTTCGACCCTCTGGCATTGGAACAGGCCTGTGTTGACGCCTGCCTGAAGTCGGAGCCCCTGCCGGGCAGTCAGCTCTACGACAATTTGCAGAAGTCTGACTTCCTGGATTTGGGTGACAATTTCCTCAACTCCACACCTGAATCGGAGTGGCGTTCCTGCTTGGAACACGCAGAAAAAATCGGCCTGGGCAGCAGGACTTATGATTTGATCAAGATGTAAACCATCTGAATTAGGAATTTTTGCATGAAAGTCCGTCGGGCAGATACCGGCGGACTTGCGTTTGTTTTGCCCATGAATGATTATCTATCAACGTTGAAATAATCAGCAAGAAAGTCTATAATCATTTTAATCAATATAAAAATAGCAAATAATTAAGCTATTTTGAAAAAGACATTTTTAGGAGGACATCATGGCAAAACAAACATTCAAAGCTGAAGTCAAAGCGTTACCCGAGGGCTTGCAAATGGAGTGCACCGCCCGCGAGTTTTCATTTATTCTCGATGAGCCGAAAGAGCTCGGCGGCACCAACATCGGTATGAACCCGGTAGAGGCTCTTTTGTCCGCATTGGGCGGCTGTAAGGCGATTGTGGTGAAGTCTTTTGCCAGAAAATATCGCATCAAACTGAAAGATATCAAAGTGGTCTGTGAAGGCGTGCTCGATCCGGATGGCTTTATGGGCGCAAACCCTGATGCCAAGATTGGTTTCAGCGAAATCACCACGCACTTCTATTTTGACGCGGACAATACGGATGAGGAACTGGAAGAATTTGTCCATTTCGTCGAGCGCACCTGCCCCGTTTTGGATACACTGGTCAACCCCGCGAGCTTTGATTTCACCATCGGCAGACTGTAAGAGGGGCTCATTCTTTGTAGCACGATCTGATTATCGATCATTTGAAAAGGCTGTCTTCTGCTAAGGAAGGCAGCCTTTTTAAGCCTGGTGATGGGCGGGGGCGGAATTTGCTGTGTTTTATTGGTCAAAATTCATCCAGGCGATAAATATTTGGCAAAATTTCCGGCTGTGCATTAGAAGACTCTAATGAATGAGCGCTTGCAGCTCTCAAAACTCATGTTTTTCGGCAAAAATGACGGGTGTGTATTAGCGTTTTCTAATGCTTCCCCGCACAGTCGTCAAAACTGCCGGGAAAAGGCTTCTCTGACAGTACGATGATCTGCAAATCAGAGTGAAATCCCGCACAGCCGCAATTTTTGCCAGATTTTGAGCGGTGTCGCCTAGCCTCGCGAGTCGGTGATAGTCTCCAAGCGGTGTCGCAGCCAGCTAAATACCGCGACCCACGCGACGTATCAGAAGTAGCGTCGCTCCTAGCTAAAACCCCAAATATAAAGGACGCCTCATTTCTGAGACATCCTTTTCTGTGGTTTCTAGCAACTAGGCTTCATTTATCCGACTGTAACGTGCAGGCTGTCGATGTAACGCTTGACAGCCGCCGCACCGGCAAAAAGCTCGCTATTGCCTTTGCGGTCCGTGACCACCAAGGTGGGTGCCTGCGTGATTTTGAAGCGTTTGCTCAGTTGCGCTTGTTCTTCAGCATCGATGCTGTCATAGCTGATGTCCGCTTTGTTCAGCATATTGCCGGCCAGCGTGCAATTCGGGCAGGTCTTGGTCGTGAAGAGCAGACGTTGCGCATTTTCGGCGTAAGAGGCGTTGGCCAGATGAATGTCTTCAACGGTGAAGCTTTCAGCCACGTCCATTTCTGCCAGCTCGATCTCGGGAATGCGCTTGTCGACTTTGCCGGAAGCAGCGGGCATCGCATGCTTTTTCGAAGCGGCTTCGGTGTATTCTTTACGCTCTTTGTACTCCTGTGTTTTGCCATCGTTCCAGTTTTGGATCGGACGATAGTAACCGGTGATACGGCTGTAAACTTCCGTCTTCTCGCCACACTGCGGGCAGCTGAACTCTTCGCCGGTGATGTAACCGTGGTTGGCACAGATGGAGTAGGTCGGCGACATGGTGTAGTAGGGCAGCTTGTAGTTTTCCGCAATCTTCCGGATTAGGGTTGCCGCGGCTTTCCAGTCAGGCAGTTTTTCGCCAAGGAAGGCATGGAAAACAGTGCCGGAGGTGTAGAGCGTTTGGAGCTGGTCCTGGATGTCCAAGGCGGCAAAAATATCCTCAGTATAGCTGACCGGCAGATGGGAGCTGTTGGTGTAGTAAGGGGTCTCGCCGGGTGCTGAAGCGGTTTTGATGCCGGGGTAACGTTTGACGTCGTGTTTTGCCAAACGATAAGTGGTGGACTCCGCCGGAGTGGCTTCCAAGTTGTAGAGCGAACCGTAGTGCTCCTGGTACATGGAGAGGCGCTCGCGCATGTGGTTCAAAACGTCTTTGCTGAAGGCGATGGTGGCTTCGTGGCTCATGTCCTGACCCAGCCAGTTGGCGTTCAGGCCGACTTCGTTCAAGCCAATCAGACCGATGGTGGAGAAGTGGTTCTCAAAGGTGCCCAGGTAGCGTTTGGTGTAGGGATAGAGGCCTTCGTCGAGCAGGCGGGTGATGATTTTGCGCTTGATGTCCAGTGAACGGGCGGAGACGTCCATGATGTGATTGAGGCGTTTGTAGAAATCGTCTTTGCTCTTGGCCAGGTAAGCGATGCGGGGCATATTGATGGTGACGACGCCCACGGAACCGGTGCTCTCACCGCTACCGAAGAAACCGCCGGATTTGCGGCGCAATTCGCGCAGGTCGAGGCGCAGGCGGCAGCACATGCTGCGCACGTCTGAGGGCTCCATGTCGGAGTTGATGTAGTTGGAGAAATACGGGGTGCCGTATTTGGCCGTCATTTCGAAGAGCAACTTGTTGTTCTCAGTTTCGGACCAGTCGAAGTCTTTGGTGATGGAGTAGGTGGGGATGGGGTACTGGAAGCCACGGCCTTCCGCGTCACCTTCAATCATGATTTCGATGAAAGCACGGTTGATCATGTCCATCTCTTTTTTGCAATCTTTATAGAAAAAGTCCTGCTCCTTGCCACCAACGATACAGGGCAAGTCAGCCAGGTCGGCGGGAACGGTCCAATCGAGGGTGATGTTGGAGAAAGGTGCCTGTGTGCCCCAACGTGAAGGGGTGTTCACGCCGAAGATAAAGGACTCGATGCTCTGTTTCACTTCTTTATAACTGAGATTGTCCGCTTTAACAAAAGGTGCCAGATAGGTGTCAAAAGAGGAGAAGGCCTGAGCGCCTGCCCATTCGTTTTGCATGATGCCGAGGAAGTTGACCATCTGGTTGCAGAGGGAGGAGAGGTGCTTGGCCGGTGCGGAAGTGATTTTTCCGGGGATGCCGCCCAGACCCTCTTGAATCAACTGTTTTAAGGACCAGCCGGCACAATAACCGGTCAGCATGGAGAGGTCATGGATGTGGATATCGGCATTGCGGTGGGCCTGAGCAATCTCGTCGTCGTAGATTTCGGAAAGCCAGTAGTTGGCCGTGATGGCACCGGAGTTGGAGAGAATCAAACCCCCCACGGAATAGGTAACGGTGGAGTTCTCTTTGACGCGCCAGTCCGTCACTTTGACGTAGCTGTCGACGATTTCTTTATAGTCGAGGATGGTGGATTTCATGCTGCGCAGTTTTTCGCGCTGACGGCGGTAGAGGATGTAGGCTTTTGCCACATCGGCATAACCACATTGGACCAGCACGTTTTCTACGCTGTCCTGAATATCTTCTACTTCGATCTGATTATCCTTAATCTTAGGCTCAAAATCTGCGGTGACTTTCAGGGCTAAGAGATCGATAATGCTGTCGTGATATTGCTTCTCCTGTGCGTCAAAGGCCTTCTTGATGGCATCACTGATTTTCGTGAGGTTGAAGGCTTCTGTTGCGCCGTTGCGCTTGGTAACTTGGAACATGGTCTTTCCCCTTTTTTGGCATTCTCAATTTGTTAAATCGGTGATTCCTAGTAAAACATATTGCCCATGGCAAAGCAAGCGAAAAAACTGCATATTGTGTTGCAGTTTTCTTACAATACACAAGATATAGATATTACTGGCAAAATTCACCCAAAACACAAGCCGCGCAGAAAGCCCCAAAACTGAGAGAATAAGCCTCAGGATTAAGCTGACTGAATGTCATGACAAGATTGTAAAGGCTGTAAAAAAGAGAAATATTTATCGGAAATTTATCGTGTTTTGCCAAGCTTATGCAACAGCAGAAGTAGGGTGATATAATTATGCTTATTTGCGAACTAATTTGATGGAGGCTAAAATGTACCTAACAGGATATCATGGCACAAATAAAGTTGCTGCTAAGAATATTATCCGTGAGGCATCTTTTAAGAAATCAATCGGCGAAAAGCATTGGCTGGGAGATGGCATTTATTTCTATGAAAAGTATGAAGATGCGCTTGACTGGAATTATGATGGTGAATCAGGTTCTGAAACGGTTTTACATTGTATAATTGTGGTAGAAGAGACAGCATACATCGATTTTGATACAAAAGAAGGCTTGGAGATTCTGAGGGAAGCTAAACGAGTTTTACTACAAATGGCAGCGTCAGATCATTACTTCGAAAAACGAGTTTTCTCATCTTCAGAAATGAATCAATGCCATATGATGAATTTGATTTGGCAGAGTCATCCCGAAATAAGCGTAATGGCTGCCAGCTTTAGTGTTGGCAGAAGAAAAATATCCACGTTATTAGATGAGCGGCGGAAACGGCGAGAAATCTGTGTCAGAGATAACGACTGGATACAAAGCATTATAGAAATCAAGGTGCGAAAATGAACCAGGATAAATTTGAGAAAATGAAAAATGAGATAGTAAATTCTGTTCAAAAAAAACTGCATAGCATGAGCTTAGATGAAAGAGTGGCTTATTATAAAAGCATTGGTTTAGTGCAAAATGGAAGTGATACAGTCAGATTAGCGAATCAATTAACGTCTAGAAGCGCTGGCTTTAAATGCAATACTGTTTTACGTAAGCAATCAAGGAATCGAAAAGTTGTGTGCAGACAAATCGACCGAAATGCTAATTCAAATAAAGGATTAAAAATTTTAGAAATCACAGCAAAGAAGTAGCTAAAGCACGTTTTTTGCCATGGAGATATTTACCTCCGATTTCAAGCCCTAAGCACGGCTTGGGGATGCAGCGCCTTAACTCGGTCAAAAAGAGCGCGCATTTCAGCCTCCGAATAAGCCTCTAAGCTTTGGCCTCGTGCCTCAGTCTCCGGCTGACGATACTGTAAAATATCGCCGGAATCCTTGTAGCTCTGCAGGGCATAGAGTGGAGCTTCTTTTAGAAGCACAGCAAGCTCCAAGAGTTCGGCTTCCCCATGGAAATTCTTGACCACCGTCGTGCGAAATTCATAGGGGAGAGGATGCTCCAAGAGAAAAATGATGGACTCGCGAATGGGAGTGACATCGAAGTTCGCTAAACCGATGGTTTCCGGATAGCGCGGCAGGGTGTTTTTGACGTCCATCGCGACATAATCGAGCAGCCCGGCAGCGACCAGTCTGCGCAGCTCTGCGGGAAAACTGCCGTTGGTATCAAGTTTAACTTTATAGCCCAACGCTTTGATGCGCATGATGAAACGGTCCAAACCCAGCTGTAACAGCGGTTCGCCGCCACTGATGCAGACCCCGTCCAGCAAGCCTTGACGTTTTTTTAAGAAGGCAAAAAACTCCTCCTCAGCGATATCTTCTGTTTCCCCCGGCTTAAGCACCAGCGCCGCATTATGGCAAAAGGGACAACGCAAATTACAGCCCGGCGTAAAGAGCGTACAGGCAGTCAGACCGGGGTAGTCGAGCAGGGAAAGCTTTTGGAGACCGGCGATGCGCATTTTGCCACTAAAACCTTATCATTTCAGATCGCTTTGATCGTCATGTTCGTCATTATTCTTACGGCGATTTTTCAGCACAATCAACAGAATCGCGCCAAGCAACAGCCCGCCCCCGATGACATAAGGCAAAATATCCGTCTGCTCACCACTGACAGGTAAGCTCAGCAGGTAGGTGAAAACTTGCACAAAATTCATCCTCATATCCTCCGCACATGCTAAAGTAGAGTTTGTAATAAGTATAGCATTAGCGAAAGGACAAGGCTTATGGCGCTTTACATCAAAGAGGCTCTGTTTAGTTGGCGACAGCGCTTTTACATCAAAGACGAGGCGGGTGCCGACCGTTATTACACGGAAGGCAAGCTGCTCAGTCTGGGCAAAAACCTCAGCATCTACGACATGCAAGGCCAAGAACGCTTGCGCTTGCAACAGGTTTTCTTATCCATGATGCCGCGCTATGACCTTTACATCGATGGAGTCGCGGTTTGTCAGGTCCACGCTCGTTTCAGTCTCTTTAAGCCATATTTCGAAATCTATGGTCTTAATTGGAATCTGGAAGGGGATTTTTTTGACCACGAGTATGTGATTAACAGCGCGGAGGGTGTCGTCGGCAGCATCTCCAAAAAATGGTTTAGCTGGGGTGACTCCTATCGCTTGGATTATGCGAATCCCGAGCACGAACTGATTGTTCTGGGCATCGTGCTGGCTGTGGATTCCGCGCGACATGACGGTGAGGATTAGGCGTACGCGTGTTAGGATTAGGGTTCTGGGTTTTGGGTTTTGGGTTTTGGGTTTCGAGGTTTCAACTTGGATTTTGGCAATTTTTACGGATGTGCATTAGAAGGTTCTAATAAAGCGGATGTTTTATCCTTCCAAAGGTATTTTTTCGACAATTTTAGCGGCTGTGCATTAGCAAATTCTAATGAATAGCCGCACAGCCGTCATTTTTGACGAAAAAAGGCAGCTTTGAATAAGTGTTGGGCGAATAATCTGAGAGAAATCCCGCTCAGCCGTCATTTTTGCCAAAATCATTCGGAGTCGCCGCCGCCCAGGCAGCGCGACGTATTAACGCACGTACAAACCGGCCACTTTGTCCTGCTTGGTCAGTGAAATCGTAAAAGTGAAGCTGCGAATCTCGTATTTGGCTTTGGCACTGATGACAGCGAATTCTTCACCGCTGTCCTTGTCTTTTGATCCGCTTACTTTTAGGCTCTCTATCTTCTCAAAAGCCCCGCCCTCGTCTAAAGTTTTATAAACCTTGGCCATGACATCATCTGTCAAAGCGTCTCGCATCAAAACCGTGCATTGCTCCCGCAGGGCTTCCGTGTCTCTGGCATTCAAAAGCGTGATGATCTCCTCTGCCCGCGCTTCAACTGCTGCCTGATCGAAATCATCGGCAAGGCGGGTAGAAGTGCAAGCGCCTAGTAAAAGACTCAAGACTAAGGTCAGTACCATTATCCGACTCAACACTTTCGTTTTCATCTCAGTCCTCCGTTTGTTATTGCTTTACATTTATCAGCCATATCGGGCCGACAATTAAGCCAATTTGGCGTTCTCTATCAAATAATTCATGACCTTCTGGATCAATGTGACCTGCATCAAGTAGGGTTTGCCGTATTGGGTTTCATACGATGAGTGGTCGTCGACCTTCATTTCATTTTTGAAATAGGCGGCTAAGTCCTCATCGTTCACACTTAAATCGGCGTCTTCCGCCACTGCCTGAATGGCCAGGTTGAAGGTGGCCGCTTGCGTATTGCGCTCCACGTATTTCGTGATCAAATCTTCTTTGCTGGTGACACCTTCCACCATGGGCAGTAGCTGCTCAAAAGTCATGCCATAAGCAGTCGCTTGGTTTTGGTAGTAAGAAAGCATGGAGTTTTCCTGATAATCCGTAAGCAGAGTGGGGATCTCCTTAACCTCGGTATTGTTGACGAGGTATTCCTGAACAAAGGAGAAGATGGCTTGCTTTTGCAAATCGCTTTTAATCTGATTCTTCATATCCTCAACAGTCTTCCAACCGTAAGTTGAGAAATTGGTCTGCACAAAGGCGTCGTCTAATTCAGGTTTGACTTGCTCCGAGATGTGATTCACCGTAATGGCAAAAGTCGCCTCCTTACCATTCAGATCCTCCACACCGTAGTCTTCAGGGAAGGTCACCTTGATGTCGAAAGATTCCCCGGGTTTGTGACCAATTAGCTGCTCCAGAAAGTCGTCGATGTACTGGGTCACACCAATCGTGACGTCGGTACCGCTACCCCCGGTGCTACCACCTTCGAACTCTTTGCCGTCCACACTACCAACGTAGTCAATGTTGACGGTGTCACCGTCGACAATGGCACGATCCGTGACTTGTTTGGAAGTGGTGAATTGTTGCAAAAGCAAATCCATTTGACTCTGCACTGCCTCATCACCAATCTCGTGTACGGTGGGCGGAATAGAGATATTTTTGTAATCAGGCAAAGTCACGTAGTCTTTGGCTGTGATGCCCTGCCACATCCCCTGAGCGTCGATGCCTTCACTGTAATCGAAAGGCGCGATTTCAGGGTTGGCAATGGTGTTTAAACCAGTAGACGAGGGGTCAGTCGCTTCGTCTACATTTGTCTCAGACGTAGTATCGTGTTCGTGATCATGGCCATGTTCATCGGTGGTAGCGGCAACCGTTGAGCTGGAAGCAGCGCTCGTGGTCGCAACCGTAGTCGCGGTAGTTGCTGTGTTGGCACAGGCCATAACACTTAGTAAAGGCAAGGCAGTAGCCAACATGAGGCCAAATAATTTTTTGTAATGTTTCATGTAAAGTCTCCTTATGCGTCCGTGATGGGACGCGTAACAGTCTACTCTTAAACGACAGTTTTGTCAGTTTTAATCAGCTTTATCTGCTAGAATGGCGCGGATCTTCGGTTCTAAAGCCGCCGCGATTTGCGCGTGCCCTTCGGCATCGAGGTGGAGGGCATCGACTGGGCTGGCCTGCGCGACTTTTGCCATATCTAAAAAGTAACACCCGTGGCGCTCCGCGATTTTCTGATAGTACGCGGCGAGTTGCTTGGATTTCGCGATGCCGGCTTCGCCACCAAACATCTCGGAGAAATCCGCACTGCGCATGTTTTCGTGTAGCTCAATCGGTGAGAGCACTAAGATCCTCGCAGATGAATCGTGCTCATCCAAGCACTTCTGCGCCTTCATGACGACGCGCTCGAGCCCTGCGCTGATTTCCTCGGCACTGCGCCCGAAACGCACTTTCATGTCATTTGTGCCCAGCATGACGATGAACAAATCGAGCGGGAGCTGCGATTCGATGCAGGGGTATAAGTAGTCGATGCCGCTTTTTTCGCCTTCGACAGGATCGTCCATTTCGCAGGTACGACCGTTTTGCCCTTCTTCAATGATGCGATAGGAAGAGCCCAGTTTTTCTTGAAGCAGTGCAGTCCAACGGGTATTTTCATCCAGTCGTCCGGGTCCGCGCGGGTTGGCGCCCCAGGTATTGGAATCGCCGAAGCAAAGAATTCGTTTTAACATAGCCAACCTCCAAGTTGATAACGTTATAATTATAAGTACTTCTCCGTTACACACCGTGTCACAAGCGTGAAAAATTGTGAGTAAAAGCATTTTGGCAAAAAACTCGCCCCTGCCAGTATAGCGCCCAGCAGTGATTTTGTGGAATTGGCTTCACTGGCACGTATCAATCAACTTGTTAGCTCAACGAAGGAGGAAAGCCGGATGAAAACGTTAAAAAGTTATATATTAATTCTTATTATAGTCAGCGCCATCTTGCTCAATGCCGCTTGCGGAAGCGGTAATACGCTGAGCGACAATAAAGCGACTGCCACAGTTAGCCTGACGACAGTTGGCTCCAGTGCGACGAGCGGCGTAGCAAGTACAGCTGCTCCTGGCCCCGAGAGTGAAAGCGCAACAACTTCGGCTGCAAGCGAAGCTACGACGACTCCGTCCGAGACGCAGGCTGATTTCACACCTGTACTGAAAGCGGAAGTGCTTGTAGAAGGCCTGGATCATCCTTGGGACCTCGCCCAACTACCGGACGGGAGCCTGATCTTCACCGAACGCGCCGGCAGGGTATCCCTCTTAAAAGACGGTCAGCTACAGCTTCTTGCAGAAATGGACGAAGTTGTCGCTCGTGGAGAAGGTGGTTTGACCGGGATGGCACTCGACTTCGACTATCCGAATGAACCTTATATTTATCTCGCCTATAACTCCAACGCGGGCGGCAGCGATGTCGTCAAAGTGATGCGCTATGCGCTGACTGAGTCATTCGAACTCAGTGAGCCTTTTGAGCTCGTCGGAGGGATTTCCGCCAACAGCAGCGGACGCCATTCTGGAACGCAGCTGGAAATGGGCGCTGACGGCGCGCTGTGGATCGGTACCGGCGATGCCGCAAATTCGGACAATCCCCAAAATCCCCAAAGTTTAGCGGGCAAAATCCTCCGCGTTTCTCGCTCTGGTGAGCCCTGGCCGGGCAATCTCAGCGCTCCTTTCGATCCTCGCATCTTTAGCTACGGCCACCGGAACACGCAAGGCCTGGCCTTATTCGACTTACCAGTCGACGGCAACTTCGGATTTAGTGCAGAGCACGGGTCCAATGTCGACGACGAAATCAATCCGCTTTTGCCGGGGAACTTTGGCTGGGACCCCATCGCTCCCTATATCGAGTCCGTGCCCATGACCGACAAAGAAAAGTTCCCGGAGGCTGTGGATGCACTGTGGTCCTCGGGCGAACGTACCATCGCAATTTCGGGTATCAGCTTTCTGCGCGGTCCTCAGTGGGGCACTTATGAAAACATGTTAGCGGTCAGCGTTTTGAAGGATCGCCAACTGCGCATCATCGGTGTAGCTTCTGAAGATGCCGGTTTTTCAGAAATTTTGTTTGAAGGGGAATTCGGGCGCCTTAGAGCAGCCGTTTTAGGGCAGGATGGGAATCTGTACCTAAGCACCGACAATGGCGGCAATGACATGCTGATAAGGGTGACACCGGTGCAGGAGTAGGAGATGATGGCTGAATTTAGAGTCGTAGTAAGACTCATATCATCGGTCACTTTGCCTGTGTGTCGGCGACACCTCACTTGAGAGATGGGTTTGACTTACAGAATTTATGATTTTGCAAGTTTACTGCTCCAGATAGGCAGTAAAGTTTAATGCTTTAAGTGTTTTCACTGCAGTATTTTCGTTCTTACAAATGAGCGTTTGTAAGTTCGTAAATTGTGTAGTTGGATTGAGGAGATATCACAACAAAATCACTTTCTGAGGTGCTTAGACTCGCAGAATCGTAAATTCTGTAGTATCAGATGGTTATGACATAATCGGTCGCGTTGTTTGCGTGACATCAACACTACCCAAAATTCTGCAGCTCCGCAATCGGCTGTCAGATTCAGCTTGCTCATTGGATGAAGGACATTTTTATCGCAAACCGACACCGGCTACCTTTTGCAATCTTTCGCAAAAATTTCACACTGATTTCACATGAGTTGTTGACAGCTAACTCGATGCATGATAAATTATAGTTAGTTGAAGCTAACTGAAAGCACAAAGCAAAACAACAGCTACCAAGGCTACAGACGGAAAACACCAAACGCCAGCTTTCAGTACAAATAGAGGTCGGGCATGATTCCTCAACGGATCAAACGACAAGACACTCGACCAAGGTGCAATAGCACCACATAAAAGGAGTTAAATATGAAATACGAACTTAAAGAACTAGGCTACGCACACAACGCATTAGAACCGACCATCGACGAAGAGACCATGAAACTGCATCACGGCAAACATCATCAGGCTTATGTCAATAATCTGAACAAAGCCCTGGAAGATACCGACGTCAAAGCAGAGAGCATTGAAGAACTCTTGGCCGATTTGGACCAAGTACCCGAGGACAAGCGCAACGCCGTACGCAATAACGGCGGTGGACATTACAACCACACACTGTTCTGGGAAAGTATGAAACCCGGCGGCGCCAAAGAACCCCAGGGTGACTTGGCAAAAGCCATCGATGAAGCATTTGGCAACCTGGCCGATTTCAAAGACAAATTTGAAAAAGCAGGTGCCGGACAATTCGGATCAGGCTGGGCTTGGCTCGTACTCGACAAGGGTGAGCTGAAAGTGACCAGTACCCCGAACCAGGATTCACCGATTTCAAAAGGACAGACCGTCCTGCTCGGAAACGACGTTTGGGAGCATGCCTATTATCTGAAATATCAGAACCGCCGTCCCGATTACCTCAAAGCTTGGTGGGAAGTAGTGAACTGGGATGTCGTCGCAGAACGCTACGCAGCCGCAGCGAAATAAGCAATCATTGGCAAAAGAATCCCCATCACCCTAGTCAAAACAGCGAGTAAACAAAAGTCAAAACACCTTTGAATAACAACAGTGTTATAGTATCAGAGTTAAGACAGCATTGCACTAAGCAACTTAGATATCAACAGAGACAATACAACATAGAATGAGCATCATTGTTGAAGGGTAAGGCATCAAAGGAGTAAGGGATTCAAGAAGACCGACGTGCAGCATTTTTTAAGACAACATTGAGCAACGTCAAACTAGTTTTTAGAGGAGTGTCTCGCAAGGGGCGCTCCTTTTTGTCATGTTACGCCCGACATGGGAGGGTCTTGCCATTATAATGGGAGAAGTGCATAAGCTGTTGCTGCTTGCGAAGGATGAGAGTGAAAGGGAGGGAAAGCACTTGGATAATCGGGAATTTTTTGCCGCTATTCCCAAGAAGAATTGGGATAGAGCTACAACTTTTAACTTAGAAGAAGAGGATTTTTCTCATGGACTGGAACGTTGCACTCCTCAAAGATTTGAGCAACTGGATTTGGGCACGATCGACGACTTGCGCGAAGCCTTGGAGTGGATGGCTGAAGGCTCGCCCGAGGATATGCGCTGGATTATCATGCATTTCGAAGCGGAAGACGAAAGTGAGTACCACGCGAGTTTGCTGCAAGCGGGTATTTTCGACGATGGGATGATTTCCTGCGAGTACCAGTTTGCCCGCCGGGAGGATGAACTGTGGTCATGTAAGAATTTTTGGCAGGATTTTGAGCCAGACGAAATCGAGGAGGTGGAGGCGCTCTTTTATTACTGCTATACCCACAATCAGTTGAGGAAGAAGATGAGCGAGTGGGAGCCGATGGTAATACCATACAACAATGGTTAAAGTCATTTCCATATTAAGTGTGGCAAAACCCTCCCAACCTCTCAAATCATTTGACAGTTTTTTTCACGCATTGTAAGATATCAAAGCATCTTTCATATGCCAAACTTTCAACTACGGAGAAGTACCCAAGGGGCCGAAGGGGACGGTTTGCTAAATCGTTAGGCGTGAAAGCGTGCGAGGGTTCGAATCCCTCCTTCTCCGCCAAAGATAAAGGACGCCAAAAGTGGTGTCCTTTTTTCTTTACCTTAGATCTTCGTGTGGGGATTCGAGTTGGGCGGAGAAGGAGGGATTCGAAGCCATTCAAGCCACATGCGTATGCTTGACCTGCCATTTTTTCAATTTGATTCCAAGCCAGAAACCGTAGATGCCAAGGGTGATGAAGGTCAGTAGTAACCACTTGATCCAGTTTCCAAACAGCTGCATTGCCGTACCATCGAAACGCAGACGCATGCCGTTGATGACGGTGTGTTTTGCCTCCCAACGATAAATCATGCAAAAAGCCCAAGGAAAGCAAATGCCTAAAGTCAGGACAGTCACTAAAAATCCCAGTATCCTATAACCCACCAACTGGGATAAGCCTCCGTCAAAGTACGACTCGTACATGATTTTCTCCAATCAACCGATTTTTCTTTTTAGCGCTTCCTGTAAAGTCTGTGAAAAGTTAATCCCTGCAGCTTCAGCTTTTGTGTTAAGCCAGGCAGGTATAGTTAGATTTTTTCTCACGGTTTTATTGTCATAATCTGAGCAAAACTTTTCCATATCAACATAAACCAAGGTTACAAAACTTTTTTCTAGAATAAAATCATTTTCCGAGTCATTGCCAGGTTTTATTTTTGCTAAATGAGAAGGAGATGGGAGCGTTCCATTTAGGTACAAATCATAGAGGTAAAGACCGAGTGCCTCTTGTGCTTTTTCTAGCGCATCTGTGACCGTATCACCATATGTGAAGCAACCTTCTAAATCAGGGAAAAAAACCGAAAATCCTTCTGCTCCGCGTTCCTTGTTAAATGTAGCAGGGTAAGCGACAAACATGTTAATTCCTTTCTTGAAACTTACTTGAGTCCAGCCTGCCTCAATATGGCATTGAGTAAACCTGCCGGGAGATCTTTTTTATGCATAGGTACAGTTGTCCTCTTATTGGATTTTCTATTTTCTAAAAATTTATGTGAACCTTCTTGCCTGAGTTCAACAAATCCATTCTTTTTTAGAATTTTAATTAATTCCTTTGCTGTCATTAATAATTATTTCCCTTTATTATACGCGTAAATACGCATAAAATGAAGCAGTGATATATGCTTATCTAAACGGGTCTACAGACCTCTTCTCATCCTCGCTTCCTAAAGCATATAAAAGAGTGAATTGCACAGTTGCTAGAAAAATTCCTAAATCTCCTCATTTGTCAGCAAATTTTCGTAAATCATGCCACACAAGGTATACTTAGGGAGGCGAGTTTTTTGCCAAAAATCGCGGCAAAAGCAGCCCCATAACCAAGACCCAAAAGCACATAAACCCATAGACGAATCCAAGACCAATATCCGCAGAAAACATAAGGCAAAAGGAGCACAGAGCAAGCATGTATTTAGTTTTTGTCAGACACGGGAAGGCCGAGTACGGTCGCGACGACTTTCACCGCGAACTCACGCCGGAAGGAAGAGATATACTCATCCGCTATTATCCGCACATGGAGAGCCTGCTGCGTGAGAGTTTTGAAGATTTTGACGCGATGTCCAAAGCCGTTTTAAGCAGTCCCAAGCTGCGCGCTTTGCAAACCGCACAATTGCTGGCTGATCACTTCGATCTTGAGCCTGTTGAGGAGGCCATGGAGTTGACGAACTATTCGCTGGCCGCCGCACTGAAAAAAGCCCGGCAAACAGAATGCGAGCTCATCTTTTTGGTGGGACACGACCCGATGTGCAGCATTTGGGTTTCGGAGCTCTGCATGAAGGATGTTTCGTTTCGTAAAGGGGCAGCCGCGCTTGTTGATTATCGCAAACCGGACAAAATGGAAAAACCGCTGCTCTGGCTCATCTCGCCGCATGACTTTAAGTAGGGATTTTGAACGATAAAAAAGGGCTGTCCGGAAAGACAGCCCCTGTGTTTTGCCAATGAAATGAGGGAAAGGCGAACGAGCCGCGCTATCCCGTGGAACAATGCCTATACTTAGGCTTTGCCGCTTTTGATGTTGAAAGCAGCGTAGGTGTAGAGCCCGGGCAAAATCAAACCAATCAAGAAACCCAAAACGTTGAAGGTACTACCACCGGCAATGCTGAGTACTTGGCCCGCGATCGCGAGTGCCAAACAGATGAGACCGTAGTTGAAGAGCTTCGGTGCCATCGGCGGATTCATGTAGTTTTTCACACCTTGGATACCGGCGATGAACTGAAAGACGGTACCGGCGATGCTCAGGATGAGGCCGACATAGATCAAAGCCGTCGCTGCGCCGATGGTGATGAGCACAGCGGCTCCCAGAAGGGCGATTAGATTCAGGACGACCGAGATGGCTGCGCCGACGATCATAATGATGGATGTGATTTGCAGAAGTTTTTGCGATTGTGTAGGCATGTTTTCCTCCCTGCTTGTTTAGGCCAAGCCCGCCTGCTTATGGTGATTCTAGACTATTTTTCTCTATTATAAGTTGAGCGGTCGTAAAATCAAACTTGACTAATCAGATATTTAGATATTCAAAATAATGTAAATTTTGGCAAAATGCAACAATTTACCCAGTACTTGTAAGCTAAGGAGGGCACAAAAGATGTGTGGCCGCTATTACGTCGAACCCGAAAAAGGGCTACCGGAGATGGAGCGTATCCGTGCCTACATCCGTCAGCGATTCGGTGACGAAGCTTTAGACGAAGTCAAAAGCGGTGAGGTCTTGCCAGGGGATCTTGCGGCGGTGCTTTTGCCGGCTCCTCCTGTTTCGCCTGCCCCTGCCGGTACGCTTGTTTCTGCTGTTTCTACGCCATCTTCGCATGGCTCAGCTGGGACCGAATCTGAAACGGAAACGCGCGGCTCTTTTATTGCAATGCCGATGCGCTGGGGCTTTCCGTCTTTTGATAAGAAGTTACTCATCAATGCACGCGCGGAGAGTGCCGCGGAGAAACCGACGTTTCGGGAGGCGGTGCGGCAGCGGCGCTGTGTGATTCCGGCCACCGGTTTTGTGGAATACAGCCATGACAGCCGCGGCCGGGCGATTGATAAGTATCGCTTCGAGATGCCTGAGGGGAGCATGCTTTATATGGCGGGTTTGGTTTTGCCACATGAAGGGGAATGGCGCTTTGTGATTCTGACGACAGCGGCCAATGCTTCCGTGGTGGCAATTCATCACCGCATGCCGCTGGTTTTACCGAAGAGTCTGATTAAACCGTATTTACAAAACGCGGAGGAAGCGAAGCGCTTACTGGGGGCGGAGGTGCCGCTTTTGCAGCATTTACCGGTTTAGGATTTGCATGCAAAGCGGTTTCTTTGATTGTTTTTCGGTATGAATTTAGTCCACAATTTTTTGATTGTGTTTCGGTGAGGTTTTTAGTCGCAGTATTTACGATAGTCCAAGTTAGCTTTTGGACTATCGGATAAAACGTCCATGAAACCACATATCAGCAAAAAGTGCTTATCGAGGAGCAGAATTTGGACAATCGCAAGAAACACACACGATTACAACTTTATCACCCCCCAAAAAAGCCACGTCATCCTAGCTCTAAACTCCATTCAACAAAAAGAGCCTGTCCGCGAGAGACAGGCTCTTGATTAACGAAAAACAGTCTGGCTTATTTTGCAGCTTTCTTTGTTGTTTTGGTGGTCGTTGCTTTTTTAGCAGTGGTTTTAGCAGCCGGTTTAGTAGCGGCTTTCTTTGCAGGCTCAGCCTTAGCGGTCGTAGCTTTAGCTGCGGTCTTGGTAGCAGCAGCTTTGGCAGCCGGCGCTTTTTTAGCGGCCGGTTTAGCAGCAACTTTAGCGACAGCCTTCTTAGGCTCTTCGGCAAAAATCTGCTCGGCGTAATCCGCTCCGCAAACACGTACCAACCACTCTTTGGTGTCGGCTTCATTCATCGGCACGATCATGTCTTCCGGATATTGGGAATTGTCGCCACCGACGCAGTAGAGGAAAAATTCCTTCTTCTCGTCTCTGTACAGGGTCTCTTCAAAGCCATAGCTGTCACCGAAGTAACCGATGCTTTGTTTGCCGACTTCTTTGGCCTTCTCTGTATCGTAAGTTTTACGTCCAACTTTCTGTTTCATATACTCTCCTATTTACTCTTCATTGCAATCCATTGCGTAATGTTTTGTTTTTCGATTAAACATCACTTAGTTTAACCAATAATTCTTTTTCTGCAATTGCAGGCGAAAATTTTTGGCAAAATTCGCCCTGAAACAGATAAATTTATAGCTTGTTTTGTCACTAAAGCCGATAAATTCGCTACTTTTGCCGAGAATCCTAAAGAACACGTAGCGCTCAAAAGCGTTCTAGTCTACACATGGAGACGATGTCAGTAGCAGATTTTCAATGGCTAAACCCAGCCAGCCCACTGCTGTAAATGGTATGATAGGCGCAGAGCTTTTATAGCAATTACTTTCATTACGGAGGATACACATATGCGCCATACCCCCAAATACGGCATGATGGACGAGATTGAGAAACGTTGGTCGCCACGTGCTTTTGACGGTAGAGAGATTACAGAAGAAGAGTTGTACGGTTTGCTGGAGGCGGCGTCTTTTGCCCAATCTTGTTTTAACGAACAACCCTGGCGCTTTCTTGTCGCCCGCACGGCAGAAGAAAAAGAGCAATTTCTGACGATGCTGACCCCGAAAAACCAAGCCTGGGCGAAGAACGCCTCGGCCTTGCTGCTCGTTCTCAGTAACATGAATTTTTCTCACAACGGCAAAGAGAACCGCTGGCATCTCTTCGATGCCGGTACCGCTTGGGGGATGCTCAGCATTGAAGCCCAGCACCGCGGCATGATTACCCACGGTATGGGTGGTTTTGACCCGAAAAAGGCGCGCGAACTGTACAAGATTCCCGAGGATATGAGCGTCATCGCTTGTGTCGCAGTGGGCTGGTACGGCGACAAGTCGCAGTTACCTGAAGACCTGCAGGCCAAAGAAGAGCCGCAGCCCAGAAAAGAAGTGGAAGAGTTGATTTATAAGCCTGAGTAGCTTTGCTGCTTAGTGATTTGTTGTTTAGTGCGGTTTGGGGGGTGGAGTTTTCCACTTAGCCGATTAGACTGGCAAAAATACCGCAAATCCAATTTGAAGCATCACAGCAAGGCTGGATGAACAGTCATTACCGCTTTTTACCGTGATTTTTTTCGGCAATCCAAGATGTTTTTGTGAACAACTTGGATTGTCGTCATTTTTGCCGAAAAAATGGGCATTTTCATCTGTTCGAGGGCTCAATGCAGCACTCAGATTGGATTAGCGCAAATTTTGACGGTATTTCCGCCAATCCACCAATCCGCTAAACCTGAGGGGCGCTAACCTGGCGAAAGTCTCGAAACTAGATCAAGCCAGGTATTTCACGCAAACCGGTGACCCGACTTCCATTCTGTCTACTTCCGTCAACGAACCCCCGTCACCAATGAGATAGGAGACCAAATTGTCCGATTCCTGGTTCGCCACCACAAGATAACGACCAGCCGGCTCAATCAGAAAACTGCGCGGCACCTTACCGCCACTATGCTGAATGCTGAGCGTCTCCAACAAACCGCTCGACTTATCCACCGCATAAGCTGCCAGGCTGTCGTGCCCGCGATTGGAAGCGTACAAAAGTCTCCCATCCGGACTGAGATGGAGATCGGCACAGGTATTGCCTTCACCTGCAGCGTCGTTGGGAAGCGTTGAGACAGACTGCAGCAGTTTCAGACTCCCGTCTTCCGCACCATAGGCCAAAACATCCAGCGAGTGGTTCAGCTCGTTAAGCAGATAGACAAAACGTCCGTCCGCAGAAAAGATGAAATGCCTAGGGCCCGAGCCCGGTTTGGCGTGGTATGTGGAGGAGCGCAACTCGTGGAGGGGTTGATCTGAGTCCGGTTCATAGCGATAACAGACCAGGCGGTCTGTGCCGAGGTCGGCGGCGAAGAGGTAGCGGCCGTCGTTGGAGATGCCACAAGAGTGAAGGTAGGGAGCCTTTTGCCGAATCGGATTAACACTGCTGCCTTGATGCTGTACAAACTGCGCGGCATCGCCCAGTGAACCATCCTCAGCAAGTTTGTAGAGTATGAAATTGCCGCCGGAATAATTGCTCGCGACGACGCTTCGTCCAACGGCTGAGGTGTACACATGGCAGGGGTGGGCGCCGTGTGTGGGCTTCGCATTGAGCGCTTGCAGACCCTGATCAGTAATGGCAAAAGCAGCCAGTCCACCGCCTTCCTCATCCTGAAACTGCGCCAATTCAAGTGCGGCATAAAGCGTCTTTTTGTCTTTGGAAAAGGCAATAAATGAAGGGCTGGGACACTCTGCCTGCAAACGGAGGTCGGAAAACTTGCCGCTCTCCAGGTCCAGTTCAGCTGTGTAAATCCCTTTGCCGCGACTCTGCAGCACATTGCCATTAGCCTCTGTGACGGGCTCAGTGTAGGTCCCGATAAAAAGTCTCAATTTTCCCATATCTACCTCCACGTTTTTCTTGCAGTATAACCCGTGCCGCGTAGCCCTTCAACGCTTCTTTCGCGCAGTCTGACGTGCTATTCTATCTTTAAGAATAATCCGATGAGGTGCAGTATGGAATTACGCAAAGTCGCAAAAATCTCCCTAATGACAGTCAGCAGCATGGGCGTGCGTATGACTCCGCTCAAACGGCAGGCGGTTCACAGCTCCAAGCTTTTCGAAATGGAGTCGACCAGCGCCGAAACCAATGTCCTCAACGTTTCTGCCGCACTTGGGTTTTCCACAAAAGTCTTGACTAAGTTTGTAGACGATAGCCCCATTGCACATTTTATACGGACGGAACTGCGCGCGCGCAACATCGCTTATGAGAGCAAGGACGTCACACAGGACGGACCCTGGGGTGCGCGGCATCAGATTAATTTTGCCGATAGTGGTTATGGACTGCGGGGGCCACGTGTCTATAACGACAGAGCAGGCGAAGTGGGGCGCAGCATCAGTGCAGGGGATTTTGATTTAGAGCGCCTGTTTGCGGTGGAAGGCTGTCAGATTCTGCACTTGTCCGGTTTGTTTGCGGCGATGAGCCCGGAGACGGGACAGGCTTGTTTGGAGATTGCGCGTTTTGCCAAAAAAGAGGGGACGAAGATTTCTTTTGATCTGAATCACCGCGCCTCGTTCTGGAAGAATCGTGAGAGCGAGCTGCGTGCGATTTTTAGGGAGATCGCATCCTTGGCGGATATTCTGATTGGTAACGAAGAAGACTTTCAGCTGGCGCTGGGGCTGGCGGGTCCGGAAGCGGGTGGAAGTGACTTGTCGGCCAAGATTTCCGCTTATCGCGAGATGCTGGGCAAAGCGGAATCCGAATTCCCCGGAGTCGAAGTGTTCGCCACAACTCTGCGCGAGGTGGAAAGCGCCAACGTGCACCATTGGGGTGCAATGTTGAAACGCGGTGCCGATTTTTATGTTGAAGAGCCGCGCGAGATTCCGGTGCTGGATCGCATCGGCGGGGGCGATGCTTTTGTTGGTGGGCTTCTCTATGGTTTATTGCGAGAGTGGGAACCGGAGCGCTGCCTCCAGTTCGGCTGGGCTTCGGGTGTGCTGGCGACGACGCTGCTGACGGACTATGTGACGCCGGTGGATGAGGAGCAGATTTGGTCGATTTACAAAGGCAATGCGCGGGTACGGCGCTGAGTTGGGGATTTGGGATTGCCCCGACAGAGCGAGTTCTACATTTTTTACGATATTACAAATCTGTAAAGTTGAAATGAAGGTTTTTCTTGAAATTTCGCAACTTTTACTACATTAATTACGTTTCTACAAAGGCTAACTTGTTACAACGAAAATAGTGCAGTAAAAACTCAAGAAATACTAAAGAGTAGGTAAACCCTTGCTTCATAATTTTGTAACATCGAAAAATTTGTAGTGCTTTACGTGTAATCTGCGAGCTAATCCCATAGTTAAATAGTCCTGTCAATAAAGAAACTGCCACCCCCGTAAGGGTAGCAGCTAACAAATTTAATAAAGGACAAAATTTACCTAAATAAAGTCTTCAGGGTCTTTTGATTTTGGATCCAGTGCAGTAGGTTTGTTGACCCTCCACTCTTCTTGGAATGGGATAGGTCCTGCAAGAAGCGGATCTTCGGTCTCTTCCATCCATACTTGCAAACGACCTCGCAAAGCATTTAAGACGTTTAAATATGAAGAATCGTCAATCAGATTTTGAAGTTCGTAGGGATCATCATACAAATCAAATAATTGCTCAAAAACCTTTTCGCCGGAGTAAAAACCACTTTCGATGTAAAAGTCTTTTGATTCACTTCGATCCATGTTTGACAGATTGTAAGCATCGTATTCTTCATCGAAGTAACGGATGTACTTGTAACGAGAAGTTCTAATACAACGAGCCGGTTCATAAGAAGTATGGAAGTTTATTTCGGCAAAAACCTCCTGACGAATCTCTGCGTTTGCATCAATGAAAAGTCGTGCTTGGCTGATGCCTTGGCAATAAGAAGGAATCTCAAAACCAAGTAGGTCGAAGAGTGTTGGTAGGATATCGACTTGGGAGATCAGTGAAGCAGTTCTTTGCCCCGTCATCGGTGAACCAGGTACATGCATCAACAATGGGATGCCAATACCCGCATCCCGCAAAGTGCACTTGGCCTGGGGGAAGGCGATGCCGTGGTCGCTGGTGATGAAGATGATGCTATCATCAAAAAATCCATTCGACTTCAAGGCAGTCAAAACTTTTTCGAGAGCTGCGTTGTAGTAAGTTAAGGATTTTTGATGTGCAGCCA
The DNA here is from genome assembly GCA_040766665.1 of Oscillospiraceae bacterium. Lineage (GTDB taxonomy): Bacteria > Bacillota > Clostridia > Saccharofermentanales > Fastidiosipilaceae > JAXGQD01. The sequence goes on from JAXGQD010000001.1 coordinate 133,385, forward strand.
AGTCTTCACGAACCTCTGTTACATCAAAGAGAAAATCAGGCACAACAACGTCTGCACTACTTGGCTCAGCTGTTCCTGTAAGTGCATTGCTAGGGTACTCGCGATGGGTGGAAAATAGCCCGAAAGAAAGGAAAAAAGGATCTTCCGAATCACGTACTTCGAGCCAATCAGCAACCGCCTGTGCATTGGATAAATCCCAGTTGACGAGTTCTTCTTCACTTAAACCTTCATTGTTGGTTGTAAGATTTAGGTGGTAACCTATCGCAACAGCACCTGCTTCGTGATTAACATAGCGTCCATGTTCGTGCTGGATACCGCACAATACGGTTTCGTAACCTCGTGAATTAAGCTGCCGCACGAGATGCTGATTGTAGTCCGCTAGCCTAAAGCCACGATTAGTCAAACCAATCATACCGTTGCTGTGCGGGTAGCGGCCTGTGAGTAAGGCAGCGCGGCTTGGCGAACAGGTGGGGGATGCACAAAAGGCATTATCGAAAATGAGGGCGTCTTTAGCAAAAGCATCTAAAGCAGGTGTTGAAACGCTCTTATCGTAAACGCTGAGATACTTGCCGCTATCGTGAGAGTGGATGTAAATGACATTCTTTATTTGCTTCATAATAGTCACCTACTTCCGCTTATTCGTTTTCGTTTCCTATACCAGCAGCGAGGAGCTTTTCCTTTAGCTCTGCTTTATCCAAGAGGTTTTTCAAGCCGATGGCTTTAGCTTCTTTGGGCAGTGTTTCAATGAAACGTTCATTGACGATGACCAGGTCGTATTGTTTGGCTATACTGCGAGCTTCGTCAATGGCGGTGTGCGTGATGTTTGCTTCGACACCAAGCGATTTTAAGACCTTTTGTGCGGTCATTTTGATAACTTGAGATGAGCCCATACCGGCTCCGCATGCGACTAAAACTTTCATAGTTGACTCCTTTTTGAAAGGGGAGGGCCAATTCCACGGAGAGGAAACGACCCTCGTATGTACACTTTTCTTAATTTTGATCGAAATATTTATCTTTGTTCTTGCGATATTGCAGTTGAGGGATGATTAACATAATCACGATGACGATAATGATCCCGATTAGTGCAAGGTTCTTGATGATGAAGCCAAAGACCGGCCAGGCGGTTGCCCAGTCGAGGTTACCCACGTAACCGCCGAAGGGTGCCATCTGGAAGAGCGCAATGGCTGCAGCACTTCCAACAACTTGGAGTATACCGGAACCCAGACACATCGCGATCAATGCCTTGAAGCCGCCCTTGTTATTGGCATAGAGACCGATGGTGGCGTTGTCATAGAAAAGCGGAACAAAGCCGGGGATGATGAGGATTGGGTTCTTAGTGATGATGAGTAAAGCAATAGCGATAGCTTGGCCGATAGCACCAAACATAAAGCCCAGGGTGATGGCGTTAGGAGATCCGAAACCATAGGTCGCAGCGCAGTCCACAGCCGGTACAGAACCCTTTAATACGGATGACGAGATGCCGTCGAAGGAGGTAACGAGTTCGCTGACGAACATCCGTACACCGGTTTTCAGGATTGTTAGGTTAACGGCAAAAGACGCGGCTTTCTCAAAGATGTATAGTGGGAAAGAGGTATCTTTTGTAAATGCGGAATCGAGTTCTCGCAAGGTAGGTGCGCCGATGATAAGGATGATGATGCTAAAGAAGACACCCATAATCAGCGTCGTTGAGACGGTATAATCATCCAGCAGTTTGAAACCACCGCCTAATTTGAAGTTGTCGACGCCTTTTTCTTTTTTGCCAATCTTGTGAGAGAAACGATCGGCAAACCAAACCCCAAACATCTGTTGATGTCCAATGGCAAAGCCCGCATTATCCGTAAGATCATTGGTTGCTTCCACTGTCATATTGGCACCGACAGCCCAATATGTACCGCAGAGCAAACCGGTAGCGATGACACCAGCAACACCTCTAAGCTCGGGGACGAGAAGGTAGATAATCCAGGTGGCGACAGCCGCTTGTTTAACCATGATATGACCGGTCGTAAAGAGGGTACGCACTTTTGTGTATTTTCTTAGTGCCACTAAGACGATGTTCCAAATAAATGCTACTAGTAGCGAAATCATCGCCATGGATAAGCTTTCGCCAATGCTTTCAAGTGCCTTGGTTGCAGCGGACAGACCAAAGTTAGGATCGATGACCACCGCATTGAGATTCCACTTGGTTTTAATAGCTTCAATTAATGGGTTGACACTTCCCAATAAATTTTTTGCACCAACTTGCAAAATCATGTAACCGACTGCTGCTTTGATGAAACCGGCGATGACTTCATACCATTTCTTTTTCAATAAGATGTAACCCAAAACCACAATTAGACCAATGAAAATTGCTGGTTTGGCGAGAACGTTATTGAATAAGATGACCCAAATCTGATTTAACGTTTCCATATATTCCTCCTATAATTGTTAGCGATTAAGCCAAGAATAGCGAGGCTCTGGAGACGATTTCAATCTTTTTCAGAAATCGGCACATGCATGCAAAATCCATCTTTTTGTGTGCACATATTCTCAACTGTATTGGGATTATTACCAAATCTGTTAGTCGTTTATACTGCAAATGGCTAGTGCCGTCAGTAAAGCAAACAAATTATATTTACAGTCAATTATTAGACTCTTAACAGAGCTTCTGCCAACTTTTCGTCAACGATAAGTGATGACACACATGCGGAGAATAATACCGCAGAAAGTGCTTTGGCTTTATGTACCCCTGATACGACTAATAGTAGATGTTTTAGTTCTCTAATATCTTGTAAGCTCAAGCTTACCGTTTCTTCATCAATCGCTTGGTCAGCAATTCGTCCTTTTCGGTCGAAAAAATGGCCCATCATACTGCAAACGGCGCCTTTATCTTGCAAAACTTTAATATCGTCATGACTAAGGAAATCAACCCAGATATTATATTTTGGAGTCAAGTGGTGCAACACTAGCAATAACCAAATCGGCTTTTCTTGCCTCTGTCATAACATTAGCTATTAAAGGTTCATTCAGTAGGTAGCGTCGCGCGATTTCATTCTTTACATATAGTGGCGCATATAGCTGGCTAAAGGAACTTTCAAATTTTTCAGCCAATATATGAATCGCAGTTGGTGAGTCGTAATCATATCGACCGTCAGCATTCGCCATTCCTTTCACTTGGACAAATTTTAAATCCAAACCACTGCGCCCAGTGATTTTCTTACTCACTGCAGTAACGGTTTGCCCTGAAGAAATTCCAATTCTCATGCCAGGTTTAAGCAAAGTTTCAATAGAATGAGCGGCAAAACGTGTTAGTCGATCAAAGCTGTCATCATTCAATATTTGGGCAAAACTAGTTCTTAGCACTGAACAAGACTTGAGTGAATATCGTTGACATATTTGTTCTTCTAATTCTGGAATACAGACATATGGGAAATTGATATGAATCTCTACAACACCTGTATCAACCGACCTTTGCAAAAGACGCGATACTTTAGAACGAGAGAAGTAAAGTTTGTTTGCAATTTCGTCTTGTGAGAGTTTTTCGTTGTAATAGAGGTCTGCGACTGTTGCCAATAGGGCTCTTTCGGAATCGTCCATTGTAGCCAGCCTCCTACAAATAATTATCTGTATTGTACATGACACTTAGGAAATATGCTGATTTTTCTTATGAACAAAATAATAAAATATGTCGCACCATTTGGTAGGTTGCGACACCGCTCTAAAACCGACAAAAATTTCGAGAATCCAACTTGAGTCATGTTTTTAAGTGGAAGTAAGAGTCAAATGCGGTTTTTTCAGGCATTTTTTTCGCCAATCCAAGCTGACTGAAATTTAATCTTGGATTAGCGTAAATACTTACGGTAAAACCCGAGGACGACTTGATAAACAGCTCGAAATCAGCGTTGTCGCTTGGATTTGCGTAAATTTTACCAATCACACCACAAATAACAAATTCAGCACTCAGCCCCAGAAACCCGTACCAAAGAAACTGGACCCCAGAAACTCAGACCCCAGTCAACTCAAATCCCCGTATCCACAACGACCGGCGTACGACGGCGCTTGAAAAAGACCGCGAGATTCAAGCCCACAGTCACTAAAAGCAGGATGAGTGCTACCCACGCCACCGCGTCCATGGTATCCAAGAGTGCTGACCAATCGGAGCTACGTACTCTACTCCGCACATCGAACAGTTGAGAGAGTAGGGCGATGCTACAACAGAAGTAACTGAACGCAGCGGTGCGCGGCTGCCGCTTGCTGAGCAGGGCAAACAAAGGAAAAATCCAGGCTAGAAGGCCGAAGACGAGGCTGATGATGTTGAACATGACGCTTCCTCCACTAAATCTCAAAGAAATCTCAAATCACTTAGATTACGAATACCAATAATGTTACGAGCCCGGCTCCAGCACAAAAAGCTGATCCTCTTTGATGAGCTCAGCGACTATCTCCCCCGACTTAAAAAGCAGCCCGGAAGCCGTGATTTCGAAGACAATCGGACCTTCGTTGCTATGGAGAATGAGCGCAGTACCATCCACTTCATAGTTGCCGTAAGGGTTGTATGAGGTCGCGATATGACGACTCAGTTCGAATTCCTGACCTGTTTTCAGCTCAAGATAAGCCAGTTTGTCCGGTACAGACACATAGTGGCCGAGCTGCGGAGGTACGGTCGCAGTGTCGTTTTTGAAATATAAAAAAGCAAACCCCACAGCAAAAAGCAAGAGCACTAGCACCGAAATCCATAGAGGACGTTTACTTTTCATTGGAGGTTTTTCCTTTCAAGGTTCTGTATTTTGCCAATATGACTCATATCCTCATTCCGATATCAATTCTACAACAGCTGAGGTGCAAAGTTTTAAGAATAATCAAAGATGCTAATCCGCGCCCTAACAAGCCTTTAGAACCGTGCACTAAACAAAGTAAGAAAACGTACGCATTTCTAAATGGTCGTGCTGCAGAAGTCTGGTAGAATGAGAGCCGAAAAAGAAATGAACGGAGCTTTTGCAAGATATGGAAATGCTTTTATTGACAAGTTTTGCTGATATTATCAGTGACATTTTGGCGGCGCTGGGCGTCGTGATGAACGGGATACCGCAGGGGCTGCTGGCACTGTCGTATGGTTTTGCCAGTATTCCGACGGGTGTGGGTTTTGTGATTGGCGCGGTGGCCTGTATGGCGCTGGGCTCGGTCGTACCGATTTCCTTCCAGGCGGAAACAATAGCGCTGGCGGGAACCCTGGGTAAAGACATCCGTGAACGTCTTTCGATGATTCTTTACGCTGGACTGATGATGGTGGCGCTGGGCTTGACCGGGACACTGAATTTTATCGTGAACCTGGCGGGCGATACCGTCATTAACGCAATGATGGCGGGCGTCGGCATCATGCTGGCAAAAATCGGCCTCGACGGCATGAAGAAAAACAAACTGGTGACCATTGTCTCCATCGTGACAGCCGTGCTGGTCTACTTCTTTCTGGGACGTGATCTGGTTTTGACCATCGTCGTTTCCGTGATCATTTCCAGCATCGTCTCGAAAATTGCCAAACAAGATATCGGTGGCGGTATCGTTGATAAGGTCACCAAGCTGAAGCTGGTCAAACCGACCTTCAACATGAACATCCTGCGCGGTGCCTTGGCCCTGGCTTGCCTGACCATCGGTGCGAACATCGCTTTTGGCAGCATCACTGCCAGCATGACGGGCGGACAATACACAGCGAATATTGACCACCTGACCATTTATTCCGGACTGGCCGACGCAGTCAGCGCGCTCTTTGGCGGTGGACCGGTGGAAGCGATTATTTCGGCGACTGCGGCTGCACCGCAACCCGTGATTGCCGGTGTGATTATGATGGTGATTATGGCGGCGATTTTGTTTTTGAGACTTTTGCCAAAAATCGGAAAGTTTGTACCTGCCGAATCGATTAACGGCTTCCTCTTTATTCTGGGAGCGGTGGTGACTGTGCCGACCAATGCGACCATTGCCTTTGGCGGAGACATCCCCGGCAACGCGATTGTGGCCGGTGTAACCCTGGTGATGACCGCAGGGACCGACCCATTCTTCGGGCTAGTCTCGGGTACATTGCTGCGCTATCTCTTCGCGGCGGCGATTATTTAAGGATTGGGTTTTGCCAATTATTGGCAAAATCAAAAACGAGGAGCATGTATGAAATTCTATGATTTAAAGGTTGCAGGCCTACTGCGTCGACTGCCCATGATTAAACTGTCGGACGATCTGGCGATTGCCAGTTTCGTCATCCTCGGCGACGCAGAGCTGGTGGAAAAAGCCGCTCCGGCGCTGATTGAGCGTCTGCCCGAAATCGATGTGATTGTAACGGCCGAGGCCAAGGGCATTCCGCTGGTCTACGAGGTCAGCCGTCTGCTCAAACTGCCACGCTATGTCGTGGCGCGCAAGAGCGTCAAAGTCTATATGGAAGAGCCGTTCAGCGTGGAGGTGGACTCGATCACGACCGCCAATCCGCAGAAGCTGTTCCTAGCCAAAGAAGATGTCGATTTGGTCAGTGGCAAAAAAGTCGCCATCATCGACGACGTCATCTCCACCGGCGAGTCGCTGCGTGCGCTGGAAGCCCTGATTGAAAAGGCGGGCGGGAACGTCGTCGCCAAAGCCGCCATTCTGGCAGAAGGCGACGCGGTTAAACGCGAGGACATCATTTTCCTGGAAGAGTTGCCGCTATTTCCTGCGAGTGCGGCGGAGTAGTAGTGGAGAGCTTATAAATGAAAAATAACGCGAAACTAAAAATTCTTGTAACACTGATCGTTGCTGGTTTGTCATTAAGTTCCTGCGGTAGTATCACAGGTATTCTTAAAGAAACGACGCAGATTAGCGAAAGCAGTCAGACACAGTCTCAGCCTCAGCCTGTCACGACCGAACCCACGAACAAGTACAACGTTTCCCAAGCGTCGGTGGAAGGCCTATCTAATGACTGGACAAGTTTGCAGTTTGCCTATAACGGCGAGATTAACGATTGGATTGGCAAAACCCCCAACGACATGTCTGACGAATGGACCATCGTGGTGAACGAAGAGAATAAGACACTCAAAGCGGGCACCGAACAATATTATCAAGTGATGCCAACACAAAAGCAGACAGATGGCACCGATCCTTTTTTTAATGTCCTTTTGCAAAACCCTACAATGCAAGAAATCACCCCTTTAGAAGCCAAAATTCTTTCAGTCAATTTCCAATCATCGAGCTTCTCTCCCAGCACCGTCAGCGAGAGCAATGAAGCGCCTCAAGCGATCAAGGCAGCCATGATCGCAGGCGGACTAACCGCCTATGATCCTGAAGCACGCGTCATCGAACTGTATGGCGAGCCAACAGAGCGCGTCGCCGATGAATATTTTCAGCAACGCTATTCGCTGGTTTACCGCAAAGATGACAAAAGCTTGAACGTGAGCATTTTCTATGAGCATGTCGACAGCTACACGATAGCGCAGGTAAGCACCCCAGAGTACTTAGTAAAAGCCCGTGAGTCTGTGGCCAATGACGCACAAACCACCATGGACGAAAATTCTTATCTGAATGTGGCAGGTTATAAACTCTATCTCAATAGCAAATATCAAGACTTCGCAGCTGCACTCTCACCCTATGAAGTCGTCATGCAAAGCAGTTCAGAGCGCGATTTAGAAAAGATGATTGCACCACAAAGTGAACTCTCTACTGTCGTACGTATTCCGGGCTACGATAAATCCTCTGTTTATCTGAGACTTTACAATCCTACGGATACAGAATTAGTCGCCACTGACGCAGATTTAATTGGTATTAAGGTTGTGCATTCGTCACTCTTCGGCAGTTATGATGCACCCTACTTTCTACCAGTAGCCACGCCCTATGGTGTGAAGAACGGCACCGATTTTAAGGCAGAGTTGGCTAAGTTACCGGCAGATGCCGTGGAAAATGTTCTGGCAGAAGATGGTGGTGGTTATGCGACCTTGGTTGCAAACGGATACCGTTTGTTGCTCTTAGCAATTCCCGGCGAGAACTGGGATCATGACATCAATGAGATTCTGTTTACGGTGGATAAGTAGGCAGGGTCGTGGTTCGTGTTATGTGATTAGGGCATGCGGAATAGTAATATAATTTCGGCAAAAAACGGCTGTGCGCAACAGTCGCTTTTTCAGTTGCGACTGGGATAAGCATGTCGTGATGTGACTTAATTAACTCACGAAAAAAACTATAATAGAAGAAATCTGAAAGGAGGAATTAATATGAAAATCACCGTGACAGAATTTAAAGAGAATTTCGATAAATACTTAGATCTGCTTGAATCCGAAACGGTGTACATAACCCAAGATGGTGTTGTGATTGCTAAACTCTCAAACCCGCGTGAGGATAAAATCTACCTCCTAAACCAGCTCGCAGGCGTCGCCAGTGGAAGCGATGCTGACAGAGATAATATCCGCGATGAACGGCTTTCTACAAAGTAAATTAGAATACTTGGACAAGCATTATGTTGAGATTCGAATGAAAGAACTTCAGAATACATTGAAAATATCCGAAGAGCTTCAACGACAAGGCTATGAGATCGAAATCATTCCTGAAGATGTGTTCTAGCAACTAATTTATGAAGAATGATATTGTCATTATTTATCATAATTAACTTTCTCTTCCGCTGCACGAATACCGTAATCCAACTCTTCAGCAGCTATATAAGTACTCTCAGTCGCTTTGATTCTTTCATTTAAATAGTTCCCTAAAGCAGTGTCTAAGCAAAACACACGACAGGCTTTCATTCCTCTGGTAAGTAGTGTCCTATATGTGTTGCGAATGATGTTGTCAGCTATTTTGTTAGCAGCTTCTGGATCAGTTTTACTAAGCTTTACAAGGCCGCGGAGCGATTGGTCGTCCTTAGACCGTTTCGTCCTGTCGGTTTTTATTAACCCATCTTCAAAGTACATATCTGGACCGATTATTATTCCAATGTACTCAAACTCCAAGCCTTGAGAAGTGTGGATACAACCTGCTTGAGTTACCGAATTTGGATCAATAGCCCAAATACCGTTAGTAAAGTTCCAAGCAATTTCGAAATCAAAATCGGGAATCTTAATATCTTTGAATTCCGGGTTGTTTCGTTCTTTTTTTGGCCAATCCCAACAATACCCTGCAATGATTCTTGCCTTGTTATTACTGTTATGCTCTTTGGCCCAATCCAGAAGTTTATTAGGGTCATCAACTACTTCTATGTCATAACCAAAATCGAGATATTTATTCGCAGTCTCACGAATTTGTAAAACATCATCTATCCACGCTAAATAACTGTCAGAACCGTTACATCTGAACTGAGAACTCAAATTATCTTCTAAAACTATAGCGCCGGCATTCTTAGCATGTTTTAGGATTTCCGCCTTAGTTCCAATGTCAAGAGTAGAAATTACTTGATTGTCATCAACAAAGAAAACGGAGCATTTACTGCTGTTAATTATCTCCTTCACTTGGTTTTCACCATCGACACCGTACACACCAGATTTTTCATTCAAGCGATGTGCCTCGTCAACTATTGCAATATCTAGTTCGTTTTCTTTTGCCTCGACGTAAGCACCTGAACCTTTGAACAGATTATCAATCGAATTTGCAGTAAAACTGCCTTTTAGTTTTGATTTATAAACATTACGGGGAGCGGCGTTTTTAGTGATGTAATGTACAACTTTGTCGCGAGCGGTAAGTTCACAAAGAAGGTTAATAGAAATGACGCTTTTGCCTGTGCCGGGACCGCCTTCAACTATCATGACACGTTTCTTATTGTCCATCATGGTTTTTTCAGCCATCGAGATGACTCTTTCAAAGACGACTTTTTGATCATCAATCATGATAAATTCTTGATTGCCTTTTAGCATCGAGAGTAATCGATCTTGTAAAGATTTTGAGGGACGAATGCGACCATTTTCAATCGCGTATAAGGTGCGTTCTTGATCACCTTTTTTTACATATCGATTGATAAATTCTACTAATTTTGGACCACCATGTTGGTTGAATAAGGGGGCATCTTTAAGAAGTTTTGAAAACTCTAAGTCTAAAAGCGGGTCGTTATTATCATCGGGAAGGTAGTTATGTAGATAAGCACAAGGGTGGAGCTTGATAGCACCGGAATAAACGGATTCATTAAAATCTTCAAGTAGATCCGCATATGATTTTGCTTGATAAGATGGGTGTGGAAGACTTCTAAGTCTTTTGCCTACAAATGTTTCAACCAGGTCTTTACCTTCAGAAGATTTGTTTACACTCGACCATTGTTTCAACTCAATAACCACAACGTTAGCTTGATTATTTTCATCGTAACCACTGAGTAAAAAGTCTATGCGTTTTGTGGTACTTGGAATCATATACTCTATAGCTACACCAGCGTCATCGGGCAAATCAGAATTGCTTACAATCATGTTCATGTACATTAGAGAGTTACGCCAAGATATTATCTCTCCTTGAGATGACTGCATATAACTGTCTTTAACTAACCTATCGAGCCGAGCAACTAATTTTCCAGAAAGCACATTGGCTTTGAATTTTGCAACGTCGGAATGGTAAATAATCATGCATCATACTCCGTATACTTTTTACTGCTACCTTTTGCCTTCTCAACAGGATATTTTTCTCTGTTCTTTTGGACTTTTTCTCTGACGACATCGTCTACATCGAGACCGTTTTTACTGGCAAAAAGATACGCGTAAATGATGATGTCAGCAATTTCTTCACGCACTTTTATTGGGTCGGGTTTGCCGCCCCATTGGTAGTGTTCAAGCAATTCCGCTGCTTCAATGACGATGGATTTTGCCAAATTTTCCGGGGAATGAAACTGGTCCCAGTCACGTTCGATGACAAATTCTTGAATGAGATTTTCGGTTTCTCTGTTCATCTCCAGATTCCTTTCGAGATAGACTTTGTCCGCAGAGCTCCTGCTATCGTCTACCATTCTCTGTTTCTTTTGCCAAAAATTCAAGCAAGTTAAGCTAGAGTAAATCGCGAACTGAGCTGTACGTGATTTTAAAAGTGAGCCGTATCTTAAGCTAATCCCCCATTCTCTTGAAAAAACATCACTAGTTTGAGATACTTTTAGTCAACGGAGGTCGATGTCTCATGGCTAAAAAGTCTTACGGAAAGTCCGCAGATACGGATTTGTCCTTGTTTATTCGCATGCAGAGGGCGGCGATATTTTTGCAGCGTGAAGTGGCGAAAATCACCATGGAGCATGGCCTGACCCTCTCGCAATTTTCCGTCCTGGAGGTGCTTTACCACAAAGGAGATTTGAATATTTGCCAGATTATGTCGAAAATTTTGGCGACATCAGGCAACCTGACTGTGGTAATAAGGAACCTGGAGAAGCTGGGTCTGATTGAACGTCTGCAGGACCCTCAGGATAAGCGCGCCTACCTCATTTCGCTGAGTAAAGAGGGGCGCAAGCTCACGGCGGAGGTTTTTCCCAAGCAGCTGGCTTTGCTCGAAAACTACCTTTCGATTTATAGTGATGAAGAAAAACAAGAAATGATTACGCTTTTAGACGGTTTAAGAGTGTGGCAAAAGAAAGAGGAATGTAAATGAAATTAGTCTCATGGAATGTCAACGGACTGCGCGCCGTCCTGCAGAAGGGCTTTTTGGAGGCCTTTGATGAGTTGGATGCGGATTTCTTTTGCCTACAAGAAACGAAGCTGCAAGAAGGCCAGGTGACCATGGACCTGACAGGTTACCACGAGTATTGGAACTACGCGGTGAAAAAAGGCTATTCGGGTACCGCCATCTTTGCCCGTAAACCGGCCTTGTCCGTGCACTACGGTATTGGCATCGACGAGCATGACCAAGAGGGGCGCGTGATCACCTTGGAATATGAGGACTTTTTCCTCATCACGGTTTATACGCCCAACTCGCAGGATGGTTTGCGTCGTCTTGACTACCGCTGTGTTTGGGAGGATGCCTTCCGCGCCTATCTGAAAAAGCTTGAGGAAGCGAAGCCAGTCATTGTCTGTGGTGACCTGAACGTGGCGCATACGGAAATTGACCTGGCCAATCCTTCCACGAACCGTAAGAGTGCCGGATTTACCGACGAGGAGCGCGGCAAGTTCACCGAGCTTCTGGGCGCGGGCTTTGTCGACACCTTTAGACATTTCTTCCCCGACAAAACGGAGGCCTATACCTGGTGGTCCTATCGCACCAATGCGCGTTCACGAAACGCAGGCTGGAGAATTGACTATTTTGTTGTCTCCGAAGCCTTGAAAGATCGCCTCGTTAAGGCGGAAATCCATGCGGATATCCTGGGTTCGGATCACTGTCCGGTCTCTCTTACAATGAACTGAGGTCACAATGGCAAAAGTCAGCACCCACTATTTTTGCTCTGAATGTGGTTACGAAAGCAGCGGCTACCTAGGCCGCTGTCCTTCCTGTAACGCCTGGAACACCTTTGTCGAAGAACGCCGCGCCACGGGCGCCAAAGCAGAATCTGCCAAAGCCTTCCATCAGGGATGGTTGGGCAGTCTAATGGATTCGGCGGAGCAGAGTGATGCAGCGAAACGCGGGTCAGGTCAGAGCGGAAAAAAGTCCGGTGCCTCATCCAAACTGCTGGAGCTGGATCAAATCAACGGTACCCAAGGCAAGCGCGTCAAATCCGGTATCGATGAACTGGACCGTGTATTGGGTGGCGGCTTTGTCGAGGGTTCACTGGTCTTGGTGGGCGGTGACCCGGGCATCGGTAAGTCGACCTTACTTTTACAAGTATCCGCCACACAGGGCTTTCCTGGACCGGTGCTCTATGTCTCCGGTGAAGAATCGCCGCAACAGATAAAACTGCGCGCGGAACGCTTGGGGGTGAGCGGGAAGGGGATTAAGCTTTTGCCCGAAATCTGCTTCGAACGCATCGCTGAGACCATCGTCAAACTACGCCCCGACCTCTGCATTATTGACTCGATTCAAACTTTATATTCCGAAGAACTGCAGGCGGCACCGGGCTCGGTGAGTCAGGTGCGTGACGTGACGGCTGGTTTGCTGCGCATCGCGAAGCAACTGGGGACGACAATTGTTTTGGTCGGTCACGTCACAAAGGATGGAGCTCTGGCGGGTCCGCGTGTGCTGGAACACATGGTGGACTGTGTACTCTATTTTGAGGGTGAACAACACAATACCTTACGTATCCTGCGAGCGGTGAAGAATCGTTTTGGGGCGACCAATGAGCTGGGCATTTTTGAGATGTCACAGAAGGGCTTGCTGGGTGTGCCGAATGCCTCGGCAGCCTTACTTTCACAGCGTCCGGAACAAGTCGCAGGTGCGGCGGTAAGCTGCTCTATGGAGGGTACAAGGCCGCTGCTCGTAGAAGTACAAGCTTTGACGACACCGACCGTATACGGTTCGGCTCAACGTGCTTTGCAGGGCTTGGAGCGTTCGCGTTTGCTGATGATTCTGGCTGTGCTGGAAAATAAGTTAGGCCTGAAAGTGGCGCAGCAGGACGTCTTCGTCAATGTGGTCGGAGGTTTCAAAGTCCAAGATACGGCAACGGATCTAGCCTTGGCGGTAGCCATTGCTTCGAGTATGAAGGACCTCCCGGTTAAAGAGCATCTCATTCTGATGGGTGAAATCGGTCTGACCGGTGAGTTACGGGCGGTGGCCAATATCGATCGGCGCGTGACCGAGGCTTTCCGCCTGGGTTTCAAGACTTGCGTGGTTCCGGGGACGAGTCGTTCGGCGATTGAACGGCTCAAGTTGCGTGAGGCTCCGGACATCATCTATGTCGATAATGTCGCAGAAGCCATCGATGTAAGTCTTAGCGTAAAATAGTGGCAAAACAAACACGAGGTCTCAAGCCTGATGAATCAAAAAATCTACGTTGTCATCCCCGCCGCCGGAATGGGCGCGCGCATGGGTGCGGGAAAAAACAAAGTCTTTCTCGAACTGGCCGGTGAGGCCATTCTCAAGCGCACGTTGGACGCATTCCAAGCTCTGCCGGAAATCACGGCCATTCAAGTCGTGGGGCGTGCAGATGAGTTGGCTGATTTGGCGTCTTTTTTAGATGCGTGGCAAATTTCAAAAGCTCTACCACCTGTGGCGGGCGGTGAGACGCGCCAAGCCTCTGTACTGAACGGGCTGTTGGCGCTACACGCGTTGGTAAGGGATACGGTTACGATATCTGCGCCTCCGGGTGCGCCTGCGCCTGACCCTGCCGCTACAGACGATCCACTGGTTTTAATTCATGATGCCGCGCGTTGTCTGGTCAGCCCCGAAATCATACGAGAATGCATTCGTTATACACGGGAGCAGGGGGCTTGTGTCGCAGCCATTCCGGTGAAAGACACGATCAAAAGGGTGGATGCTTCCGGACAGATACATGAAACCTTGGACCGCAGCGAGCTGTGGCAAATTCAGACACCGCAAAGCTTTCGTTTTTCTGAGATTTTGGCGGCCTATCAATCGGCGCTGTCTCGGGGGATCAGTGTGACCGACGATGCGGCGGTGATGGAAGCCGCGGGTGGTGCTGTTTCTGTGGTAGAAGGAAGCCATGAGAATATCAAAATCACGACGGCTGAGGATTTGACTTTTGCCGAAGTCTTTCTCAGAAATCGACGCGAGGTGGGGAAATGAGTCTGCCGCGCTTCTTCGTTGAGCAAGCCGATGTGGATTCGTCTACAGTTGTGGGTGAGACCTTTTATATCACTGGAGATGCGGCACACCACGCGGGCAGGGTCTTGCGTATGCAGCCCGGTGAGCAGTTGGTGCTCTCGCGGGGCGATGGTTTCGATTACGTCTGCGAACTAATGGAATTTCGTGATGCGCGTTTACACTTGCGTCTGCTGGATAAACAGGACAATCGCTCGGAATCTCTGCCGCAGATTACCCTTTGGCAGGGCTTACCCAAAGCGGCGAAGTTCGAGGAAATCATCGAAAAGTCGGTAGAGCTGGGTGTATTTCGTATTGTGCCGCTGCGCACGCAGCGCTCGTTGATTAAGCTGGATGATAAGGCTTTACGTTCCAAACAATCACGCTGGCAAAAAATAGCCGAATCCGCCGCCAAGCAATCAGGCCGCGGCCTGATTCCCGAGGTTGCAGCGCTCACGTCTTTTGAAGCGGCCCTGCGCTCGCTTGCTTCTGATATCGAAACAGGCACCGCTCTGGCTTTTATCCCCTGGGAAGAAGCGACGGAACCGAGTTTGAAAGCTTTTATTAAGGCTTGCTTCCCGTCTGCGTCTGCTTACGAGCGTTTGCATTTTTTTATCGGGCCGGAGGGCGGCTTCTCTGCCGCTGAAATAGCTCTGGCGCTTGAGTCGGGGGTGTCGCCGCTGACCTTAGGCCCACGCATCCTACGCACGGAAACGGCCGGACCTGCGGTTTTGGCGATGCTCAGTGTGCTTTTGCCGGATTCGGATTAGAGAGCCGGTATCGCGTTTGTCAGGTTTGGCGCGACGTATTTGAATCGCGCGTCCTTGGCCTGTTTATTGACGCGCTCCGCTGAGTGGAGTCGCTTATGGAGCGCTTGTGGCGACGATTAAGTTGACCAAACGGCTTGATGGGCAAAAATTGCGACGATGTGGCGGAAGGGGCGATTTTTAGGGCTTCATGCTAGTCAATCAAGGTTTTTTAACCCAGTTTTTACGACTGTGTGGTCATCGCCACCACATCCCTGTAAAAAGTGGGCTGAAATTAGGCTTTTGACTTGGTTGGAGACTGCCCAGAGACGTTTTTAACAACATCCCCGTAATTATTGTCCGAAAACAGCCTCCCTGACGATTACAAGCAGTATCGCTAGAATCCTTGGCCGCGACGAATCGGATTCCTGGCGGTGTCGCCGGAGCCGCAGCCCGTCGACGGCTACATTGGAGGCGCGATAAATGCTATAATTTATCGACTTATCAAGTGAAAAGGAGCAGGCGCGGCGCGCCTTTGACGATATGAATTACGCGGCACCGAAAGGGACTAGAGATATTTTGCCGCCCGAGACAGCGGAGTGGCAGGCCGTAGAGCGCCTCTTCAGCGAGGTCGCCGGGCTTTTTGGTTATGGAGAAATCCGCATCCCCACCTTTGAGAGCACGGAAGTGTTCCAGCGAGGCGTGGGCGATGCCACCGATATTGTACAAAAAGAAATGTACACCTTTGACGACAAGGGTGGACGCAGCATCACGCTACGACCGGAAGGAACGGCCGGTGTCGTGCGCAGCTTCGTGCAGCGCGGCATGAGTTCGCAACCCTATCCCATCAAGCTTTACTACATGCTGAACATGTTCCGCTACGAGAATGTGCAGGAAGGCCGCTACCGCGAGTTCCACCAACTGGGTTTGGAGAGCTTCGGAGCAGAGGGGCCGGAAATTGATGCGGAAATCATTGCACTTTTGCAGCTTTTCTTTGACCGTGTCGGACTGAAAGAAACACACCTGAATATCAACTCCATCGGTTGCGCGGATTGCCGGGCTGTATACCACGAGGCTTTAAAAGATTACTTTAGACCGCATTTGAACGAGCTTTGCGAAGACTGCCGCAAACGCTTTGAAATCAACCCTTTGCGCATTTTGGATTGCAAAGTGGAACGCTGCCAGACTATTGCTAAGGAGGCGCCGCTTTTGCAGGACTTCCTGGACGACGATTGTCGCACACACTTTGAAGGCTTGAAGAAAGAGCTGGATGCGCTCGGTCTGAAGTACCGCGTCGAACCGCGCTTGGTGCGGGGCCTGGATTACTATACGCGCACGGTTTTTGAGTATGTTTCGGATCATGTGGGCACACAGGGTACGATTTGTGGCGGCGGGCGCTACGACAAGTTGGTTGAAGCGCTGGGTGGACCGAAGGTGCCGGCTTGTGGTTTTGCCATGGGTGAAGAACGACTGCTGCTGGAAATGGCGGCTCAAAAGGTCAGCTTGATGCCGGAGCAAAGCGCCAGTCTGTATATCGGATCGATTGGCGATGAGGCCGGGATTGCGGCGCGGCGGTTGGGTTTTGCCCTGCGTACGAAGGGGATTCGCGTGGAAACGGAGCTCTGCGGACGTGGTGTGAAGGGCCAGATGAAGTATGCCGGAAAGTCAGGTTTGCGCTACAGCATGATTCTGGGCGACAACGAATTGGCGACGCAGACGGCGGAATTAAAAGACATGAACAGCGGTGAGAAGCAGACGGTCCGTCTGGACGATGCAGAGGCTTTATACACCGCTTTGACGAAAGGATAAAGAAAATGGCCGAATCAATGCAAGGCTTAAGCCGTTCCTGTCGCTGTGCCGAAGTCACAGCGGATTTATTAGGGCAAAAGCTAACCCTGATGGGTTGGTGTCATCGCCAGCGCGACCTGGGTGGTGTGGTGTTTATCAACCTGCGTGACCGCTCCGGTGAAATCCAATTGCTGATTAATGACCAGGCTCCAGCTGCCACACGCGAAAAAGCGATTAAAGTGCGCGCCGAATTTGTTTTGGCGGCGACGGGTACCTTGGTCAAACGGCAAGCGGCCAACAAGGACCTGGCAACGGGCGAGTTTGAACTGGAAGTCGAAGATTTGCGTATTCTCTCGGAGGCTGCGACCCCGCCTTTTTACATTGAAGACGGCGTGGAGGCCAATGAAGCCTTACGTCTGAAATACCGCTACCTCGATCTGCGTCGTCCGGAAATGCAGCGCAATCTGATGCTGCGCAGTCGTATGACAAAGACCACACATGACTACTTCGACGAGCAGGGTTTCATTGATGTAGAGACCCCTATGATGGGCAAAAGCACCCCCGAAGGTGCCCGCGACTACCTCATTCCCAGCCGTGTGAAGCCGGGGCACTTTTTTGCCTTACCGCAATCGCCGCAACTTTACAAGCAGCTGCTGATGCTCTCGGGCTATGACCGCTACATCCAAATCGCCCGCTGTTTCAGGGACGAGGACCTGCGTGCCGACCGTCAACCTGAGTTCACTCAGGTGGACTTAGAAATGGCCTTTGTGCAGGCGGACGATGTGATGGCCGTCGTTGAGGGCTATGTGGTGCGTGTGCTGAAAGACTTGTTTGATATTAACTACGCCCTGCCGCTGCAGCGCATGACTTATCGCGAAGCCATGCGGCGCTTTGGTTCGGACAAACCGGACCTGCGTTTTGGCATGGAATTGCACGATTTATCGGAGCAGGTAAAGGACAACGAATTTGTTGTGTTCCGCAATGCGCTTGAAGCAGGCGGTTCGGTGCAATGTATTGTGGTACCCGGTGGCGGCAGTATGACGCGCAAAGAGATTGATAGCTTGCAGACTTTTGCCCAGACTTACCGCTTGAAAGGGCTGCCCTGGATTGTGCCGGGTGAGACGCCGCGCGGTTCGGTGCTGAAGTTCTTTACACCGGAAGCGATTGCCGCTCTGGCGGAGTCGGTGGGTGCCCAGGACGGCGACCTGATTTTGATGGCGGCGGACCAGACTGAAACAGCACAGATTGCCCTGGGTCAGTTGCGCTGTGAAGTCGCGAAACGCCTGAATCTGTTGCGGAAAGACGACTACAAGCTGCTCTGGGTGACGGAGTTCCCGCTCTTTGAATACGACGATGAGGAGCAGCGTTTGGTGGCTAAACACCACCCCTTTACTTCACCGATGGACGAGGATCTTGCGCTGCTTGATACGGCACCACAGGAAGTACGGGCAAAAGCCTACGACATCGTGCTCAACGGCACAGAACTAGGTGGCGGCTCGATTCGTATTCATGACCAGAACCTGCAAAAGCGCATGTTTGGCCTGCTTGGCTTCAGCGAAGCCTCGGCTTGGGAGAACTTCGGCTTCCTGCTCGAAGCCTTCAAATATGGTGTGCCGCCTCATGGCGGCTGTGCTCTGGGCTTGGACCGTTTTGTCATGCTGATGACTGGCGCGGAAAGCATTCGTGAAGTCATCGCCTTCCCCAAAGTGCAGACTTCAGCCGACCTGATGACGGAAGCGCCGGGTACGGTCAGTGCAAAACAGCTGGACGAACTGAAGCTCAGCTTACAGCCACTGGATGGCAAAGAAAGCTGATGAGGAAGAGTCTGTGAAATACAACAAAGGCCGATTCGGCAATAAAAAAGAACGCAGGGAGCGCAAGGTGGAGGAGCCTCTACAGGTACCGCGCTGGAGCAAACCTGCCGAGTTGCGTGAGGAAGAAAGCGACATCGTAGAAGCGACGCACGAAGAGTCTGTTACTGATACTGAAGAGCTCACCGATGTCACATTGAATGAAGCTCAGGGGACTGAAGAAGTTTCTGAAAACGTGGATTTTACTAGTGAAAGCACAGACGAAGCAGCGGCGCGTGAAGCCAGCGCTGTGCATACAGAAGCAGCAGAAGAAGCTGCGGTTTTTAAAGAAGAAGTTTTGCCTTATGGCCAGACCTGTGAAAAACTGCCGGAGAGTACACTCAGCCCTGAGTTACTGCCCGATGTGGAGAATGAAACCTCGTTGCTCAGTGCCGCGGTTGCTGCGGGCAAAATTGATATCAATGAGAGCGAAGAATTCAGTTTGCAGGAAGAAGCGCTGGAGAATGTCGTCAGTGCAGACGAGGCTTCGGAAGTTGAAGAGGAGACCTTGGAAGAGGACGAAGCAGCAAGCGAGAACAGCGTAACGAACCTAATGACGACCGAAGACGAGAACTCGGAAGAGAACGAAACGGATTACGCTTTAGAAGTTAAAGAAGATACGGAAGCAGGCGAAGATACAGTAGTTGTACCAAGCGGAAAACCCTACCGCCGCACGCAGACAGCTGTAGACAAAGACGAAAAACACAGCGTCATTTACGAAATTCTGGACTGGAGCAAATACATTCTTCTTGCACTGGTGCTGGGCTTGCTCATTACCGGCTATGTGGTGCAACGCAACGAAGTGGTAGGGGTCTCGATGGACCCGACCCTGCAGAACGAGGACCGCGTTTGGGTACAGAAGTTGTCCAAACTTTGGGGTGGCATTAACCATGGCGACATCGTCACGGTGCATGGTGCAGCCCTGAGTGACGGGAGTCTGCAGCAGGAAGATTTGGTGAAACGCGTCATCGGCATGGCCGGAGACCGCGTTGAGATTAGAGATGGGCTGGTGTATTTGAACGGGAGTCTTTTGCCCGAACCTTACTTAGCAGATGGGGTACAAACCTACATGCCGGACCTGGGCACGATGGACCTGACCCTGAAAGAGGGACAGTATTTTGTCATGGGGGATAACCGTGGCAGTAGCAAGGACTCGCGCTTTTTCGGACCGGTGACGGAGGACGCCATTCTCGGTGAGGTGTGGTTCCGCAGTTCGCCTTTTGAGCGCATGGGCTTTGTTCATTAATTAACGACTTTTTCACGGAGGGCTTACATGCCGAATGAGCGCATGAAACACATAAGAAATTTTTCGATTGTGGCGCATATCGACCACGGGAAATCGACCCTGGCCGATCGCCTGATTGAGCACACGGGCGTGCTGACGCAGCGTCAGATGCAGTCGCAGGTGCTCGACAATATGGATATTGAGCGCGAGCGCGGGATTACGATTAAGGCCCAGGCGGTGCGCATGCTGTATAACGCCGATGACGGTGAGGTTTACACCTTCAATCTGATTGACACGCCGGGGCACGTGGACTTTAACTACGAAGTCTCGCGCAGTTTGGCGGCTTGTGACGGGGCGGTGCTGGTTGTCGATGCGGCCCAAGGTGTTGAGGCCCAGACGCTGGCTAATGTTTATTTGGCGATTGACGCGGATCTGGAAGTTTTGCCGGTCATCAACAAAATCGATTTGCCCTCGGCACAGCCCGATGTGGTCAAGCAAGAGATAGAAGACGTGATTGGGATTGATGCGGATTTTGCCCCTTTAATCTCGGCAAAAGCCAACCTCAACATCAAAGAGGTGCTCGAAGCCATTGTGCAGCACCTGCCGCCACCTGAGGGCGACGAGGAAAAACCGCTCACGGCGCTGATTTTCGACTCTATTTACGATACATACCGCGGCGTCATCGTACACGTACGTGTGAAGGACGGGCGCATCAAAGCCGGTCAGGAAATCAAGATGATGCATACCGGCAAGGTCTTTAACGTCATCGAAGTCGGCTATTTCCGACCGGGTGAACTGCTCACCGCCGAAGAACTGCTGGCGGGCGACGTCGGCTACATCGTGGCCAACATCAAAAACGTGCGCGATACCGCAGTGGGCGACACCATCACCCGCACCGACAAACCAGCGGCTGCGGCTTTACCGGGTTATAAAAAAGTGCAGCGCATGGTTTTCTGCGGTCTCTATCCGGCGGACAATGCGCGCTACCCGGACCTGCGCGAAGCCTTGGAGCGCTTGCAGATTAACGATGCGGCGCTGAGCTTTGAACCGGAAACATCGGCGGCTTTGGGTTTTGGTTTCCGTTGCGGTTTCCTGGGGCTTTTGCACTACGAAATTATTCAGGAACGCCTCGAGCGCGAATTCGATCTCGACCTCGTTTCGACGGCACCATCGGTTGTCTACAATGTCTACCTAAAAGACGGGGAGATGATTCGCTTAGATAACCCCACGAACCTACCGGATGTTTCGGAAATCGACCACTTCGAGGAGCCGATTGTGAAGGTGCAGATCCTCACGCCCAAGGACTATGTAGGCAACATCATGGAACTCTGCCAGGAGCGCCGCGGCACCTATATCAACATGGATTATTTGGACGAGACGCGCGTCAATCTGCACTACGAAATGCCGCTCAACGAGATCATCTACGACTTCTTTGACGCCCTGAAATCACGCACCCGTGGCTATGCCTCGCTCGATTACGAGCTAAAGGATTACCAGCGCTCGGATCTGGTGAAGCTGGACATCATGCTGAACGGCGATATGGTCGATGCGCTTTCCTTTATCGTGCATCGCGAAAAAGCTTACGCCCGCGGCCGCCGCATGACGGAAAAGCTGAAGGAGAACATTCCCAGGCACCAGTTCGAGATTCCCATTCAAGCCTGTATCGGTGGAAAAATTATCGCCCGTGAAACTGTGCGCGCGTATCGCAAAGACGTGCTTTCCAAGTGTTACGGCGGTGATATCACACGTAAGAAGAAGCTGCTCGAGAAGCAGAAAGAGGGCAAAAAACGCATGCGCCAAGTCGGCTCCGTCGAGGTGCCGCAAGAGGCTTTTATGTCTGTCCTGAAGCTGGATGAGTAGGTTTTCCAAAATATAATCGGGGGAAATAGTGATGATTATTGCGGTTGCAAAAGAATTAATCAGTGGTGAGAATCGTGTCGCCATGACACCGGCCGGTGTCCATGCGCTGGCGCTTGATGGGCACACCGTGTTAGTGGAAACAAACGCCGGGAGCGGCTGCGGTTTTGAAGATGCAGCTTATGTAGAAGCGGGAGGAGTCATCGAGCACGACGTTGAAAAACTCTGGGCCGAGGCCGAGCTCATCTGTAAAGTCAAAGAACCCCAAGTCGAAGAGTATCCACGCATGCGTAGTGGACAGACTATTTTTACCTATCTGCATCTGGCGGCGAACCGTCAGCTGACCGAAGAAATGTTGGCCCGCGGTGTCTGCGGTATTGCCTATGAAACGGTGATGCTCGAAGACGGCAGCCTGCCGCTCCTGGCTCCGATGAGTGAGGTCGCCGGCCGTATGGCCGTGCAAATCGGGGCTAATTTATTGCAGAAACATAACGACGGCCGTGGTGTGCTGCTGGCCGGTGTACCGGGCGTCTTACCGGCTGAAGTCTTAGTCATCGGTGCAGGTGTCGTCGGGCAAAACGCAGCCCGCATCTCCGCCGGTATCGGCGCTCACGTCACCATCGCGGATGTCAATGTCAACCGCCTCAAAGAAGTGGACCTCTACTCCGGAGGCCGCATCGCCACCCTCATTTCCAACCCCTTTGACATCGCGGCACAGGTCAAAAATGCCGATCTGGTCATCGGTGCGGTCCTGATTCCCGGTGCCAAAGCGCCGAACGTCGTCAGCGAAGCCATGGTCATGGGCATGAAAAAGGGTGCGGTCATCGTGGACGTCGCCATAGATCAGGGTGGTTGCATCGAGACCATGGACCATATCACGACGCACGCCAATCCCTACTTTATCAAACACGGGGTGGTGCACTATTCCGTAGCCAATATCCCGGGCGCGGTGCCGCATACCTCGACGATGGCGCTGACCGGGGCGACTTTGCCTCATTTGCGCAAGTTGGCTGCTTTGGGCATCAACGCGGCGCTGGCTTCGAGCGAGCCGCTGCGCCATGGGCTCAACACCTACGGCGGCAAGCTTTGTCATCCAGGTGTTGCGGAAGCTTTTGATTTGCCGTGGGAAGAAGTCATTTTCGTTTAGGTGCCGTGTGCTGGGGCTGGGCGTTGCGGTTTTCGAGCGGTGCGCTTTGCGTGTGGTCCGAGTGGCCACTATTTACGAGATTGTGGGAATTTGAATGATTTCCAGGTCTCTCCTCGCGTCCAGCAAGGGTTTTTGTGACAATAATTACGATGATGTGGTCGCGGCCACCACATTCTCGAAAAAACTGTCCAGAAAACAGCCATTTTTAGTTGATCAATTGCCATTCCAAAGCCGTTTCAACCACATCCCCGAAAAAACTGTCCACAAAACTGCCAACTAAGTAGCACCCTCGAATCCAGACTCGTACCACCAAAAAAGAGAGCGGAGCGCGTATTTCTGCAACTGCCGGACGCGCGATTTAAATTCCGTCGCACGACGGTTTTTGCGCCTCCACTTATCAATCAGTTAACTTCGAACGACAGTTTTTGCGACACCTCTCATAATCCAGCCAAAAGCGTATTTGCGTGCTTTAGGAAATTTTGCGAGGTTTTGCGAAATTTTGTGGGAGACTTTTGCCAGAGAGCACGGCTTAAGCTTGCTAAGCTATTAGAGAACTAAATCGCTCGCGATTGAAGCTTGGACTTTCTCTTTCATAACGAGAAGTATATACTAAAGTATATATAAGGAGGTGGTCTAGATGGAAATTGCGAAGATCTTTGAGAATGGGGGAAGTCAGGCCGTGAGACTTCCTAAAAAATTTAGATTTACGAACAAAGAAGTGATGGTTGTGCGCTTGGGAGTAGCGGTCATGTTGGTACCGAAAGATAAGGTATGGCAAACTTTTTTGGAGGGGTTGGATAGTTTTTCGGATGACTATTTCGAAAATGGTAGAGAAGAAGATGTTCCGACGCAAAGAGAAGCCCTATGAGTTACTTACTCGACACCAATATTTGCATTTATGCGATTAAGCATAAACCGGAACAAGTTTTACTCCATTTGAAAAGGAAGCGAGAAGCAGGACTTTTCATTTCCGCAATTACGCTGGTGGAATTACAATTTGGTGTTACAAAGAGCGCTTTCCCCGAGAGGAATACCGCTGCATTACTACGTTTTCTCAGTATTATGGAAGTTTTGGATTTTACTGATTTGGCAGCCGTCGAGTATGGCAGAATACGAGCTTTCTTGGAGAAAACCGGAGCGTCGATTGGTTCTTTGGATATGCTTATCGCAGCCCATGCAAGATCAGAAAATCATGTGCTCGTAACAAATAATACAAGAGAGTTTCAACGTGTCCCCGACCTCAGATTAGAGAATTGGACGTCCTGACTGCCTATCAATAATCATGCCACAAAGCAAAGGAGCCCCGACCACATTAGGCGGAGCTCCGATGCTGAAGGGTTGAGAAAACTTAAGCTAATTTTTTTGTGCTTGTCGTACCGGTGTCGGGTGCAGCATTAGTGACATTCGTTTTTTCTTTAGCTGGCTTCGGTTTGGCCTGTGTGACTTGCGTTTGCTTTGGTGTTTTTGAAGCCGGTTTTTTGGCCTGTGTAGGCTTTTGATTGGGTTTGGCCGTTGGTTTTGTTGCCTGCTGCTTGTCTGGTTTTTTGGTCTCCGGTTTGACGGTGATGGTTTTGCCATCGTTCTTAGTCTTGGGAGCCATCTGTGTCACTTTCGTCGGTGGTTTGGCGGTGTTAGCCCCTGGTTTGGCTGTGGTGTTTGGCGAACAACCTGCGATGAGGAGCATGGCGCTCATACCGACTGCCGCGATGGATAAACTGGCTTTCTTGTTCATAATAAATCTCCTTTTCCTGCTCGCTTGAGCTCTTTTTTGTGTTTCAGTCTTTGTTGACTGTAGCCACAGTTTAGCGAAGCGTAGGTTAAGGATTGGTTAAGCGCGAGGGGAGTTTTTTGCCACTATAAAACGTATCATTTGATTGGCAAAATCCGCCCGAATCCCCAGTCCATATTCCTCCAATATCTGTTTCGTTATCGAAAGTCCCAGACCAAAACCTGACGACGTTTTGCTGCGCGAAGGTTCTGCACAGTAGAAAGGTTCAAAGATGGCTTCTAATTCGTTTTCATTGAGGGCAGTCGTGTGATTTTGGATGGAAAACTGCTTGGCGTCCAGTTCGATGAGGATGGCGGTGTGCATAGGGCTGTAGCGGATGGCGTTTAGCAAAAGATTACTAAGCGCCCTTTCAAAAAGCGCCGCATTGGCTGTCACACACATGTCTCCTGTGATGCTGAGCTCAAGGCCTTTATTCTGAATGGCTTGTTGAAACTCCTGTATTAAGCGATCAAACAAAGTCCTGACACTCAGTTTAGTCAGCTCCAAATCGTCATTTCGGACGTGCAGCGCGAGCATACTGCTGACCATGCTGTTCATACGCTCGACTTGTTCCTGCAAATCTTCCAAGGTCTGGCGATAATCTGCGGCGGTGTTGCTTTCATCCATGACGGAGACGTCGATTTGCATCATCATGGAAGCGAGCGGGGTTTTCAGCTCGTGGGCGATGTTTTGGGAAAAACGTTTTTGGGTTTGAAAGGCGCGTTCGAGTTTGGCCAACATGCGATTGAAGCCGGAACTAAGACTGCGGATTTCCAAAGACTGTTTGTCGGATTGGGGAAGGGCGCTACTAAGTTTCGTTTCATCGATTTGTTCAATGTTTTTGACGATGCGATGCAAAGGCCGCATGATTTGGGTGGTGGTGGAGGAAATGAGAGTGATACCTGTGACGATGGCAATGAACATGATGGCCAGAACCTGCATACGGAAGCGGGTCTGTAATTTATCCATTTCCTGAAGCAAGAGTTCGTTCATCAGATCTTCCGAGCCACCTGCCGCCGCTTCCAATGCGCCATAGTCAGGCCAGATGAAAATATTGTCCGCTTGGTGAATTGATAGAACGGAAATGATAATGGTGACAACAAGCAGAATCAGCGCACTGATGAGTGTGACTCTGAAGCGTAAACTTTTATTATTCAACATAGTAACCCTGCCCCCTGACTGTCTTGATGATGTCGACAGGTAATTTTTTACGCAGTGCATTGATGTGTACTTTTACAGATGTAGTCAAAGCATCGGTTTCACTGTCCCAAACGTGATCGATGAGCTCCTCGCTGCTGATGCTGCGTCCACGGTTCATGCAAAGGTATTCCATGATGCTGTATTCTTTACGGGTCAGGGGTAGCGTCTCGTCCTTGCTACGCACTTGTTTGAGCGCCGTGTCACAGAGCAAGTCTCCGCAGTGAATGACGGTTTCGCCGGTCGAAAATTTGCGGCGCAGTAGCGCACGGATACGTGCTTCTATCTCGCTGAAGTGAAAAGGCTTGGCCAAATAATCATTGGCACCCTCATCCAGCCCCAGCACTTTGTCGGCAACCGTAGAACGAGCTGAGAGGATCAGCACCTTGACCTGCGGGTCCTCGCTGCGTAGGGTACGCAGTACCTCCAGACCGTCGCATTTAGGTAGATTGAGGTCGAGCAAAATCAATTCGTAAGCATTATCAAAAAACATGTCGATGGCTTCCTCGCCGTCTTTTGCCCACTCTATGATGAAGCCACTTTGTTCTAAGCCCTTCTTGAGTGGTATGGCGATGCTGCGTTCATCTTCGACCAGTAAAAGTTTCATGGTTTTTATCCTTTCGGCAAAACAAGCCCAATCCTCTGAGCCCGCATTTTCAACCAGTCTAAGCTGCGCTCGGCAAAAGTTTTTAAATAAAAAATTAAACTTGCTGTCGCGCCGCCACCTCAACTTGACGTAACAATTGACTTAAAATTTCAATCACGGCTATAATAAGCAGGTTCCGCGGCCGTGGTGGAATTGGCAGACACGCTGGATTTAGGTTCCAGTCTTGCGAGAGGTGCAGGTTCAAGTCCTGTCGGCCGCACCAGATGAAAGCCCTGAAACAAGTGCGTTTCGGGGTTTTTGAGTTTTTGAATACCCTTATTTTATACTTGTTCCTAAATCGACACTGTCGACTATAATCGACAATGAGACCGTTTTCCGCCATTGTGTCGACTATAATCGACAGACTACAATTGAATTAATCACCAGAGAGAGATTAACAGCTCTAAGAGCGAATTCTCTAACACAGTCTGCGAGGTTCATCACATGCGTAGAAAAGATCGAGAAATCACGGATTTTGACGAAATCATCGCGGTCATCAAAAGCTGCGATGCCTGTCGTATCGCTTTGAATGACGAAGATTATCCCTACATTGTACCCTTGAATTTTGGCTTGGACGTTCAGGGCGAACAGATTTATTTATACTTCCACAGCGCTTTGGTGGGCAAAAAAATCGACCTAATCAAGAAAGATAACCGCGCCTCGTTTGTTATGGATTGTGAGCACAACTTTATCCTCTATGAGGAGCGAATGAGCTGCACGATGGGCTATGCGAGTGTGATGGGGCGAGGGACGATTGAGTTTTTGCCTGAAGAGGAAAAGTTTGAGGCGCTGAAGATTTTGATGAGGCAGTATCATGCCGAGGATTTTGCCTTTAATGAGAAGATGATGAAGGCGACGGCGGTATGGAAAATGACGGTGACAGAAGTGAGCGGCAAACGCAGAAACAATATTCACTAGTGAAGGAGGCGCCGGATGAAGGCTTATTGTGCGTTTATGCGCGGGGTGAATATCGGTGGCAAAACGATGAAAATGGCAGAAGCCTGTCAAGTGCTGAAAGAGGCAGGTCTGACGGATGTGTCATCGCTTCTGGCGACGGGAAATTTCCTTTTTCGAAGCGAAGTGCCGCAGGCGGAGTTGAGGTCTTTTTTGGAGAGCGTGCTATCCGAGCATTATGCGGACAAGGTGAGTCTCTTTGTGAAAAACCTAGCCGAGGTTGAGGCTATACTGAAGGCCGTGCCTTTTGAGGAGGATGCGGACTATCATATTTATGCTTTTGTTTGTGAGGAGGGTTTTGCCACGACGCTGCTGGAAGAATTTGGCAAAATCACCGCAGCAGAAGGGGAAGCTGCACAAATCAATGCCGGTCATTTTTACTGGCGTTGTCGCAAGGGCGCAACACTGGACTCGGGCTTTTCGAAGATCCTGGGGCGTAAGAGCATGAAGAGTCAATTCACCAGTCGCAATATCAGCACCATGGCCAAAGTAGCGGCCAAGTTAACTGCGATGCAAAGCAAGTAGGCGTGACATTGCGCGAGCGGGTCGACAGCAAGCCGGAGATATATTCTCAGTTAAATGTGCGCAATGGCTTCAATTTCAATGAGTGCCCCGGGAACCGCTAAACCTTCAACATACAAGAAGGAAATCGCAGTTGGGTGCTTGCCCCAAACCTTTTGTGTAGAGGCAAAAGCGTCTCGTACGTCTTGCCCTTTCACGGTGTAAATCGTGAGTTTGGCGACGTTTTCTTGTGTTGCTCCGACACTTGTGAGGATTTCGAGAATATTCTTCAAGGCTTGCTCCGTCTGTGCACTAAGCGTGTCACCGGAGAGTGAGCCATCGGCAAGTATGCCGTTTTGACCGGCGATGTAGAGGGTTTTGCCACCTTCCACCAAAACCGCCTGAGAGAAATCCTGACTCCTATAGATGTTTTCGGGATTGATATGCGTTATTTTCATCTTGATTTCCTTTCTGCTCAAATCATTTCACGAACGGCAAAATAATTCCCCTCAATATCGGCAAAATTAAACGTGCGCATCCCCTGCATTTCTATGAGTTTCCCCATCGTCACACCCTTCGCGGTAAACGCAGCAAAATCCGCGTCCAGATCGCTACTGCTCAAAAGAATCGAAGGGACACCGAGCGTCAGGTCCGGTTCATATTTCGCTATCACCTCGCGACTAAAAAGGACGAAAGTCGTATCCGCTCCGGCTTTCGGGGCAATCTCGACGGAGACCGTATTGTCCGGTCCGGGCTGTTCTCCTATCTCAATAAAACCGATTTTCTCTATCCAAAAATCTGCGACTGCTCTTGGGTTCATTACATATAGCATCACACGTCCAATTGCTTCAATCATGCTAAATCCTCCACTGTCGTTGCTTTTCTGCTTGTTGCTTATCGCTGCTTTCCACTTGTAGTTTTCATTATATGTCGGTGGCAGGGGAGAGACTATATGTGCAAGTATATGGGGCGGGCATGTTAGAATGATGAAATAGTTTCAGGCATGTTAAATGAAAAGGCAGGGAGTTTTTTACCATGAAAAACAGTCGCAACGAGCGTGTTTATAAGATGAGTTTTGCCAGCGTTTATCCGCTTTATATCCAAAAAGTGGAGCGCAAGGGGCGCACAAAAGCAGAAGTCGACGAGCTGATATTTTGGCTGACGGGCTACGATGAAAAGGGCATGAACGAGCAGATCGAGAAAGAAGTGAGTTTCGAGACTTTTTTTGCTGAAGCGCCTCTCATGAATCCAAATACCGATAAAATCACCGGTGTTATTTGTGGAGTGCGGGTTGAGGAAATCGAGGAGCCGCTGATGCAGCAGATTCGTTGGCTGGATAAGATCGTCGATGAATTGGCAAAAGGCAAAAAGCTGGAAAAAATCATGCGGACTTGAAGATAAAACCATAGGTCTGTTTGGTCAAATTCTCCGCCCGTCCCAGTGAAGCTTGGGATAGCTGTAATAATTGACCAGAATTCCCTGGGGGGCCAATTTATCCAGCGGTCCCAGCGAAGTTTGGGACAGCCGCAAATACTGGCCAGAATCCCCTGCCAAGCGGCCAATTTCTCCGCCCGTCCCAGCGAAGTTTGGGACAGCCGTGATTATTGACCAGAATCACCTGACAAGTGGTCAATTTCTCCAGCGGTCCCAGTGAAGCTTGGGATAGCCGCAAATATTGACCAGCGCCCCAGTGGGCATGCGGACAAAAAGTTGGACATAGATGCAGGAGGTAAATCTGCATGTATAGTCGAGAAGTCATGGATTACGTATTAAGTGTTTACGATGAGATTGGGAATGTAAATAAGACGGTAAAGACATTGAAGTATCCCAGCCGAGGCTCTTTACAAGGCTGGATTAAACGTCGAGGCAGGAACACTTCCGGAGATCAAAGAAATTCGCATCAAAAGAAGAGACGCAAGTTCACTGCTGAAATGAAACGCGAAACCATTCAACGATGCATCGAACAAAACCTATCCCCTATTGCTGTCGCCAAAGAGCTTGGCGTAGAGAACCGACAAATCTATACTTGGCATAGAAAACTACAAGAGGAAGGATTGGTGGGAGCATTGCCCAAGAAAAAACCACCCCAAGCAAATGGAGCTACTCCGTCTGATGCAGAGCTGATGAAGCAGATGAAGGCTGAAATGCGTCACATGCAGATGCAAATCGACATTCTCAATGAAACACTCAAAGTGCTAAAAAAAGGCCCCGGCGTCATCCCGAGTCAACTGAAGAACTCGGAAAAGGTAGTGATCGTTGATGCCATACGGGGAAAGTATTCACTACCGGAGTTACTAGAAGAACTCCAGCTGAAACGAAGCAGTTACTATTACCACAAAAGCAGAAAAGATTCATCGAATCCATACGAAATGGTCAGAGGAAGACTGCGAGAACTGTTTAAAGCAAACCATAGAAGGTACGGTTACAGACGGCTCAAGGTGCTGTTGCAACGAGAGGAAATTCGGATATCGGAGAAGATTATCCGACGTCTGATGAAAGCGGAAAGGTTGGTTGCTAAAGGACATAAGCGTCTCCGTTATAACTCTTATCTCGGAGAAGTCAGTCCTCCCGCCCCTAATCTATTGGAACGTGACTTTCATGCGGATGCGCCAAACCGTGTCTGGCTCACAGACATCACCGAGTTTGCCATACCGGCAGGCAAGGTCTATTTGAGCCCCATTATTGATTGTTATGATGGTCTGGTGGTCTCACGAAGCATGGGTGTGAGCCCTAATGCCGACTTGGCTAACAAGAGCCTTGATTTAGCCGTGTTGTCTTCAAAAGGAGCAAAGCCGATTATCCATAGTGACCGCGGAGCACACTACCGATGGCCGGGATGGCTAAAACGCATAAAGAAATACGGCCTAACACGCTCCATGTCGAAGAAGGGCTGTTCTCCTGACAATGCAGCCTGTGAAGGTTTCTTTGGAAGATTGAAAAATGAGTGTTTTTATGGTGAGGATTTTAATGGATACAGCATTCAAGCATTCATCCGATATATCGATGAATACATCGATTGGTATAACGACACGCGAATCAAAGTGAGCTTGAACCAAATGAGTCCACGAGAATTTCGCCGGTCAAAAGGTTATTGCGCGTAAAACCGTCCAACTTTTTGTCCGCACCCCCAGTACCACAGCGCCACCGTTCCCCCCACCGCACCCCCACACATGCAAACAAATGTCACTTACTAGGCGACCTGACACGCCTGGTTTTTCCTATCCTTATCTCAAAAAGACAGATTAATAGGAGGTGAAGCCCAATGTATGGAGCGATTATTGGGGATATTGTGGGATCGCGGTTTGAGTTTGATAACCATCGCAGTAAAGCGTTTGAATTGATGGTGGAGGAGTGTTTTGCCACTGATGATAGCTATATGACTATCGCGGTAGGACGGGCTTTGATGGAAGTATTGGCAGCAGATAGGAATGTTTGGGATAAGCAGGATTTGGCTGAGGCAATCATAAGTCATATGCAAGATATCGGGCGGCGCTATCCGGACGGAGGGTATGGGGCGCGTTTTAGTCGCTGGATTAATGAGTCACATCCTCAGCCTTACCATAGTTTTGGCAACGGGGCAGCGATGCGTGTCTCGGCTTGTGCTTGGCTAGGGGAGAGTGAAGAGGAGGTCAAGGCTTTGGCTGAGTGTGTAACGGCAGTGACGCACAATCATCCGGAAGGGCTGAAGGCGGCTGAGGCAACAGCAGTAGCTATTTTTATGGCGCGCACGGGTGTGGCAAAAGAGGCGATTCGCGCTCGTATGAGCCGTGATTATTACCGGTTTGACTTTTGCCTGGATGAGATTCGCGCTACTTACGAATTCAGTGAAGCTGCGCAGGAAACGATGCCGCAAGCGCTTGCGGCTTTCTATGAGAGTTGCGATTTTGAGGATGCGTTGCGTAATGCGGTGAGTATTGGAGGGGATTCTGACACCTTAGCAGCGATTACAGGAAGCATTGCGGAAGCATATTATGACATTCCACAGGGATTCATTCAAACAGCAAGGACGTTTCTCAATGAGGAGTTTAGACAGACTTTGGATGAGTTTTGGAGTCGCATAAATGAGCGTAACAGGAACTCAAAAACTTGCCCCAACTAAATTCCTAGTCACCAGTCCTTATCTCAACCCTTAAGCCCATAACTCTACCCCCTTTCCCTCTTGCGCCCTCAGGCTGCAAACACTAAGATAATGAGCGAAAAATAATGCATAAAGAGGGCAAAAGTTTGCTAGCCAAAAAATATCTTTCCTTCCTTTTATCCATTGTATTGATAGTTATGACTTTGGGCGCATGCGCAGGCAACAAACCGGAGCCACAAGCAATGTCGCTGAAAATCGGCCTTATGCCAGCCGTTGACGCGGCGCCTTTTTTTCTGGCGGAAGAGCAGGGTTATTACGATGAATTGGGGCTGCAAGTCGAGCTGCAGCTTTTCAATAATGCCCAAGACCGACAAAGCGCGCTGCAAACGCAGAGTATAGACGGAGCCATCAGTGACCTCATTGCCGTGGCGACAAATGTAGACGCTGGTTTTAAAATCAAAGCAACGACCATGACCAACGGCATTTTCCCTATCCTGATGCGAGCGGATGCCCTCGAAAAGCAAGATCTTAAAGTCGGCATGATGGAGGTCAGTGTGACCAATTTTCTTGTCGATGAATGGTTGGGTGAAGAGCACACGATTGAGAAAGTCTATATCAACGATATTCCCGCACGACTCAGCGCGATTGGCAGTGGGCACTTGGATATGGGCATTTTTCCGGAGCCTCTAGCTTCAATGGGCGAGCTGCAGGGTTTGAAGAAGCTGACCTATCCGAGTGAGGATAAGTTTTGCCCGGATGTGCTGGTCTTCACAGAACAGGCGCTGGTAGAAAAAGATACATCCATTGCGGCTTTTCACAAAGCGTACAACAAGGCCATCGCGGCACTTAATGCGGACCCGCAAGCGGCGAAAGAAATCCTACTGGAAAAAATTCCCAATCTTAAAGAGGAAATCAGGGACAGTATGGCTTTGCCGCAGTTCACAAACGCGCAAGTACAAGATGAGGCCTACATCGAAAAAATTATCCAATGGACGGAAAAAGTCATTAAAAAAGATTTGAACGTTACGGCAGCCGATTTGGTCGAACGAAAGTACAGCAAGTGATGGTGGAGATACGGGATTTAAAGCTGACCTATGGTACGGAACTGGCCTTGAACGGGCTGAGTCTGCAACTTGAGGCGGGAAATTCCTATGCGTTGATCGGTCCTTCAGGCTGTGGCAAAAGCAGCCTACTTCTGGCGATCGCAGGCTTAATCAAGCCGGATACCGGAACGATTTTGATTAAAGGCCAGCCTGTGTCCAAGGTACGGCGTGAGACGGGTTTGGTTTTACAGAGTGGGGGACTTTTGCCCTGGAAAACAGCATGGAAAAATGCCGCTCTAGCCTTAGAAAACAGGCAAGTGGAGGAAGCCACCATCGCAATCCGCCTGACGGATATCTTTCAGGAACTGGGCATTTTTGAGTTCAAGGACAAATATCCCGGCCAACTTTCTTTTGGGCAAAAACAACGCGTCGCCCTGGCTCGCACGCTGGTGCTGGAACCGGATCTACTGCTGCTCGATGAGCCCTCGGCTTCACTTGATGCGCTGAACGCGGAGCTCATTCAAAATCTGCTCCTGGATCTACACGCCAAGGCACCGCGCACTACGCTACTGGTCACGCACAATATCGAAGAGGCAGTTTTTTTAGGCGAAAAGATCATCGTCATGGAGCGTGCTAGGATACGCACCATCATCGATAACCCCTATTTTGGAGATAAAGACTTACGTTTCAAGGACCAGTTTTACAAGCTCTGCTTGGACTTGCGCCAATGGCTGCGCCCGGAAGCAGGTGAGCCATGACAGCAGCGCCACGAATTCTTAAAAGCAAGACGCTGGTGGGCAGCGTACTTTTGCTCCTGATTTGGTATGCCCTCCATTTGTTTCTGGGTTCGGCCATTGTCCCTTCACCCTGGCAGACCTTTGCAGCGCTTTGGACTTTAGTGCTAGAAGGGGGACTACTGAAGCACCTGCTCTTTAGCCTCATGCGCATCCTCGTAGCCGTCGTACTGGCGATGGTTTTTGGAGTGGCACTGGGCCTTTGGGCCGGGCAATCACGGAGGGCGGACTTTTTCATCACGCCACTGGCCTATTTACTTTATCCGCTGCCGAAGGTGGCCTTTCTGCCGCTCTTTATGCTGCTCTTTGGTTTGGGAGAGACGGCCAAGATTCTCTTGATTTTCTCGGTCATCCTTTTTCATATCATTCTTGCGTTGCGCGATGCGGTGAAAGAGATGCCTCAGGACTTGCGTATTTCCATGGCTTCCATCGATTTGAGCAAGAGGGAGACCTACCGACATCTGCTATTGCCTGCGGCATTGCCGAAGATGATTTCGGCGTTGCGGGTCAGCATAGGAATTAGTATTGCAACTTTGTTTTTCAGCGAGAATTTTGCCACAACTTACGGGATTGGTTATTTCATCATGAACGCCTGGGTGATGGCTAATTATGTGGAGATGTTTGCCGGGATTTTGGCGATGAGTCTGCTGGGCAGCCTGCTCTTTAAGCTGATTGATTTGGCGGAAAAGCGCCTTTGTCCCTGGCTTTGAGTGGATTATTACGGCAAAATCAAGGCCAAATTTCCAACGTTTCAATCTTATTGATTTTATGCAACAATCCGGGGCTAAAAATTCATGATTTTGGTCATAGATATTGTTATAGTGATTTGTGATAATGAACTAAATTAACAGGGATACTCACGGGCGTCTCTGGACAATATTCCTGAATTCGGGAGGTTGCTATGTTTACAGAAGAGGTGGGCGCTGCCGCTAAGGCTGCGCAAGCCAAAGTTTCGCTGTTGAAAAACAATCCCTTGGGCTATTTTTTGGCGGCGATGCTGGCAGGCATTTATGTCGGTTTCGGTATACTCCTGATTTTCAGTATCGGCGGCATGCTTCAAGGGGCAGCCTATACGAAAATCATCATGGGTGTATCCTTTGGTATTGCGTTAAGTCTTGTGATCATCGCAGGCAGCGAACTGTTCACCGGCAATAACATGATCATGAGCTTTGGCTTGATGAGTAAAACGATTCGCCCGGGGGATGCGTTTAAGCTCTGGATTGTGTGTTGGCTGGGTAATCTCGCCGGTTCGATGCTTTTGGCGCTGCTCTTTTGGGGGGCGGGTTTTGCCAATGGAAATATCGGGACTTTTATCGCAGAAACCTCTCTGGCCAAAATGACTGTGCCTTTCCTGCCGCTTTTCCTGCGCGGTCTGCTTTGTAACATGCTGGTTTGCCTGGCGGTTTGGAGTGCCATGCGTTGTAAGAGTGAGAGCGGTAAGTTGATTATGATTTTCTGGTGTCTTTTTGCCTTTATTACCACGGGTTTTGAACACAGCGTGGCAAATATGACGCTCCTGACGGTCGGTTTGCTGGCGCCGCAGGGGCTGGGACTGAGTTTGGCCGGCTTTGCCTATAATCTTTTGGTCGTTACCCTCGGTAACATGGTGGGCGGGATTTTACTGATTGCCCTGCCTTACCAAATCATTGCCTCTAGAAAGGAAGTGTCTTAAGTATGGGCTATGTTTTTACGGCAGCCAATCTCAATGCCGTTCTTAAGGAACTGGGCAAAAGTTATCGGCTCTTTGCACCGCATCGCTATGCGCTGGACGGGGCTTATTCCGATACCGACACGGTGCGTTACGCTGAGGTCAAAGCAATAGAAGAAATCGAGCTTCGTCAAAAGAGCAGCTTTTCCTATAAAGAAGCGATTTTGCCGATTTCCGAAACGCTCTTTTTCTATACGGAGGACGAGGTGAAGACCGCGGATCCTCCGGGCAAAGCGGCGCTGATTTTTTTACGCAGTTGTGATATGCATGCGGTCAAGTGTTTGGACGAAATCTACCTGCGTAACGGGGAAGAGGATTACTACTACAAACGGCTACGTGAGTCGGCCAAGTTTGTGCTGATCGGCTGTGCCGCGGCTTTTGAAAACTGTTTCTGTGTGGATATGAACACGAATATCTCCACGGATTACGATGCCAGCCTCGACGAAAAAGACGGAAAATACTACGTCGACAATAAAAATGACGCTTGGACGGATCTTTTTAGCTCAGTAGCTGAGTCAGAAGAAGTGACACCTGCCCATGTGACTGAGACAGCGACGCGAGTCAAGTTGCCCGAAGGTGCAGATGGCAAAATGCTCCTCCATCCCATGTGGGAACAGTACGATGCGCGCTGCATCAGTTGCGGCCGTTGTAACTACTCCTGCCCAACCTGTACCTGCTTTAGCATGCAGGACATTTTCTATACGGATAACGGAAAGGTGGGCGAACGCCGCCGTGTCTGGGCTTCCTGCATGGTGGATGGTTTTACCGATGTCGCCGGTGGCGGCAGCTATCGTAAAACGCCGGGTCAGCGGATGCGTTTTCGTGTGATGCACAAGGTGGCGGATTACAAGGACCGCTTTGGTTATCACATGTGTGTCGGTTGCGGTCGTTGTGACGATGTCTGCCCCGAATACATCAGCTTCTCGACGGCGGTGACCGAGCTCGCCAATCAAATGGAAAAACTGAACAGGAGGGTGGACGAGTGAATACGTATCTTCCTTTTGCCTCAAAAATTGTTGAGGTCATTAAGCACACGCCTATTGAGTATACGTTCCGCATGGCCTATCGCGGTGATGTGAAGCCGGGGCAGTTTTTTGAAGTCTCGCTGCCAAAATTCGGAGAGGCCCCGATTTCGGTCAGCGGCATTACAGAAGACTTGGTCGATTTGACCATTCGTAAAGTGGGTAAGGTCACCAATGAGATCTTTGAAAACTACGTGGGCGACACGCTCTGGATGCGCGGTCCCTACGGTAACGGCTTCGATGTCGAGCACTATCGCGGCAGTGAGCTCCTGATTATGGCGGGCGGCACGGGTCTCTCACCGGTGCGCGGCGTGATGGATTATTTTGCCAGAAATATTGCAGAAGTGCAGCGACTGACCCTGATTGCGGGCTTTAAGTCAGCAGCGGATATTCTTTTTTTCGAGGACATCGGGCGTTGGCGTAAAACAGCGGATGTCATCCTGACGGTGGATACGGGCGAAAGCACGCCGCAATACCACATCGGTTTGGTGACGGAGTATATTCCGGGTCTGAAATTCAAAGATGTCAGCCAGGCCAAAGCCATCGTCGTTGGCCCTCCGCCGATGATGCGTTTTTCGACTGCCGGACTTCTTACCCTGGGCTTCCAAAGCGACAACATCTGGGTGAGCCACGAGCGGAAAATGTGTTGCGGAATCGGGAAATGCGGCCACTGTAAGATCGGTGACAGTTATGTCTGTCTTGACGGTCCTGTATTTACCTACACCAAGGGCATCAGTCTGGTGGATTAAGGAGGGACGAGATGAGCATGGATATCAACACCAAGAAACTGAAAAAGAATGCCTTCCGTGTCACCAAGGTGAGAGGGAAGACGGCATCCAGAATACGTATTCCGGGCGGCAATGTCAGCGCTGAGGTTTTGACCGAGTTGGCCTCGGTGGCAGAGCGTTTCGGCAACGGGACCTTGCATATTACCTCGCGTCAGGGTTTTGAAATTCCGGACATTGACTATGCGGACATGCCTCTCGTGAACGAGGCCATCCAGCCTATCATCGAAAAGATGGCGATTAATCAGTCCACACCGGGGCAGGGCTACGACGCCTCGGGTACGAGAAACATTACTTCATGCATCGGCAACCGTGTTTGCCCCTACGCCTGTTATGACACGACGGCTTTTGCCAAACGTATCGAGAAGGCGATTTTTCCGCATGACCTGCACTTCAAAGTGGCCTTGACGGGCTGCCCAAACGACTGTGCTAAAGTGCGCATGCATGACTTCGGTATCATCGGTATGACAGATCCCCTCTTCAATCCGGACCGCTGTGTCAGTTGCGGGGCTTGCGAAAAATACTGCCGCAAAAAATCGGTCCAAGCCATTGAGATGGTGAATGAGCGCCCTTACCGCAATGTCGAAAAATGCATTGGCTGTGGTGAATGCGTCATCAACTGCCCCATGCGGGCCTGGACACGCGGTGAAGGGGCGAACAAGCGCTACCGTTTGACGCTTTTCGGGCGTACCGGTAAACGTAATCCGCGCCTGGGCCAGGACTTCATCAAATTTATTGACGAGGCTAGCATCATCAAGATTATTTTGAATACCTACGATTACGTCGAGCAGTACATCTCGCCTGACGCCCCCGCGCGCAAAGAACACATCGGCTATATCGTCGATCGCACGGGTTTCGAAGAGTACAAGAAGTGGGCTCTGAAGGATGTTAAACTGCCTCCGGAAGCCATCGTTTACGGGCCGCTTTATTGGCACGGCCCGCAGTATATGGACATGACGCTTGCCCGTTAGGGTGAATACTCAGGACGCCCAGCCCACTGTGAAGTTATCTGATTTATGCCAGGGCAGCACGATGTGGGCTGATAAGAAAGAGAGATATTGCGATTGAAAAGGCTGAGTGTGCCGGTCTTTGTATTTATTTTAGCCATTTTCTTGCAGGCTTGTGCGGCGGGTACGGCGCCTTTTTCGACCTCTGCAACGGAATCTGAAACGACGCGCAATCCTTTGCCCTATGACAGCCCGATGTTTAAGACAGAAGAGAGCAGCGTCACGGATGCGGCGGTGACTTTGGCCACAGAGGCGCATCGGGTGGTCGCCCTGGGTTCGTCACTTGCAGAGATGTGGACTTTGGCGGGCGGTACTTTGGTCGGTACGACAGAGGACAGCTTGGATGAGTTTCCCGAGCTGCAGGAGGCGTCAGTAGCCTCTGTCGGCAGCGTAAAGACACCTGCACTGGAAAGCATTCTGGCGCTGGAGCCGGATCTCGTGATTCTAAGCGCGGATTTAGCGGCGCATACAGCGATGAAAAGCATTCTGGAAGAAGCCAAGATTCGCAGCTACTATGCGCATGTCAAAACCTTTGAGGATTATTTGCAGGCCATGGCAGAGCTTTGTGCGCTGACGGGCCGCCAGGATCTGTATCAGGAAAATGCTTTAGATGTGCAAAAGCTGATTACTACAGAAAAGGCAACCTTTAAGCTATCTAATCCCGCCCCGACTTATCTCTTACTCCGAATGCATTCTTCGGGAGGCAAAGTGGTCGCCCGTGAGCAGATTGCGGCAGATATTTTGACGGAGCTGGGCGCAGTGAACATTGCCGCAGATGACAGCGACTTGCTCGATGATTTGAGCATGGAAGCGATTTTGGAGAAGGATCCTGATTATATTTTTGTGGTCAGCATGGGCGATGAAACGGCGGCCATCAAGACTTTAGCGGAGATGTTTGAAGCGCAACCGGCTTGGCAAAACTTACGCGCCGTCCGCGAAAACCGTATCATTCAACTGCCCAAAGCCCTCTTTCACAACAAACCGAATGCCCGTTGGGGAGAAGCGTATGCCTATATCATCCGCATTCTCAGCCAGCCCTGAGCAGCCACGGCGCAGAGCGGCGCTGTGGTTGGGTGCAATCCTGCTTACTTTACTCGTGCTTTTCCTAAACCTTAGTTTAGGGGGGAGTCGCGTGTCTCTGACAGATCTTTGGCAAGCCTTCCTGAACCCCGGCACGGATAGCCATGCCGCACAAATCCTCTATTTGTTGCGTCTGCCGCGCATCGCAGCCTGCATTCTCTGTGGTGGTGCCTTGGCCTGCAGCGGCCTGCTTATCCAGACCGTATTACACTCACCCCTGGCCAGTCCCGGGATTATAGGGGTCAATGCCGGAGCCGGTTTTTCTGTGGTTCTGGTTGCCTTCCTTTTTCCTGCTGCCTTCTGGCCCAAGATTACCGCGGCTTTTCTAGGCGCACTACTGACCGTTTTACTGGTCTACGCCATTGCCAAAAAGTCTGCGGCTTCGAAAGTCACCATCGTCTTGGCAGGAGTCGCCGTTTCCAGTCTGCTCACAGCGATGAGCGATGCCCTGATTACCATTAACCCGGCCGCGGTGATGGATCGCAGTTCTTTTGCCATGGGCGGATTCTCCGCCATCGGTTCGCGTCAGATTCTCCTAACGGCCCCTTTCATCTTACTGAGTTTCGTGGCTGCCCTGTTTTTGGCCAGGCATCTCGAAGTGCTGAGCATGGGCGATGAGGTGGCCTGGTCTTTGGGCGTACGCGTATCTCTCATGCGCTTTTTGGCACTGTTTTGTGCGGCACTTTTGGCCGCCTCAGCCGTGAGCATCGGCGGATTGATTGGTTTCGTAGGCCTCATCGCCCCGCACATCGCCCGTTTACTGTTTAAGTCGCGTTTCCTCAAACTCCTGCTCTTTTCTTTTTGGTTTGGTGCGCTTTTGGTGCTGATTTGCGACCTGATCGCGCGGCGGCTCTTTTTGCCCTATGAATTACCTACCGGTATCGTCTTAGCCTTTGTCGGTGCGCCTTTCTTCCTCTTCCTGCTTTTAACCCGCAGGAGGGAACGCGTATGATGCGGCTTGAGGGAATAGAACTGCGCTACGAAGGAAAGACTGCACTGCAGCTGGAGTCTTTGGACATAGCCGCTGGTGAGTTTATTGCGCTGGTCGGTCCTAATGGCAGTGGCAAAACAAGCCTGCTCAAATTGCTTGCCGCCCAGATAAAGCCCAATGTGGGATGTATCCGGCTTGAAGGGCGTGATTTGAACGCCTTCTCGCCTAAGGAACGCAGCCGCAAGCTGGCCTATTTTCCGCAAGACCGCCCGCTGCCCAATATGGATGTGCAGACGCTAGTCTCGCATGGACGTTTTCCGCACCAGGGCTTCGGACGTATCATGCAGGAAGCCGACCAGCGCGCCGTGCAGGAGGCACTACAATTGGCGGGTTTGGAGGCTTTCGCCCAGCGTACTCTCCATTCGCTCTCCGGCGGTGAACGGCAGCGTGCCTACCTGGCGATGCTGATTGCCCAGGACGCTGATGTGCTGCTGCTCGATGAGCCCAGTACGTTTTTGGATATCCGCTACCAGTTGGAGGTACTCGAGATCCTGCGTCAGCTTCATCAGTGTGGCAAAACCATCCTCTGCGCCATCCATGACCTCCCCGCCGCCTTTAGCTATGCCGCCCGTATCCTGCTGCTGCAGGAAGGCCATCTTGTGGCGGACGCTGCTCCCGCCGCACTCGCACAAAGCCACAAACTTGAAGAGGTTTTCACCGTTCGATTACAGGAACAAAACGAAGCCGCTTTGTTTCGTTATGGCATTGCAGCGCCGAAAAAAATAGCCGATACTTGAGTCAAGTGAGCATGTGGCGAGCTGGTCTTTTGCCACACTTAATGACGACTCACTCATGACGAAACAACGACGAAAGAGGCTGTGATATGAATCCCAAAACCTATTATTTTAGCGCAGAGATTATTCCGGTGCCTGAGCGCGGTGGTGCCTATGTGGAAGTGCCACTCGACATCAAGGCGGAGTTCGGCAAAGGCCGCGTGCTGGTCCATGCCACCTTTGATGGTGAGCCTTACGATGGCCAAGTGGTGCGCATGGGTACGCCCTGTCATATCATCGGCATCCGTAAAGACATTCGGGCTAAAATCGGCAAAGAGCCGGGCGACACGGTTGAAGTGAGCATCAGGGAGCGGGAGAAGGCCGCGGATTAGGTTTTTTATGTCCTTGCGACTGCCTGGAGTAGGCAGTGGATG
The DNA here is from genome assembly GCA_040766665.1 of Oscillospiraceae bacterium. GTDB lineage: Bacteria > Bacillota > Clostridia > Saccharofermentanales > Fastidiosipilaceae > JAXGQD01. The sequence continues at coordinate 175,272 of JAXGQD010000001.1, forward strand.
CTGTGATACGAGGTGTTGAAGATGAAAAAGAACATATTTGAAAGAGTGCGCAAGCGGGCAAAAATCATGCTGATTTTGTCCATCGTCGCAGCCGTGCTGGGTCTGGCTTTACTCGTCATTGGTACGAGTATGCGCATGTACGAAAAAGAGTTACGCACGGAGTTTCAGGGTCTTAACGAGAATCAATATGTCAGCTTGACCGTCACGAAGATTGGACCTTTGTTTGCCGAATGGGACAGCTATAAATACTACTGGGTCGAGGCGAACGGAGAGTATGTTGTTATTGAGGCAGACAAGGCGACCGATGAACGTCTCTATCAGCTCTCGCGACAGGGCCGAGATGCGGTTTTTTCTGAGCGGTTGGACGGGGTCGTATTGAAAATGGATGGCAAGCTGGGGACGATGGCAGTTCAGGCTTACAATGAGCTGATGGGTTTGCAGCCGCCGCTGTCTTTTGCCGATGCGAACATCCGTTACCTTGTCTCGAGCAGCCGCAATGCGGATAATACTGCGCGTTATCTGCCAGTCTGGGGTGGGATTCTTTTGGGCTTTGGCCTGCTCTTTCTGTTGATCGCTATCCTGCGTTTGCGTGGCGTAAAGCGTGAGACGGAGCGTCTGCAAGGCCTGCTACCGCTGAATATGGATGCGGCAGAGATGGAGGAACGGGCCAATATCAAGGTGCCGCGTCTGAAGTTTTTTGTTTATGAGAACCTTTTCGTCTCTGAGGCAAGCGGTTTGATGCTGATGGATCTGAGGGATGTGTCGATGGCTTATGTCAACACGGTGCGTAATCGCGGCGGTCAGTCGAGTTCGCTGGTCTTTAAGCTGAAGAATAAGAAGGCAAAAACCGTGCGTCTACCCGGAAAACGGGCGGATATTGACATGCATCTTGAGCCGTTTTGGTCTTACCTTTACTCCCGTTTTCCGTACATTTTGCAGGGCATCTCGCCGGAGACGGTGGCTGCGGAAAAGGAGCGCCCGAAGGAGTCGCTGGATTAGGCTTTCAGCTAAAACTTCAGCCTTGACTGTGTTAAAATCAGTCTAGGACAAGACTTTGTGCGAGTAAGTAGGGTAGGAGACAGCAGTATTTAGTGGCGACACAAATATTTGAAAGCATCAGCAGCTTTTTTAGGAACTTCTTGACGGACATTTCGTCGGGTTGGCTTTTATTCGGCGGTCCGGCCGACATTATTTTGATGCTGATTGATGTTTTGGTCTCGACCGCGGCGATTTATTTTCTTTTGCGTTTATTAAACGATTCACGCGCCTGGCAGTTGCTGAAAGGCCTTATTTTTATTGCACTCTTTTCGATATTGGGGAACCTACTTGGCCTGACGACTATCAACTTTGTGCTCTCCAATTCCTTATCGCTCTTGGCCATCGGTTTTGTGGTCATTTTCCAACCCGAGTTCAGGCGGGCGCTTGAGACGGTGGGGCGCAGTTCGCTGCGTTTCGTCAACGCCATCAGCCCGGATTCACAAGCCCATATCGATACAGCTTCCACGATGATTGAAGCGGTGGTCACGGCCTGTGAGCGCATGGCCTCGACGAAAACTGGTGCCCTGATTTTACTCGAGCGCAAGACCAAACTCGGCGAACTGGTGCAAGGCACGGCGGTCATTGTCGACGCGGCGGTGACTTCCACAGTTTTAGAACAGATTTTCTATAAGGGTTCGCCGCTCCATGACGGCGCGGTTTTGATCCGCAATGGGCGCGTCTATGCGGCGCGCTGCCATGTCCCCCTCTCCGATACCTACCACATGAGACGCGACTTTGGCACGCGACACCGGGCAGCGGTGGGTGCCAGTGAAATTGGCGATGCCGTGGCTGTGGTGGTCTCCGAGGAGCGCGGCAAAATCTCTTTGACCGTGGGCGGGCGCCTTTATCCGATGGAGAACGGCGACTCTTTGCGTGTGGTGCTGCACAAACTCTTTACGGCAGACAGCGAAAACAGCCAGAAACGCGGGCTGCGCGGGATTTTTGCCAAGAATAAAGAAGCGGGCATGGTGACGACCGATGCGGAAGGCCAAACCGGCACTGAAGTGAAGAAGTCGATACCGCGGATGCGCAATCGTGTGTTTTTGCAATTGATTTCGCTGCTGCTGGCCATTTCGCTCTGGGCTTATGTGCAGGTGACGACCAATCCGATTCAGGAAACTAGCCTCAATGCGGTGAACGTCCAGATTGCGGGCGTGGAGCTGCTCGATCAGGAAGGCATTAACTTTACGCTCAGCGATGAGAACATTTCCAACATTCGTATCGAGACCCGCCGCAAGTATTCGGACCGTGTCAACCGTAGTTCGATTGTGGCCAAGATCGATTTTTCACAGCTTGATCTTGAGGCGATTAAGGCCGAATTTGCGAACGGGGCGACTTACAGCCTGCAGCGCATGCCGATTACGGTGACGATTTCGAACCTGGGCGAATCCGCCTATAAAGTGCTGGTGCGCGATCCGTCGCAGCTTTTAGTGATTTTGAATCCACCCAAAGAATAGGAGAATATAAATGGCAAAAGACAAGAAGAAGCTCGTCGAGGCAATCACCTCCCGGGACAAAGATTTTACGCAATGGTATACCGACGTCGTGACGAAAGCCGAGCTGATCGATTATTCGAGCGTGCGCGGTTGTATGATTTTAAGGCCGCTGGGTAATGCGCTCTGGGAAGCCGTGCGTGGCGGGCTGGACAGGCGCTTTAAAGAGAGCGGGCACGAGAATGTGCTGATGCCGATGTTTATACCGGAGAGTCTTTTGCAAAAAGAAGCAGACCACGTCGAAGGCTTCGCACCCGAAGTCGCCTGGGTCACCATGGGCGGAGGCGAAGTGCTGCAGGAGCGTTTGGCGATCCGTCCGACCTCCGAAACCCTCTTCTGCGAGCATTATGCCAAAGTGGTGCAGTCTTACCGCGACCTGCCGAAACTCTATAACCAATGGGTGTCGGTGGTGCGTTGGGAGAAGACCACGCGGCCTTTCCTGCGCAGTCTGGAGTTCCATTGGCAGGAAGGCCACACGGCGCACGAGAATGAAGCGGACGCCATGGAAGAGACCCTGCGCATGCTCGATATATATCGGGATTTCGTGAAAGAGGATTTGGCGATTCCCGTTATTCAGGGTCGTAAGACCGATAAAGAAAAGTTCGCCGGCGCTGAGCAGACCTATACGATTGAGGCGATGATGCATGACGGCAAAGCGCTGCAGTCGGGGACCTCGCATTATTTCGGGGATGGTTTTGCCAGAGCTTTTGATATTACTTACAGCGACCGCGAGAACAAGCTGCAGTACGTGCATCAAACCTCATGGGGGATGAGCACGCGCATTCTGGGTGCGCTGATTATGGTGCACAGCGATGACAGCGGCCTGGTTCTGCCTCCGCGCATTGCGCCGACGCAGGTGATTATCGTGCCTGTCGCGCAGCATAAAGAGGGCGTGCTGGAAAAAGCCCGCGAAATATTGGCGACTCTGAAGGCGGCGGGAATACGCGTCAAATTGGATGACAGTGACAAGTCGCCGGGCTGGAAGTTCAGTGAATACGAGATGAAGGGTGTGCCCTTGCGCTTGGAAATCGGGCCGCGCGATATCGAGGCAGGCCAGGCGCTGATTGCCAGAAGAGATACGGGGACGAAGGAGGCTTTTGCCATAAGCGAACTGGCGGAGAAACTGCCGCAGCTTTTAGAGACGATGCAGGCGGATTTGCTGGCCAGAGCGACGGAGAGCCTAAATTCTCGCATCTATGAGGCCAAGGATTACGATACTTTCAAGGAATTGATTGCCGGCAAACCGGGTTTTGTCAAAGCGATGTGGTGCGGTGAACTGCCCTGTGAAGAAAAGATAAAAGAGGATACGACGGCGACTTCGCGCTGCATCCCCTTCGAGCAGGAGCAGCTGGCCGATACCTGTGTCTGCTGCGGTGCCCCGGCTAAACAGTTGGTGCTGTGGGGTAAAGCTTACTAAAATCAGTTTTTATCAATAAACCTTTGCGATAGGAGGCAAAAGATGGCGAGAAAGTTAGCGCTGGGTATCGATTACGGTTCTTTATCGGGCCGTGCCCTTTTGGTAGACATAGCGAGTGGTGAGGAACTGGGTTCCTTTGTACACCCCTACAAGCACGGTTTTATCGAAGACACACTTCCGGCCACGGGCGAAAAACTGCCCCTGAACTGGACCCTGCAAGATCCGCAGGATTATCTGGAAGCCCTCGAAATCATTATCCCGGGTGTGTTGCAGACAACGGGCGCCAAGCCGGAGGAAATCGTCGGCATCGGTGTGGACTTCACGGCTTCGACCGTGCTGCCCATTAAGGACGACGGGACGCCACTCTGTTTTTTGCCTGAATTCAAAAACAACAAGCACGCCTACGTGAAGAAGTGGAAGCACCACGCGGCGCAGAAGTACGCGGATCGCATGAATGTGGTGGCCCAGGAGCGCGGCGAAGCTTTTCTGCAGCGTTACGGTGGCAAAATCAACTCCGAATGGCTCTTCCCCAAACTCTGGCAAACGCTGGACGAAGCCCCGGAAGTCTACGCGGCGATGGACCATTTCGTCGAAGCTGCGGATTGGCTGGTCATGCAACTGACCGGCAAGCTCTGGCGCAGCTCCTGCAACGCGGGCTACAAAGCGCTGTGGAGCAAGAGCAGTGGCTTCCCTTCCACAGACTTTTTCAAGACACTGGATCCACGTCTGGAAAACGTGGTCGCCGATAAAATCAGCAGCCCCATCGCCGTCCCCGGTGCCTTAGCCGGCGGCCTGAGCGAGTCCATGGCGAAGCGCTTAGGTCTAGTGCCAGGCACAGCAGTCTCGGTTGGCTCGATTGATGCGCACGTCGCAGTCCCTGCAGTAGGGATCAGCTCAAATGGCAAAATGCTCATGATCATCGGCACTTCCACCTGCCACATGGTACTCGACCACAGCTTCAAAACCATGCCCGGTGTGGGTGGCGTCGTCGAGGACGGCATTCTGCCCGGCTTTGTCGGTTACGAGGCGGGCCAATCCTGCGTCGGTGACCATTTTGACTGGCTGGTCAAAAATCTCGTGCCTTCGTCCTACACCACCGCAGCCGCCGAACAGGGCATCAGCATCCACAAGTTCCTGCGTGAAAAAGCCCGGGCGCAAAAACCCGGTGCACACGGCCTGATTGCCCTCGACTGGTGGAACGGCAACCGTTCTGTGCTGGTCGACAACGACCTGAGCGGCATGATGCTGGGCATGAATTTACAGACCAAAGTGGAAGACATTTATCGCGCCCTGATTGAGGCGACGGCCTACGGCACGCGGGAAATCATCGAAAGTTTTGAAGCGGCCGGTGTGCCGGTGGATGAGCTCTTCGCCTGTGGTGGCATTGCCTCAAAGGACGATATGATGATGCAAATCTATGCCGACGTCTGTAATCGCAGTATTCGGATTTCTGCTTCGGACCAGACTGTGGCCTATGGTGCGGCAATGAACGGTGCGATGGCTGCTGGCAAAGAGCGCGGCGGCTTTGACGACATTGCCGAAGCGGCAGCGACCATGCCCAAATTGCGCGAAAAGGCTTTTGTGCCGCAACCGGAAAATGTTGCGGTTTATGACCGCCTGTTTAAGGAGTATCAAATCCTGCACGACTATTTCGGTCGCGGTGCCAATGATGTGATGAAGCGTCTGAAGGCAATCAGCCAGGAACAGCGCTAGGGGGTGCGGAGCACGGGCGATTGCGGCTTTGCTTCAACTTTGCCCCTTCCAACAAAAAAGAAGCAGCCGTGGCTGCTTCTTCTTGATTAATAGAATCGTTACGCTTAAACATTGAAGGCTTTGCGGCCGGGATAAACGGCCTTGTCGCCAAGCTCTTCTTCGATACGCAGAAGTTGGTTATATTTGGCAACGCGGTCTGTACGTGAAGGAGCACCAGTTTTGATTTGGCCGGCGTTGGTGGCGACGACGATGTCAGCGATGGTGACGTCTTCGGTTTCACCGGAACGGTGCGAAACGATGGCAGTGTAACCGGCTTTGGCAGCCATGGCCATGGCGTCAAAGGTTTCGGTCAGTGTGCCGATTTGGTTGACTTTGACCAGGATGGAGTTGGCTGCGCCAATCTCGATACCCTTAGCCAGACGTTTGGAATTGGTGACGAAGAGGTCGTCGCCCACGAGCTGGACTTTGTCGCCGATTTTCTCGGTGAGTTTTTGCCAGCCTTCCCAGTCTTCTTCAGCCAAGCCGTCTTCGAGGGAGATGATGGGATACTTGGAGGTCATTTCTTCCCAGAAAGCGATGACTTCGTCGCGGGTCATGAATTTATCAGACTTCCAGAAGTAGTATTCGCCTTCACGTCCGTGGGCTTTGGCTTCTTCGTACAGCTCGGTCATGGCAGGGTCCATCGCAATGTGGAAATCTTCGCCAGGTTTGAAGCCGGCTTTTTCGATAGCGGTGACGAGGAATTCCAGCGCCTGTTCGTCGGAGCTGAAGTTAGGGGCAAAACCACCCTCATCGCCTACAGATGTCGCATAACCACTGGCTTTGAGCACGTCTTTCAGGGTGTGGAAGACGGTGGCGCACCAACGCAGGGCTTCACGGAAGCTGGGAGCGCCGGTCGGCATGATCATGAATTCTTGCAGGTTGACGCTGTTATCAGCATGCTTACCGCCATTGATGACGTTCATCATGGGGACGGGCAGGGTTCTAGCCTGGGTGCCGCCCAAATAGGTGAAGAGGCTTTCTTTACGTACGGCAGCAGCAGCTTTGGCTAAGGCCATGGATACGCCGAGGATGGCGTTGGCGCCCAGGACGGCTTTGTTTTCGGTGCCGTCGAGCTCAAGCATCTTCATGTCTACGCCATACTGATCAAATACGCTCATGCCGATTAAGGCGGGGGCGATTTTTTCATTGACGTTCTCAACTGCTTTCAAAACACCTTTACCGAGATAACGGGCTTTGTCGCCGTCACGCAATTCGACTGCTTCGAATGCGCCGGTGGATGCACCTGAGGGAACCGCGGCACGGCCCAGGACACCGCAAGTGGTGATGACATCGACCTCGACGGTCGGGTTACCACGGGAGTCCATAACTTCTCTGCCTTTGATGGCGGCGATACATGCTTTCATACGATAAATACCTCCAAATAGTTGTTTACAACGCTTTAAGAAATTGGAAATAGTCCAACGTTCTTATTATAGCTTCACCGAGAGAATTCTGCTAGGAGAGGAGAGGGCGGGGGAGGGTTTTGCCATTAAAAAATACCTTCGATAAATCGATAGAATTTGGACAGAATGTCGAAAAATCGCTTTGTAACATTATGGCTTCATCAAACGTATTAAAGATAGATTGTGAATTTTGTGTGAAATTAATGAAGAATTAAGAATAATAATTGCGATGCGAGTAAAATGGAATCAAGCAGAGGGAATTCCATATAAAGATGGGAGAGTAGCCATGCACAACAAAAGTAAGAATCAGAAGAAGTTATTGGCAAAAGGCAGGGCCTTCATCATGCTACTGCTTTCCTTTATCATGCTTTTTTCCGGTACAAAGCTATTGGCCTTGGAACTTAGCGGCCAAAACCAGACCTTGGGCAATGATGATTTGCAAATTCTGGTACGTAACGAGGAAGTGCGCGATAAAGGTCTTATATACTTGCAAGTCGCCCCCAAATCAGGGCGCACGATTACAGATTTCAGCTTTACGGCCTCGACGCCGCAAGGCTTGAGTCTGAGTTCCGGGGCGCCGATTAAACTGGCGAACCTAAGCAGCAATCAGGAAATCAATCTGGTTTACAGCTTGAGTGCGGCAAGTACTACACCTACCACGACTGCAGCCACAACTACAACGGTGAAAACGACGAAAGATCCGCTACCTCGAACCGGTGAAAACGGCTCGGCTTGGGTTTGGCCGATTATGCTGCTGGCAGGTGGCGCAACGCTGTTGTTGATTGTGCTAAAACGCCGTGCGAAACAGGGCAAGGATCAACTGCTGGCTCTATTCTTGGTCTTTGTGGCCTTGTTCGCGCTTAACGCCCAACCTGTAGCAAAAGTGGCAGCGCTGTCCTCGACAGGCACTTACAGTTTTGACGGTAGCTTTAGGGTGAATAATAAACTCTACACTTTCACCGCCTCGATGGCTTATACACGCACAACGGTTGAGAGCACAACGACTACGACGGCGCCGACTACCACGCCTACTACGACTCCGACGACAACACCTACAACGGCGCCAACAACTGAGCCGACAACGACACCCACTACGACTAAGCCTATGCCTGTGGTGACGACGAAAGAAGAAACGAAGACGGCGGTTGAGCCTTTTGCCAAGGAGACGGTGAACGATGACACCATGGACAAAGGGACGACCAAAGTGGTGCAAGAAGGGGTCGATGGGATTCGGACGATTGTGGAGACTGTGACTTTTACCGACGGCGTTGAGACGGGACGCGTTGAGAAGAGCAATACCATCACGACGGCCGCGATTCCGGAGATTACCCATATCGGCGTGAAGCCAATCGTCACGACAGAAGATGAGACGAGAACGGAAGCCATCCCATTTGAAAAAGTTAATCAAGACGACCCGAAAATGAATGAGGGCAAAAGTGAAGTGATTCAAGACGGCGTCGACGGCATAATGACGATTGTCGAAACCGTGACATATACTGATGGTGTGGAAACAGATCGTGTTCTAAAAAGTTCTACCGTAACGACAGCAGCGGTTGATCAAATAACAATGATCGGTACTCGTGCACCACTCTCGGTGACTTACCTTAAGGAAGACGCAACGACGCTGCAAACTTTTGAGGTGCCCTACGGTGAGAGTCTCGACGTGTCCGATATTCCGGCCGTTCCGGAAAAGTTAGGTCATAGTGGAGCCTGGGACAAGTTACCGAATAATGTGACGACTGCTCTGACCATTAAACCGGCGTACACCATGAAGCCCGACACCTATATCATTAAAGACGAAAATGGCGTGGATGTGGCGATTACGGCGACCGTAGAAGAACAGTTGGGCAACGAGTTTTTGACGAAGTTAAATGAAGAACGAGCTAATTCCGGATTACAAACACTTTATCCGGTAGAAAACTGGGCGGGACCGATCAAGATAAGAGCATTGGAAACAGCAGTTTATTTCTCGCATACGCGACCTGACGGAAGTCCGCTCGCTAAGCTTTTTTGGATGATGGATTATGTCTTTTCCGCAGAGAATATTCTGATGGGGCCATCAACTGTTCCGTATGCCTATGATGAGTGGTATAAGTCCGAAGGTCATAGGACGAACATGCTAAATCGCTTATATCGAGGGACAGCAGTCATCTGTATTAAGGTTACTGAAAGCAGCGACCCGAGTGTGAATCCGGGTTACTACTGGGTGCAGGTTTTTGGGCTATGGTCTGATGTGTAAAAGTAGATACAAATGTGTACATTGAGACAAGTATTCTAAGGAGTTCGGCGTTCGCGCCGGACTCTTTTTTAAGAAGTTCGCTATCTTCTGTTTTTTGGATTTTTACTGCAAAATTTACGTTTGTGCAAGGAGGTGTTTTTATCGTCATTTTTTACGCAAAGCCAATTTAGATTGGGATTTACAGGCTTCTAATGAGATGAAAATCCGGATATTACCGTCACTTTTTTCGCAAATCCAAGCGACTGTTTTTTCAGAATTGGATTAGCGTAATTTCTTACGGTAAAACCTCCGGATGACTTGGCAAATAGGCTCAGAACGACCAACAATCTTGGATTTGCGAAAAAAGTGACGGATTTTGACCAAAGAACCGCGAGCTCCAAAGCAGAGCCGCAGCCCATGCAGCGCAAAAAAACACCTACCGCTGATGGAATCAGTAGCAGGTGTTTGGGATTAGTGGCTGTTGTATTGTTTGAGTGCGACACCCTGTGGCCTTGGATCAAATTGCCTTTTGGTGTGGCCGACTCGTTTAAACTGTTTACTTCAGTTTGGCGTGAATGCCTTCGACCCAGTGGGTTTGTCTGACTTTTTCGGGGATGGAGAGGTTTTTGTAGGTAACGGGTTTGGCCGTTGAACCACCCTGTGCGGAATACATGTCGTAAGGTCTCAGAATGAAGTCTGCGATGCCGTAGCCCCAGAGTAAATAACCCGGGCAATCATCGATTTGGACATACTCGCGTGAGTTGACGTGCTGGTTGACGACGGTGTAACCGCCTTCATAAACGTCCGATACGACCACCACATGTCCGTTGGAGCCGGATCCGGGACCGTAACAGTAGACCAGAATATCGCCTCTTTCCACCAATTCGGGACTGTAGGGGATTTTATCGAAATAGAGTAGATTCGCTTTGTCTTGAATCTGGTCAGCATTTCCATAAATCACATCGCCATAGTACTTGATGGGAAAGATGTTTGCTGCATATGAGAAGACCAGGTCTACGCATTGGGCTCCGTACATACCGTCCTGGTCAAAGCCTTGGTAGGTCTCGGCGTAGTATTCAGCGGTTGCGATCCAGGCATCCTGCTGAGGATTGGTAGCTGCTTTTACTTCAGTTATCGGACTTGCCACAAAAATAGTCACAAACGAAATAAGGCTGCATAGCAGAGCTATGAGTTTCTTTTTCATGATGTAGTTTCGTCTCCGTGTTTTCTGAAAATTGTTTGAGTGTTTGGCAAAAGCGCTCAACACCGGCGGATTTTAGCACGCTCCGGCGGGCTTTGACGAGCATAGTTTGAGAATCAAAGCAAAAATTTGGGAAAAATGTTGTAAAAATTTCGTATGAAACCCAGCGTATTTGTAGGCATTGTGGCAAAAAATAAGCCGATTTTTGGCGGGGTGCGTTTTGCTAAGGTGCACGTGAACGGCCTTTGAAGAGCCTTTTTCATCGCTCCGATACGCCTAATAATGATATAATTTCTAGAAGTTGCAGCGGCGTCACCACAGCGAAGAAGTAAGACTGGGAGAGAACTTATGGCAGAACTAGGCGAAACCATTAATTATTCCGTCGAAGAAATCGAAGCCGGTTTGGGTCAACACACCATCGGGCATTATGTGCGCTCCTGTGAAGCGGGCTTTTTGAAAAGCCTATCCGAGATTGCCTATCAAACGGCTTGGAATCCGAAGATTAAGGCGATTTTTATTTCCGGACCGACCTCTTCTGGTAAAACGACATTTACGAATCGTTTGTCATCGGCTTTGCATCTGCACGGCAGACCGACTTGTGACCTTTCATTAGACGATTATTACATTGATAATCTTGTGCCGCGATACATAAATGGGCGACCTGATTTAGAGAGCTTGGACACCTTGGATGTCCCACTGATGGTACATGATATTAAAACGCTTTTGACCGGAGCCAGCGTCAATGTACCGACTTTTGAATTTTCGACGCGTAGTCGCATCATGTATCCGGAAAAAATTTTACGGGTACCACCGCGTGGTGTTTTACTGGTGGAAGGCTTGCACGGGCTGTCCAAAGAAGTCTCTGGTGCACTTAAAGAGGATGAATATCTTAATGTGTTGATCATGCCGTATGCGACCTTGTTTTCGGATAGGAAGCTCATGGGACCGCGGGAAATAAGGGTTTTACGCCGCATGTGCCGCGACTATAATCATCGCAATACGACAACCATTGCCACCTTGGATTACTGGCCGATGCTGGATTATACCGAGGAGCGGATTTTCCCGGAGTATATTGCGCGGGCACATGTTTTTGTCAATTCGGCAATGGCTTACGAGTTTTGCGTCATTCCCAATATTGCGAAGAAGCTTTTGGCCAGGGACCTGCAGGCGGCGGCTGAGGGCACTTTGCGCGGACCGAGTATGGTGAAGGGACAGACGGATTATGTGAATTTGGAAGCGGCGCTGGCTTTTGCCCGAGAGATGCTGAAAATCAGTGAGAAGCTGCCCAGTATTGAAAAAGAAATCGTGCCGGTCAACTCCATCCTCAACGAATTTATCATGTGAGGGAGTCATTGAGACATGCCTATTAAATTACCGATCAATATTCCTGCGGCGGAGACATTGACCAACGAACATGTCTTCTTTATGACGCAGGAGCGCGCCTTTAAGCAGGACATCCGACCGCTGCGCATTTTGATTTTGAATCTGATGCCGGAAAAAATCACCACGGAGACGCAGCTTTTTCGTCTCCTGGGTAACTCGCCTTTGCAGGTGGAGCCGAAGCTGATGTATACGGCTTCCTATCATCCGACCAATGTTTCCGAGGATCATCTGGGTGCGTTTTATTGTACCTTTGAAGAGGTGAGCGAAGAGTATTTTGACGGTATGATTATTACCGGTGCGCCGGTTGAAAATCTGGCTTTTGAGGATGTAGCGTACTGGTTTGAGTTGACTCAAATTATGGAGTGGAGTAAGACGCATGTTTACTCGACCATGCATATTTGCTGGGGTGCACAGGCGGGGCTTTATTACCATTACGGTGTACAAAAGTATGGCCTCGATAAAAAGATGTTCGGCGTTTTCCCGCACACGGTGGGCTGGTACAGCCCGGTGAAGCTGCTACGCGGTTTCGACGATGTGTTTTATGTGCCGCATTCGCGTCATACGGAAGTGCGGGCAGAAGAAATCAACGCGGTACCCAACTTGCGCTTGCTTTCAGAGTCGGAAGAGTCAGGTGTGTATCTGGTGGCGGACTTGCAGGGGCGGCAGATTTTTGTGACCGGGCATGTGGAGTACGATTTGAATACCTTGGAGAACGAGTACTTGCGCGATTTGGCCAAGGGTTTGGACATCGAAATTCCGCGTAATTATTATCCTGATAACGATCCGAGTCAGCGGCCGATTGTGCGTTGGCGCTCGACGGCGAATTTGCTTTTTATGAATTGGCTCAACTATTACGTGTACCAGGAGACGCCTTTCGATTTGAACGATTTGAAAAAGTCGTGAGGAGGCTTTTGCCCGCATGATGATTGTGGCAAAAAACGAGCAGGTTGAACGAAGAGGAGTAAGCGATGCTGAGAATTAAACTGAACACGGGTGCGGAAATGCCGATGCTGGGGCTGGGCATGTATAAGACAAAGTCTTCGGAAGAAATGTCGGAAACGCTGGAAAACGCCTACGTGCACGGATATCGGCTCTTCGATACCGCCGCGATGTACCAGAACGAGTCCGAGCTGGGTGCGGCGATTCGGCAACTGGGCATTGCGCGTGACGAGCTGTTTATTACGACCAAAGTCTGGAACGACGCCCAACGCGGGGGCTTGGTGCGGGAGGCCTTCCAGGACAGCCTGCGCCGGCTGGATATGCCCTATGTGGATATGTTGATGCTGCATTGGCCGGTGCGTGAAAAACTGGCTGAAAGTTGGCAGGTTTTAGAAGAGCTACAGCAAGAAGGATTGGCCAAAGCGATAGGTGTGGCCAACTTCCTCAAAGCAGACATCGAAACTTTAAAACAAACGGCGAAAATACTGCCGGCTGTCAATCAAATCGAACTCCATCCGCGACTGAATCAGCGCGACTTGGTGCGCTACTGCCAGGATGAGGGTATTGTGGTGCAGGCGCATTCGACCATCATGCGCGGGCGGCTTTTGGATAATGACTTGCTCAATTCGATTGGTGAGCATTATGGCAAAACCGCAACCCAGGTGATTTTGCGCTGGCATCTACAAAACCACGTCAGCGTCATCCCCAAATCGTCCAAGAAGGAGCGCCTCAAGGAGAATTTCGAGGTTTTCGATTTTGAGCTGAATGACGTGGAAATTGCGGCTATCGATGCGATGAATAACGGGGAGCGTTGCTGCGCTGACCCACAAAATTTTGATTTTTAATTAATGAAAGTCGGGCAAAGTAAAGGCATGTACAGCTTATCGAGAGATGCACAACAACGTTTGGATGCAGCGGCGGAAGCGGCGGGCATACCCTCCTTGCTCCTGATGGAGCGAGCCGGTTCGGCGGTTTCGGAATACATCCATTACGAGTACGAAATCAGTACCCCGGTGCATATTTTCTGCGGAAAAGGCAAAAATGCCGGCGATGCCTATGTGCTCGCACGCCTGCTGCTGGCTTCATCCTACGCGGTCGAGGTCTGGGAACTCGATTCATTGGCTGCACGGAAAAGCGAATTGGCCGGCAGTGACAGCGGCATTATGCGCAGAGCCCTGCGCGGTATGGGACTTGAGCCCAAACCAGTGAAGCAGTTTATCAAAGATTACCGCAGCGGTAAAATCAATTTCTATGCTTCTGATTCCGGGGTTCTGTTGGTCGACGGTCTCTTGGGCACCGGCTATGACAGCAAACGCCCGTTCAGCAAAGAACTGCGAGAACTAGCCTGGCTCCTACGCTCGATATGCGAGGAACCTTACGTCCAACTGCTTTCCATCGATATCCCCAGCGGGGTCGACGCCACGAGCGGCTTAGTCGATGAATATGCCCTCTTCGCCGACGTAACAGTGACCTTTGAGTACCCCAAAACCGGTATGCTGAGCTATCCGGGTCTTATGCACAGTGCAACGACCGACGAGGTCACGCTGGGGCTGAGCGAGTCTTTTTTGGAACAATTCTGGGCAGGTGAAAGTCAGTTCGTCGGCCGCAATGAGTTCCTGGGCATGGCCGAAATCCTGCCCAAGCGCGCTGCAGATGCGCATAAAGGCATGTTTGGCAAAGGACTCCTCATCTGTGGCAGCCGCGGCATGGCCGGTGCAGCCATTCTCGCCGCCACCGCCGCTCTACGCAGCGGCTTAGGCCTGCTTACAGCGCTCGTCCCTAAAAGCATTTACGCAGCCTGCCTTCAGGCCGCCCCTTCAGTAATGTGGCAGGAGATGGCGGAAAAACCCAGCGAACTGCGCGAGCAGTTGAGCGCTCTTCTAAAGGGTAAATCCGCCGTGCTCTTTGGTAGCGGCTCTGCCAATCTAAGCCAAAGTAAAATAAAACTCGTCCTCGAGCTCTTGCGCGATGTGGACTTACCCCTGATTTTAGATGCGGAAGCGCTTAACTACCTCGGCGCTCATACCGAATTTGCCACGGTTTTTTTCCGCAGTCGACCGGCAGGGACTGTGCTGACGCCGCACCCTGGCGAATTTGCACGCCTTGCTCCCGATTTACTTTCAGATAATGTCAGCCGTCTGGAGCAAGCCGCCACTTTGGCCCGGCGCTTTGCTGTTTATCTGGTCCTGAAGGGTATGGGCAGCGTTGTAGCGGCAGCGGATGGGCGCATCAGTGTCAATCAGAGCGGCAACAGTGGGCTGGCGCAGGCGGGCAGTGGGGATGTTTTGGCCGGGATTTTGCTGGCTTTTGCCTCCTTAGCTGAATTGGATCTTTACCAAGCGGTACAACTGGGGGTTTTTCTGCATGGCTTAACGGCCGAGGTGCCGGTGGGTGGTAAAGCCATCTATGCGCTGGGGGCAGAGCACCTGGTTGAAAAAATTCCGCTGGCTCTGCAGATGCTTAGTCATCCGGAAGCTTTCATAGACAGCCTGAGTCAGGAGACGTATGAAGACTGAGACGACTTTTGCCTGTTGTTTTACTTGCTTATTGAATATTTAAATACCGGACTAATCAAAGGGGAATAGATAAATGCAGCCGAAAAATTACATCATTAACCGCTCCTGGGCTGAGGTCAACCTCGATGCCATCGTGCAAAACATCCGCGCCGTGCGCAAAATGACCTGGAAATCTACCGAAATCATGGCCGTGGTCAAGGCGGACGCCTACGGTCACGGGGTCGCACACGTCGCCTCCACGCTGCTCGAAAACGGCGCCGACCGCCTGGCCGTCTCGCTGATCGACGAGGGCATTGAGCTGCGCCAGATGGGCATCAAAGCGCCGATTCTGATTCTTTCTTATTCCGACCCGCGCCGCGCCCACGAAATCGTCAAGTATCGCCTCACCCAAACGGTCTATTCCTGGGACCTGATCAATGCGTTGGATGAAGCGGCAGCTTATCTGGGTCAAATCGCTCCCGTCCATGTCAAAATCGACACCGGCATGGGCCGCGTGGGCTTGGTGGCCGGCTTTGATTCGGTCAACGATATCCGCACAATCAACAGCCTGCCGCACGTCACGGTGGAGGGCGTCTTTACGCATTTTGCCACAGCGGACGAGGAAGACAGCGGCTATGTGAGAAAGCAGTTCGACCGCTTTATCACCATTTGCAAGGAGCTGGAAAAGGCCGGGGTTTATGTGCCGATAAAGCACTGCTGCAATAGCGCCGCGACTCTGCGCTATCCGGAAATGCATCTCGACATGGTGCGTCCGGGATTGATTTTGTATGGCATGCTACCGGCGCATTGCGAGGCTTTTGCCAGTGAATTTAGGCCGGCGATGAGCGTGAAGTCGAATATTATCATGACAAAGACGCTGGCTGCGGGGCAGTCGATTAGTTACGGGGCGCGCTTTACTACGGAGCACGAGAGCCAGATTGCGACGGTGCCGATCGGTTATGCGGACGGTTATCTGCGCATGATGAGCGGCAAAGCCAAGGCGCTAATCGGTGGTGTGGAAGTTCCGGTCGTAGGCAATATCTGTATGGACAGTTGCATGATGGATATCAGCAGTGTGGATCCGGCACCGCAGTTGGGCGATGAGGTGGTGCTTTTCGGGCATCAGATGGACAAGGCCGGCAAGCTGCAGGTGCTATCCATCGATCGCTTGGCGGAATGGGCGGGCACGATTAATTACGAGATCAGCTGTTTGGTGGGCAAAAGAGTCCCCCGCGTCTACCTCAGCCGCGGCAGTGTGGTCGACATCACCAGCAAGCTCTGGTGAGGGGTCGCGTTGCTAGGGCGGCTGCGACTCCGCTTGGGCTTGTCGCGCTGCTTGGGTTGGAGGCGACACCGCTTTGACCCTGATCGGCTTTCAGATTTGTGAAAACGGTAAAAAACCGACACTATTTTTGATAATCCAAAATTGAAGATGTAAAAGCGGTGAATGTTGTGTGAATGTGGGAATTTAGGGACAAAATTTACGTTAATCCAATATCTCATTGCAGAGAGCTTGGATTAACGTAAAAAATGTCGGAAAATCCATGATATGACAAATCAAATGACCATTATTTGGCCAGCATCTTGGATTATCGAAAATTTTGCCTATTTCAAAAAGTACGAGATGCAGATATCCATAAAGCGCAAGACGCTCATTTTCTAAAAACGCGTGCGTGCGTATTAATAAGGAAAGATCATGGAAACAGACGACTCCAATCGCATTCAAAACGAAATCAAAAGCGCTGCCGCAGGCAGCTCCGCTCTAACGAAGCCTGGTACAGAAGTCAAGGCTGAAGTCCCGACGAAGTGGCAAGTACGCCGAGCACAGGTTTCAGAGGCAGAAGCGATTTGCAATCTCGTGCGCGAGGGTATGCGCTTGTATGCCGGACGTTCCGGCTTAAGCTCCGATGTGGCTGAACAACAACTCACTGCCTTAAGCGAGGGGATAGAGACTGTGGTGGAAGACATTGAAAATGCCACCGTACTCGTGGGCATCAGCAATCAGGAAGTCGTGGCTTCGCTGCGGCTGAAACGCCTGCCGATTCATCTGGCGGAAGCCATCCGCGATGCAGGTAAAGCAGCGCAGGAGGCTGGGGAAATCAGTTTAGATGCCGCACCGGATGGGCCGGTTTCTGCTTTGCCCTCCTATCAGCCTGAAGCTTTTTATTTGCTTTCGCGTTTTGCCGTGCGGGCGGATTACCGTGCCAACGGATTGGGAGCGGCGATGATGCGCAGTGCCTTGCGCCTGGCGTCGCTGGAGGAGAAACGCGGCATCTTCCTTTATTCAGCTGCGGAAAATCGCTCCCTGCTCAATTTTTATCGCGCTTTTGGTTTTGAGGTGCAGAGTGTTTCGGGCAAAAGAGGCTATGCCCGGGCTTTGCTTTTTGCCCATACGCCGGGGCCGGACGACGTGGAAATCTGAGAGGGGCTCAGGGCTTCCGCGCTTTCACTTGAGTGGTGGGCCGCTTAAATCGTTTCAGACCCCCGTTTTCTGTCAAGAAATAACGGGGATGTGGGGATTTCAGTGATTTCAGTGTGAATCACAAGGTCAAACAAGGGTTTTGGTGACACTTTTTTCGATTATGTGGTGGGCGCCACCACATCCCCGTCATAAGTGGCCACAAATTAGCCTTTTGACTCGTCAAATTGCCTCTTGGAGGCATTACTAAACACATCCTCGTAAAAAATGTCACAAAATCAGCCGTCTGACAAAAGGGAGAGCGGAGTCGCCGCCGACCCAAGCAACGCGACGTATTAAAGCAGAGTTGCCGCCTACTTTTAGCCCATCAAAGTCAGCATGACCGCTTTTTGCGCGTGCAGGCGATTTTCTGCCTCGTCAAAGATCCGACTCTGCGGGCCTTCCATCACCTCATCCGTGACTTCGAAACCGCGGTAGGCGGGCAGGCAGTGCAGGAAAATGGCGTCGTCTTTGGCCAAATTCATCAGCTCCTGATCGACGGTATAGCCTTCAAACTGGCGGACGCGTTCCGCCTTTTCGCTTTCCATTCCCATACTGATCCAGGTGTCGGTATAGACGACGTCGGCTCCGACGACGGCCTCGCGCGGGTCACGTAAGAGGCTGAGTTGAGCACCGGACTCAGCGGCTGCGGCTTTGGCGTTGCTGACACATTGGCGATCGGGCAAAAAGCCTTCCGGAGTGGCGATGGCGATGTCCATGCCCACTTTGCAGCAACCGTGCATCAGGGAGTTGGCCATGTTATTGCCATCTCCGATATAAGCCAGTTGGAGACCTTTGAGCGGACCTTTGTCCTCGCGGATGGTTTGCAGGTCGGCCAGAACCTGGCAGGGGTGCAGCAAATCGGTCAGCGCGTTGACGACCGGAATGTCGGCATGCTCAGCCAGCTCCAGGACGTCGCTGTGATTGAAGGTGCGAATCATGATGCCGTCAAGATAGCGCGAAAGGGTGCGCGCGGTATCGGCGATGTTTTCGCCGCGGCCCAATTGGATGTCGGCAGAGGAGAGAAAGAGGGCATGGCCGCCCAGTTGGTACATGCCGACGTCGAAGGAGACACGGGTGCGGGTGGAGGATTTGGCAAAAATCATGCCGAGGCTTTTGCCGGCGAGACGATGGTGCGTGGTCCCCGCCTTGTTATCGGCTTTCAGTTGGTCTGCGAGATCCAGCAACGCCAGAATTTCCGCTCCGCTCAGGTCGTTCAAACTGATAAAATCATGCATTTAGGCAGTCCTCCAATGTTTTGAAAAATAAATCGATGGCGTCTTCGTCGATGATTAAAGCTGGCAAAAGCCTCAAAGTATGCGCGCCAATCGCATTCACCAGTACGCCATGTTCCTGCAAAGCGGTTTTGAGTTCAGCTGCATTAAAGACTTCACTCTCCAGTCCCAGCATCAAACCGAAACCGCGTATTTCCATGCTCAGCTGCAGGCGCTCAGCCAATGCTTCAGCGGCAGAGCGGAAGTATTCGCCCATCTCTTCGGCGTTGCGCATCAATTCCAGACGTTCCATTTCGTCTAAAACAGCCAGAGCAGCGCGCGTGGCCAGGGGGTTACCGCCAAAGGTGGTGCCATGATCACCGGGGGCAAAAGCCGCCGCCACCTCTTCCGTGGCCAGACAAACCGAAATCGGTACGCCGCCGGCCAGACCTTTGGCCAGGGTGATGATATCGGGTTTGATCTCATAAAGTTGACTCGCCGTGAAGCTACCGCAACGCCCCATGCCGCTTTGGATTTCGTCGATGATGAGCAGGCTGCCGTTGGCTCTACAGAGTGCGGCAGCGGCCTGCACATATTCATAGTCAAGTGGGTAAATACCACTTTCACCCTGCACCAGTTCCAGGAGCAAGGCGCCGACTTCGGGGGTCAAGGCAGCCTTCAGGGCATCCACATCGTTCGCCGGAATATAAGAAAAACCTTCCGGTAAGGGGGCATAAGCTTCATTGTACTTGGGTTGACCGGTGGCGGTCACGGTAGCCAGGGTGCGGCCATGGAAAGAGTCTTTCAGGCTGAGGATGCCTTTACGTGGCTGGCCTTTTTTATAGAAATAGGCGCGGGTCAGCTTGATCGCCGCTTCGTTGGCTTCAGCACCGGAGTTGCCGAAAAAGGCGCGGTCCATGCCCGTTAAGGCACAAAGTCGGGCAGCCAGTTCGACTTGCGGTGCATTGTAGTAGAGGTTGGAACAATGAATCAACTTGCCTGCCTGATCGGCAATGGCGCTGACCAGGGCCTTGTTGTTGTGTCCCAAAACGGAGACGGCGATACCCGCGAGCAGGTCGAGGTATTTTTTGCCATCTGTATCGTAAACGTAGACACCTTCGCCGTGGTCCAGCACCATGCCAGAACGGCTACCGAAGGTGTTCATGTAATGTTCTTTATCTGACTGAATGAGGGCTTGGGTCTTTGATTTTGGCATAATCTGAGCTCCTATAAACCGAAACTTAAAGCTTTTCTCCGGGGTGATAGGGTCGTCGGTATTTGGCCAACATGGTGCCGATACCTTTGTGGGTGAAGATTTCCAGCAGTAGGCAATGGGGGATGCGACCGTCGATGATATGCGCACGGTTGACGCCGCGGTCCAGGACGTCGAGACAGGCCTGCACCTTAGGGATCATACCACCGGTAATTTCGCCCGCAGCAATCATCGGTTCGACTTCGGCTTTGGTTAAGACGTGTAAGATTTCTTCGCTGCCACCGGGCAAAACCCGCTTCACTCCACTGACGTCCGTCAACATCATCAACTTTTCCGCTCCCAGGGCGGCCGCGACCTCGCAGGCCACGGTGTCGGCGTTGATGTTGTAGCTCTGGCCCTGGCTGTCAATGCCAATGGGCGCAATGACGGGGATGTAATTTGCCTGATTGAGAATCATCAGCAGTTTGGTGTTGACCTGTGCAATATCACCGACGAAGCCGTAGTCAATAGGCTGTCCGTCTTTCATCCGTTTGATGGGACGGCACTGCAAAAGCCCGCCGTCAATCCCGCTGAGACCGACCGCTTTGGCACCTTGTTTCTGTAAACGCGCGACGATGTCTTTATTGGTTCTACCGACCAGCACCATCTGGGCGACGTCCATGGTAGCCTCTTTGGTCACACGCAGGCCGTCAATAAATTCGGACTTTATCTCCAGCCGATCCAGCATTTTATTGATGTCCGGACCGCCGCCATGCACCAGAATAGGGTTTAGGCCGATGAATTTGAGCAGGGTCACATCCGCCATCACGGAACTTTTCAGCTGTTCGTCCAGCATGGCGTTACCACCGTATTTGATGACGACCGTTTTGCCAGCTAAACTCTGAATATAAAGCCAAAGCCTCAATCAAAATTTGCGCTTTGCTATGCTCATCCAGCTGTGAGACGTCTATAAATTCTGCAATGAACGATTCTTTTTTCTTTTCCGACATCGTCTTACTCCCGTTCTAGAGGGCAAAAACAATCCCGGTCAGACCGTCAGTCTCGGGATAGCCCGCTAAGATATTCAAGGCCTGTACAGCCTGAGTCGCCGCACCCTTGCCCAAATTATCCAGGGCGGCAAACACTTTGATCATGCCCGAATCCGGGTCATAGACCGGTGCGATATCAATATAGTTGCTTCCGCGTACAGAGGAAATACGGGGGAGCTGAGCTGGTTTCAAAACGCGCACAAAAACCTCGTATTTGTAATAGGATTCGTAAAGACTGCAAAGGCTTTCGTTGGAATAGGGGAAGGTTTTGCCATTTAAAACAAAGCTTTTACCCAGAGGTTTGGCATAAGCCGTGACCATCATGCCGCGTTTAAAGGGTCCCAGGTGCGGCGTAAAAGCCAATCTCACGTTCGAGCCTGCAAGTTTGCTCAGTTCCTGAACAATTTCGGGCTGATGACGATGACCGACGACACCATAGGCTTTGTAATCCTCATCCAGTTCACAGAAGCTATAGTCGACGCTGCTCTTGCGCCCCGCTCCGCTGACACCTGAGACGGCATCGGCAATTAAGCTTTTCGGATCAATCAGGCCCGCTTTGAGTAAGGGGGCAAAAGCCAAGACCGTACACGTGGGGTAACAACCGGGATTGGAAATGAGCTGTGCCTGACGCAGATTTTCACGGTAGAGCTCAGGTAATCCGTAGACTGCCGTTTTTAAGAGCTTTGGGGCTGGATGGCTGAGGCCGTATGCTTTTTCATAGTCTTTGACCTTATTAAAGCGAAAGTCGCCGCTGTGATCCAAGACTTTCAAACCGCGCTCCAACAACTGCGGCACATAGGTGGAGGCGACTCCGTGAGGCAGGGCAGTGATGACCAAATCACAGGACAGGGCAATGGTATCGATATTTGCGGCCACCAGCTGAATATCACAAAGGCCGCTGAAAGCGGGGTAGACTTCTGAAAAGAGCTTGCCGCTATAAGTCTCCGAGCTGAGATAGGTGAGGCGGAAGCCGGGATGTGAAGAGAGTACACGCACAAGTTCGACTCCGACATAACCCGTCGCTCCGATAATACCGACACGCAGTTTGTGATTCATAATGACCTCCATAATCCCGCAAGCCCGTACCGTAGAAAACACACTGTCTTTCTTTTCCGTTCTGTCTCCAAAGCACGAAGGCCGCGAGCAATGGCAATATTATAGATGAAAAAAAGCGCTATTTGTGAAAAGCACTAAATTTTAACCTGCTTTTTTGTAGCCTGCGTTTTTTAGATAAAAAAAGCACATGTTAATCACCTGCTTTGAGTGTTTTAACAAGACCTTAATCAAATATTGGCAAAAGCAAGGATTTATCCACAAAGACGGCAAAAACTTTTTGTGTACTTTCGCTCATAGGCAGTTTAGGTAGGCAATGCTATATTAGCTCTAGAGCCCGCAACGCCAGTATTTGCAAGCTTTCAGCGCAGTCATGTTGCGGACCAAAAGAGAACTAGCCGGAGGATAATATGGCAAACGTAATTTTAGAACACGTCTACAAAAGGTATGAGGGTGGAGTGGTTGCAGTCAGTGATTTCAACCTGGAAATCGCGCATAAAGAATTCATCATCTTGGTCGGTCCGTCCGGCTGTGGTAAGTCAACCACTTTGCGTATGGTCGCCGGTTTGGAAGATATTTCCGAAGGCATCATCAAAATTGATGACGAAGTCGTCAATGACAAACAACCCAAAGACCGCGATATCGCCATGGTGTTCCAAAACTATGCGCTCTATCCGCACATGACCGTTTACGACAATATGGCATTCGGCCTGAAGCTGCGCAAAGTTCCCAAAGAAGACATCGAGCGCCGCGTGACCGAAGCCGCCAAAATTCTTGAAATCGAGCAATACCTGCAACGCAAGCCCAAAGCGCTCTCCGGCGGTCAGCGCCAACGTGTCGCCCTGGGCCGTGCCATCGTGCGTGACCCGAAGGTCTTCCTGATGGACGAACCCCTCTCCAACCTCGACGCCAAATTGCGTGTGCAGATGCGTGTCGAAATCACCCGTCTCCATCAGAGACTGGACACCACCATTATCTACGTTACACATGACCAGACCGAAGCCATGACCATGGGTACCCGTATCGTCGTCATGAAAGACGGTTTCATCCAACAGGTTGCCAGCCCCTCAGAGCTCTATCTGCACCCCGTCAACGTCTTCGTCGCAGGCTTCATTGGTATGCCCCCGATGAACTTTATTAACGGTAAAGTCGTGAAGAATGAAAAAGGTATCGGCGTGAAGTTCGGTAACATCGAGCTGACGCTCGACCAAGCGAAGTACGACGTGCCCGAAGTCAATGCTTACGTCGATAAAGATGTCGTCATCGGAATCCGTCCTGAAGCGATGGACGACAACCTCGACGCCGTTGCACTGAACCCCAACTCCAGCTTTAAAGCCAAAGTGGATGTCGCGGAAATGCTCGGTGCTGAGACTTATCTCTACCTCGCCGCTGAAGGCTTAAGCCTGACTGCTCGCGTGGAGCCCACCGTCAGTCAGTCAAAAGTCGGCGAAGAGATCACCATTATGGTCGATCCGCAGCGCGTGGCCATCTTTGATAAGGAAACCGAAGTTGCCGTCATGACCTAATAGCACATCGGGATTAGAGCTGCATTTGTATCGTGATTAATAGTTAACTAAGAGGGCGGTCAACTCGGGAAAAGTCCGGGGCTGACCGCTTTACTTTATTTTGCCAATGGCTGCTTTGCTTGCAAGCAAGCGGGCAAAACGATAAAATGAGCATAAAATTTGAGCGTTATTCTAGTTTTATAGTGCAACCTGTCATTTTTGAGCAGAAAGGCCACAATTATGGATGAAATCAAGCAAGTTCTGAAAACCGCGGAAGACTTCCTGGACCGCGTCGCCACGGTCATTGACCGTGAGGGGCGTATCATCGCCAGCACCGAAGCCGGGCTGGAAGGTGGGAGCGACACCGCTGCATTGGCCTTCTTTGCAACCGATCAGGGGCAGGGCGTAGCCGAAAATAAAAGCTACAAACGCCTCAATCTGGTCAGCGGTGAGGACTACGTCTGCGCCATGGAAGGTACGGACCAAATTTCCTCCACCTATTTGGACCTGCTCTCAGGCTGGTTAAGTTCTGCACTACAGGACGGAAAAAACGAAGCCGAGCGCGAAGTCCTCTTGAAAAATATTCTCCTGGAAAATGAGTTGCCCGGCGACATCCCGCTTAAGGCCAGAGAATTCCGTATTCCTTACGCTGCCTTGCGCGTCACTTATTTGGTCAAAATCATCGACGGGGATAGTCTCGAGTGTATGCAGATCATGCAGAATCTCTTTCCCAATCACAAGGCGGATTTCCTTTTGCCCATGGATGAGGACAGCATCGTCTTATTAAAAGAAATCGGCCGCGACGAGCGCGATAAAATCGAGGAACTGGCACTGCAGATTTTGGAAACCATCAACACGGAATCCATGTCCAAGGTGAAAATCGGTATCGGCATGCCGGTCGAAATTCTGAAAGACTGCGCCAAGTCATACCGTGAAGCTTCGCTCTCGCTGACGGTGGGTGGCATCTTTGAAAGTGACAGCTATCTGATGCGCTACGACAAGCTTGGCTTGG
Organism: Oscillospiraceae bacterium; assembly: GCA_040766665.1. Taxonomy (GTDB): domain Bacteria; phylum Bacillota; class Clostridia; order Saccharofermentanales; family Fastidiosipilaceae; genus JAXGQD01. The sequence continues at coordinate 200,097 of JAXGQD010000001.1, forward strand.
GTCGACTGATTTATCAGCTGCCGCCGACGCTTTGCCAGATGTTCCTGACGGAAGTCTTCCCTGAAGGTAGCTACGACGAGCTGGATTCGGAAACCCTGCGCACTATTCAAAAGTTCTTCGAAAACAACCTGAACGGCAGCGAAACGTCCAGACAACTCTTTGTCCACCGCAACACCCTGGTCTATCGTTTGGATAAAGTGCAGAAGATTACCGGTTTAGATCTGAGAAACTTTGACGACGCCGTGCTCTTCAAGCTGGCATCGATGGTCAGAAAATATCTTGAAAAGCAAAACACACCTCAAGCGACTCACAAGGCCACGGCTAAATGGTGGAAAAACTGAGTCAGGGTTAGTGATAGGTATCAGTTCGATTAAATATTTTTAGTAATTGTAGCTTGCCTCCTCTGCATCTTTTCGTTGCGAGGAGGCAGTTTTTATTAAAACTTCGCTGGGTGGGGTGGAGCGCGCCGTTGCTGCGGCTTGCCCGACGCGAGATTCGGATCCGTCGCGATGATTGGTGGGCTGCGAAGCCTTCTCTGAATTTTATCAGGAAGCGGTTTTTAGCCCACTTTTTACGGGGATGTGGTTGTTGGTGTCCATGAACAGCTGGCGGACAAGTCAAAAGGCTGTTTTCAGCCCACTTTTTACAGAGATGTGGTGGCGGTGACCACACAGTTGTTAAAAGTGTCACAAAATCGTGTGTTTGACTCAAGCAAGCACCTCAAACTACCGAAACGACCACATTCCCGTCATTTTTGGCAGAAAAGTCGTGTGCCGGCCGATTTAAACGTCGCTCCAAAAGTTCAGGCGGCACCGCTAAAACCCGGCAATCCGAAACCACTCACAGAGCCGAGCCATTTTCAGAAAGCCGCGATTTGTTGTATAATAACCCATTTGAAGGGAGCGCTGACGCAGTTTGTTAACGCTCCGTTACTTACTTTGTCATTTTTATATGCTAAAGTAAGCATACTTTCGGCAGCTATGCGTAGCTGCGTGAGCTTGCCAATAGGAGGCCTAATAACTTGATAGAATTTTCTGATGTCAGCAAGAAGTACTCTTCGCGAAGCCCCTGGGCGCTGCGCCATGTGAACTTCAAAGTTGAAGATGGGGAGTTTGTTTTCATCATTGGTGAGAGCGGATCCGGTAAATCGACGCTGATTAAACTTTTGACCTGTGAGGAGCGCACGACCGAAGGTCAGGTGCTGATTGACGGGTATAACATCAATACCATGAAAAGGCGTATTGTGCCTTATTTGAGAAGAAACATCGGCATGGTGTTCCAGGATTTCCGCCTGATTCCTTCGAAGACGATTTATGAAAACGTGGCTTTTGCCCTTGATATCCTGGGCGTACCGCCGAAGACCGTGCGTCGCCAGGTGTCTATGGTGCTTTCAACCGTCGGTCTGAAAGCCCGTGAAAAAGCGAAACCGGATGAATTGAGCGGTGGTGAACAACAGCGTGTCGGTATCGCCCGTGCGATGGTCAATAACCCCGCCCTCTTACTGGCGGACGAGCCGACCGGTAACTTGGATCCGGCGAACTCGGAGTCCATCATGGCGCTGCTGGAAGAAATCAATCGCAACGGCACCACGGTGGTGGTCTGTACGCATGACCGTTCTTTGGTGAACCGCATGCAAAAACGCGTAATCGAAATCTCCGACGGTTCATTGGTGCGCGACAGAGAACATGGCCTTTACGGTGAAGAGGTGGAAGATCCGGACTTCTACGTAGAACCCGTCGCCCAACAATCGGAACAGAAAGTGAGAGAGCGCCTGAAAAGCCGTTTCTCCAAACGATAGGATAAATTATGCAAGTACGCACATTATTAAACTCATTTAAAGAGAGTTTGAAAAATATCATTCGCCATCCTTTGGTCACCTTGGCTTCTGTTTCCACGGTGGCCTTGATGTTGATGCTCTTGGGCGCCTTCACGGTCGTCTCACTCAATGCGCAGCACATGATCAAGGAAATTTCGCAGCAGCCCACCGTTTCGGTTTGGGTGGATGCGGATGCGACTCCCCAGGAGTTGGGCCTGATTGAGCAGGCCATCACTTCGCGCACGGATGTCGTGGAGTGGTCGAAGAAAACCCCCATGGAAAATTACAATGATCTGGTGAAAGACTTGGGTGAAGATTCCAATGTCTTGTCCGGCTATGATCCCGAAAAACTGCCCTATGTCTACAATGTGCGCTTGGAGAGCCCGGAATTGGCTTCGACTTTCAAGAAGCAGATTGTCGCGTATTCCGGTGTGCAGCCCAATGACGTCACTTACGACGAGCGCGTGATGCAGACACTCAGCGATACGATGCGCTGGGTGAATTTTGCGACTTTGGTGGCTTTTGCCATTATGTGTGTCGTGACGCTCTTTATTATTTCCAACATGGTGCGTATTTCCGTGCTCTCGCGAGCGGAAGAAATTAACATTATGAAGTATATAGGGGCGACGAACGCCTATATTCGCTTTCCTTACATTTTGGAAGGCGCCATCATCGGCGCTCTGGGGGCAATCATCGCGTGGTTTGCGGTGCGCATGGCTTACGAAAGCATTTTCTCCAGACTACTGAGAACAGCCGGCGGCGGAGACGGTGCCCTCTCGGCACAGAATTTACTGCTGCCTATTTCCCGCGTTTCCTGGCAGGTGCTCTTGATCAGTTTGGTCTTGGGTATTTTGGTCGGCGCGGCAGGCTCTGCGATTTCGGTGCGCAGACACATTAAGGTATAGGCAAAAGCCTCGCCCCGGTGCGGGTTTTGCCCAAAGGAACAACGTATGAATATGAAACGAAAATTTCCCAAACGTCTGCTGATGCTGAGCCTCGCTCTAGTCATGGCTCTAAGCAGCCTCGCCTGGCTGCCAACGACACCCGTCGTCGCTTCTTCCGTTGAGGAATTGGAGGACCGTAAGGCGCAAATTGCGGCGGACCTAGCCTCTGCTCAGGCGGATTTGGATTCGCTCAACGCCAAGAGTGATGAGTTAAGCGCGGGTTTACAAAGCCTAAAAGATGACCAGAAATTGGCCGAAGCGGATTACCAGAAACTCCTGCAACAGGTCGAAGTGGCGAAAAACAACGTCGCCGTCGCCGTGCAGCGCTTTACAGATGCGGTTAAAGATGTCGAGCAAAAGCAAAGCGAATACGAAGCGCGCATCACTTCGATGTTTAGAATTCGCAATAAATCAAATCTGGAATTGTTGCTCGAATCGGACAGCATGGAAGGCTTCCTTACCAATCTGCGCCTCATGTCCTATATGTCCAGCGTCGACCAGACCATGCTCAGCCAACTGGAATCAGCCAGGGAAACACAGGAAGCAGCCAAGATTCAGGCTGAACAAGTGAAGCAGGATTATGAGGATTTTGCCGTTAAAAAAGAACAGCAGATTGCCAACGTGCAAGCGGGTATCGCGCTGACCGAGTCCGAAATCAATAACGTCGAAGATCAGATCATGAACGCCAGCAGCGATGTACAGCATCTCGAATCCGAGCAGGTCACGACCAACGCGGAAATCGAAGCGGTGATGGCGCAGGCCAGAGCTCAGGCAGAAGCCTATGCAGCCGAGCAAGCCGCCAAAGAAGCCGCCGCAGCCGCTGAGCAAGCCGCTGCCCAAGCCGCCTATGAGCAGGCTTCCATTTCGGCGAGTATTGCCAACTCTGAGCAAGCCGCCAGCGTTGAAGCGGCCAGCATCGCCGAATCCCAAGCGGCTTCTATCCGTGAAGCCGAAAGCATTGCTGCAGCGGAAGCCGCCGCAGCCGAAGCCAGTCGTTCTTTAGAAGAAGCGTTGGCCACTGCCACAACGGGTGCAGACGGCGCGACCGATCCGGCAACCACAACGGCACCCCCGACCACAACCACGACTGCGCCCTTGACCACCCCAGCCACCACTTTGGCTGAAGTGAGCAATCAGGGTGGCGGGAACAGCGGCAGTTCAGGCGTGGAACAGATGATTTATCCCATCGCAAACTACACCGGCATCAGCGACAACTACGGCTATCGTTCGGACCCGGCGACCGGCGCCACAAAAATGCACTGGGGCATTGACTTCCCGGCACCCGCAGGCACACCCGTACGTGCGGCCAACAGCGGTGAGGTCATTATTGCCAGCGCACCTTTGCAGGGCAGCACCTATGGCTGGGCCAACAACGGTTTCGGTAACTACGTGAGCGTTTTACGCAATGACGGTCTGGTTGTGATGTATGCCCATTTGAAATCGGTTTATGTTTCGGTCGGCCAATATCTCTCCCAGGGGGAAGTGCTGGGCGAAGTCGGCAGTACCGGCTATTCCACAGGACCCCATTTGCATTTTCAGACCCGTTCACCTTATTCCAGCGATCCAGGCGTCAGCCCTTGGAACTATCTGCCATAAGTACGGGTAATCCTCAAGGGTTTTGCAAAAGTCTCATCCACTATGCCTCCTGCCTCACGCTTCGTGTACCTCGGTGCACTGTTTTCGGGAGCAGATGAAGCCATAAGCGTACTTTTTAGAAGTACCGAAAGGAAGTTTTATGTCAGAGCGCGATCAGAACCAGGCGTTTTTTCAAGAAAATCCGACACCAAAGCAAGTGCCGCCACTGACGGAACAACCGCTGCAGCAGCCGCCACAACAGGCGCAGGCTCAGCCTTTTGCCCAAACACAAGTGCCTCTGCATCAGCCAACGACTTACGCATATGGCCAAGGCATACCGACGCCACCCCCCTATCACTCGGCGGCTCAGGCGAACCCTCATTTCCCGCCGCAACCACAGCCGCCGTATCCGCCGTTTCACAGCCAAACGCCACCTCTTGCTAAACCCAAAGGCACGGTCTCCAAGACCGTCTTTGGCTGGTCGATTTTTTTCTCGATTTTATTGACAGCTTGCTTTACCATCGGCTTGATGTACGCACTGAACTTTTTTGCCTTTCTAGGCAGAAATTACAATAATACGAACAACGGACCAATCATTGTCTACGAAGAAAGTGAGACGAATGGTTCTAGGCCGAACGGAGAGGGCAGCAATCCCGCAGGTCAAAACGGTTCCGATTTAACCGTCGAAGAAATCATCTTGGACGGCATCAGTATCAAGGTGGAACCCAACGCCAATTGGGTAGTGAAAGAAAAGGCCAAGAAACTAGGCCAAATGCTGAGCGCTGTCAAAAACAACTACTACCGCGAACTGACGACCGCTGAAATCCTCGAAGCGATGATTGCCGGTGTCCCGTCCAACCTCGACAGCCCCTACAGTTACTATATGACGGCCGAGGAATTTGCCAGCATGCAGGAATCCAATTCCGGCCATTATTCCGGCATCGGCGCACGCATCAGCCAGAACCTGCAGGGCAACTTTGAACTGATTGATATCACACCTGACAGTCCCGCAGAGGAAAGCGGCCTGCAGCCGGGCGATATCATCATCGCGGTCGACGGGGAAGACAGCAGCAATTTTGCCAATGTCACCGCTTTAGCCAACTCCGTGAAAGGCGCCGAAGGCACGAAAGTGACCATCAGCATCTACCGCCCCTCCGAAGCGCGCGAATTTGACGCCGAGCTGACCCGTCGCACCATCGAATCGGTCTACATCACCCATCGTATGCTCGACAAAAACATCGGCTACCTCTCGATCAGCGAGTTCTCCAGCTCCATGCCCGAACAATTCGAGATTGCCCTCAAGGACTTAGTGGCAAAAGGCGCCAAGAACATCGTCTTCGACCTGCGCAATAACCCGGGCGGTGATGCCTATGCCGTGCAGCAAGTCTTGGATATGCTTTTGCCCGAGGGCGTTGTAGCCAGTGTCAAAGGTCGCGACCAGGGCGAGTATTTCGAAGAGACCTGGACCTCCAGAGACGGCCAACTGGTTCCTGCAGACATGAAATTTGCCGTGCTGGTTAACGCCAATTCAGCCTCGGCATCCGAACTCTTCGCCGGTGCGATGCGTGATCGTGTAGGTGCAGAAATCATCGGCCAACAGACTTTCGGCAAAGGTTCCGGCACACGCTTTTACACACTGGAAGACGGCTCTGCGGTGAATGTCACCATCTTCCTATATTACTTCCCCAATGGCGAAACACCCGAAAAGGTCGGCATCACTCCGACAATCGAGGTCGAGTTGCCCGACTCGGCCCTCGGCAAAGTTATCAGCCGCCTGACCCCGGAGGAAGATACACAACTGGCAGAAGCCATCAAAGTGCTCAGCCCTTAGAGGCTGGCCCAGCGCCATGCCAATGCTGGCAAAACAAAGACAGAAAAGGACTACTCCATGAACGATAACATCGCCCGCGACCTCAGCAGAATGGCCATCGACGGTACACCCGTCCACCAGGACGGTGACTATTCGGTGACTGCCCTCGCTTTCGGAGGCGCCGTGCGCGCTTTTGCCTGCAGAAGCAGTGCAACGGTTGAAACGGCGCGCGCTTACCACGACCTTTCACCTCTGGTCACAGCCGCTTTAGGTCGCTTGCTCAGCGCTGCAGCTCTCTTAGCCCTCGATTTGAAAGGCGATTTCAGCGACACTTCGCTTTCGGTACGCGGTGACGGACCGATACAGGGGCTTTTTGCCGTAGCCAATACCAATGGTGAAGTGCGTGGTTATGCTTTCGAACCCCATGCTGAAGTGGAAAATCTCAGACCGGGCAAACTGAATGTCGGCGCCGGTGTCGGCAAAGGCAGCCTGACGGTCATAAAAAACAACAACAGCGACAGCCCCTATACCAGCCAGGTTGAGCTGCTGAGCGGTGAAATTGCCCAGGACGTGAACTATTACCTGGCCTTGTCCGAGCAAATCCCCAGTGTTGTGGCTTTGGGTGTACTGGTCGATAAAAACGGCGTGCGTGCCGCCGGGGGCCTCGTAGTCGAACTGATGCCCGGCGCAGACGAAAAATTGATTGATTATCTGGAACAGCGCGCTGCCGGTTTCCCCGACACCTCGTCCTTGCTGGATGAAGGCTTTGATCCCGCCGAACTGATCGACCTCTTCCTCGGTGACCCCGAGCTGGATTATCTGGCCACGAAGCCACTGCGTTATGCCTGCAACTGCAGCCGCGAGCGCATGGCGGATAACCTGCGCACCCTGGGCGATGCTGACTTGCAGCAACTCGCCGCGGATCCGGAAGGCATTGACGTGCAGTGCCACTTCTGTGACCGGCGCTATCATTTTGCCAGTACTGAAATACACAATCTAAGGGCAAAAGGCTCGCCCTCAAGCAGCCCCCACCCGAACGAAAACGCGTAAAGATCGTAGATTTTGTCGAATTTTACACGCTTTGTCTTTAGCGCCACAAAGTCTCACTGTGTTATAGTGACCGCTCTAGAGGCAAAACGGAGGAACACATGCCACATACAAAAACCATAAAAAGAAAAATTACCGCAGCGACTCTGGTGCTGCTGCTCATGCTGAGCAGTTTCATCACGCCTCAAAGCGTCCATGCCTCATCACTGGATGATTTAAAAGCCGAAAAGGCCAGAATCGCTTCAGAAATCGAAACGGCTAAGAACGATTTGGCGCAGTTGGAGGCGAACAGCAATTCCTTACAGGAACGTTTGCAAGGTTTGTTCAACGAACAAATGGTTCAGCAGGAACAATACGACCGTTTGCTAGTCGAACTGGAGACCGCTAAAAAGAACCTGGAAGCGGCCATTAAAGTGCACCAAGACGCCGTCGAAGACCTCAACCAGAAACAAATGGAATATGAGAACCGCATCACTTCGATGTTCAGAATCCGTAACAAATCGACCCTTGAAGTCTTGCTCGAATCTGACAGCATGGAGGGCTTTCTGACCAACATGCGCCTCATGTCCTACATGGGTTCCGTTGACAATGACATGATCGCCCAGTTGGATGCAGCCCGCGAAGTCGCCAGAGTGGCAAAAGAAAACAGCGAACAAACCAAGCTCGAGTACGACGCCTTCGTCGCTGAAAAAGAAGTTCAGTTGCAACAAATTGCAGACGGTATAGCGGCAACGCAAACCGATATCGACAGCGTCTCCGGCCAAATCCTGACCCGCTCTGACGATGTCACGAATCTCCAAAACCAAGAGCACGGCCTCGATTCCGAAATCGACGATCTCATGGCCAAACTCGAAGCAGAAGATGCCGCCAGACGTGCCGCAGCCGGTTCGTCCTCCGTTGATATTGATATCGTCATCGAAACCCGCCGCAACCTGGACGGCTCCGAAGCCATGATTTACCCGGTTCCGAACTACACCAGACTAAGTGACGTTTTCGGGTGGCGTGCCGATCCCTTTACCGGGACAGGCAGCTATATGCACTGGGGTGTTGATTTTCCCGCTCCTGCCGGTACACCGATTCGTGCCTCACTCAGTGGGACCGTCGCATTGGTCCGTGCCCCAAATCAAGGTTCGACTTACGGTGGCTCCGGACTGGGCAATTACTGTACCATCGTCAGTGGTTCAGGAATCGCTTTAATCTACGCTCACCAAACCACGGTTGGTGTTTACGAGGGACAGTACGTCAACCAGGGCGAGGTCATCGGCACCATAGGCAGCACCGGCTTCTCGACCGGACCGCACCTCCATTTCCAAATGCGCGTACCCTGGAGCAGCGCTTCGGGTATCGACCCCATGCCGTATCTGCCCTAGTTTAGGGGTATTCAGCTTTTCGTTTGGGCTGCTGTTCTCTCGCGCTGGTTGGGGTTCATAGTTATTTGGTTTGTAGTTCAATTTGATTCGCGGATCGCTTGTCCGTAGTGGCCATTGTTTCAATCTTTGTGCAGTGGCGGAGTTCGCACTCCGCTACTGTTTGTTTTTGATTTGCTTCTGTGTTGCCGAAAACTTGAAATATTGACCACGGAGGTCATTATTCCAGTTTTTGTGCGATTGTGGACTTCGTAGTAAGCAACTTTCTCAGTATAAATTCACATGAATGCCCTTATTGGACAAAAGTTCAACTTATAAGCGTAGTAGGCCACTTTATAGCGATGTTGTACCGCTGAAAAGTTGTTTTTCTTGCCTCCTAAGACAAAAATTTCAAGTTTTCAGCGATTCTCCATGGTTTAAAAAGAGTTGAAACGGCTAAAACCTGTATAAATGTCCTGAGTGCTCAAGAGGATGATGACGGCACGGAACAGGGAATTCCTCCTCATTAACTAAACCACTTAAAACCGTTGCGATTGTCCAACGCGGACAAAATTTCAGTTTTTGAGCGGTGTCGCTATAGAACCGCGGGGTAGCGACGGATTGGAAGCCACCTTCCAGGCAGAAGCAAAACGGTGTCACAAGTGTACTGCGGAATTGCGACGGATCATAAAGGTGTTTCTTCTGAGTTTTGGCTGAGGCAAGTTGCAGTATTGTCCTCCGCTGGCCAATATCACAGGTTTGTGCAGAGCATAAGGATAAGAGCCTACACATAAAGTTGTTATATTGTCCTCGGGTGGCCAAAATTAAAAGTTCATGTAAAGCCCCACTTCGACGAACCTTTTGGTTTGGTCCTGGGTTGGCCAAAATTTCAAGTTCATGTAAAGGCACCTTGTGAAGCCCACTGCAGTAAGTTGCAGAATTGTCCTGGGTTGGCCAAAATTTCAAGTTCATGTAAAGGCACCTTGTGAAGCCCACTGCGGTAAGTTGCAGAATTGTCCAGGGGAGGACAAAATTTCAAGTTCATGTAAAGGCACCTTGTGAAGCCCACTGCGGTAAGTTGCAGAATTGTCCAAGGGAGGACAAAATTACAACTTTTTGTAATCCAACCAAACTGCAAACCAACCAAATTGCAACCCAACCAGATTGCAAACACACAAAATTGCAAACCCGCTAAAGCAAAGCCCAGAAACTTATTCGCCGCATCCCAGCAAACTGCACTAAAGCCGCAAAAAATCCGCGGCAATCTTTGGCAAAAAATTTCCTCCGATTTCTTGCAGAAAAAAACCTTTTGATATATAATAGTAAAGCACGACTTTTCGAGACAGTGTTTCTGTGCCAAAAAGATGTGTAACGAAGACCTTGGAGATTGCCGGTACTGTGCTGCGTACAATGCCGGGTAACTTCAGGAGAGTAAAGTCCGAATCAGGAATTCGGGCGGGCAGACAACTGTTACCGCAGTGTGGTCCGAGCGACCATTGTGCCCAGGATAATGGTTCACTTTCTGTGAACACATAACTGGGTTTTATGATGGGTAAGAAAGATACGCCCGGTACAGTTGGAGCTAATGCAGCTTGATCAGGAGGAAATAACATGGCAAGCAATCAGAAAATCAGAATTAAGCTAAAGTCTTTTGACCACGAGGTCCTGGATTTGAGCGCAGCGCGCATTGTCGAAACAGCCAAGCGCACAGGGGCTAATGTCGCCGGTCCGATCCCTTTGCCGACCGAGAAAGAAATCATTACGATTCTCAGAAGCCCGCACAAACACAAAGATGCCCGCGAACAGTTCGAATCCCGCACGCACAAGCGTCTCATCGACATCTTGGCTCCGAACCAGAAAACGGTCGAGCAGTTGATGAAACTGGATATGCCTGCCGGTGTAGATATTGATATCAAGCTGTAAGGTCATTACCGACGCAGCCAAAGGTCAAGTTCACGAAGGTGAACCAATAACCAAGGAGGAAAGATAGAATGGAAAAATTCATGCTCGGCAAGAAAGCCGGGATGACCCAAATCTTTGATGAGAATGGTTCCGCCATTCCCGTAACGGTTATCGAATGCGGTCCCGTTACCGTCATCCAAAAGAAAACAGTTGAAGCCGACGGATACAGTGCCGTCAAGCTCGGCTTTGGGGAGAAAAAGGAACATCGCACCAACAAACCTGACAAAGGTCAGTTTGCGGCTTCCGGCACCACACCGAAACAATGGTTGAGAGAGTTCCGTGTAGCGGACGATGCCAATTACGAGTTGGGTCAGGAAGTTAATGTCGCCGATATGTTCGCGGTCGGAGATCGCGTCGATGTCAGCGGTTTTTCAAAAGGTAAAGGTTATGCCGGTAACGTGAAACGTCATGGTCAAAAAGGCGGACGTGAAGCGCACGGTTCGAAATACCACAGAAGAGTCGGTTCACTTGGCTCATCAGCGACCCCTTCACGCGTTATGCCCGGAACGAAATTGCCCGGTCATATGGGTGCGGAAAACGTCACGGTTCAAAATCTTGACGTGGTCCTGGTGGACGGCGAGCGCAACATTTTAGCCTTGCGCGGCGCAGTGCCCGGCATTCGCGGCGGCTTTATTGAAATCACCGCCAGCGTGAAGAAGGCATAAGGGAGGAAAGATAAATGGCTAAAGTAGATATTTATAATCTAGAAGGTGCCGTTACCGGTGAGGTTGAGCTTTCCGACGCCATCTTTGGAATTGAACCCAATGAAGCAGTCTTGCATCAGGTCATCAAAGGCCAGTTGGCTAACTTGCGCCAGGGCACTGCTAAAACAAAAACCAGAAGTGAAGTGCGCGGCGGCGGTCGTAGACCCTATCGTCAAAAAGGTACAGGTCGTGCACGTCAGGGCTCCATTCGTGCTGCACAATGGGTTGGCGGCGGCGTCATCTTTGGACCGGCACCGCGTGACTATCGTCAGCATCTGCCTAAAAAATTGCGTCGCTTGGCCTTGAAGTCCGCCTTAGCCGGCAAGCTTCAGGCAGAGAATCTGCTCGTCGTTGAGAATTTCGATTTGCAGGAAGTCAAAACGAAGGCTTTTGCCCAAGCGCTGAAAAACCTTAAAGTAGCGGACAGCACTGCGTTGCTGGTGTCATCCGAAGAAAACAAAAACTTCGAATTATCCGCACGCAACATCAAGGGTGTGAAAACTTCACGTGTTGAGTCCTTGAACGCGCTCAACATCGTGAAATTTGAAAAGTTCATCGTAACCCGTGCCGCCCTAGACAAAATCCAGGAGGTATACGCCTAATGAAAGCTCCTCAAGACATTATTCTCAGCCCGGTCATTACCGAGCGCAGCAGTGCCGAACAGGCTATGGGTCGCTATACCTTTTATGTCAACACTGGCGCCACAAAACCGGAAATCGCCGCAGCGGTTGAAAAACTCTTCGGTGTGAAGGTACTGGGAGTGAACACAAGCAAGGTTCACGGTAAAACCAAGCGCGTCAGATACAAAGAAGGCCGTACTGCAGAACGCAAAAAAGCCATCGTCAAAATCGCCCAGGATCCCAAAGCGGCTGTCTACACCACCAAGGGTGGCAAGACCGCTACGGTTTCCAAAAAGTACAAATCAAGCATTGAAGATTTCGGTTTAGGACAGTAATCTGCCGTAATTAAAAGGAGTATAGAAAGATGCCAGTGAAAACTTTTAATCCGACTTCTCCCGCTGTCAGACATATGACGGTGGCCGATTACTCGGAACTAAGCAACAAAAAACCGGAGAAAAAGTTGCTCGCCAAGCGCAGCAAAACCGGTGGCCGTAACACCTATGGCCGTATCACCGTGCGCCACATTGGCGGCGGCAACAAGCGTAAAATCCGTCTGATTGACTGGAAGCGCGACAAAGACGGCGTACCCGCTAAAGTCGCTGCTCTGGAATACGATCCCAACCGTACCGCACATCTTGCTTTATTGCAGTATGCAGACGGAGAGCGCCGCTACATTTTGGCCCCTAGTGGTTTGAAGGTAGGCGCAAGTGTGATGAGCGGTGTGGACGCCGACATCGTTGCAGGTAATGCTTTGCCCCTTGCACAGATTCCTGTAGGTACAGAAATTCACAACATCGAGATGAAACCGGGTAAAGGCGCTCAACTCGTGCGCACCGCCGGTGTTTCCGCTCAGTTGATGGCGAAAGACGATTCATACTGTCAGGTCCGTCTCCCGTCCGGAGAAGTGCGTTACATTCCTTCGCGTTGCCGTGCGACAATCGGTTCAGTCGGTAACCAGGAACATGAAAATATCAAGATCGGTAAAGCCGGCCGTAAACGTCATATGGGCATCCGCCCGACGGTGCGCGGTGTGGTCATGAACCCGAACGATCACCCTCATGGTGGTGGTGAGGGCAAGTCACCTGTTGGTATGCCCAGCCCAGTTACACCCTGGGGTAAACCGACTCTCGGTATGAAGACCCGCAACAAGAAGAAACAATCCGACAAGTACATCGTACGTAGAAGAACTAAGTAAGAAGGAGGACGACATAAGTGAGTAGATCAACAAAAAAAGGTTTTTTCGTTCAAGAGTCATTGATGAAAAAAATCGAAGCCATGAATGCGGCTGGCGAAAAGAAAGTCGTTAAGTCCTGGTCGCGCTCGTCCACCATCTTCCCTGAAATGGTCGGACACACCATCGCAATCCACGACGGCAGAAAACATGTGCCCGTTTATGTGACAGAAGAAATGGTCGGCCATAAGTTGGGCGAGTTCGCTCCCACAAGGACCTATCGCGGCCACTCCGGTTCCGAGAAATCATCGGGTCGTTAAGCGGAAAGGGAGGATATAAAAAGTGGAAGAACTAAAAAAGAAAAAGCTGACTAAGCAGTTTATGGAAGAGAATCGCGACGCCATTCTCGAAGTCTATAAACAGGATCATACGAAAGCCAATCGCCCCCGCATTCTGACCAAGAAAGAACGTAAAGTGCTGGGCATCGGCAAAGATCAGGGCAAAGCATCCATCAACAACATTCGCATCGCCCCGATTAAAGTGAATCTCCTGATTCGCGCCATCAAAGGCAAATCATTGGATGAAGCGTATGCGATTCTTGAATACTCCCCGCGCAATGCCGCGCCGGTCATCAAGAAACTGATACATTCCGCCGAAGCCAATGCCGTCAATAACAACGAACTTTCGCGCGATATGCTCTATGTAGCTGAGGCGTTTGTCAATCCGGGCCCGGTCATTAAAAGATTTATGCCCAGAGCCAGAGGCAGCGCGACGCGCATTCTCAAAAGAACCAGCCATATCACTGTGGTTCTTAAGGAAAGAAAGTAAGGAGGACGGATTATGGGCCAGAAAATACACCCCAATGGGTTTAGAGTCGGTGTTATCAGAAACTGGGATACCACTTGGTACGCAGACAAGAAAAACTTCAGCAAGTATCTCATCGAAGACAGCAAAATCCGTGTCTTCGTGAAGAAGGAATGCTATCAAGCCGGTGTTTCACGCATCGAAATCGAGCGCAAAGGCGATGACAAACTGGTTATCTCCATCCGCGCCGCCAAGCCCGGTATCATTATCGGCCGTCAGGGTTCCGGTATTGAATCACTGAAGGCTAAGTTGAAAGCAGAATTCAAGAAAGAATTCCTGATCAACGTCAACGAAGTGAAGGCTCCCGATATGGATGCCCAACTCGTAGCCGAAAACATTGCACAGCAATTGGAGAAACGTATCTCCTTCCGCCGTGCCATGAAGCAGACCATGCAGCGTGCCATGAAGGCTGGTGCCAAAGGTATTAAGACCCAGGTCAGCGGACGTGTCGGCGGCGCTGAAATCGCTAGAACCGAGCACTACCATGAAGGCACGATTCCCCTGCAGACCCTGCGTGCGGACATCGACTATGGTTTTGCCGAAGCGAACACCACTTATGGAAAAATTGGCTGTAAAGTCTGGATCTACAGAGGCGAAGTCTTCAAAGCCAAGAGCAACCGCAATAAAATCATCAATGAACTTAAAGAAGGAGGGGAAGCCTGATGTTACTCCCTAAAAGAGTTAAGTACAGGAGGGTGCATCGCGGACGTATGACCGGTAAAGCGAGTCGCGGAAACGTGCTTGCATACGGCGATTACGGTCTTCAAGCTGCTGAACCCTGCTGGGTTAGATCCAATCAAATCGAGGCAGCTCGTGTTGCCATCAATCGTTACCTCAAACGTGGCGGACGTGTCTGGATTAAGATTTTCCCCGACAAACCCGTAACGAAAAAACCTGCTGAGACCCGCATGGGTTCCGGTAAAGGTTCACCTGAATACTGGGTAGCCGTTGTGAAGCCCGGCCGCGTTCTCTTCGAAGTCGCCGGTGTTTCCCGAGAAGATGCCAAAGAAGCTTTACGTCTCGCATCTCACAAACTGCCCTGTAAAGTGAAATTTATTGCGCGTGAAAAGGAGGGTGTTGTCAGTGAAAGCTAAAGAATACCGTGAAAAAACTTCCGATGAATTACTTAAAGAGCTTGTAGAACTTAAAGATCAACTCTTCAAACTCCGCTTCCAACACGCCACCAAACAGCTGGAGAATACTTCCCAGTTGAGTCAGACCAAACGTGAACTCGCCCGCGTCCAAACAATCATACGTGAACGCGAAATCGCGGCAGCGAAGAAGTGACGGAGGAATGGGTGAAATGAACGAAAACACAGAAAACAGAAATTTACGTAAAACCCGTGTCGGTATCGTAAAGAGCGACAAGATGGATAAAACCGTGGTGGTCTCCGTTACGGAACACATGAAACATCCGCTCTACAAGAAATACATCAAACGCACGGTGACCATGAAGGCACATGACGAAAACAACGAATGCCGCCAGGGAGACACCGTACGTGTTATGGAAACTCGCCCCCTGAGCAAAGACAAGCACTGGCGCGTTGTCCGTATCATCGAAAAAGCAAAATAATGCAGGACAATGAGTCAGGAAGGGAGGACCAGTCCAAATGATCCAAGTTGAAACAAGACTGCGGTCAGCCGACAACACCGGTGCACGCGAATTACTGTGCATCAAAGTACTCGGCGGCTCGTGGAGAAAATATGCCAACATCGGCGATGTCATCGTTTGCTCAGTCAAAGAGGCAACACCGGGCGGCGTAGTGAAAAAAGGCGAAGTCGTTAAAGCAGTAGTGGTGCGCACCAAACGCGGTATCCGTCGCGCTGACGGCTCCTATATCAAATTTGACGAGAACGCTTGTGTCCTGATTAAGGACGACAAGAACCCCAGAGGTACCCGTATCTTTGGTCCAATAGCCCGAGAATTACGCGAGAAAGATTACATGCGTATATTATCTTTGGCGCCTGAAGTACTGTGAGGTGGCATGAAATGGCAAAAGTACACGTAAGAGTTAACGACACCGTTTATGTGCTTTCCGGTAAAGACCGCGCACATGTGGGAAAAGTAGTCAAGGTTTTGCCTGACAAGGGCCGTGTCATCGTCCAGGGGGCGAACATGGTGCAGAAGCACAACAAACCGACACAGACCAATCCCCAAGGTGGCATCAGCGAGCAGGAAGGCTCCATCGCCGCTTCCAACGTGATGCTGGTCTGCGAAAAATGCAAAAAGCCGACCAAAATCGGACACAAACTTTTGGATAACGGTGCGAAAATTCGTTTTTGCAAAAAGTGCAACGAAGAAATCGATACCGTTGTCAAAGTGAAGAAATAGTAAGGAGAGGAGATCATATGAGTAGACTAAAAGACAAATACAATTCTGAGATCGCCCCTCAGATGAAGGAACACTTCAAGTACAAATCCGTGATGGAGATCCCCAAACTGGAAAAGATCGTCATCAATGTGGGTGTCGGTAACGACCAGCGCGAAAACTCGAAATCCGTCGAGAACACCGTGCGCGACTTGGGCATCATCACCGGTCAAAAAGCCATCGTGACCAAAGCGAAGAAATCCGTTGCTAACTTTAAATTGAGAGAAGGCATGGAAGTCGGCGTCAAGGTGACCTTGCGCGGTGAGAAAATGTACGAGTTCCTGGACCGTTTCATCAACATCGCCATCCCTCGCGTCAGAGACTTCCGCGGTTTGTCCGCCAATTCGTTTGACGGTCGCGGCAACTATGCTGTGGGCATGAAGGAGCAGTTGATCTTCCCAGAAATCGACTATGACAAAATCGATAAAATTCGCGGTATGGACATCATCATTGTGACCACAGCGAATACCGACGAAGAAGGCCGTGAACTGCTGCGTCAGTTCGGCATGCCGTTCGCGAAATAAGGGGAGTATTAAACATGGCTAAAAAATCGATGATTCTTAAATCCGAGCGCGATGCGAAGTACTCAACCCGTGCTCATAATCGCTGCAAGCTCTGCGGTCGTCCGCATGCTTATATGCGCAAATATGGCATCTGCCGTCTTTGCTTCCGTAAGCTTGCCTATGAAGGACAGATTCCGGGCGTTAAAAAGGCCAGCTGGTAAGCGCGTCAGAAGGAGGAAAGACTAAATGCAAATTACTGATTCTATCGCCGATATGCTGACACGTATCCGTAACGCCGGCTCGGCTAACCATCCCACCGTTGATATCCCTGCATCCAAAATGAAGCTGTCCATTGCCGACATTCTTTTGGACGAAGGTTATATCAGCAAAGTGGAACAAATCGAAGATGAGACCCAGGGGATTATCCGCGTGACCCTGAAGTACGCGAATAGAAAACCGGTTATTTCCGGTATCAAACGTATCTCCAAACCGGGTTTGCGCATTTACGCTAATGCGAAAGATATGCCACGCGTTTTGGGCGGCTTGGGCATTGCGATCGTTTCGACCAACTTGGGCGTGATGACCGACAAAGCAGCACGCAACAAAAACGTTGGCGGAGAAGTATTGGCTTACATTTGGTAAGAGTTTAACGTGAGTTGCTTTTGCCAATCGAAAGAAACTCTGAAAAGAGTGCTAAGGCGCTCTCAATCTTAAGAGCAGGAGGAATACCTATGTCACGAATTGGCAGAATGCCGATTAAAATCCCGGCCGGCATCAAAGTCAGTCAGGAAGACAACAAGATTGTTGTCAAAAAGGGCAACGAAGTGCTGAGCACTCCGGTTAACCCCGAGTACAAAATCAATATTTCCGAGACGGAAGTCAGCGTCGAGCGTCCTTCGGACGATCGCGTCCATCGTTCCATGCACGGTCTCTATCGTTCACTGATCAACAACATGGTGGTCGGTTTGAGCGAGGGCTTCAGCAAGAATCTGGAAATCGTGGGTATCGGTTTTAGAGCCTCAAAACAAGGCAACAAGCTGGTCATGAACCTCGGTTATTCACATCCAATCGAGCTGGAAGAGCCCAAGGGTATTACCATCGAGGTGCCGGCACAGAACAAAATCACCGTAAAGGGTGCAGACAAACAGCTGGTCGGCGAGACCGCTGCGAAAATCAGAGGCTTCCGTGTGCCTGATGCGTACCATGGTAAAGGCGTTCGTTATGAAGGCGAGTATGTACGTATTAAAGAAGGCAAAACCGGCGCCAAAGGTAAATAAAAGGAGGGGAAACGAGAATGATTAAGAAGATTAAACGTAATGAAATTCGCCTCCGCAAACATGCGCGTGTGCGTAAAAAGATCAGCGGCACAGCTGAGCGTCCCAGACTCTGCGTATTCAGAAGCCTGGCCAATATCTCGGTACAACTGATTGATGACGTCAACCACAAAACCTTGGCGGCAGCAAGCTCAAACGAAAAGAAAATCAAAGCAGATCATGCTTACGGCGGAAATGTCGCGGCAGCCAAAGCTGTCGGTGAACTCATCGCTAAACGTGCATTGGAACTGAACTTAGATACCGTGGTCTTTGACCGTAGTGGCTATGTTTATCACGGCCGTGTGGCTGCGTTAGCCGAAGCGGCTCGCGAAGCCGGACTGAAATTTTAAGCGGAGGAGAGACCATGGCTATAGATCCGAATACTCTTGAATTACAGGAGCGCGTAATCAACATCAACCGCGTTTCCAAAACCGTTAAAGGCGGACGTACCATGCGCTTTGTGGCATTGGTGGTCGTCGGTGACGGCAACGGACATGTCGGCAAGGGGCTGGGTAAATCGGCTGAAATTCCCGAAGCCATCCGTAAGGGCGTTGAAGCGGCGAAGAAGGACCTCTTTGAAGTCCCCATCGTCAATACCTCAATCCCTCACGAAATCATGGGCGTCTTCGGTGGCGGTAAGGTGCTGCTGAAACCGGCCAAACCCGGTACCGGTGTTATCGCCGGCGGTCCCGTGCGTGCGGTCTGTGAACTTGCAGGCATCAACAATATTTATAAAAAATCTTTGGGCTCAAATAACGCCAACAACATGGCGAACGCAACTTTAGAAGGTTTGAGAAATCTCAAGTCTCTCGAAGATGTGGCGAAGCTCAGAGGTAAGAAGCCCGAAGAAATTCTGTGAACGGAGGTGCAGTGATATGTCAAAAATTACCGTAAAACTCATCAAAAGCACCAACCGTGCGACCGAAAAACAATTGCGTGTCGTACAGGCTCTGGGCTTAAGGAAAATCGGTCAAACGGCTGAACATCAGGATAATGCAGCGATTCGCGGCATGGTCCAGGCGGTTCCGCATTTAGTGGCCATTGTCGAAGATAAAGAATAAGGGGGCCATTAAGCATGAAACTCAATACAATTAGCAAAGTTCCCGGCAGTTCGAAACCCAATTACCGCAAGGGCAGAGGCGCAGGTTCCGGCAACGGAAAAACCGCCGGCCGCGGACATAAGGGTCAAAAAGCGAGATCCGGCGGCGGTGTACGTCCCGGTTTTGAAGGCGGACAGATGCCGCTCTTCCGCAGACTGCCCAAGCGTGGCTTCAATAATAAGCGCTTCGCGGTGAAGTACCTGGTGCTCTCCGTCGATCGTTTGAACGAATTTGAGGATGGCAGTGATGTCAGCTTTGAGAGCGTCATCGCACAGGGCTTGGCTAGTGTTTCCAAAGCCGTGGACGGTGGCTTGAAAGTCATCGGTAACGCTGAACTGAAAAAGAAACTCAATGTCAAAGCTGCGAAATTTACAGCATCCGCCAAAGAAGCAATTGAAAAGGCTGGTGGGACGGCTGAGGAGGTCTGATCATGGGTAACATGTTGGAGACCTTGAAGAACGCGTTTAAAGTACCCGATCTACGCAAGCGTCTGCTCTTTACCATATTTATGATAGTTGTGTTCCGTATCGGAGGTAACATTCCGGTACCGGGCATTGACCGTCTGAAGTTCACGCAATTAATCGACCAGTTTGGCCAACTCGGTGCTTTGATGGACATCATGTCCGGTGGCGCGCTGAAGGCCGTCTCGATTTTTGCCATGGGTATCACACCCTACATTAACGCATCAATTATCATCCAGCTGCTGACGGTGGCGATTCCGGCCTTGGAGCGTCTTTCAAAAGAAGGCGAAACAGGACGGAAAAAAATTCAGCAAATAGTCCGCGTGACAACAGTCGTTTTGGCACTGGCACAGGCTGTGGCCTTCTGGTCGGCAACCCGTACGGCGACCGCCGGTGTGCTGCCTGAATGGCTCAACGCTTTGGTGGTTATCTTTAGCTTTACCGCCGGTACGGCAGCCATCATGTGGATCGGTGAATTGATCAATGCCAAGGGCATCGGAAACGGCATCTCGATTATCATTTTTGCCGGTATCGTTTCACGAATTCCGGATATGATTCGCGGTTTGATCAGCTTAGCCGGACTCTGGACCGTGCAATTCAACATCTTCGTCGCCATCCTTTTTGCAGTGCTGGTGGTTGTCGGTGTTTTGGCTGCACTTATCCTGGTCATTTATGTCCAACTCGCGGAACGTCGCATTCCGGTGCAGTACGCCAAACGTGTGGTCGGACGCAAGCAGTACGGCGGCCAGTCCACCTACCTGCCCATTAAAGTCAATCAATCCGGTGTTATCCCCGTCATCTTCGCGATGTCGATTCTGCAGATCCCCAGTTTGATTGTCAGCTTCTTTTTTGCCAACAGTACCGGACCCGTGGTGATGTTCTTCAAAGACTTCGGCACGAATCCCCTGTACTACGCGGTTGAAGCCCTGCTCATTATCGGTTTTACTTTCTTCTATGCGATGATTCAGTTCAATCCTTTGGAAGTGGCCAATAATCTGCAAAAGAACGGCGGCTTTATCCCCGGTATCAGACCCGGTAAGCCGACTACGAAGTTTATCTCCTCCACCTCGCGTCGTTTGTCTTGGTTTGACGGCCTCTTCCTGGCTTTCATCACACTGGCGCCCATGATTCTGGGTACCGTGACCAACACCACCGGCTTGTGGTTCGGCGGAACAGCAATCATCATTATCGTCGGTGTCTGCATGGATCTCGTCAATCAGCTTGAGTCACAGATGATGATGCGCCACTACAAGGGTTTCCTTGAGTAAGGCAAAACGACACTAAGCATAAAACTACACATTTAGCTCCTGCCTGAGGCGGGGGCTCTGTGTGTCTTATAGAAAGGAAGGAAGGATCATGCGTTTGTTAATTATCGGCCCACCCGGAGCGGGCAAGGGTACGCTCGCGGAATTTCTCTGTGAGAACTATGGCTTAACCCATATTTCGACCGGTGACATGTTCCGTAAGAACATTAAAAATAAAACGGAACTGGGTCAGCTGGCAAGCTCCTATATCGAAAAAGGCCTCCTGGTACCCGACGAAGTGACCAATGCGATGGTCGAACGTCTTCTGATTGACGAAATTAAAGAAGGCTCCTTCCTCTTGGACGGTTATCCCCGAAACTGCGCTCAGGCCGCCACTTTGGATGGCTATTTTGCCAAGTTAGGTTTCAAACTTGATGCGGTCATCCATCTGCTCATTTCCGACGAATTGATTATCGAGCGTTTGGCCGGTCGCCGTGTCTGCTCCGGCTGTGGCGCCGGTTACCACATCAAGAATAAAGCGCCGCAAGTGGCGGATGTCTGTGACGTCTGCTCCGCTCCGGTCATTCAACGCAAAGACGACAACGAAGAAACCATCAAAAATAGGCTCAATGTCTACCACCAGGAGACGAGTCCGATCATTGAGTATTATGCCGCTCAGGGACTGATTATTGATCTCGAAAACGTGGGCAGCATTGCCGAAACCAATGCCAAAGCCGCTGCGGTTTTGCAAGAGAAAGGCCTCGCTTAAGCATGATCCAAATCAAGAGTCTGCAGGAAATCGAAGCCATGGCCAAAGCGGGCCGCGTTGTTGCGCAGGTCTTCGCAGCATTGGAATCGTTCATCAAGCCGGGCTTGACGACTTTGCAAATTGCCAATGAAGCCGAACGCATCATTCGCGGTGCGGGTGCTATCCCCTCTTTTCTCAACTACGGTATGCCGCCGTTTCCCGGTGTCATCTGTCTGTCGCTGGATGAAGAAGTGGTACACGGGATTCCCACTGCCCAGCGAGTCGTCAAAAACGGCAGTATTGTCTCTGCCGATGTCGGTGCCATGCTGGACGGTTGGCACGCTGACGCGGCGCGCACCTACCTGGTAGGTGAGGTGAATGAAGACGCCAGACAATTGGTCAAAGAGACGGAGCAAGCCTTTTGGGCCGGCTTTGAGCAAGCGCAAGTCGGAAATCGTCTGGGTGATATCCAGGCGGCAATCCAGGCGCATGCCGAGCACTTCCAATATGGCATTGTACGTGAACTCACCGGTCACGGTATCGGCCGACGTTTGCATGAAGACCCCAGCATTCCCAATTATGGCAAAAGAGGCCGCGGGCCTCGCCTCGAAGCCGGTATGGTCCTGGCCATTGAACCGATGCTGAACCTCGGTACAGCGCGCGTCGAAATATTAGATGACGATTGGACCGTCGTCACCGCTGACGGTCAAGTCTCGGCGCATTATGAAAATACGATCGCGATTACCGATGAGGGGCCGCGCGTTTTAACCGCACTCTAATGGAGATGCATGAAGCAATCAGACGGGAAGGCCTCTGTGCCGGACAGATAGCAGTCGCACTGCGGGGACACGACAGCGGACGCTGTTTCCTGATTATCAAGGCCGCGGGGCGCAGGGTTTGGTTGGTTGACGGAAAACACTATTTCTGGTCAAAGCCAAAAGAGAAACATGTACGGCATGTGAGAGCGTTAAAGCAGTTAGAGGCAAAAGACTTTGAGCAGCTCTCCAATGAAAAGAATGAAGCCCAACGCGAAGCGTTTACAAGACAATGTCTGCGTGATTTTAGGACGGGTCACGCCATGGAGGAAAATGAATGTCAAAAGAAGATGTAATTGAAGTAGAAGGTATTGTTTCGGATTCATTGCCCAATGCGATGTTTAAAGTCAAGTTGGAAAACGGTCACGAAATATTGGCGCATATCTCTGGCAAACTACGTCAGAACTATATCAAAATATTGCCGGGCGATCGTGTGACGATGGAATTGTCACCCTACGACCTGTCCAGAGGGCGTATCACCTGGCGCGCGAAGTAGATTTTGCCACTGGCAAAACGCCCAAAGAAAACGGACAAAGTTAGAAAAAGATTGGCAAGTACATTCAAAAATGCTACTTGAAAAAAACACGTATTCTGATAGAATATTTAGGCATGCGCCGATTAGCAAAGGTGCCAATGAGGAGGAATTCATCATGAAGGTGAGATCATCAGTTAAGCCGATGTGTGAAAAATGCAAGGTCATCAAGCGTAAAGGTAAAGTTATGGTTATCTGCTCTGACCCGAAACACAAACAGAGACAAGGCTAAGACTTGGGGGCAGCTTTTGCCCTTAACAGAAAAATGCATGAGGGTGCGGCTGTCGCAATCGCGATATTACCTATTCGTGTTGTATATATAACTACAAATAACTTGGAGGAAAAATTGAATGGCACGTATTTCCGGAGTCGATCTGCCGAATGATAAACGCGTTGAAATAGCGCTTACTTATATATTTGGTATTGGCAGAACTTTATCCAACGAAATTCTGGCGAAGTGCGGAATTAACCCTGACACGCGCATGAAGGATTTGCTGGATGACGAACTGGCCAAAATCCGTGATGTTATTGAAAACGACTATAAAGTGGAAGGCGATCTGCGCCGTGAAACCGCTTTGAATATCAAACGCCTGACAGAAATCGGCTGCTACAGAGGCAGACGTCACCGTTCCGGTCTCCCCGTCAGAGGACAGAGAACAAAAACCAATGCGCGCACCCGTAAAGGCAAGAAGCGCACCATGGCTAACAAAAAGAAGTAATTTAAGGAGACTTTAGGGAATGGCTAAAAGCAATAGTAAACAGTCAGCAAGACCCAGAAGAAGAGATAGGAAGAATATTGAAAAGGGTTCGGCCCATATTCATTCCACCTTTAATAATACAATCGTCACCATCACCGATCCCAGCGGCAACGCCATTTCATGGGCCAGCGCCGGTGGTATGGGCATGAAGGGTTCCAGAAAAGGCACACCCTTCGCAGCACAAATGGCTGCTGAGGCAGCTGCCAAAACCGCTTACGAACATGGTATGCGTTCCATCGAAGTTTATGTCAAAGGCCCTGGTTCAGGCCGTGAATCCGCGATTCGCGCTTTGCAGACCGCAGGCATCGAAGTGACCTACATCAAGGACGTCACGCCCATCCCCCATAATGGTTGCCGTCCTCCTAAGAGAAGACGTGTATAACGATTAAGTTCGTTTATTCGTTCTCATTTTGACCAGAAGCGCTATAGCCTTTGGCCAAGTCTTAGGCCCAGATCAGTAGGAGGAAAACATGATCGAGTTTAATAAACCCCAGATCGAAACAGTGGAGTTCAGTGAAGACGGATCCTACGGTAAGTTTATCGTTGAACCGCTGGAGCGCGGCTATGGCAGGACTTTAGGTAACTCCCTGCGTCGCGTTTTACTCTCCTCTCTGCCCGGTGCGGCCGTTACAGCCATCCGTGTAGAAGGGGTATATCACGAATTTTCAACCGTTAAGGGTGTGATTGAGGATATGACCGAGATCATCCTGAACATCAAAGGGATTCGTTCCAAATTACATGTGGACGGCCCCAAAACCATTTATTTGAGCACCGACGAAGGCCGTGTCGGCGTTGTCACTGCCGGTGATATCGTGACCGACGATGAAGTCGAAATTATCAATAAAGACCATGTTATCTGCAACCTGAACGGTGAAGGGCGTGTCTTTATCGAAATGACCATCAGCCCGGGTCGCGGCTACAACAGCACCGACATGAATAAATGGCCCAACCAGCCGATTGGTGTCATTCCCATTGACTCCATCTTCACCCCGGTCAAAAAAGTGAACTATACGGTTGAAGATACCCGTGTCGGCCAAATTACAGACTATGACAAGCTGACTATCGAGGTTTGGACCGACGGTAGCATTTTGGCAGACAGCGCTCTGACCGAAGCCGCCCACATCCTCTGTGACCATCTGCAGCTCTTCATCAGCCTGACTGAAACCGATGTCAGCCTGAGCTACAACCCCAGTGAAGAAAAGGGCGAAGGCAATGGCTTCCTAGATACCGCTATCGAAGACATGGATTTTTCGGTACGCACCTACAATTGCTTAAAACGTGCAGCCATCAACACCGTCGGGGATCTGACCGTGCGTTCTGAAGAGGACATGATGAAAGTGCGTAATCTCGGAAAGAAATCACTAGAAGAAGTGATTCAAAAGCTGGAAGAGCAAGGTTTATCCCTTGCGCCTAGCAGCCAGCAACAGTGAGCAGACTCAACTTTAGGAGGAAAGAATAATGCCCGGACAACGTAAATTAGGCAGAACGCCGGATATCCGTAAATCCATGCTTCGCAACATGGTGACCACACTCTTGGTTAACGGAAAAATTACGACGACTGTTACCCGTGCTAAAGAAGTAGAAAAAATTGCCGAAAAAATCATTACTTTAGCTGTGAAAGAAAAAGACAATTTCACCACTCGTGAAGTTTTGAGCTCTGCCGCTAAATTAGATTCCAAAGGCCGTAAACTTTTGGTCTCCAAGAAGACCGCTGCAGGCAAGCGCTTTGACGTCGTTGAGCGTGAACTCAAGACCAAGATGGTACAAGTGGACAATCCCAGCCGTTTGGCCGCACGCAAACAGATGATGCAATGGCTGGTCAAGAGCGTCAGCAGTAAAGGCGAAGTGCTGAATCCCAGCAATTATGTCTTTGAACAGGTTGCACCCAAGTATGCCGGGCGCAACGGCGGATATACCCGCTTGGTCAACATCGGACCCCGTAGAGGCGATGCTGCTGAAATGGCGATTCTGGAACTGGTATAAGATGCCCTTTCCTTTGGCAAACCCGCTATACCGTAAAGAGTTCAAAAGTATGAGGAGCAGCGTTTACACTGCTCCTTTTTAGTTCTATAGTCATTTTAGTAATGCGAGAGACGAGGTGAAGGCTGTTTGCCTGAGAACATTTTGCCTGACTATATAAAAATTGACAGCGTCAGCTTTTCTTACGATCCTTCTGAGACCCCACTGCGCTTGGCCTTAGATCAACTGAGCTTTGAGATTACGCAGGGCAGTCATGTGGCAGTTTTAGGGCGCAACGGTTCGGGAAAATCGACGCTTGCGCGACTGATTAATGCTTTGGAGCAGCCTTTAGGCGGTCAAATTGTGGTCGCCGGCTTGCAGACCGATAAAGAAGAGGACATATGGCAGATTCGTGCGCTTTGCGGCATGGTTTTCCAAAACCCCGATAACCAAATTGTTGCGACCACTGTAGAAGAAGACGTCGCTTTCGGACCGGAAAATCTGGGTGTGCCTTCGGCTGAAATCCGGACACGCGTGGATCAAGCTTTGGCTTATGTGGGCCTGAGTTCCGCCGCCAAGAAAATGCCCTCGGAACTGTCTGGCGGACAGAAACAGAAATTGGCGATTGCCGGCGTTTTGGCGATGCAACCCAAGTGCTTGATCCTTGATGAAGCCACCTCCATGCTGGATCCCCAGTCACGCCGTAGTTTTATGGATCTAGTGATGCAATTGCGCGATGAACAAAAGATTACGGTCATCAATATCACGCACGATATGAAGGAAGTGCTCCTTGCAGATCGCGTCTTTGTGATGCATGAGGGTAAGATTTTAATTTCCGGCACACCACCCGAAATCTTTCATAATGTCGATCAGATTCGTCAGCTGGGTTTGGATGTACCCATCCATACAGCCATTGCCTATGATTTCGCCCGACTTCTAGGTAAAACCTATCCGATTGGTGCGGCTGCCACACGTCACGGTGCGGAAGCGGTCATCCGCGAGATGATTGCATCCGCTCAGACGCAGGAATTTGAGCGAGCTAAGGCACAGCTGCTCAAAGAAAAACCTGCACTTAGCCTGATTAAGCCTGAAGAGCGGGAACAGGAATCCGTCATACAGGTGAAAAATCTTTCATACAACTACACTTTGGGACGTGGTGCCGATGCGACCCAGCCCCCCGCCTTGGCGCAGATCAACTTTGATGCGAAACGCGCCGAAGTGCTTGGTATTATGGGGCATTCGGGCTCCGGTAAGTCGACGCTCGTGCAACACCTCAACGGTTTGCTGCGCATTCAGAGCGGTGAAATCCACGTGCTCGACTATGACTTACGCGAAGTGAAAGACATCCGCGCGGTACGCCGCCATGTCAGCTTGCTCTTTCAGTATCCGGAGCACCAGCTCTTCGCCGCTACCGTGCGTGAAGACATCGCTTTTGGCCCCGATAAAATGGGGGTGCATCACGAAGAAATCGAGCAGCGCACCAAAGAGGCTTTGCGTATCGTGCGGCTTGACGAAGAAATTCTCGATCGTTCACCATTTGAGTTATCAGGCGGGCAAAAGCGTCGCGTTGCTATCGCCGGCATTCTCGCCATGCACCCCGATATCCTCATCCTCGACGAACCGGCAGCCGGTCTCGATCCGGCCGGACGTGACGAAATCCTTTCCTATGTCAGACAGTTAAAAGAAAAGGGGACCACCATCATCCTGGTTTCGCACAGTATGGAAGACCTGGCCCGCATGTCCGACCGCATTCTTGTACTCTATCACGGCCAGCAGGTGATGCTGGATACACCGGCGGCGATTTTCGCCCAGACCGAGCGGGTCAAAGATTACGAGTTGTCCATTCCCGGCTCACAGCGCTTCCTAGAGCGCTTCCTCGTCGATTACCCGGAACTCAACACGGCTCGCTTTAGCGCCTCCACTGCTGTACTGGAGTTGCTGAATCAGGTCGCGGGAACAAAGGCAGGGGATCAAATGGAGTCCGTCATGGCTGAAACTCTAACGACGGAGAAGGAGGTTGAGGTATGAATATTGCACTTGGCAACTATTACCCCGGCAACTCCTTTTTGCATCGGCTGGACCCACGCCTGAAATTTATCTTCTCGCTGCTCTACATGATGTTGCTCTTCATGCTGAATAAACCGCTGGCCATTGCCGCTTATGCTGTCTTTCTGTTCACGGTCATCGCGCTTTCGGGTATCCCGCTGAAGTTGGTTTTAAAATCGTTGAAGTCGGTTATTTATATCGCGCTTTTTGCCTTTATCATTAACCTTTTCGCTGTGCCGGGAACGGCGCTTTTAAACATCGGACCGCTGAGTATCAGTCGCGAAGGATTGGAACTGGGCGTACGCATGGCGCTGCGGCTCTTTCTCCTGATTCTTACGACTTCGCTCTTTCTGACGCTGTCCACAACGCCGCTGATGATTGCCGATGCCATCGAGTCCCTGCTCAAACCTTTGAGCAAAATCGGCTTCCCCAGTCATGAGTTGGCCATGATGATGTCTATCGCCCTGCGCTTCGTGCCGACCCTGATCGAAGAGACAGACAAGATTATGAAGGCCCAATCTTCTCGTGGTGCGGACTACGACACGGGTGGGGTTTTCACACGTGCCCGCGGTCTGGTATCCGTGCTCATCCCGCTTTTTGTGTCCGCCTTCAAACGCGCCGATGATTTAGCCTTGGCCATGGAAGCACGTTGTTACCGCGGTGCGGAGGGCAGAACCAAGCTTAAAGAATTGCAATATACAAAATCCGATACGTTGGCCGGAGGAGTCTTTCTGGCTGCCGCCGCAGTTTTTTTACTCCTGGAGTACCTGCTGTGAGCAGGCCAGGGGAGCCATTGCCAGCGGATAAACAAGGCTTACGTAATCTCGCTTTGCTGATGGCCTATGATGGGACAGATTTTTGCGGCTGGCAAAGGCAAAAGGCTCTCCCCACCATTCAAGGAAGCATAGAAAAGGCTTTGGAAAAAATCTGTGCTCATCCGGTGACGCTATACGGCTGCAGTCGTACCGATGCCGGTGTACATGCCCGCGGTCATGTGAGCAACTTTTTTACCGACTGTCGCATCCCCTGCGAGAAATTACCCCTTGCTCTGGAGGCCTATCTGCCTGATGGGCTCATCTGCCGTGCCGCCTGCGAGGTAGAGCCGCGTTTCAATGCACGTTTTCGGGCCAAGGGCAAACAATATTCATACTATATTTTGAATACGGCACGGTCGGATCCTTATTGGCAGCGTTTTGCCCATCATGAGAAACGCCGGCTCAATCTCACAGCGATGGGAGAGGCCTGTCACTATTTGCTCGGTGAACATGATTTTGCGGCTTTTCAGGCCATGGGCAGCCCGGCTGCCAACGGAACAACGCGGCGGCTTTTTGCAGTTGAAATTTTACAACTGAATCACCAGGCAGCGTTTACTTCACTTTACTCTGCCGCGGACTATACGCCAAAAGTGAGTGGCTGGAATCTGCCCGAAGAGCCGCAACATAGTGAGCGCCAAGCCATACTGAACCCCTCCGCCACAGGGGAGGGACTGCTGCGTCTCGTTGTTCACGGTTCGGGATTCTTGTATAATATGATGCGAATCATCGCCGGGACGCTGCTCTATGTCGGACTGGAAAAAATCAGCCCAGAACAGATTAAAATGGCACTGCTCAGCGGAGACCGCAATCTCTGTGGAAAAACTCTGGCGGCCAAGGGTCTTTGTCTCGACAAAGTAGACTATGAACAAATCTTGTTTAACGATGAAGGAGTGAACTGCAATGGGACTTAACTGGAATGAACGAACGAATCTCTCCATGTTGACGGATTTCTATGAACTCACCATGTCGCGCAGCTACTTGGATAACAAGTTGAGCGACACTTATGCTTATTTTGACCTCTACTTCCGTGCTGTACCCGAAAACGGCGGCTATGCCTTAATGGCCGGTGTGGAGCAGATGATTGACTATCTGCAGAACCTTTCCTTCACCGAGGAGAACATTTCCTTTTTGCGTGGCACCGGTCAGTTCAGCGAAGAATTTCTTGATTATCTGCGTGACTTCGAGTTTGTCTGCGACGTTTGGGCTATCCCCGAAGGGACACCGCTATTCCCCTCCGAGCCGATTGTGAAGGTCCGCGGACCGATTATCCAGGCTCAGATGATCGAAACCATGCTGCTCTTGACCATCAATCACCAAAGCCTGATTGCCACGAAAGCCGCCCGCATCACGCGCGCCTCGGAAGGACGCCCGATTATGGAATTCGGTGCCCGACGTGCCCAAGGTTACGATGCCTCCGTGCTGGGAGCCAGAGCTGCCTACATCGGTGGTGCAGCGGGGACTTCGTGTACGATTTGTGGTGAACAATTTGGTATCCCCCTGGCAGGTACGATGGCACACAGTTTTGTACAGGTTTTTGAGAGCGAATTTGATGCCTTCAAGGCTTATGCCGAATCCTACCCCGATAACACCGTCTTGCTGGTGGACACTTACAATACACTGAAATCAGGCATTCCCAATGCCATACGAGTGGCCAAAGAAATTTTGGCCCCTATGGGTAAGAAGCTCAAAGGCGTGCGCATCGATTCAGGTGACTTGACTTATCTGACCCAGGAAAGCCGCCGCATGCTGGATGAAGCCGGTATGACGGATACCAAAATTACCGTGTCTAATGCCTTGGATGAATACATTATCCGCGACCTCTTGGTACAAGGTGCGAAGATTGATAGCTTCGGTGTGGGTGAGCGCCTGATTACCTCACGTGCCGAACCTGTTTTTGGTGGTGTATACAAACTATCAGCCATCGAAAAAGACGGCGAAGTGTACCCGCGCATGAAGATTTCGGATAACCTGGCCAAGGTCACCACCCCCTGCAACAAGGAAGTTTGGCGTCTCTACGATAAATCCACAGGCATGGCATTGGCTGACCTGATTACGGTCGCCGGTGAGGAAGTCAGCACCGAGAGCTACGAGCTCTTTGACCCGGTGCAGACCTGGAAACGAAAGACCGTCACCAATTTCGATGCTGTGAAACTCTTGCAACCGGTTTTTGAAGCAGGAAAGTGTGTCTATAAACGTCGTGATATCGAAGAAGTTCGCGCCTACTGTACACGCCAAATGGGCACCCTCTGGGATTCCATCAAACGTTTTGAGAATCCGCAGACCTATTACGTTGACCTCTCTCAGAAACTCTGGGATATTAAAAATGAAATGCTTCACCAAGAGCATCGTTAAGAAGGAGAAATGCATATGTCAAAAGCGATTATTACCATGGATTCGGGCAAAGTCATCGAGGCTGAACTCTACCCCGAGATTGCACCGATTTCTGTGCAGAATTTCATCGACCTTTGTAACAAAGGTTTCTACAACGGCCTCATTTTTCACCGCGTGATTCCCGGCTTCATGATTCAAGGCGGTTGCCCCGATGGCACGGGCATGGGCGGACCGGGCTATAAGATTAAAGGTGAGTTTGCCGCTAACGGTTTCGATAATCCGCTCAAACATGAGCGCGGCGTGCTCTCTATGGCTAGATCCGGACATCCCGATTCGGCCGGCTCACAGTTTTTCATCATGCACCAGAATTCCCCCCATCTCGACGGGCAGTATGCCGCTTTTGGCAAGGTGAGCACGGGCATCGAAGTGGTGGACGAAATAGCCGCAACCGAGACGGGTTTTCAGGACAGACCGAAACAGGAACAAAAGATAAAGAGCATCGAGATTGTTGAGTAAGGGATCAGGCAAGTCAGCCTAGAGATAAAGGAGCGAACTATGTTAAAAGGGATACCGAAAATCATTTCACCGGAACTGCTGCGCGTACTCAGCGAAATGGGGCACTCGGATTGTGTGACCATTGGCGACGGGAACTTCCCCGGGGAATCGATGGGTGAAAATGCCATCGTCATCCATATGGAAGGGCATGGTGTACCGGAGATCTTGGATGCCATCTTAACCCTGATGCCGCTGGACAGCTATGTTAAGCACCCGGTGACCCTGATGCAGGTGACGCCCGGTGATCCGGTCGAAACCCCCATTTGGGAGACCTATAAGGAAATTGTGGCGAAACATGAGCCGCAGTTAGAGGATCCCATTGAGAACATGGAGCGTTTTGCCTTCTACGATAAGGTGCGTACGACTTACTGTGTTATCCAAAGCAGCGAAGCGGCACTCTACGCTAACATAATTCTGCAGAAGGGTGTTATCGCCCCAGATTAAGCAGAGAAGAATTTTTTACAAGTACTATAAGAAAGATTGGATGAGGATATGACGAAAGATAAAACCTTCTATATTACGACGCCCATTTATTACCCCAGCGGTAATTTACATATCGGACACAGCTACACCACAGTAGCGGCCGATGTCATGGCGCGCTACAAACGCCTGAAGGGCTACGACGTCATGTTCCTGACCGGTACGGATGAGCACGGCCAAAAGATACAGGAGAGAGCGGCTGCGGCAGGTATGGCTCCGCAGGCTTTTGTCGATGAAATCGTCGAGGGCATTCACCGCCTCTGGTCTCTGCTTAATATCAGCCACGATCGTTTTATCCGGACCACTGATGAAGCCCACGAGAAATCGGTGCAGGCTATTTTCCAAAAGCTCTACGACCAGGGAGATATATACCTCTCCGAATACGAGGGTTGGTATTGTACGCCCGATGAATCCTTTTGGACCGAGAGTCAGCTGAAAGACGGCAAATGCCCGGAATGTGGCCGTGAGGTACATCTGACCAAGGAATCGTCATACTTTTTCCGTATGTCCAAGTATCAGGACCGCCTAATTGAATTGCTGGAAAATAATCCGGATTTTGTGCAGCCGCAGTCTCGGGCACACGAGATGCTCAACAATTTTTTGCGTCCCGGTCTCGAAGATCTGGCTGTTTCACGCACCTCTTTTGACTGGGGCGTCAAAGTGCCCTTTGACGAAAGGCATGTCATCTATGTATGGGTCGACGCGCTTTCCAACTATATTACGGCTCTGGGCTATCCCAATACTGACGGGGATTTTTCCCGTTACTGGCCTGCAGACGTGCAATTGGTCGGGAAGGACATCATTCGCTTTCATACGCTGATATGGCCGGCACTGCTGATGGCGCTGGATTTGCCCTTACCCAAGCAGGTTTACGGTCATGGCTGGTTGTTGATGAATGGTGGCAAAATGTCCAAGTCGCTCGGCAACGTCGTTGACCCTGCCGTGCTCTGTGAGCGTTACGGGGTGGATGCCATCCGCTATTTCCTTTTGCGTGAAGTACCCTTCGGTGCCGATGGCAGCTTCTCCAATGAGGCTTTGGTGCAACGTATCAACCTGGATTTAGCCAATGACCTGGGCAACCTGCTCAGCCGCAGTACGGCCATGATTAAAAAGTACTTTGACGGAGTCGTGCCCACCGTGCGTGAGGCCGGCCCCGAAGATGAAGCTTTGGAATCCGAGGCTGCCGGACTGAAAGACCGTGTTGAGACCCTTTTGGATAAACTGCAATTCAGCCAGGTGCTGGTCGAAATATGGAAATTTATCGGTTCGGCAAATAAGTATATCGATTTGACTACGCCTTGGATTCTGGCTAAAGATCCGGCCAAACAGGCACGCTTAGCCGCTGTTCTGGCCAACTTGGCCGAAGCCCTGCGTGTCGTGGCTATTCTTATTCAACCCTTCGTGCCTGAAACCGGACCGAAGATTTTTGAGGCCATTCGCCAAGCCGCGACCCCCGAAAATACCGCATGGGAACAAGCGGCAGTCTGGGGAGCCTGGCAGGCGACTGAGCCCCTGCAGGCCTGCGCCCCTGTTTTCCCGCGCCTTGACCTGGATGCGGAAATCGATGCCATGAATGCCTTGCTGCAACCCGCAGAAGAAGCAAGTCCTGAGCAAGCCCCGCAGGCGCAGACAGCCGAGCAGGAAAAATCCAGCAAGAAAGCGCAAGCGGAGAGTAAAGCGGATAACACGGAAGGTGTCATCAGCAATATTGACTTTGCCGACTTCGAGAAAGTGCATTTCCTGACCGCTGTCGTTGAGGCTTGTGAAAAAGTGGAGGGTGCAGACCGCCTCCTTTGCTCGCAGCTTGATGTAGGTGCTTTGGGCAAAAGACAGGTCGTATCGGGGATTGCCAATTCCTATGCCCCCGAGGAACTGGTCGGTAAAACCGTTATATTGGTCGAGAACCTCAAACCCAGAAAAATTCGTGGCAAAGAATCGCACGGCATGCTCTTATGCGCCACGGCGGAGGACGGAAGCTATCGCCTGCTGGCGGTGGACGGCAGCGTGCCGGCCGGATCCGGTGTGGGCTGATGCGGCTTTTTGACTCCCATGCCCATCTGAGCGATGAGCAGTTTCAAGACGATTTCGAGTCGGTCTTGACGCGAGCGGTGGAAGCCGGGGTGGAGCGGATCCTTTTGCCCGCTTCAGACTTGGCCGACAGTCACAAAATCATCAAACTGATTGAGCAGCAGCCCGAAAGGCTTGTGGCGGCTGTGGGTGTGCACCCACATGAAGCCAAATCATATAATCAGGAAAGCGAAAGCGAGCTGGCGCGTTTGTTGCAGCATGCGCAAGTCGTGGCGGTGGGCGAGATCGGTTTGGATTATCACTACGATTTTTCGCCGCGTGAGCAACAAAAGGCCGTATTCAAAGCACAACTGCGTTTGGCTCATGAGTATGGCAAAACCCTCGTCCTGCATGACCGGGAAGCCCACGGTGATTTTCTTGAAGTCCTGCAAACGGCCAAGCGCGAAGGTTTACTTGCGGAACAAGCCGGTGTGGTGCACTGCTACGGCGGTAGTTGGGAATTTGCAAAACAGCTTCTGCAGCTGGGCTTTTATCTAGGCTTTGACGGACCGATCACCTTCAAGAATGCCCGCCAGTCCCACGAAGTAATCCGTAATATGCCGCAGGACCGTCTATTGATCGAAACCGACAGCCCCTACCTCAGCCCGGTGCCTTATCGCGGTAAACGCAACGAACCCGCCTATGTGCTGGAAGTCTGTCGCAAGATCGCAGAATTGTGGCAAAAGCCGCTCGCCGAAGTCGCAGAACTCAGCTACCAAAACACGCTGCGCCTTTTCGGCCTCTTTTCGTAGTGCTTTATGATCTTTACTTTGGCGCAGGTTTACAAGCACGGCGAATGTGTGAGATAAAGGAAGTGACAGAAGTCGGGAGACTTTTGCCCTTATGGAAAAGAATTTGCGTGAAACCAAACGGTGACAGAACCTTTGTCGAGGTGATCATATGAAAAAAATGAGCCTAAAAATCAGTCTGACAGCCCTTTTATTAAGCCTCAGCCTAGGCGCGACTTCATGTGCCGCATTAGGCCGGGCGATTATCGGTGGCGGCGAGCCGAGCACCACGCGTGCGACGACTAAGTCGGTCACGAGCCAAGCGACGAGCAGCAGCTCAGCCGCAACAACGGAAGCTCAAACAACAGCAACAACGACAACGGCAGCTACAACGACCGCAGCAACAACGCTCGCGCCTACCACAGCAGCGCAGACGACCGCTGCTGCCACGAGCGCTTCGCCCACGACGGCAGCCTCAAGTTCTGCAGCGACGAACGCCGCGGCGGGACTGGGAGAAGCCACAGCGCACAGGGTCAGCCTTAGTTTGCCAAGCGGCTGGAGCGAGTTTAAGACGATTGCCGATTTGTCACAAATGTTTTCTACGCCTGCGGACGATCCGGAGCGCTATGCTTTTGCCGGTGAAGGGCCGTACAGCTACATGTATATTTACAACGTCGAAAAGGCACCAGACTTCACAAAAATCGAAGAACTCGCGGCAGATTTCAAAGCAGCGGAGGCGGGCAGCGACAGGGATGCGGCTCTGGCGGAATATATCGGCTATGGCTATACCGAAAAAGAGCTCAATGATTTGTTGCTTGTGGTGGATGGCAAGCCGGTGAGCGATGCACAGAAAGACTACATGGTGGAAGAAAATTATCTGCGCAACTACCTCTATACCTTAGAGTCAGATGACCCGGAATTCGTCTTGGATAAGTACGGTGATTTAAGCGTCAATAATAAAACTACACCCTATGTGACATACACCAGGGGCGTGACTGACGGTACGCCTTTAAAGTACATGGAAGTCGATATTTTGGTTGACGGTCAAATGTATCTGATCTGTGCCTGGACCAATGAAGAAGATTTCGCGCTTGCGGAGGCGGAGATTCAAAAGGTCTTTAGCTCCGTCACCTTCACTAAGAAGTAAACAAGCTGCCAAAAGCAGAAAGGTGCTGCTTCCTCAAACACAAGGGAGCAGCATTTTTAGATAAACGGAAAGAAGCATGACAGAAGAGCAAAATCACAAAGACAACGGCCTGAAGCGTGTTTTACGGCGTATCTGGTCACCACGCAACCGAATATTTCTTATACTCAGCCTATTGATTGTCAGCCTTTTGACTGTGCTGCTCTTGACGACCCTAATGCAAAGACCTAAGACAGACGAGGAACTGCCCACTCCGCCACGCACGCTTTTGCGCAAATTTGGGGCGGACTTCAGTTCGTGGCAGGACCCCAACAGTATTGATTACGACACGCTGGCGCTGCGCTTGGATTTTGCCATTCTGCGAGCCGGTTTCACGGGTCATGACACCGGAACCGCACTTAAATCGGATAATGCCTTTGAGGAGCATTACAAAAATTTTAACGAGCGAAATGTGCCGATTGGAGTGTACTGGTATTCCTGTGCGGACAGTGTGGAAAAAGCGGTGGCGGAAGCGCAGGCGGTGCTGCGTCATATCAAGGGCAAAAACATCAGCTACCCCGTCTTCTTCGATACAGAAGACGAGTATTTCCAAATCATGGCCAGTCCCGAGGTGCTGACCGATGCCGCGCTGGCCTTTTGCCAAACCATTGAAGCGGCCGGTTATAAGGCAGGCATTTATTCGCATGCCTACTGGTTCAGAGACCGCATGGAGCTGGAGCGCTTGAGTGATTACGAAATATGGCTGGCCTCCTGGAATGAGGTGCCTGAGCAAGGGGTGCCCTATGATATTCTGCAGTTCACGGAAGAGGGGCGTCTGGCGGGATATGACGGTCCCTTAGATCTGAATTTTTCGAACAAAGATTATCAGCGCAAAAGTCAGCCAGTTATTAAATAGGCGCTTTCCCAGCTTTAATTACACTAGGCTAACGAAGCCCAAATTTAGGCTTTATCTTGGCGTTGTACTTACATTTTTGCCGAAAGTATGAGATAATTAGTGTGTTTGATTACGGAGGAAAAAATGGAATTTAAGATTAACGATACGGTGATGTATGGGAACTGCGATATCTGCAAGATTGTCGATATCCGCAACGAAAAGTTCAGTGACAATGAACAGCTTTATTACGTACTAAAGCCTGTATACGATGAACGCTCTACCATTTACTGCCCTGTAGACAGCGAATTGGTCAAACTGCGTAAGCTTCTGACGAAGGATGAAGTCTATGAATTAATCGCTCTGATGCCTGATACCGAGACAGAGTGGATTGAAAACGACCAGGAAAGAAAGCAACGCTTCAATGATTTATTGCGCAACGGCAATCATCAGCAACTGGTGAAATTGCTGAAGACGCTCTATTACAACCGCGAACTTAAAACACGCGAAGGTAAAAAGTTCTATGCCGCGGATGAACGCGTCATGAAAGAAGCCGAGAAAATCGTTCACGGGGAAATCGCCCATGTCCTGGACATCAGTCTCGAGGAAGTCGTCCCTTTTATCACAGGCCAGTTGGCGGTTTGAGTTTCGTATTAACCGCACAACTTTAACGCTCACTCATGGTTTTTAGCATATAAGCTGATTTGAGATGCAAAATCAAATCAGCTTTTTTGAACGATGACGCTTGTGGGCGATTAAGCGGCATACTGCATTTTAGTATTTACTAAAAAAATTCGAAGGAGGTGTTTCTATGGGTCACTTTGAGTATTTACGTGATCTGAATTTTGATTCAATCTTATTGCGAATCATACTTGCGCTGATGGTAGGGGGCATCCTGGGTTTAGAACGTGGACGAAAAAATCGCGCAGCCGGTTTTCGCACCTATATTCTTGTGTGTTTAGGTGCGACCTTGGTGATGATGACCAATCAATTCGTTTATCAGCAATTTAATGCATCGGATCCCACACGGCTGGGTGCACAGGTGATTTCCGGTATCGGCTTTTTGGGAGCGGGTACAATCTTGCTGACCGGGAGAAATCAAGTCAAGGGTATAACGACGGCCGCAGGACTTTGGACTGCCGCCTGCTGTGGTCTCGCAATCGGCATAGGTTTCTATGAAGGAGCACTGTTGGGTGCTGTCGTGATTCTCTTAGTGATGACTGTGCTAACGAAGGTGGATGATTTTTTCAATCAACGCTCAAAACAAATCGACCTCTATGTCGAGTTTGAAAATCACACTGCTCTGCGAGAGTTCATCGGCTATCTTCGGAACAATAATTATGATGTGCAGGACCTGCATTTAACCGGTGAGAAAAAGAAAGAGACGCCTAGTCCGATTTCTGCGACCCTGTCTGTTTTTTCTGCGAACAGAATTTTGCATGCAGAAGTGATTTCTGAATTGCATGAAGTGAAAGGTGTCTACTTTATTGAAGAGATTTAGGCAAAAGCCACGTCCGGCTATTCTCCTGCACCCCTCGTCTCAGACTGACAGAATTTTCGCTAATCCAAGTGAGAGTCCTCAATAGAGATGAGAGCAAGTCGATTGGCTGTTTTACCGTAAGACAATATGAAGTGACCCCGCATTGCAACAACGTGGATTTATCCGTTAGTCTGGAATGTGTAAAACAGCCAGCGGCATTACCGCATACAATGGAGGTCACTCAATGGAAAGTATAATTTATGTCGGAATCGATGTCCACAAAACAGCTACACCTGTGCTGCTTAGAGCCCAGCATGTACGGAGAGGACAAACTCTTTGCTCAAACGACTTTGGATCCAGACAGCCATCTGATCGAGAAATATTTGGATCGTATTGAAGAAAATTTCCTCTTACAACACCCGGACAAGGACGAGGTCCGCTTCGTCTGTGGCTATGAGGCAGGTTGCATGGGCTATACCCTCTATTATCAGTTACGCCAAAAGGCATCACCTGTCATGTCATGGCACCAAGTAGCATGCCCCGATACCAGAAGCATCGCATCAAGACGGATCGTCTCGATGCCGAAAAGATTGCCAAAAGCTTGGCCAATGGAACCTACAGTCGCATCTATATCCCAAGCGTTCAAGATGACATGATTAAGCAGTACATCCGTATGCGAGACGACCACAAAAAGAAGTTCAAAATGCTCAAGCAAGAGATTCAGGGCCTTTGTCTTCGTAATGGCCAAGCGTATGACGCTCACAAAAGCTACTGGACGGCGGCCCATTTAACCTGGCTCAGTCGTTTGTCATTAGATCCGATTCTGAAGGAGACCTTGCAAGAATACCTCTCGAGCTATCGGCAACTGAGTGACAAGCTTGACGCCTTTGATCGACGGATAGAAGAGTTTGCTCAACTCGACGCTTACCGAGAAAAAGTAGAACAGCTTCGTTGTTTCGTAGGGATTAAGACTTACAGTGCGATGACTATCCTAGTGGAAACGAGTGATTTCCAACGGTTTAGAACAGCCGCCCACTATGCCGCCTATCTCGGATTGGTCCCAGGAGAGCACTCCAGCGGAGACACACAAATTCGAACGAGCATTACGAAAGCAGGAAACACCCATATCCGAAGAGTACTTGTAGAAGCCGCTCAGTGTTATACCCGAGGGTCTATTGGCCAAAAGTCTCGCGATTTACGCAAACGACAAGAAGGAAAGGCGCCCGATGTCATTGCATATGCGGATCGTGCGAGCGAACGCTTGAAACGAAAATTCTATCGCATGAAACGTCAGTCTAAAAAACACAATGTTGCGGTAACCGCTATCGCTCGGGAGTTAGCCGGTTTCGTTTGGGGGATGATGACAGAACACCGAGAACCAGTACAAGCACCAGCAAGATAAAAACAGATCACAAACAGCAGAGACAGCAAAAGTAAAGATCCATGACACCATGTCTGGAGGGAGGTTCAGAGGTTTTGATGGACAGACAGGTTCGAGTGACTACGAAAAAAAGTTGTTGACACAGGAAACTGTGATTCACGTCGTAAGACTGTAGAACTCCACGGCGAACCATTGACCTGCGGTAAGGATGACCGAATCCGCGTATAACAGAATGGCCAATGCCGAGAACTGTCGAATCAAACCTCTGAACCTTCCTCTAGGAAGGAAGTTTCTAAATGATTTAATCGGAACGAAAAACATACTTGACAAGGGTCACTTCATAACAGTTTTTTCGTTAATCCAAGTCGTTACCATTGGCTAACTTGGATTGTCGAAAATTCTGTCCCTAAAACGGACGAATCACATGTATTCTCAGCTTGTTTTCGCAGCAAGGTTGGATTAGCGAAAAAAATGCCTTTTTTCTATTTATAACTCCTCTTTTCGGTCCCGAAATAAGACCAGAATTGGCATTACGAAAATTTTGCCGATTTTTAGAGGAGTCGCAGCAACCCAAGCAACGCGACGGATTGCTGCCACCGCCGTTAATCGCGGTAAAATTGACGTCCGCCGCCCCGCCAACTATAATGTCTGCACGTATATCGCAATGCGTTGAACGGGACGGCTATTTTGCCAAAACCTTACAGAGAGTGCACAGCAGCTGAAAGTGCATAGGCAGTAAAATCGCAGATCACCCGTGAGCAGTGGTTCCGAATTCGGATGGGCGTCATAAGCCACTAATGAAATAAGAACGACCGGTAATCCCCAAAGGGCTGCACCGTTATCACTGTTGAGGGAAGAGCTGTGAAACGAGCAGCGCTTCTGAATCGGGTGGCACCGCGCGTCAAGCGCCCCGTCAATGAGGTGCTTTTTTTATGTTTGAAAGCAAGCACCGACGCAGAATACGCAGATTAAGGAACGGCAGGTAAAAGAAGATGTATCAAAAAGTGAATTCCGATATGGGATTTGTGGCAAGAGAAGAAGAGGTCCTGGATTTTTGGAAAAAGCAGGACATCTATAAAAAACAAGTGGCCCAAAGCCAGACGGAGGGCAAAGAAAATTATACGGTCTATGACGGGCCGCCTACCGCCAACGGTAAACCGCATATCGGTCATATCCTGACCCGTGCCATCAAGGACATCTATCCGCGCCACCGTGTCATGAAAGGCTACAATGTGGTCTTCAAGGCGGGCTGGGATACGCATGGACTGCCTGTTGAATTGGAAGTTGAGAAGGCCCTGGGCATCAACGGTAAACCGGAGATAGAGGCTTACGGAATCGAACCCTTCATCAAAAAGTGTAAGGAGTCCGTCTGGACCTATAAAGACGAATGGGAACAGATGTCGGACCGCGTCGGCTACTGGGCTGACATGGAAGACCCCTATGTGACTTATGAAAATAACTACATTGAGTCCGAGTGGTGGGCACTGAGACGTTTCTGGGATCAAGGTTTGCTTTATAAAGGCTATAAAATTGTGCCCTACTGCCCCCGCTGCGGCACCTCCCTGTCCAGTCATGAAGTGGCCCAAGGCTATAAGGATGTCACGGATACCTCTATATATGTGCGTTTCAAAGTGAAAGCCAGTCAGGACACGTATCTGGCTGCGTGGACGACGACGCCGTGGACCCTGCCTTCCAACGTTGCGCTTTGCGTCAATCCCGATGAGGAATATGTCTTAATCGAAGTGCAAGAACCGCTGGCCGAGGCAGCGCAGGCTGAGGATAGCTGCAGTTGCCACCATACCCATGCACAACATGCCCATGCCCATGACGAGGCCGGTGCAGCGGATGCCGCGGCAGTGCCGACGAAGACCGTGCGTTACTATATGGCGGGCGTCTTGGT
This sequence comes from Oscillospiraceae bacterium, assembly GCA_040766665.1. Lineage (GTDB taxonomy): Bacteria > Bacillota > Clostridia > Saccharofermentanales > Fastidiosipilaceae > JAXGQD01. Next base: position 241,555 of record JAXGQD010000001.1, read on the forward strand.
GCCGGCTCTCTTTGGTGAAAATTATAAAATTCTGGAACGCTTTAAAGGCGTGAATCTGGAAGGTTTGGAATATGAGCCTTTGCTGCCTTTTGCCACGGAGACCGTTGCCCAAAGCGGGAAGAAGGCCTTCTTCGTGACCGTAGACGACTACGTCACTACAGATGACGGAACCGGTATCGTGCACATCGCCCCGGCTTTCGGTGAAGATGACGCGCGCATCGGACGCCGCTACAACTTGCCCTTGGTCCAGTTTGTTAAAGAAGACGGCACCATGCCCGAGGAAATGCAGGAATTTGCCGGTCTCTTCGTCAAGGATGCTGACCCGCTGTTGATCAAGCGCTTGGCAAAAGACGGCCTGCTCCTGCGCACCCAGAAGTACGAGCATAGCTATCCTTTCTGTTGGCGCTGTGACACACCGCTTATCTATTATGCCAGACACTCCTGGTTTATTGAGATGACCAAGGTGCGCGACCAACTGGTGGCCAACAACAAAACCGTTAACTGGATTCCGGAAAACATCGGTAGCGGCCGTTTCGGCAACTTCCTTGAAAATGTTGTGGACTGGGGCCTCTCCCGTGAACGCTACTGGGGTACACCCCTACCGGTCTGGATTTGCCCGGACTGCGGCAAGCGCCACCTCATCGGTTCGATTGCCGAGCTGAAAGAGATGTCGCCGGATTGCCCGGATGAAATTGAGCTGCACCGCCCGTATATCGATGCCGTGCATTTGACCTGCCCGGACTGCGGCGGGCTGATGGAGCGCGTGCCCGAAGTCATCGACTGCTGGTTTGATTCGGGGGCAATGCCTTTTGCCCAATGGCACTATCCGTTTGAGAACAAAGAACTTTTCGAGACGCGTTTTCCGGCGGACTTCATTTCCGAAGCGCTCGATCAGACGCGTGGCTGGTTCTACTCGCTGATGGCGATTGCGACCGGCATTCTTGGACAGAGCCCTTACCGGAACTGCGAAGTGATGGGCCTTGTACAAGATAAAAACGGGCAAAAGATGTCCAAGCACAAAGGCAACGTGGTTGACCCCTGGGATGTGCTGAACAGCAAGGGTGCCGACGCCATCCGCTGGTATTTCTATACGAACTCCAACCCCTGGTTGCCCTCCCGTTATTCGGACGATGCGGTCGCCGAAGGTCAGCGCAAGTTCATGGGTACGCTCTGGAATACCTATGCCTTCTACATCATGTACGCCGAAATCGATGCCTTTAATCCTCTGGAGCATAAGGCTGATGAGGCGAGTCTGACGGTGATGGATCGCTGGATTTTGTCGCGCCTGCAGTCCCTCATCCTCAAGGTAGATAAAAGTCTGGAAAATTATGATATCACCAGCGGCGGCAGAGCCCTCTCGGATTTCACCGATGAGTTGTCCAACTGGTACGTGCGCCGCAACCGCGAACGTTACTGGGCCGGGGATATGACCCAAGACAAAATCAATGCTTACATGACCCTGTATACCGTCTTGGAAACATTGGTGCGCCTGGCCGCCCCTTTTGTGCCTTTTGTCACGGAAAGCATCTACCAAAACCTAGTGCGCTCCGTAAATCCCGCAGCCAAAGAAAGCGTGCATCTTTGCGCCTATCCTGTCGCTGAGCTTGCACTTATCGATCAGGACTTGGAAGAGCAGATGAAAGATCTGCTGCAAGTCGTGGTGCTGGGACGTGCGGCACGCAACACCTCGGCAGTGAAAAACCGTCAGCCTTTGGCAGAGATGTTCGTCTCCGGCTTGAGCCTGAACGAGGATTTTGCCGCCTTGGCCATGGATGAGCTGAATGTGAAAGCTTGTCGATTTATCAGTGATTCCTCTGAACTGGAAGACTACGGTTTTAAACCGCAGCTGAAAACTCTGGGGCGTCGCTTCGGCAAAGATTTACCCGCCCTGAGCGAACTGCTGAAACAAATCGACGGCAGAGCGGCAATGCGTGAACTGAAGGAAAGCGGCCAACTGCGTATCGAACTACATGGCGTGGAACACAGCCTAGCAGAAGAAGATCTGCTTATCGAAACGCGCCAGGCTGAAGGTTTGGCCAGTGCTTCGGATCGCGGCGTCACCGTGGCTCTAAACCTGAATCTTAGCCCGGAACTGATTGACGAAGGCCTGATGCGCGAGCTGGTTTCCAAAATTCAGACCATGCGTAAAGACTCCGACTTTAAGGTGGTGGACCGCATTGTGGTTGCTTACCAAGCGGACGAGGCCTTAACACGGGTTTTCGAAACTCAGGCCGAAAGCATCAAGGCTGAAGTTTTGGCTGAACAACTGTTACAATTAACGGATGAGCTCGCTGCGCAAGCGGAATTGAGCAAAGACTGGAATATCAACGGGCACGACTGCAAGTTGGCCTTAAGCCGCGTACGCTGAAGAAACGCAAGACTCGGCCGCCCTGGGCCGGCGCTTACACGAAGAGAAGGGGAATCATTTGTTAGACGTTATTGCAGGCCGCGCAGACCTGATGACTTATATCATGCGCATCATTGTTTTATTGATGTCGCTGTCCATCCATGAGTACTGGCATGCGCGTGCCGCTTATAAATTAGGTGATGACACGGCCAAAATGGCCGGTCGCCTGACGCTGAATCCGGCGGCTCATTTGGACCCGATAGGCACGCTTTTCATTGTGATGGGTGCGCCGGTTGGCTGGGCCAAACCGGTACCGGTCAATCCGACCCGTTTTAAACGCACATTGGGGATGAAAAAAGGCTTCGGCCTGGTCTCCGCTGCCGGTCCGCTGAGTAACTTGGTGTTGTCTGTCATCGGTGCGATTTTTTACTATCTGACCGCCTTTTGGCAGATCGTTTTATACCGCAATCAGCAGAGCGGTTTCTTGGCGAATCTGGCGGAGAGCGCCAACCTGCTGTTTTATCTTTTCTTCGTGACCAATATCATGTTGGCGATCTTTAACCTTTTGCCCGTGCCACCCTTGGATGGCTCCAAACTCCTGGCCGGCATTTTACCCGACAAGGCTTACCACTGGCTGATGCAGAACGAACGATACATCGGTATCGCTTTCCTGGCCATCTTCCTGCTGCGACCCAGCTGGATCAGCGGTATTTTAGGATTCATCGCCCGGCCTATTATTAGCGTCATCAGCTTCCCGCTCGATGCCCTCTTCAATTGGCTCGTCGGCTTACTCTAAACAAATAAAGGTAGGGAAGCACTTGGCAGAGGAGCAATTATTGGCAAAACAAAACCCCGCCGTCAGCGAGCTGCCGGCCTTACATCTGGACAGTTTCGAGGGCCCCCTTGACCTGCTCATTGCCTTAATTGACCGCCAAAAAATCGACATCTACGACATCCCCATAGCCCAAATCACGGAGCAGTACATGACTTATCTGCAAGCCATGATTAAGCCGGATATGGATTTGGCTTCGGACTTTTTATTGATGGCAGCCACGCTCCTGCAGATCAAATCGCGCCTGCTTTTGCCCAAACAAAACGTCTTAGGTGAGGATGCGGAGGACCCGCGCAGCGAGCTGGTGTTGCGCCTCCTGGAGTATCGCCGCTGTAAACTGCTGGCCGAAGAGCTGAAAAAACGCCAGGCCAGTTACGCGGACTGCGTCTTTCGTTTACCGGAAAGTGCCGCAGGCTTGGGCATTGAACTTGCGCTTAACGGCTTGGATGAGTCACAGCTGAACAGCACGAAGTTTCGTAGTGCCGCAGCCGCTTTGCATGAGCGCAACTTGTTGCGCTTTAACGATTTAAGCGAGCGTTTGGTGCATATTCTCAAACGCGAAAAAGTCAGCCTGATGGACAAGCTAAAGACGATTTGGCAGCGCGTACGCCGCAAAGGGCGTTTTTTCTTCCACGAACTTTTTCCGCAGCAAGCGGGCAAAACAGAACGCGTCACGGCCTTCTTGGCCCTGCTCGAGCTACTGCGAGGAAAGCGCATTGATGTGCTTCAGCGCGAGGCTTTTGCCCCTATGGAAATCTGTCTGCCTGAGGCAGCAGAGAGCAGCAGTGAAGATGAGGCAGCCTTCAATCGCTGGCTCGAGGACACCGACTTAAACAAAGCGGAAGAGGCTTACCAAAACTAAGGGGAGAGCGTAGAAAGAATGAGTGAGATAAAAGAGACCTTGCCGATGCACACGGAAGAAAGTTTGCTTGAACGCAAGCTCGCACCCGAACACTTGCCGGCTGCCCTGGAAGCCCTACTTTTCGCTTCGGGCGACCCACTGGCACCGGATGTCATGGCGCTTTGCACCGGTTTTGAAGTGAGCGAGATAATGCCTGTTCTGGAAAAAATGCGTGAAGATTATCTGGAAAAAAATAACCGCGGTCTCTGGCTACGCGAAGTCAAAGGCAAGTTCGTCTTATCCACCAAACCCGAGCTGCGCGAAGTGCTCAGTGGTCTCTTTAAACCCCGCAGCGCCGCGCCCTTAACCCAGGCTGCCTACGAGGTTTTAGCCGTCGTCGCCTACAACCAACCGGTTACCCGTGCACAAGTAGAAGCTGTCCGAGGAGTCAATTCGGACAGCTTGATGACCCGCCTTGAGGAACGCGGGTTAATTGCCAATGTCGGCACGCTCGATGCGCCGGGCAGACCCGGCTTATATGAGACGACCCAGCAGTTTCTGCTTGATATGAATCTCGAAGATGCCGCCCAACTGCCGCCAATGGATATGTTGATGTATTCATCGCTGCAGGCCCTCGAACAAAAGCTGGAAACCGCTCAGCGCAGCGGCGAGCAGGTCAAGGATATTGCCGAGCATGAACACGCATCCAGCATAGCAGTCGATGAGCCGGAACTTTAGCACTTTTCGGCCGTAATCTATGACGATTCCGTCACTTTATCTGAGCTATAGCAAGTGTTATGGCAAGCGTATTGGTTTTTGTATCGATAATCCCCCTTTTACGACCGTGTCAAACGGCAGAACTTAATTTATAATTGAGCTTAGCGTTTGATGGCAAAATCCAAGCCGTGGCTTGTTTTGCCATAGAAAAGGGGAAGATTATGGGCTCACGCCAAAAAATGGAAAATTTCAAGCCTGCAGCGCAGCGCCAATCTGCCACACTTGATTATGTCCGCAATCTGCTTGATGCTGAGAGCTTTGTCGAACAGGACAGTTACCTGAGCAGTAGCGGCACGGCGCTCTTTGCGCGCGAAGCAGTAGCGGGCGACGGTTTAGTCAGCGGTTACGGTAGCATCGCAGGTCAGCCGGTTTACCTCGCCGCTCAAGACAGAACGGTATTTAAAGGTGCAGTGGGGAAAATTCATGCTGAAAAGTTCGCCAGGGCTTGCGAGCAGGCCACGGCCGCGGGCTATCCATTCATTGCGGTGCTCGATTCCGGTGGTGTGCGTGCGGAAGAAGGTTTGCTGGCATTGCATGGCCTTTCCTCCATCTTGATTGCAATGAAGAATGCGGCGTATCTTATTCCGCTGCTTGTTATCGTCAAAGGCCCGTTAGCCGGGGCGCTGAGCATGGCGCTTAATTTTGCCTCCGCGGTCATCATTGCGGGTGATGAGGGCGGGGTCTTTTTACAGGGGCCCGGCGTCACCCTCGCCACTGAGGATTCGGAACTGCAGCCCCGAGATTTGGGCGGTGCAGACGTCTTGGCGCGCAGAAGTGGCAACGTCAGCCTGAAGGCCAAAGACGCCGCGGACGCCGCAGCGCTTTTGAAAAAACTGCTTTCCTATCGCCTGCCCCAGGGTGAGTGGAGCGATGACCCGAACCGCAGCGCCACGGCTCTCAATGAAATGGCCGCCAATCTTGATAGCGGCGTGCGGATGCAGGACGTGCTGGAGGCGGTCTTTGATTCGGGTAGCCTTTTGCCTACCTATGTAGACTACGCCACGGAACTCTATTGCGCCTTTGCCCGTATTGCAGGAAGACCGGTGGCCGTGCTGGCACAAGACGGCAAGGCACTTGGCTTGGCCTCGGCAGCGAAACTGCAGCGCTTTCTACGTCTGGCTGAAGACTTTACTCTGCCTTTGCTGAGTTTCACCCATGGTAGCGGGTTTGTTTCCGGCAGTGCCGCGGAACAGGAGGGCGTGGCGATTACAGCCGCCGAACTCTGTGAAGCCTTCATGAACTATGCTCAGCCACGTATCAATATCTATATTGGCAAAGCACACGGCATTCATCTCTTGAGCTTTAACAGCAAATATCTGGGTTGCGACTATGCCTATGCCTGGCCCACCGCCGAATTGGGCCTGCTCAACGCCGACCAAGCCCTGGCTTTGTTCGGTGCGAAAGATTTGGAGGCCAGTAGCGACCCGATTGGTGAACGCCCCCGTCTTTTAGAGCGTTACAGTGAGCAATACAATGCGCTCAGTGATGCAACTGCTGCGGGACTCATTGATGAGATTATCATGCCAGAAGCCACCCGACCTTATATATATCAAGCCCTACAAGCCTTGGGCGCAGCCGACTAAACAAGCGATGACGCGCATCACATAGGAGGATTCTATGAAGAACTATAAAATTACAGTTAATGGCAAAACATACCAAGTCGAAGTCGAAGAGACCGCCGCTCCTGTACAAAGCAGCGCCGCTCCCGTGCCCGCAGCAGCCCCCGCTGCTCCTGCGACAAGCTCTGCCGCAGCGCCTGCACCGGAAGCCCCTGCCAGCACTGCCGCCGCAGCTCCGACTGAGGCAGCCGTTGCAGCCGCCGGCGCTACGGCCGTACGCGCACCGATGCCCGGTACCATCCTGGACGTCAAAGTAAGTCTAGGACAGGAAGTAGCGGCCAACACCGTTCTTTGCATACTCGAGGCCATGAAAATGGAGAATGAGATTGTCTTCCCCAAAGCCGGTAAAGTCGTGCAGGTTGAAGTGAGCAACGGTAAAACCGTCAACGCCGGAGACCTGCTCTTTAGTATTGAGGAATAAAGCATGTCAAAATTAAAAATTACCGAGACCATTTTACGTGATGCGCATCAATCCCTGATTGCCACCCGTATGAGCTTCAAGGAGATGGAGCCCGCTCTGCCGCTCTTAGACGAGATTGGTTACAACGCACTCGAGTGCTGGGGAGGAGCCACTTTCGATGCCTGTGTCCGATTTCTCAATGAAGATCCTTGGGAAAGACTGCGCAAGATAAAAAAAGCTTGTCCTAAAACACCCTTGCAGATGCTGCTCCGCGGCCAGAATTTACTGGGTTATCGTCATTATGCCGATGATATGGTGGACGAATTTGTCGCAAAATCCGTGGAAAACGGCATTGACATCATCCGTATTTTTGACGCTTTGAATGATTATCGCAATATCGAGCGTGCTGTGAATGCTACCCTAAAAGCAGGTGCACATGCTCAGGGTTGTATTTCTTTTACCAGCAGCCCTTACCATTCTTTGGATAAGTTTGCCGAAGACTGTCTGACCTTGAAAAACATGGGTGTACAATCGCTCTGTATTAAAGACATGGCTGGACTGCTCAAGCCTTTTGAAGCTGCTGAACTGGTCGCCGCCATAAAGGAAAAGGTTGATTTGCCGCTGGAACTGCACACGCACTATACCACCGGTATGGGTTCCATGTCTTATCTCATGGCTGTCGGTGCAGGTGTTGACATCGTCGATACGGCCCTGAGCCCCTTGGCCATGGGCACTTCACAACCTCCTACGGAGCCTATAGTTGCTGCATTGCAAGGTACCCAATACGATACGGGTTTAGACCTGAAAAAACTCAGCGAAGCGGCGTCTTATTTCCGTACTTTGCGCGAAAAATACCTCGAAAGCGGACAGCTCAACACCAAAGTGATGGGCGTTGATATTAATGCATTGCGTTATCAGGTGCCGGGCGGTATGCTTTCGAACTTGGTCTCACAGCTGGCTCAGGCCGGTAAGTCCGAGCAGCTCGAAGAAGTCTTGCAGGAAGTCCCGCGTGTACGTAAAGATTTTGGTTATCCTCCGCTGGTTACACCTTCCTCGCAGATTGTCGGTACACAGGCGGTGATGAATGTGGTCACCGGTGAACGATATAAGATGGTCCCGAACGAGTCTAAAGACATCCTCAGAGGAAAGTATGGCCGTACACCTGCGCCTATTGACCCAGAATTTATTAAACAAGTCCTCGGTGATGAAGTGCCTATTACACAGCGCCCCGCCGATCTCTTGGAACCGGAGCTGGAGCGCGTTAGAAAAGAAGCCGCACGCTATATCGAGAGCGAAGAAGATGTCTTGACCTATGCCATGTTCCCGCAGGTGGCGGAGAAGTTCTTTCAGAAACGCTTGGAGAAAAAACATGGATTAGACGATACGGCAGGCAGCATTGCGGAAGCGGTTGTCCCGGTATGAGTGAAATGGATTATCGGACAGCCCAAGGTGATATGACGAAGCACACAGCGGAAACAAACCGCGAAAGCACCCCACAAGCGGCCTCGGACTACGACGGTCGCAGTAAAACGGTGGCGGTTGCTGCAATCCGCATCGCCTTGAGTGCCAGTCGCGAAGATGAAAAGAAGCTCTGTCGCTTATTTTCTGAAGACGGTATCTTGTGCGACGCTTCCGATTTTGGCGGTCCCTTCATCAACGCCGTGCCGCGCTTAATAGAGCGCGCGGTCGTCGCCGCCAGGCGCGAGGGCTTGATTGGGCACTCACATCCGGAGGAGGGGGCGGTGGCCGGTGCAGCGCATGAAGCAGTGACGCAGCTGATGAATAAGGCCATGGGCCTCAACGTGGGCGGAAAAATCGGCATTGCCCGCCTTGATGACGGCGTCGCCGTTTGTGCTTTTTTCAGCATCGGCTTGCTACACTTGGACGAAGTGGCAATCGGTTTTGGCCATCGTGTTATCTGAGGATTTTGCCAAAATAAAGTGCAGACAGCCAAGCTCACGCTACTTGCGCTGATGTATTTGTACGAAAGGAAATTTGACATGCGTATTGCCATTGATGGCCCGGGAGGAGCCGGTAAAAGTACCATAGCCAAACAAATTGCCCGGGAGCTGGGGATGTTCTATTTGGACACCGGCGCCATGTACCGCACCGCCGCATTGAAAGCAAAGGAAATGGGCATCGATCCCAAAGATGAAGAAGCCGTTGCCCAAATGATGGAGAAGCTGGATATCGATGTGCAGCTCTCGGAACAGGGCACCGTACTGGTTCTGGATGGTCATGTGGTCGGCGAAGAAATCCGCACGCCTGAGATATCGATGATGGCTTCGACCATTTCGGCCTTGCCGGTTTGTCGGCGACGCTTGACTGAGATGCAACGTCATTTAGGCCAGCGCTACGATGTGGTGATGGACGGCAGAGACATCGGTACGGTGGTGCTCCCGGATGCGGAAGTGAAAATATTTCTGACCGCCTCTCCGGAAGAGCGGGCCAGACGCCGCTTTAAAGAACTGACTGATAAAGGCAGAGACTGTCGCTTTGAGGAGATTTTTGCCGAATTACAAGAACGCGATCTGCAGGACAGCAGCCGTAGTCATGCGCCATTGAAACAGGCAGATGATGCCTATGCTTTGGATAGTGAGGGCAAAACCATCTCCGAAGTCATCGCGGCAGTGAAAGCCATCATTGCCTCCAAAAACGAAAGGAACTGAGCCTTGTCTGAACCGGGGAAAGTGCATGAGCCCAAAATCGAACCGATAGACAAACGCCCGCCCGGCAGTTTCGGCCAACTCGTGGTTCTGCGTTTCTTACAATTCATTACCCATTTCCTTTATCGCCTGCGTTACCATGGCATGGAGCATGTGCCCGCGCAAGGCCCTTTCATCCTGGTCGCCAATCACCAAAGCATGTTCGATGTGACGGCGATACTCTGCAAATTCAGACCCTGGGTCTATATGCTGGCAAAGTCAGAGCTTTATAAATATGCACTGCCCAGCCGTTTTTTTTATTGGTACGGTGCTTTCCCGGTCAATCGCAAAAAACCGGAACTCAGCACCATTAAGCGGAGCTTAGCCGTCTTACGGCGTGGCGGTGTGATCGGCCTTTTCCCTGAAGGAACCCGGGTCAAGCGCGCTGAACATCCGCGCGTGCATCCGCCCAGCACCGGCGCGGTGTATTTTGCCCGTAAAGCCAATTGCCCGATTCTGCCGGTTTCTATCAATAAGCCCTATCGACTCTTTCGCAAGAACCATGTTTATGTGGGAGCACCGCTGAGTTTGGAGACTTTGGCTGAAAGCGCGGGCAGTACGGATTTACAGGCGATATCCGATGAAATGATGAGAAGGGTCTACGCATTACAAAACTATGAATATTGACGACAAGAGTAAACAAACGAATCAGGGCAAGAACATCCCTCCAGAAAACTATCCTCGCTCCATCAAACGCGCCGCGTGTGCCGGCTTCTGTGGGGGTGTATCTAGGGCTACGGCTTTGGCGTACCGCCTGATTGCGGAATGGCCGGAGCGCAGCCAAAAAGAAGTGGGTAGCCGCGAACTGTGCATGCTGGGTGAGTTAATCCATAACCGTCAGGTCATCGCAGAACTGCAGGCCGGTGGAATGGTCTTGCGAGAAGAAGCCGCTACAGTTCTACCCAACTCGACTGTCTTAGTGAGGGCGCATGGTTTGCCACCACAGGACTATGAAATATTAACGGCAAAAGGCTGCGTCATCGAAGATGCGACTTGCGCCTATGTAAAGAAAATCCAGCGACTTGCCAGTAAAGCGGCTGAGGAAGGCAAACAGGTCTTAATAACCGGGAACAAAGAGCATCCCGAAGTCATCGGAATTGTCGGTGCGGCGGGCGGAAAGGCCTGGGTCATCACATCAGCGGCCGAAGCAGAAAACATGGAGTTTCCGCAGCAGGACTATGTGCTGGTCAGTCAGACCACCTTCTCCGTGGCGGAATACCAAAGAATTTGTGAACAAATCAAGAAAAAAATTGCAAGTTTGCAAATATTTGTTACAATATGTGGTGCGACTGAAAACAGACAAAATGCAGCCTTGGATTTGGCGCGGGAAGTGGACGTGATGCTGGTTATCGGCAGCGAACACAGCTCCAACACCAATAAGCTCCTCGAAGTTTGTGCGTCGGTCCGTGATGAATATTATTTGTTGGAAACTCCGCAGGAAGTTGAACAGCTGTTAAGAGATGGCCGTTTGAAAAACAAATCGGTTGGGGTGACCGCGGGTGCTTCATCACCGGAAAGTATTATCATGGAGGTTATTCACATAATGAGTGAGAATGAAGTTTTGAACAATCAAAACGAACAGACGGATCAAGGCGATATCAGTTTTACTGATGCGATTGACAGTATTCCGCAGTTAAAACGCGGCGCAACAGTAAAAGGTGTCATAGTCAGATATGATACGGAGAATGTCTATGTAGACGTTCGTGATAAGTCGGAAGGCCGTATTCCCCTTCATGAATTTACAAACAATCCCGATTTCAACATTGATGAAGCAGTTGCCAATCACGAAGAGATAGATGTATATGTACGTTCAATCCGCAATACGGATATGGGGAAAGAAATCATCCTGTCAAAAGCCAGAGTTGATTTCGGCAAGTACAAAGCCTTAGTCGAAGAAGCATACAACGAGAAAACTCCGATTACAGTAAAAGTGGCCAATGTGGTCAAAGACGGTGTCATTGCCAGTTATGGCGGAGTTGACATCTACGTCCACAGAACTCAGTTGGAGTTGGGCCCCGTTCAGGATTTGACTCCTTATGCCGATCAGGAACTGGAGATTTTAGTCACCCAGTTCGACGCTGAAAAACGCCGTTTGCGTGTGTCCGGTTCCCGCCGTGCGCTCTTGAACCGCGACCGCAAGAAAAAAGCGGAAGAACTTTGGAGCACCATCGAAGTCGGTGATGTTTACGAAGGCGTAGTCAGAAGTCTGACCGATTTTGGTGCTTTCGTTGATATCGGCGGTGTAGACGGTCTCGTCCATATTTCCGAACTCTCCTGGAAGCGCATCAAGCATCCTTCGGAAGTGGTCAAAGTGGGCGATGTCGTTCAAGTTTATATCAAAGAATTTGATCCCAATACCAAACGCATCAAATTGGGTTACAAACGTATCGAAGACGACCCGTATCACAATATTGAAGAGCGTTTCCCCGTGGGTTCTGTCGTACACGGTAAAGTCATGCGTATGGTCAATTATGGTGTCTTTATTGAGATCGCTGAAGGCGTCGATGCTTTCTGCCATATCTCACAGATCTCCTCATTGCGCCTGAACAAACCCGACGAAGTACTGACTGAAGGTATGGAAGTGGATGCACGCGTCATTGACGTCAAGAACGGTGAACATCGCATCGGTATCAGCATCAAAGATGTTGCCCCGATTGATACCCGCGTTGAGTCAGCTGACAGTGAAGCGCCTAAAGCAAAAGCCGCTGAACAAGAAGAAGCTTTACCTACCTCTTATAGCGACGCCGACCAGAGCAGCACAGTAGCCGACGCAGTCGCAGCCGAAAAAGTGGCAGACGAAGTGGTTGTAGACGATGCTCCCGATCAGAAACCTGCTGATGACGAAGTGGTCGAAGAGACCGCCGCTGAAGAAGCAGTTGGTGACGAAACCGGCACCGATACCATCCCTGTGGCTGATGAAGCGACCGGTGAAGCGGTAGAGGCGGTAGAACTCGTTGAAGAGACTGTGGCAGAAGAAGCCGGTGCAGCCGCTGAAGAAGTCAGCGGTACAGCGGTGACGGATGCTCCGGAAGCTTTTGCCGAAAGCATTGACGAAGTCGTCGGTGAGATCAAACAGGTCGAACCTTCGGCGGACAGCGTTGGCGAAGTGCACGAAGATTTGATTCCAGGACCTGATGCCATGGAAAAAGAAATGGGCGGTGCACCTGCGGTTGAACCTTTCTCCACCAAAGAAAGCGCAGAAGTCGTCGCGGATGCCGAAGCAGCTGCGGAGACCGAAGCCTAAGCTTGAGTTTGGCCTTGCGCTGACCTAGCCTTGTACAAAATAGTTATTGAGAGAGCTTGCCTCAAAAGGGCAGGCTCTTTTTTTGGATTTTGGATTTTGTGCGAGGGGCACGGTGGGGGTGTGCCGCGGTGGGGTGGGTGTTGTGATATTTGAAATGAGGATAGACATAAGGAGAAGTCCGGGCTCGTCATGGTCGAGCTAGGCAAAAAATTTCGATTGTGCATTAGTAAATGCTAATGTATAAAGCTTCACTTGTCTCTAGGAGGTGATTTTTCGACAAAAATGACAGTTGTGCATTAGGACCTTCTAATATATGGCCGCACAGCCGCAAAAATTGCCGGAAAATCACCCCAATCAGTGCTACTAAACCCAATTAACGATAATGGTTCTCACATAGCCGTCATTTTTGCCAAACAAGATAGCCCAAGCGTAACCAGTTTTGCCAAACCAGAGAGCTCATGCGTCATCAAACTCAAGACCGCAGCGTCCCCCTGATTCAGAAATATGAAGCAATACTGCTATCCCAAAAGCTAGGAAACATGCGAACACGATATTTAAAGTAAAAATCCGGCCGACGTCCCAGATTTCAGACAAGAATATTATTACAATGTTGATTTAATGTTACGTAATTATGTCAACCCTTGTTACGAATTGTGCTTGCTTTGCAACAATATGTCTAAATGTTGTAAAGAGATCAAAAAGTGGCACTAATTACACTTGACTAATAAGGGTTCATGTTACAGAATTGTGACATGGCATGCGTTAAGAACTTTTTCCTTGCAAAGTCATTAGATTACTATTACAATACAGTTAAATGGTGAATCGTGGTGAAATCATACACAAAAGTGGTGGATCGTGGTGAACCGAAATGTAGTGGTAAGGGGAACGAATGGCAAGGTACGCGCACACCAGTGATGCTAAAGGACGTATTTTCATACCGGCCAAACTGAGAGACAGTTTAGGTCGGAATGTTGTTGTCACGAAGTCATTGGACCAAGGTTATCTGGCTGTCTATACAGAAGAGCAATTTGACCTGGTGCGTGAGCAAATTCTGAACCTCGCCGGCACTGATCCGAAGGCGCGCTTAATGAGACGCGAAATTGTGGGTGAAGCGATTTATTGCACAATGGATGGTCAAGGGCGTATCAGTATCAGTGATGAACTGTGGAGCGAAATAGAGGTCTCAGCGGGTGACGATGTTTACGTCATCGATATGGGATCGGGGTTGGAAATCTGCGGCAAACGCTTCTTTGAAGAACAAAAGCAGAAGGAAACGGCTCTGACAGATTTGGACTTGAGTCAGTACGATGTCAAAGGCGTCTTCTGATTTCAGGCATTTGCCGGTTTTGTATGCGGAAACGCTGCAAGCACTGCAGATTAAGAGTAACGGAACCTATGTGGACTGCACTGCCGGAGGCGGCGGACACGCAGGCGGCATAATGAAACAGCTGGACAGCGACGGAAAGCTGCTTCTCATTGATAAAGACCCGGATGCATTAAAAGCGGCATCCACGCACCTTGACAGCCTACATATACAAGCCACTTATCAGCCCATCGCTGCTGACTTTCGCGATTTGACGCAAGTTTTGCAGAACATGGGACTGGCAGGAGTGGATGGGGTACTGGCCGATTTAGGCGTTTCATCGCATCAGTTGGATACGGATGAACGCGGTTTTGCCTTTCGGTTAAATGGGCCTTTGGATATGCGTATGAACCCGCAGCAGGAGCTGACGGCGGCTCGCTTAATAGAGAATGCGAGTCAGGAGCGGCTGGAAAAAATCTTTCGGGATTACGGCGAAGAACGCTATGCGAAAGCCATCGCTGCAGCCATAGTCAAGCGCAGAAGCGTAGAAGCTTTTACGGAGACACTGGACTTGGCGGAAACCATCAGCAAAGCGGTACCGGCCGCCGCGCGGCGGGAGAAACATCCTGCCAAACGTTGCTTCCAGGCTTTACGCATTGCGGTCAATGATGAACTGGGTGCACTGGAAAGTCTCCTAGATCAGTTGCCTGAACTACTGAACGATAGCGCCCGTGTTTGCATCATCACCTTCCATTCATTGGAGGACAGGATAGTCAAACAGCGCTTCAGAGCTTGGGAAAACCCTTGTATATGTCCAAAAAATCTACCTTGTGTTTGTGGGCTGAAAGCATTGGGCAAAAGCATCGAGCGACGCGGATATGTCGCCGCTGCTACAGAAAACGAAATCAATCCGCGTGCCAGGAGCGCACGCCTGCGGGTGTTTGAAAGACATAAAGGAGACGGCGTTGAATAGAGGAAATCTGGCCATAAAAGAAGTCGACTCCGCGCTGCCAGAGCAGCCGCTTAGCAATGAACGAAAGAGGCCACTGATGGTAGCCCCGCGTAATTTAAGTAATAGCAAGCGTTACGTACAGGAGAAGACGCAGTATCGCAACAGAGCCTTTGAAAGAGCCAGACGCACGATTCAGGTCATCTTGTGCATCGCGGCGATTACGGGGATGTTGACTTTTTTGCTCTTTAATCAGACCAAGGTTGTGGAATTGAATTTTGCCAATGCGGAATTGCAGGATAAAATTACCAGAGCGCAAATCGTCAATGTACAAAAGCAAAGTGAAATCGTGCAGTTGACCGACTTGGATGCGGTGCGCGCGAAAGCTGTGCTGCTGGGTTTCCAAGAACCGGGACCTGATCAGATTATCTATCTGGCGGTACCGAAACAGGATAAGTTGGTGCTGCAGCCGGGCAGCGGTGAAAGCGCGGACGGAAGCACGGAAGTAAGTCCTGTGGATGAAGCGGCTTACAAAAATCTCGAGGGCTTCTTCAGAACATTACAGCCCTAAGGCTGAAAAACAAGGCATGTGAGGACCTGGACTCCACTATACTGTTGGGTACAGGTCTTTGTTATATAATTTGTATTTCAGAGGCTTAGCCCATGGAGTACGAAAGACCTAAAAGGAATACTGCGAACGCATGAGAAGATACAGCAACAGAAGCAACGCCGCCAAGCGCCAAAGGAAAAGGGGCTTCAGCAAGGACCGGAGCGGCACACAGCGCAACATCGTGCGTTACAATCCTTATCCCAAAACCGTAGCCGGAACGCGTGGCGGTATCGTCTTGGTGACGGCTTTGACGGTGCTTTTTGCCTTTTATCTGATTGCCAATCTCTTCAACACACAGATCGTTTCTCATGAGCAGTATCTGCAGGATGCGGCCGTCTTGCGCTACAACAAAGAATTGGTTTATCCGGAGCGCGCCGCCATCTACGACAGCAGCGGTTTGCCACTAGCCATTACGACTTATGACTATACCGTCGGTTTTACACCGCGTTCTTTGCGCTCGTGGTTGGCTGATGAGGTTGCACCGACCGCGGAGGGCATCGCGACTGAAATTGCGAAGATTCTGGAAATCGATCAGTCAAGTATGATGGCTAATCTCGCGATGGAGGATGAGCCCTATATCCAGCTCAAGAAAAACGTCAATTCGGATACCATCACGAATTTACGCAGCTACCTGAATGAAAATCAGGTGTTTGGTGTCGTGATTGATGCGGTGATGCGCCGAGATTACCCAGCGGGCGATGTGGGCGCCAGTATCATAGGATTTGCTTCAAAGACGGGGGAGAACATCTCCGGCGTCATGGGTATCGAAGCTTATTACGACAAACAACTGCGCGGCGAACCCGGTTATTCCTATACCCAAACGGATAACTACAGTGGTAGACAATTGCCCTTTACCGATTCAACCAATCAGGCCGAGGTCAAACCGAATGCCTTAAAACTCAATATTAATGCGCGTTTGCAGGCTTTTACACAAAGTCTGGTCAAGCAATATGTCATCACCTATGGGGCAAAAGAAGGCGAGATCGTGGTCATGAATCCGGAAACGGGCGCCGTTCTGGCGATGGCCAATCACAACAGCTTTGACCTGAATGACCCCTATGCGGCACCCGAAGGAAAAAACAAAAACACCTGGGATCCTTTTGTCAATGACGAAGATATCGACTACCTCTACAGTGAAATATGGAGTAACCGCGCGACCCAGAAACTTTATGAGCCCGGCTCAACCTACAAGGCACTGACGACTGCCATGGCGATTGAAGAGAAGATCTTTACCGAAGATGAACTCTTCAGCGATGACCCCATCTGGGTTGAGGGCCATGATCTCTATCCTATTTCCTGTTGGAGCGGCTGGGGCCATGGCATGGAAACCGTGCGTATGGCCGTGGTGCGTTCCTGTAACCCGGTCATGGTGCAGCTCGCAGAAAAATTGGGTATGAATACCTTCTATGACTATGTCCGTGCTTTCGGACATCAAGAGAAAACCGGCGTTGACTTGCCGGCTGAATCCAATACCTATTTGCATCCCGAAGATGAGCGCATGCCTATCGACTTGGCCAACCTTTCTTTTGGCGAGTCCAGCGTCATTACCCCCTTGCACCTGGTAAACGCATATGCTGCCTTGGCCAACGGTGGATTGTTGATGAAGCCGCAAGTGGCTGACGCCTACGTCGATGCCGATGGACTGGTTGTGGAAGACATCAAACCGGAAGTGGTGCGCCGCGTTATTTCGACGGAGACTTCGGACAAGATTATGGAATATCTGCGCGCGGTGGTGACCAACTACGAAGGCGCGCCGGAAGGTGAAACCTTGGGTTATGGCTCCGCAGGAAAAACCTCCACCTCGAACTTTGGCGTTAATGACGAGAAGGCGGTTATCTCTTTTGCCAATATTGCGCCCTATAACGATCCGAAAGTCGTAGTGCTGGCGGTTTTGCATGAGCCGGCTGCAGGGACGCTTTCTAAAATTACGGCTCGCATGTCGGCGCAGACTGCGGGTGTTGCCTTGGAACAAATGGGTATAGCGAAGGATAAGAGCCTTTCCGACGATATGTGGAGTATTTTTATTCAGCGCTATGTGCCAAATTTAGATGGCTATAATTTTGCCACTGTAGGAAAAGTGACACTGCCGAACAATCTCTATTTAGACATGGAAGCAGGCGCGCCGGCTGATGCAGCGGTCAAATATCAGTACCCCTTGGCCGGGCAGTTAATCAATAACCGCGGGACGATTTATATCAGCCATTCCGGCAAGCCGATGACGGAACTTGTGACGGTGCCCAATTTCAACAATTTGGGTTTTGAAGGGGCTTACAAACTGGCCGAAGAAATGGGTGTCAACATTCTCATCCAGGGCAACTCGGATGGCAAGGTGTCTTGGCAATCGATAGAGCCCGGCAAAACCGTCCTGAAGTACAGCATCGTGAATTTAGCATTGGATTAAGCGAGCGATGGTGGAAATATGAAGCTGTATCAAATGTTCAAAGACTATCCTGTGCTGTCCTTTACAGGTTCCGCACTGACGGAAATCAACCAGTTGGCTTATGATTCGCGACGCGTGCTGGAAGGCACGCTTTTTGCCTGTCTGGTTGGGGAAAATCTAGACGGTCACGATTTTATCAGCGAAGCGGTGAATCGCAAGGCGGCAGCGATCATGATTCAGGAAGAACTTTCCGAGAGTGATCATGCTTACATACAAAAGCATGCACCGGAGACAGCGGTGCTGCGGGTAGCGGACTGTCGTGCGGCGCTGGCTTTTATCAGCTGTAATTTCTATCCTTTTTCCCTGGAAAGCCTCAACATTCATATCCTGGTGGGGGAAATCGGTAAGGGTAGTTACGGCCTGATGTTGTATAGCCTTTTGCATAAACTGAATAAACAAGTCAGTCTGATTGACGAGATGCAGATTTTGTCAGTCGGTAAAAAACGCTTCCTGCCCCGCAATCACCCGGAAATGACAGAGATCTGTGCCGTTTTGAGCGAGCTCGGTGAGGGTGATGTCATACTGCCTTTTAGTTATAAAGATTTGGAATTAAAACGTGGGCTTTATCTCTCGCCCGATACCTGCAGTATTTTGCAGGCGGATAGGGAAGAATTGAGCCGCGTCATCGCACTGGCCTCTGATAAGACCTTTTTCTTTGCTAATGCGGACAGCCTGAGCGAGGATGCCTTGCCCTTGACCGCCAGCCTGCAAGGGCGCTTCCTGAGTTACGGCATCACCTCCAGCGCGGACTTGCGTGCCCGTGAGCTGCGCATCGAGACGCGCCGTCAAAATGTTGGCACCTCTTTCATTCTGGATTATCCGGACGGCAGCAGCGCTGAATTCTTTGTGGCTCTGCCCGGCCGACATCAGGTTTACAATGCTTTGGCTCTATTGACTTGGGCTTACCATGCAGGTATCCCGCTGGCAGCTTTACAGGAGTATCTCAGCGAACTTAGTTTGCCCGGACGTTCCGAGTTGGTGGTGGCGCAAGACAAGGTGGAGCAGGATTTTGTGCTGATGATTGATAACGCCTGGTCTGCCACCCAGATTAAAAATCTCCTGCAATCGTTGCGCCCTTACTGCCGCAACCGACTTTTACTTTTGGCCAGTGCCGGAGGGGACCGTTCCACCGAAATGCGCCAGGCCTTAGCGGCCGAGGCAATAGCGGGGGCGGATTATGTCTGTTTTACCGTGTCCAATCCGCGTTCGGAAGGTGCGGCGGCCATTTTGTCCGATATGACGGAGCATATTAATCGCGAGGCTTTTGCCTTTGATTGCATTGAAGACCGTGAAGCGGCAATCAGGCACATTGTCGGACTGGCTGAGCAAGGGGATCTTGTGGTCCTGAGCGGTAAGGCGCAGGACAGTTATCATATCGACGCCCAAAGCACAGAGCCGTTCTCGGAGTTTGAAGTGGCGAAAAAGGCATTACAGGAAAGAACGGTGGTGGCGGCAGATGCAAAATGAATATGTGATGCAAGAACTTGTAGCTGCACTCGGTGGACGTTTAGTCAATGCTCCGCCCGAACTGCGCATCAGTCAGGTCTGTACCGACACCCGCAAGCCTATGACCGGCGGGCTTTTCGTGGCCCTGATCGGCGAACGCTTCGATGCGCACGCGTTCCTGGACAAGGCTGTAGCAGCCGGTGCAGTGGTGCTCTGCGTCAGTGATTTAGAGAAAGCTGAACAACTCGCCCCCGGACACTGCTATTGGCTGGTAGAGGATACCAAGCAGGCCTTTATCGATTTGGCTTCCTGGTACCGTTTATCGCTGAAGACCAAGGTCATCGCCGTCAGTGGCAGTGTCGGTAAGACTTCGACGCGCGACATGATTTTCGCAGCGCTGTCTTCCGAAAAGACCGCCAAAACCGAAGCGAATTTAAATAACGAAATCGGTGTGGCGCAGACGCTTTTTGCCACGGATGAAGATCGGGAGTATTTGGTTCTGGAATTGGGTATCGGTGCACCCGGCGAGATGGCGGTGCTGACGAACATGGCTAAACCCGATATCGCGGTCATCACCATGATCGGACATTCGCATCTGGAATTCTTTGGGACACAGGAAGCCCTAGCCAGAGAAAAACTGGAAATGCTTTTGGCCTTGCGCCCGCATGGTTTACTTGTGCTGAACGCGGATGATGCGGTTCTGCTGGAAGCTGCCCGCAGCCCCATGTTACAAACACTGCTGCAGGAGAAAGCAGCCGAACTGGCTTTTATCAGCCTGGAGGATAAGGCCTTACCCCCGGATCTGAGGCATTATCCCCTGCTACGGGGCGAGGCGCTGCGTTTTGCGGAAGAAGAGAGTCACTTTCAAGCGGTTTGGGAAAATGCCGCAGCTTGGGGAAGTCGGCAGTCCGTTTTACCGGAACAAGCCATCGAACTGCACAGTTATGGACGGCACATGGTGCAGAATGCGCTTTTTGCCCTGGTCATTGCTGCCTACCTTGGTCTTGCGCCTCATAAAACGGCACGCAACCTGCTCCGCTACGTCTCTACCGGTGCACGTCAGAAACGGCGTGAGGGCAAGCAGTTCACTCTGATCGATGACAGCTATAACGCCAGCCCCGAAGCTATGCGTGCGGCCTTATCCTATTTGGTGGGTATCGCTGAAGCGACCGGGCGGCGCAGCATCGCCGCCTTGGGTTGCGTCAATGAATTGGGCGATGAGAGTGTACGTTTGCATCGCCTTATCGGCCGAGACATTGCAGCACAAGCCCCTGATTTGGCGTATCTTTGTGGCACCTGGGCTGATGACATGGCAGAAGCCTGTCGCAGTGCTCAGGAAGCAGCAGGCGGCAAAAAAACAGCGCTCTTCACCTTTCCCGACCGAGCCAGTCTCAGCGCGGCGCTTTTACCTAATTTAAAGCCCCGTGATATACTGCTTGTAAAAGCTTCACATTCTTATGCCATGGAAATACTGGGCGAAGAAGCATGGAAGCTGATGGAGGAAGGCGTTTAGTGTCCTTACAGGATTTGTTAATAGTTCCGATTGCTTTCGCTGTCACCGTCGTTTTGGGTTTTATCCTGCTACCGCTTTTACGGCGCATTAAAATCGGCCAAACCGTACGTGACGACGGTCCGCAATCGCATTTCGTCAAGAGCGGTACCCCGACGATGGGGGCTTTGATGTTCGTTTTGCCGGTACAGATTTACGGCTTCGTGCTTAGCTTTATTAGTGGCAGCAGCCTGCTTTTTGCCATGATGCTTCTGACCACCGCGATGGCGGCGATCGGTTTCCTCGATGACTATATCAAGGTACGTGTGCGCAAAGAAGGTCTGAGCCCTAAGCAGAAAACCATCCCTATGCTCTTGGCTATCAGTGCATTTGTGTTCTTCTATCTTTATCTGGCCCCCATGCCGCCGCTGATTCACTGGCCTTTTGGCCTGGGTACGAGCAGCATCGAAGGGATCTGGCGTTTACTCTATGGTCTCTTTCTGGTGGTATTTATGTATTTCACCATCAATGCCGTCAACATTACCGACGGTGTCGATGGCTTGCTTTCCACGCTGAGCATCCCGGTCTTCTTCAGTTTGAGTTGGGCCCTGCTTTCGTCATATAATGCTCTGGGCAGCAGAGAAGCGGCTTTGGTGGCATTGGCTTTGATTGGAGGTTTTTTGGGCTTTCTGGTCTTTAACCATCATCCGGCTAAAATATTTATGGGGGACACCGGTTCCCTGGCCATCGGGGCGCTCTTTTCGGCAATTGTGGTATACATGGGTGCGCCATGGTTGCTGCTGCTTACCGGCTTCGTCTATTTGGCTGAAGCCATGTCCGTGGTGATTCAGGTTCTTTATTTTAAGAAGACCAAGGGCAAAAGAATATTCCGCATGTCCCCGATTCATCATCATTTTGAGTTGGGTGGCTGGAAAGAAAATAAAGTGGTCATCGTCTTTACGTTGATTGCACTGCTTGGATCCGTTTTGGGCTTACTTGCCCTCGGTTCCGGCATATAACAGGGAGACCGCATGTTCGGTAAAAAACGAAACCGCAAAGAAGAAGCCCGTTCCGGCAGTGCGCTACACGATCGCGTAGATTTCGGCACGCCCGAGCGCGGGGTGCGGAAATCCAAAATGTCAGCCAAAAGCGAGCGGCGCAGAGAGCGCCGCATTGCTAAACTGCGCAAACGCCAAGACGAGCTTTTGGCAGTGCAACCGCCTTTACATAAACGCTCGCGCCGCTTTAATGAACCCGTAAAGCAGAGCAAACCGCAGACGGCTGCGGAAATGGCTGCGGCACTGTCTCAGGAAGCAGCTCTCAAAGCCGGTGTCGATATCACACCGGCCACTACGACCTCGCACGATTCCATCCACTTTAAACCACCGCGCCGCATCCACCTCGGTCTGCTTATCACGGTCATCGTATTGCTCTGTTTTGGCATGATTATGCTTTTTTCTGCCAGTATGACCAACGCCTTTAACGAGTATGGTGACTCCAGTTACTGGGTCATCCGCCAAGTCCTGTTTACAGGTTTAGCCATGGTGCTGATGTATGTCTTGACGCGCATCAATCCTAAGCGCTGGAACCATGAATCTTTAGCCGTCATCATGTATTTGGTCACGCTCTTCCTATTGGTGATTGTCCTGATTCCCGGTATTGGCCAGGAAATTAACGGTCAACGACGCTGGCTGCCGCTGGTGATTTTGCCCAACATGACCTTCCAGCCCTCGGAAATCGCGAAATTGGCGGTCGTCTATTGCGGTGCGGTGTATTATTCCGCGATTCGCAAACGCCGTTCAGCCGGTAAACTGGTGGCTAAAAGTAAAATTGGCCAGGTCTTCAAAGATGTCTTCTATGATTTTTTTGTTCCAGGTTTCGCCATCCTCTTATGGTGTGTGCTAATCAGTCAGCAGTCTCACTGGTCTTCGATTATTATCATCTTATTAACGCTCTTTGTGGTCTTCCTGGGTGCCGGTATTCGCCCCCGTTCCTGGTTGATTATGCTGGGTATTTTAGTGGCGATTGTGGCCGTCGGATTTACTATCTTTACTGCTTTCAGAACAGAAATTACGGCTTACGTTGAAAGTAATCCGCAGATGACCCATATTCTGACCCGTCTCAATGTTTTTTCAGGCGATTCCAGCACGACCGTTGACGAGAGCTACCAATCCCGCCATGCACTGATCAGCATCGGTTCCGGTGGTTGGACGGGCAGCGGTCTCGGCTTAGGTCGCCAAAAATTCGGTTGGCTTCCTGAAATCCACAACGACTACGTTTTTTCGAATATCGGAGAAGAACTGGGCTTCGTCGGTTCTTCAGCCGTGGTGCTGCTTTTCGTCATATTCTTCGTTTTGGGCATCAATGTCACCTTAAAAACCCAGTCTATCTATATGCAAATCATGGCCCTGGGTTTCTCCTCATTAATTGCCATCCAAGCCTTCCTCAGTATTGCAGTTAACCTGATGGTCATCCCCCCGACGGGCATCAGTCTGCCGCTTTTCAGTTACGGAGGCACCTCCAACATTTTCTTCCTGGTCGGTATCGGCTTTCTGCTTTCCGTTTCCAAATATGGCCCCAAAGATCTGGGAGGCATACAATTCGCAGACTACCGCAATAGGCGCAGGCATGATAAGAAGCAGCGCAGATAAACCGCTGCGGATTGCGATAGCGGGAGGGGGGACTTCAGGACACGTAAATCCGGCTTTGGCAATTGCGCAGAGCCTGAGACAACTACGCCCCGATATCGAAATTATTTTTGTCGGAAGCAGCGAAGGGATAGAACATGATTTAGTGCCCCGAGCCGGTTTCGAGTTTGTCCCCGTACCCGCTTATCCTTTTGAAAACACGCCTAGAGACATCGTCAAGGCCCTCATCGCCCTGGCAAAAGGCACGCGAGCCTGTAAGCAGTTAATTCGTGAACGCGACATCGCTGCGGTTATCGGGACGGGCGGCTATGTTGCCAGCCCTTTACTGTCTGCTGCGAAAAAAATGCAGTTGCCATGCCTTATCCATGAACAGAATGCTTATCCCGGGCGTAGTAACCGTGTGATGTCAAGAGGTGCTGATGTCGTATGCATAAGCTATGAGAAATCAGCGTCCTACTTTAATAAGGCGCAGCGCGTTGTCCTGACAGGAAATCCTATAGATGAAAAGTTCTTCAGCATAAAAAAAACCGAAGCTAGAAGAGCACTGGGGATCGATGAGCGAGAAATGCTGATTTTAGCGACTGGCGGTTCCATGGGTGCACGAAGCATCAACCGCGCCGTCATTGAATTGGCCGAAATCTATCGAGAAAAACAGCTAAAGAACCCTAAACAGCAGGCCAGCAGTTTGCGAATTCTGCTGGTTAGTGGGAAAACACTGTACGAAGAATGCCTAAAACAGCTTGAAAGCTCAGGTTTATTGGGATACGAAGGCTTGAAAATTGAGAATTATCTCTATAATATGGTATCCTACATGGCTGCGGCGGATATTGTGATCAGCCGAGCCGGAGCTATAGCCTGTGCTGAAATAGCTGCTTTAGGGAAGGCGGCGATTTTAGTGCCCTTTCCTTTTGCCACGGGTGATCACCAACGTCATAACGCCTTGGCATTTGTTGAACGAGAAGCAGGCCTTTGCATCGATGACCACCAACTGAACGGCCAAAGCCTGTTTCAGGCGATTAATGAAATCAAAGAGAGACCTGAGCGTCTCGGCGAAATGGAGCGCGCAGCGGCAACGCTGGCGAGTCCGACTGCGGCTACCGATATTTGCACCGAGTTTATTGCACTCTTGCCCAAAGTTGTGACTCCGAAGGATACGACTCCGGAAGCGTCGCTTGAGGAGAACGGATGAAAAAGAACTTGCCATCAACTGAGCAGCGAGCACTCGAAGAGAAAGCCGCGCCGATTCAGTTGCCGGAGGAAGTTACAAACGATTTAGGCAGGGAAGACAGCAAGGCTACGGCGACGCGTGCCTATATTGCCGACCCACTTTTTGAAGAGTTCCCTCAAACTGCGTCTGCTGTGCCGGAAAGCGCAGCTCTTCCGCTTGATTCGGATACAGAGCCGGGTACAGAAACGCAAGAAACAACGGTTCCCAAGCCTGTCAGCATTCTCGAAGAAGTCGCCCAAAAGCAGCAGGCCAGTACGGAACAGGCCAGATCAGCCTACCAAACTCAAAAAGATCGGCTGCGTAGCAGACAACGCGACAAACGCATGAGCGCGGTGAAACGCTACGGCTTGATTCTTTTTATCATCCTGAGCCTTTTAGCACTGATTTATTTTCTGCCGGCCTTCCATGTGCAGAAATTTCAGGTTGACGGCATCCAGAACTTATCAGAACAGGATGTCATTACAGTGTCAGGAATTAAACAAGGTGAGCACCTTTTAAAGGGTTGGGGTGGCGGCTTACTACGTATTCTTACATTACGTAACGGTGCAGCCGAAGATCGGATTAAGGCACAGTTTCCCTATGTTGACAGCGTTAAAGTGAACGCCAAATTCCCTGGGACGGCACATATCGAAGTCCTGGAACGCGTACCGGTCAGTTACATTGATTATCAGGGAAAAGTGGTCCTGCTCGATAAAGACGGCATCATTCTTGACATTCGTTCTTTACTGACTAAAGAAATTCCCATCATCTATAACGCCAAATTGCAAGACCCGGTGCCCGGCGAGATGGTTTCCGACGAGGTTAAAAAGACCTTGCGTCCTGCGATCCTGGTGCTTGATGCCCTGATCAACAACGACGTCAGAGCGGATGATGGCTTTAGTTTCTTTAGTCAAGTGAAAAGCATCACCCTGACTGACGGAGCGGAAACCTACATTACACTTAGTCAGGCTTATGCCTCACCCGATACCCGTATTAAGCTCGGCAATCGTCAGACTCTGGATGAGAGCATCAACTGGCTACGCTACGCGGCTCGCACGGACAACCTGCTCAACTTGGGCAGAGGCACCCTTGATATTACAGGGACGCGAAAATATTTTTATCCCACCAATGACGAAAACTAAGCTCAAGATTGAACTTGAAAGAAAATAGTTATCTGTTTGCAATGATTCTGTTGCAAAATACTGTAAATAGGCGCGACATCAAGCATATAATGACGTCTATATATATAAACAAGTGTTGTACACAATTTTTCTATAGTGTAAAATAGGGAAAAGCCTGGATAGGCGCAGTTTGCGATGGTAAAAAGTGAGCCGGTCGGGTCATTGAAAGGGGAACAAAAAGTTGGCTGATAAATATTACACAAAAGGCAATAATTCCATGCAATTCAGTGTAGACAACAGCAATTTCGCGACGATTCGCGTCATCGGCGTCGGAGGCGGCGGTTGCAATGCGGTAGATCGTATGATTGAGCAGAATGTCCAAGGCATAGAATTCATTGCCATCAATACCGATTACCAAGCCCTCGACCGCAGCAAGGCCAGCCACCGTATCCAAATCGGAGATAAGATTACGCATGGTTTGGGTGCCGGAGCCAATCCTGAAATCGGTGCGAAAGCAGCCGAAGAATCCAAAGACGAAATTGCGACCGCTATCCGCGGCACGGACTTACTTTTCATCACTGCCGGTATGGGTGGTGGTACCGGTTCCGGTGCAGCACCCGTGGTTGCGGAAATTGCCAACGATTTGGGTGTCTTAACCGTAGCGGTAGTTACGCGTCCTTTCCGCTTTGAAGGCGCACAACGCATGCAGAATGCAGAATCGGCGATTCGCCGCATTGAAGATTTTGTGGATTCTTTGATAGTCGTTCCAAACGATAAACTTCTGGAAATGGCTGATGACGATACCGGTTTGGACGAAGCTTTCTCCATGGCCGACCAGGTGTTGAAATACGGTGTGACCGGTATTTCCGATTTGGTTGCCGTGCCCGGATTGATCAACCTTGACTTGGCCGACGTACGCCGCGTCATGGTGGATGCAGGCATCTGTCATATGGGTATCGGACAGGCCAAAGGCCAGGGCCGCATGGAGCTGGCAGTCAACGAAGCCTTGCACAGCCCGCTGCTGGATACCAGCATCGACGGTGCTCACCGCCTGATTGTGAACTTTACCGGTTCGAACCTGAAACTGCGTGAAGTGAACGAAGCAGCCAGCCTCATTCGTGATTCCGCCGCACCTGATGCCGACATTATTATCGGTGCCGTGATTGATGCGAGCATGGAAGACGAAGTCATGATTACGGTTATCGCTTCCGGCTTTGAAGTTAGCAACAGCCTGAAGAAAGATAAAGGCAATAAGAATGCCCTCGGTCAAGCGGGCAATCGTGACAGTGCTCCGGTCAATAATCCTTTTGCCGCTCCGGTTTTGGATGAGGGGCCGGGAATTGAGACGGACGTGCCGGCCTTCCTGAGCGGTGCAGCCAGAGATGATGCAGGGATGAGCCCTAATCGCGGTGAATTCACACGTGATCGTGGTGACTATAATCGTTTCAATAACAGCTACAATGACAATGACACCAAACCCTTGAGACAATCACGCGGCTATGATGAGCCCGCTTCCGCCAAGAAGTCGGTTTTTCCGCAACGTGAGAGACCGAGCCGCAGTGTTTCCGAAGATACCTCACCCGGCAAATCGAATCGTATTTTGCCCTGGTTCTTCAATGACAACGATAATTTTGATGAGTAAGATTTGCTGCAGTTGATTTATCTGATGACGCGCCCTCGGCTTCCTGTGAAGTTGAGGGCGTTTCTGAAAGAAGCTGAACGGAAGTCTTTTGCCCATTATAAATGGCAGAGTGGAAAAGTAAGGCAGGAACTGCCATGATTGCAGTTGCGGCTGAGATTTGATATACGTTAATTATGAGCTGATGTTTTGGAGGAGAGGCTATGAAGTGTCCGGTTTGCAGTCATATTGAAGACAAAGTCGTGGATTCACGCCCCGTCGAAGAAGGTGCGGCTATTCGCAGACGCCGCGAATGCCTGCATTGTAAACACCGCTTTACGACTTATGAAAAATTGGAAAATTTACCGATATTTGTGGTGAAAAAAGACGGCACGCGCGAATTGTTTAATCGCGACAAACTGCTGAATGGCCTGACCAAAGCCTGTCAAAAGCGACCGGTGTCCATGGAAGCGCTGGACAATATTGTTTCCAAAATTGAGCAGCATTGTAGCGGTGAACTGAACAGGGAAGTCAAATCCAGAGAAATCGGCGAAATGGTGATGTCCATGCTGCGCGATGTGGACAAGGTTGCGTATGTGCGCTTTGCTTCCGTCTACCGTGAATTTGCAGATGTCGATTCCTTCATGGACGAAATGAAACAACTGGTTGACTTCGGAAGGGTTAAGGATAAGGGCGAGCACAGAGAAGATTGACTTGTGCTGCGCAGAGACTGCTGCGAAAGCGGGGTGAAGAAAAATGCGTCATGTTTTGTTGATAGACACAGATCATGAATTTGCTCTAGAACTGAAAGAGCAGCTGCATTTTGAAGACTTTGAACTGAGCTTATGCGACACGAGTTCAGAGGTGATGGAATATTTGGAAAAGCTGCAGCCGGCTGTTGTTTTGCTTGATTTAAATATGCCCGGAATGGACGGTTATGATATCTGTCGTCATATCAGACGGCTAAGTGAGGTGCCTCTGCTGATTGTCAGTGAGCGGGGCGATGTCCTGGATAAAGTGGTGGCTCTGGAGCTGGGAGCAGATGATTATCTGGTCAAGCCGGCTGAAATGAAAGAATTAATTGCCCGTATTAAGGCAGTTCTCCGCCGTACAGACAAACGCACGGAAGTGGTTCCGAAAGCACCCAAGCGTGCCGAAAAACTTTTAGAGCTGCCCGGCCTCATTATCGATAAAGGTTTGTACAGCGTTGAAGTCGACGGAGAAGCCGTGGAGATGCCGCCCAAGGAGCTGGAGTTGCTTTACTTCTTAGCGAGCAATCCGAACCGCGTGTTTACCCGCGAGCAGTTATTGGAAGATATCTGGGGTTATGATTTTTATGGCGAATCGCGCACGGTCGATGTGCATATTAAAAGAATTAGGGAAAAAATCGGTAAAACGAAGGCCCAATTACCCTGGAGCATCCGTACGGTCTGGAGCGTAGGCTACAAATTTGAATTAAACGAAGAAGCCCCTGAAAGGTAAAGCAGTTTGAGCAAAGAATCACTCACCAAGAAAAAAGCACGTGCAGCCCTGCTGGTCCGCTTGCTGCACGAGCGCTATCCCGATGTTTCCTGCACACTTGATTTCAAGGAAGAACCTTTCCGCTTACTGGTCGGCGCCATTCTGGCAGCCCAATGCACAGACGCTCGGGTCAATCAGGTCACGCCTGTCCTTTTTGCACGTTATCCACAAATTGCGGATCTCGCAGAGGCGGAGATTTCGGAACTTGAAAGCATCATCCGTTCCTGCGGCTTATTCCGCATGAAAGCCAAGAATATTAAAGCGGCGGCGGAGGCGGTGGAAAGCCGTTTTGCTGGGATTGTACCCGATGATGAAGCGGCATTACTGAGTTTACCCGGTGTGGGCCGAAAGATCGCCAACTTGATCCTGGGTGACAGTTTCGGCAAACAAGCGGTCGTCGTCGACACCCACTGTGCCAGAATTTCGGCACTCCTGGGTTTAACCGAAAGCAAGAATCCGCAGATTATCGAACGCGACCTGATGAAGGTCCTGCCGCAGGAGGAGTGGACTAACTGGGGACATTTAGTGGTGACGCACGGACGTGAGCTCTGCATCGCCCGACGCCCCCAATGTGCGCTTTGCCCCTTACAAGCACATTGCCCGTACGGCATCAAAATGATGGTAGAGCGTAACGATGGCTGAGACGCCTTATCCCGATCTCCTAGATGAGAGCATCGCTGTTTTAAGCGGCGTGTCCGTAAAGCGCAAACAGCTTTTTGCCAAGATGGATGTTTTCGACTGTGGTGAACTGCTGCACTTTTTCCCCAGGGCCTATGAAGATTGGACTTCGGCGCGCCCTATCGCCTCGTTCCTAGCGGATGAAGCGGTGACCTTTGTAGCCGAAGTCGCGCGTCAACCCTCGCTTTTCCGCAAGGGTCGCCTCACGACCTTGCGTACCGTCTTGCGCGATGCAGGCGGCGAAATCAAGGCTGTGTGGTTCAATCAGCCGTATCTGGAAAGCAAACTCCAGAAAGGACAATTCTTCTTATTTCGTGGCAAAACAAAACTGGCTCGTTACGGTCTGGAAATCCACAACCCCGCCATTGAAGCGGCGCTCAGTCCGGATCAGCAAAGTCCGCGCAGTTTTCTCAAAGCCATCTATCCTCTGACGGCGGGATTGACTCAAGGCGTTGTGCGAAACCTCATCGCGCAACTGCTGGACCGACTGGCCGGACAATTGCCTGAAGTCTTGCCAGCAGAGCTGCGTCGTACCTATGCGCTATCAACCGCCGCTTTCTCCTATGAACAAATCCACCGCCCGGATCATGCCGAGAATTATGCCGTGGCGCGCAAGAGACTGGCTTTTGAAGAACTGTTCATGATGCAGTTGGGATTGCGCCTACTGCGTCGCAATGAAGAGCAGTCGACGCGGGCCGCCGCTTTGCGTCTCAACGACGAGCGATTAGCCACATACCGTGCGGTGATCGCCCAACTTCCTTTTCAGCTGACCAAAGCACAGCAACGTGTGCTGAATGAGATCGCTTATGACATATCCAAGACCCGGGCGATGAATCGCCTGGTGCAAGGCGATGTGGGCTCCGGTAAAACCGTCGTTGCTTCTCTTGCTATGTTGCAAGCTGTCATGTGTGGCAAACAAGCGGCCTATCTAGTGCCTACCGCGGTTTTAGCCCAGCAGCATTTTGCCACGGTGAGCGAACAGTTGCAGGGCAGCGGGACGCGTATCGAAAAACTGACCGGTCAGCAGAGCCCTGCGGAGAAAAAGAAAATCCGCACGGCGTTGGCGGCAGGGGAAATCGATATTCTGATCGGCACGCACGCCTTGCTCGAAAAGAATGTGCAGTTTAAGAATCTGGCGTTGGTTGTGACGGACGAGCAACACCGTTTCGGGGTCAAACAAAGGCTGGCAATCCAGGATAAACAGGAACAACAGGCGCATGTGCTGGTCATGTCGGCCACTCCTATACCGCGCAGTCTGGGTCTCATTCTTTATGGCGATTTGGACATTTCGACTTTGGACGAGCGGCCGGCGGGCCGTCAGCCGATAGCGACCTACACTGCAAGCAGTAAGGATGAAGCTCGCATCCATCGTCTGATAGAAAAGCATCTGGCTGCAGGTGAACAGGCCTACGTCATCTGCCCTTTAGTGAAGGATTCAGAGCAAGCCCTGAGCTTGGAGTCGGTGGAAAAGACATATCAGGAGTACCGCGATCTATATTTTAAAGAGAGACGCGTGGGCTTGATGCACGGCTCCCTTAAAGAAAAAGAGAAGCAGGCTGTGATGGAGGCGTTCTATGCGGGGGAACTGGATATCCTGGTGTCTACAACTGTAGTGGAAGTGGGTGTTGATAATCCCAATGCAACGCTGATGCTGATTAAAAACGCCGAGCGTTTTGGTCTGGCCCAGTTACATCAATTGCGCGGGCGCATTGGTAGGGGCAGTCGCGCTTCCATTTGCATTTTACAGAGTGATGTCACGGAGGGTGTGGCAAAAGAAAGGCTCAACACCCTCTGCCATACTGACGACGGCTTCGTCATCGCTGAGGAGGACTTAAAGCTGCGTGGTCCGGGCGACTTTTTCGGTACTCGCCAACACGGTGTCCCGGAATTGCGCATCGCCAACCTTTATGAGGACGGGGACTTGTTGCGCCAAAGCCAGGCGGCCGTCGTGCAGATATTGAATGAAGATCCCGCTTTGCAGGCGGCGGAGCATCGCTTGCTTTTGCCATTGCTGAAACGCTACTTCGGTAGTGCCCTCAATCAAGTGGCTCTATAACTCGAAAAGAAGGAGACAGCCATGCCCAGAGTAATCAGCGGAAAAGTCGGCGGACTACATTTGAAGACAGTGAGCGGTTTAAATACACGACCCAGTGCGGACCGCACGAAAGAAGGCATGTTCTCGGCGATTACAGCGCGTATGTCACTAGCCGGAGCAGAGGTCCTGGATCTGTTTGCTGGTTCCGGTCAACTGGGCATCGAAGCACTCAGCCGTGGGGCAAAATCCGCCGTCTTCGTGGAAGCGCAGCGCCGTGCCGCAGAAGTCATCAAAGCCAATCTAATCCACTGTGGACTGCTCGAAGAAGCCCAAATTCTGGTGGGAGATGCAATCAGACACGCACAGCAGCTGAGTGAAGCCGGTGCTTCTTTCGACTTAATTCTGATGGACCCTCCCTATGCCGAGGCGGAAACACAGTTTGCCAAGTTGGCCGCCATCATCAAAAACAGTGGACTGCTGCGGGAAAACGGACTCCTGGTCTGCGAATCCGCCGCTAAAGGCCCGGAATCGTGGCAAAACGCGCATCTGACAGCCGAAAAATCTTGTCAGTACGGGGCTGCAATGGTATCATTCTATCGAAATCCGGACACAAGCGAAGCCTAAAAATCCCTGTTTTCTTGTGTTTGAGATAATGAGGTTATATAATGGAAGTTCTAATTTATCCGGGAACCTTCGACCCTTTTACGAAAGGGCATCTGGATATAGCGCGGCGGGCTGCACAACTTTGTCGGAAACTGTATGTAGCGGTCTCGGTTAACGCCAACAAGAAAAGCTTTTTTACCATGGAAGAGCGCTTGGATATGATTAGACAATGTTTAAAGGATCTGCCAAATGTCGAAGTCATCGCACACGATGGCCTTTTGGTGGATTTATTTAAGCTAAAGAAAGCTGACGCGGTAGTCCGTGGTCTGCGCTCCGAATCTGATTTTCGATTCGAGTCAGAAATGGCGACTGCAAACAAGCTCTTATATGACGGATTTGAAGCAATACTTTTGCCCTGCCGCATGGATTTGGCCTTTACTTCCTCCTCTATTGTGCGAGAAGTGGCCTCTTTTGGCGGAGATATCAGCGGCATGGTGCCGGAAGAGATAAGTGATTTTGTGGCACGCCGCATGCGTGTGAAATAAAGGGAGGGTGCTGGGATGGCAGACGACGAGAGAAAAGAAGCATCAAAAATTATTGATAATGATGTGAAGGATCTGATTGAGCAGATGGAAACGCTCGTTTTGCAGGCGAAGAGTGTACCCTTCACTTCGAACTGTATGGTCGACCGCGAAGAGATGCTGATTTTGGTCGGTATGTTGCGCGACAACTTACCTTTGGAAATCAAGCAAGCGCATTGGCTCTTGGATAACAGCAACCAGATTATTTCGGAAGCGCGTAAAGAAGCCGAAATGATTTTACGTAAAACGGAACAGCGTGTCGCAACGATGATCGATGAACACGGCATTACATTGAAAGCGAAGGAGCTGGCCTCGCAAACCATTCAGTCAGCCAATGCCTCGGCTCAGCAAATTCGCAACGGTTCCCTTGATTACGCCGACAAACGCCTGACCGAATTGGAAGAACAGTTAACCGGGATGCTCCTGACCATTCAAAAGAACAAAAAAGAACTGGAGTAATCATGGCTCTTGCAGGAATGAGCGCTTATCCTGCGGCATAAAGATTGATTAAAACGGCCCTTCAGCATAATATGAGTGAACAGCTTCGGGGGAGACCCATCGTAACTGTTCACTTTTCATTTTTATAAATAGATAACGAGGAAAAAGTAGGGAAAATATGAAAGACGTTCTGGTCATTTTTGGTGGTGTATCGACTGAACACGAAATCTCACAGCGCTCCGCACTGAATATCGTCAGCGGTCTGCGCGAGGCCGGCCTCGAACCGCATATTGTGGGAATCAGTAGGGAAGGCGTCTGGTTACCCTTTACCCTTGAGGACAGTCAAATAACGAATCCGGATTGGGAAAGCCTGGCCAGAGTGGCACTGAATGAAGGTACAAAATGGCCTACACTCAACCCGATGCAGGGTTTTAGCGTCAAGGATTTCTTGGAAAGTTTGGCGGGAAGTGAAATCGACGTCATTTTTCCCGCCGTGCACGGCATTAACTGTGAGGACGGTATCCTGCAAGGCCTGCTGGAATTAAGCGGCATACCTTATGTCGGTTCCGGTGTCATGGCTTCTGCCATCAGCATGGATAAGCTGATGTGTAAAAAAATCCTGAGTCTGGTGAATATCCCTCAAGCGGCTTATGTTTCCTGTCGTCGTGAACATATCCTCAACAATGTGGCTTTTGAGATGTCATTCATCGAGCGTGAATTGGGCTTTCCTTGTTTCGTAAAACCGGCTAACGGAGGCTCTTCGGTCGGTACGGCAAAAGCAAACAACCTTGAAGAATTGCAGCTGGCCTTAGAACAGGCGGCGAAGTTTGATGCACGGGTCCTGGTGGAGGAATACATTCCCGCTCGTGAACTGGAAGTCGCCGTAATGGGCAATCAGACACCTTTTGCCGCTGCGGTGGGCGAGGTTGCGGTGCAAGCAGACGGTGCGTACTACGATTATGAAAACAAGTACTTAAACGACGACGGTGCGCAGGTGAAGATGCCGGCTGAACTGACAGAAGATGAAGCGCGTGAGTTGCGTGCACTGGCTATAGAGGTCTATAAAACACTCGATTGTCGTGGTTTGGCCAGAGTGGACTTTTTCAAACATAAGCAGAACGGGCAGTTCTACTTTAATGAGATCAATAACCTGCCCGGTTTCACGGCGATTTCACTCTTCCCGCAGGCTTTTGCCTATGAGGGCATCGCTTTGCCGGAACTGCTTTTGCGCCTCTGTCACCTTGCAGAAGAAGAAAAGAAAAACAAAGAGCGCAGTTCTGCGATTTATTAAACGGATGGATAAAAATGGAAGAAATAAACAATAAAGCGCATTGGGAAAAGATGAGCAAAGAAGAACTGGAAAAATACTACGATCAGAAAACCGAAGAATATGCCCGCAGTGAACTCTCGCGGCAGATTTTGAGGGCGGCTAAGGAGGACGAAAAAATGCGGATAGCTGAATTGGAAGCTCAGCTCAAACCCCATAGCAAAGGTCCCGGTAGAGCGGTTTTAATAAAAATCAAAGGTCTGCAGCGTGATTCGCAGAGTAAACCGGACGCGGTCACCGTGACCACACAGGGCAAATACTATGTGAAAAACGGTCGCCATTATGTGGTCTATCGCGAAAGCGCTGAGTCGGGTTTGGGCGAAACCTCAACGACTTTGATGTATTCTCCGGACGGTAGTGCGCGTTTGACGCGGGCCGGTGAACAAGCCCTGCGCATGAACTTCGTGGAGGGGAAGAGAGAAATCACACATTATGCGACCCCTTTTGGCATCCTGAATTTAGGTTTTTACACGAATAAAGTGGATTTCAGACTCAGCTCCAAAGGTGGGACACTGAAACTGAGCTACAATCTTGATGCCAGCACCCAGGTGGAGCTCAATACCAATTTGGAGTTACAGTTTACGTTTTTATAAGCCTTTAAGTGCGGAGGGACGTTAACATGAATAAGACTAGGCTGGAAATGGAATTGGTTTTACCCGAGTGGGCCATGTTCCAAGCGGTACAAAATGAGGGAGGACGTGCGGATTGTCAGGATGACTGGCCGCATTTCCGACTTTTTCGTTTGGCACAGTTTATGACTTGGTCGCCCGCGCTGCAGGAATCTTACCGCGATGATTTGTGGCTGGCTGAAGCAGAAGGGCGTAATCTGCTGAGCGAAAAGTACGGCTATATGATGGCCAGGACGGATCCGCAGGCTTTTGCCGAAATTAAGCAGTATCTGCCTGAGATAAGCGACGAAAAGCAAGCCTTGATTGACCGCATCGCCCTGCAGTATGTGATTTGGAATGAAGACCACAGTGCCTCCGTGACAGGGAAATCAGGGGTGCGGCCGATTCATAGCAGTGAAGATTCGGCTTATGCGACCTCATTTGAAACCTACTTGCGCGGTGAGTTGGCGACTTATTCTTTAAAAACGCTGCAGCTGCTGGCTGCCCATGTGCAAGAGAGCCTGGATTCCGGTATCAATCTGATAGCCGAGAACATGCAACATATCAAACGTGAACAAGCAGAGGAAGGGAATTAATCTATGGATACGGCGGCACTTTACCGGGAACTGGACGCTCTCTATGGCAGCGGGAATCCCGAAAAAATCGAGCATTTTTTGTTGGCTAAGGCCAACGAGGCAGAAAGCATCAATGATGCAGCGGAGGCACAAGACCTTTTAATTTGGTCTAAAAATGAATTGGGCTCACTTTATCGTGGCCTGGGTCGATTCGATGATTCGGAAGAGGCCTTTTTGGCGGCCATCGCGAGTTTGTCGCAACTTGATGGTGAGCATCGCGAGGAGCTGGCGATCAGCTATAACAACTTGGGTGGCACCTACCGTATGGCACAGCGTAATAACGATGCCCTGGCCAGTTTTCAGAAGGCCATGGCGCTTTATCAGGAGCTTGATGCTTTTGACGCCTATGGCTATGCCAGTGTCTTTAATAATTTGGCCTTGGTGTATGAGCAGCTGGGTCAGAGCGAACAAGCGATTGAGTATCTCTTGACGGCTTTGGAGCAGTTGCAGGATAGGGGTTTGCTTTTGCCTGTGGCCATTTCCCAGACGAATTTAGCCATTCTCTTGAACAAGATCGGTCAGCGGGAGCGGGCTGATGAACTGCTGGCATTGGCAGCGGAGATTTTTGAGACGCATTTCCCCGGTGATTACCATCAGGCCGCGCTCTTTGCGGCAAAAGGCAGCCTGCAAGCGGCGGATAACGACGCGGATGCGCTGATGTCCTTTCAGGCGGCGGCGGACATTATCAAAGCCAATTACGGCGAAAGCCACGAATACCAAATGATGCAGAAAAACATTGCTATCCTGCTGGAACGTTTTGGCCCCGGTGCATGTAAAGCGCAGCCTAATGGGGCTGAAGGGGAGTCCGGAGCAGTGTGCGAATGAATCACACGACTGAGCCCGGGCAGGCGGAGGTCAAAGGTTTAGATCTGTGCCGTCACTACTATTTTGATGTGGTGCGTCCCGCTTTGGAGAGCCTGCGTCTTGATGACGGTGAGCCGCTCTTATCCGTGCTGGCCTGCGGGCTTGCAGGCGAGGGTTCGGATTGTTTTGGCTTTGACGATGCGCTGTCACGGGACCATGACTGGGGGCCCGGTGTCGCCCTCTGGTTTGATGAGCAGGATGCGCGTATAGATGCTGAGCGTTTGAGTCGCTTATACCGCGGTTTGCCTAAAGCATATGCCGGTTTCGAGCGGCTGGAGATGCCTGAAGCGGCAGGACGGGTGGGTCCTGTTTCCTGGCAGTCCTTCTACAAGCGACTCTTGGGCAGAGCGACTTTACCGGCTAGGAACAGAGAGTGGTTAGCTCTTCCCGAAAGCGCTTTAGCTACAGCGACGAATGGGGCTGTTTTCGAAGATCGGCTTGGTCAGTTTTCAGCCTTGCGCAGGGGCTTTTTGGTCTATTATCCAGAACCCGTGAGACTGAAAAAAATTGCGGCCAGGTTGGCGGTCATTGGCCAGGGGGCAGTATAATCTGCCGCGCTGTCTGCAACGCGGCGATTGGATAGGCGCGCGATATGCGCTTAATGAATTCACACAACTGTATATGTCAGCCGTGCACCTCTTTTCGTTTAAGTATAGACCTTACTATAAGTGGGCAGCGCGCAGCATGGCGGAACTGGAGGGCTGGACTGCAGCTTATGAGGGGCTTATGCAGTTGAGTTTATTTGATCTCGCAGCTGCTGGGGCGGTGGCTGAAACGGAAGGGCTGATTGCCGAGCTTTGCGAGGCTTTGCTACAGGCAGTCAATGCGTTGGATATCTGTGCCATAGAAAGTGATTTTCTGCCGCATCAAGCCGCTGTTTTGCAAAACGCGATCCCGGATGATGATTTACGGACGCTGCCGCTGATGTATGGATAGCTTGGTGTAGCCGCCTGCCGCCCTGCTCTTTTTGAATGAGCTGAAATCGGACAAAAATTACGGGGTTGTGGGTATTTTAGGGATTTGAGGCTCTTCACACGCGTCAAACTAGGGTTTTGGTGACAATAATTTCGACTGTGTGGTGACCGCCACCACATCCCCGTAAAAAGTGGGCTAAAAATAGTCTTTTGACATGCCCAACAGCTGTTTATAGGCGCTTTCAAGCTCATCCCTGGAAAAATTGGCCCGAAACCCCCCTTTTGACAAAACTCAATGGAGTGCTGTCGCCCGAAACCCGACCACGACGGACTGGGATCCAAGCGCTGTCGCCAGAAAACCAAGGCAGTGTGCTGATTGACAAAAGCCAAACTATCGGTAATAATAGCTGACGTATTTGAGGAGGCTGATCATGCAAGTATCTGTGAAAACGCTGATTCGGCGCAAAGATCAGGAGATGCCCCTCACGCTGACAATCCCTGACAGTGAGGTTGGAGAGTTTTTCCCCGGCGTGCTGGCCAAGGGAGATTTACACTTTGACGGACAGCTCAGACATTTAGAAAACGGTTTTCTAAAGCTAAGCGGGACAGCGGAGGTTGGCGCCGAAGTTCCTTGTGCCCGTTGCCTGCAAACCTGCACACTGCGCTTGACCACAAAGGTCAGAGACTTCTTTGTCGCAGAACGCAATCTGTCGCTCTGGAATGAGGGTGACTATGCGAACGACGAAGAAGACGAGGTTGAGCTTTACAGTGGGGAACATATCGACGTCTTGGGGCTTTTGTTGAAACGTTTGATTGCAGTCGTTCCGACAAAAGTTTTGTGCCGTGCGGAATGTGCCGGGCTCTGCCCGCATTGCGGACAGGATTTGAACGAAAAAAGCTGCCGCTGCGCGGCGCAGGAGGCAGAGGATGACGGAAATCCTTTTGCCAAATTGAAGAAATTACTGTAAAGCCTTGAGAAGCGCGTTTACAGAGGATGGACGGAGGAAACAGAGATGGCAACACCCAAAAGCAGATGGTCAAAAGCGCGTTCTCGCAGACATCGTTCCAATTGGAAACTGAGTGTCCCGAATTTGAGCGAGTGCCCGCAATGCCACACCCTAAGAATGTCACACCGTGTGTGTAAAGCATGCGGCTACTATGACGGCAAAGCCGTTGTCGAAGTCGAAGAAGCGAAATAATTTCATTTATAGGGGAATGAGGAGCACGGTTTCAGAAACTGTGTTTTGGAGCAGCGGGATGTTTTGACTCGCTGCTTTTTCATGGAAGCAGAAAGCCTATTTGAGGCATAATAGAAGCGAATTAAGAGAGGCGGAGACTGTTTTGCCACAAAGAAAGGAGGCGTACTTATGAGAGATGCCGTTGTAGCCGTCATTGGTAGGCCTAATGTCGGTAAATCCAGTTTTTTTAATTATATTGCCAAACAGCGCATCGCGATTGTGGACGATCAACCGGGAGTGACCAGGGATCGCATTTACGCCAGAGTAGAATGGCTGCAACAGCGCTTTACCTTGATAGACACCGGTGGTATCGAACCGGCCAGCGATATGCCGTTGTTGAAACAGATGCGTATACAGGCGGACATTGCCATTGAGACGGCGGATGTGGTTTTGCTGATGGTGGACGTCAAAGACGGTATGACCGCAGCCGACCAGGACATCGCGACGATGCTGCGCAAAGCAGCCAAGCCGATTTTTGTGGTGGTTAATAAATGTGATACACCGGGCCCCATGCCGCAACAAGCCTATGAGTTCTATAATCTCGGTTTGGGTGAGGTCTATCCTGTCTCCTCACTGCACGGCTTAGGCATCGGCGATTTGCTGGATGCGGTGGTGGATGCTCTCCCGCCTTTAACGGAAGAAGACCAGGTAGAGAGCGGAATTCGTGTCGCCATTATCGGCAAACCGAATGCAGGCAAGTCCTCCCTATTGAACCGACTGGCAGGTGAAGACCGTGCCATCGTATCGGATATGGCCGGGACAACGCGCGATACGCTGGATTCTGTGGTTGAGAATGAGTTTGGTCGCTACGTCTTCATTGACACGGCGGGAATGCGCCGCAAGTCGAAAATCAGCGATGCCGTGGAGCGCTACAGCATTATGCGTGCCGTTGCCGCGGTGGAACGAGCCGATGTCTGCCTGGTCATGATTGACGCGGAGAGCGGTATCAGTGAACAGGATACGAAAGTTGCCGGTTTGGCGCACAATGCCGGTAAAGCCACAATCTTCGTCGTTAATAAGTGGGACTTGATTGAGAAGGAGAACGATACACAGGAAAAGTTCAGGCTGAGTTTGCTGAGTCGTTTTGCTTTTATGGATTATGCGCCTGTCTTGTTCATTTCGGCGCTGACCGGTCAGCGTTGTATGCAAATCTATCAGAGTGTTAACGAGGTTTATGCCGAAGCAACGAAACGCATCAGCACCGGTGTGCTTAATGAATTTATTGCCGAAGTTCAGGCGATGGTTCCGGCTCCGCAGTATAAGGGCAAAAGACTCAAAATTGCCTACGCCACCCAAGTGGCGGTCCAGCCCCCAGAATTCATCCTCTTTGTCAACTCAACCGAGTTGTTGCATTTCTCCTACGACCGATATCTGGAAAACCAGTTCCGTAAAAATTTTGGTTTTGCAGGCACGCCGATCCGACTGACCCTGCGCGAAAAATCGAAGCGTGAGGCCGATTTTCAAGGCAAAAAGAAAAACACCGCTGAGCGGTGAATCTAAGTATTAAGGAAATAATTCATGTCAAAAGAGCAAGCAGCGAATCAAGCCGTTACCGCCTCGGAAACGAAGCTTAGCGCCAATATGAGCGAAAGCGAGGCCCAGCTACTGGGCTACAGTAGCCTGGCGGCGGCACGTGCGGCCTCATCCGCGATGGCGATTGAAAAGAATAAACAGACCGTGGCTCGTGGCCAGCAAGTCAGGGCGGAGCAACTGCGCAACGTCGCCATTATTGCCCACGTCGATCACGGCAAAACAACCTTGGTCGACAGCATGCTGCGCCAATCCGGTACCTTTCGCGAAAACGAGCAGGTGAATGTGCGCGTGATGGACTCGGGCGATATCGAGCGTGAGCGCGGCATCACCATCCTGGCCAAAAACACCGCAATTGCCCACGGCGCCTACCGCATCAACGTGGTCGACACGCCCGGACATGCCGATTTCGGCGGCGAAGTGGAACGTGTACTGAAAATGGTGGACGGCGTACTCTTGGTCGTCGATGCCTACGACGGGCCTATGCCACAGACGCGCTTTGTCTTGCGCAAAGCCTTGGAGCTCAAGCTGAAACCGATAGTGGTACTGAATAAAATCGATCGCCCGGATGCTCGCCCCGCAGAGGTCGAGGACATGATACTCGAGCTCTTTATCGAGCTGGGGGCGGACGACGCGCAACTGGATTTTCCGGTCTTTTATACATCAGCTCGCAACGGCTTTGCTTCAGCCGATATGCAAGAAGCCTTGTCAGGAGCGGCGGAGAATATTTTGCCCTTATTGGATGCAATCGTCGATGAAATTCCTGCACCCCACGGCGATGCCTCAGGTAGCTTACAGTTGCTGGTATCCAACATCGAATCGAATCCCTACATCGGTCGTTTGGCCATTGGTCGTATCGAGCGCGGTGTTATTAAACAAAACCAAAGCGTGGTGGTTTGCGGCTACGATGATCACTCGCTCGTCTCGGCCAAAGTGGCAAAACTGATGCGTTACGAAGGTCTTAATCGCGTGGATATCGCTGAAGCCACGGCAGGGGAAATCGTCTGTGTGGCGGGTATCCCCGAAATCAACATCGGCGATACGGTCTGTCCGCCCGATGCGCCTGAGCCTCTGCCTTTTGTCAATATTGATGAACCGACGATCGCGATGACTTTTTCGGTCAACAACAGTCCTTTTGCCGGCAATGAGGGAAAGTTTGTGACCTCACGGCATTTACGTGAACGCCTCTTTAAAGAAATGGAGACCAACGTCAGCATGCGCCTCGAAGAAACCGAGTCGCCGGATGCTTACGTCGTCAAGGGCAGAGGCGAGCTTCATCTCTCCATCCTCATTGAGAATATGCGCAGACAGGGCTACGAATTCCAGGTCTCAAAACCGACGGTCATCGTCAAAGAGATCGACGGTGTGGCCTGTGAACCGGTGGAGAGCGTCATGATTGACGTGCCGGAAGAGTTTGTCGGCGTGGTCATCGAAAAGCTGGGACAACGCAAGGCAGAACTGCAAAACATGCTGCCTCCGGACAAAGGCTACAGTCGTTTAGAGTTCAATATTCCCTCCCGCGGGCTCATCGGCTATCGCACCGAGTTTTTGACCGACACTAAGGGCAATGGTATAATGAACAGCGTTATTTCAGGCTTTGAGGCTTGGAAAGGCGAGATCGAAATGCGTGGTCACGGCGTCCTGGTCGCCTGGGAAAGCGGCACCGCTGTGAGCTATGGTCTGTACAACGCACAGAACCGCGGAGCGCTTTTCATCGGAGCCGGTACAGAAGTTTACGAAGGCATGATAGTTGGTTCAAACCCCAAAAATGAAGACATCGTCGTTAACGTCTGTAAGAAAAAACATGTAACCAATATGCGGGCTGCGGGCTCTGATGATGCTCTGCGTCTGGTACCGCCCACCCAACTCAGTTTGGAGCAATGCTTGGAATTTATTGCTGACGATGAGTTGGTGGAGGTGACTCCCAAAAGCATCCGCATGAGAAAACGACTGCTGAACTCGGAAGAACGAGCCAAAGCCGTTTCCAGGAAGAAATAAGCGAGGAGCCGGGCGTGCTTTCGAAAAAAATAAAATTTGCCATCAAAGCGGTGATTGTCGTGCTGGGAATTGTCCTAGCCCTTGGCGCCGGTTTGCTTTTTGGTTACCAATATATCCTTAATCAAGACGTGCGCTACAAAGGCTATCAAGCCCAGGTTCTGGCTGCTTCGGAATCAATTGCGGCAGGCCCAACGCCCACGCCTTATCCGACCGACGAGGCTGGTATGACCATACTGCCGACGGATGAGGACGGGAATGTTTTGCCAACGACTACACGTAAACCTACGTCACCGACCTCCAGTGTCAGACCGGAAGAGAATGTCATCCCCAACGAGGACAGTCCGGGCAGCATCATGGTGTACATTTCTCTAGGTGACAGTACCAGCACGATTGCCAAGAAGCTCAAAGATTTGGGCGTCATTGACAATGCCACGGTCTTTACCATTTTCTCGAAATTTAATGGCTTTGATGGATCCTATAAATATGGCACACATTTTGTCAGAAAAAACATGAGTTATGACCAGGTCATGTTTGTGCTGAGCCAGCAGCCGGCGACCCGCACCATTCGCTTTATGGAAGGAGTCAGTTATAAAGAGATTAAAGTCATCCTCAAAGAGAATCAAGTCAACTTCGATGAAGCGGAATTGGACAATCTGATGCGCACTGGCCAGGGTTTAACGGACTATGATTTAGTTAAAAATAACCCTTCGCTGAGTCAGGATTTTAACGCTTCAGGTACCGGCAAACGCGATTTTGCTTTGGAAGGCTATCTCTTTCCGGACACCTACCTCTTTGATATGAACTCCGATGAAGAAACCATAGCCCGAACCTTTCTGAACAACACCGAAAACAAGATTACCCAGGACCTGCATGACCGAGCCGCCGCCATTGGTATGACCATGGATCAAGTCATCACGCTGGCCTCGATTATTCAGAAAGAGAGCGGTCTCTTCGACGACCAGCGCAAAGTCTCACGCGTCTTCCACAACCGTTTGGCCAACGGCGATCTGCTGCAATCGGACGCCACCATCAACTACATTCGTAATCGCGCCGGTTTATCCAGTGAATATGTCATTCTCCAGACGGACATGGACATTGTCGACCCCTACAATACTTATATAAATAGGGGTTTGCCTCCCGGTCCTATCTGTTCACCGGGCATCAATGCGATCAAAGCAGCCCTCTATCCTTCCACGGAAAACTACGATTACTATTATTTCGTGGCAAAGGGTGACGGAAGCGGCGAGAATGCGTTTGCCGTAACTTTGGATCAGCATCAGGCTAATCTTGATCAATATTTCTATCCCATCGTGAATAATCCTTAATTTGGAGCAGAGCACTTGACGAAGAGTATGCTGCGCAAGAAAACGGAAATTTTAGCCCCTGCAGGCAATTTTGAGAAATTGCAAACAGCGGTACAATACGGCGCTGAGGCCGTTTATCTGGCCGGTCAGCGCTTTGGTTTGCGTGCCGCCGGTAAGAACTTTTCGGACGAAGAATTGACCCGGGCTGCCCAATATGCCCATGCCAAGGGCTGTAAAGCCTATGTGACCATCAATGCAACGGCGCGCGATCAGGAGTTTGAAGAGATTAAGCGTTATGGCAAAAAGCTCTTCGACGACGGCTTTGACGCGGCCATCGTAGCCGACCCAGGGGTCTTCCAGTGCCTACGGGATGCCGTACCGGAACTTCCCTTACACATCAGTACTCAAGCCAATGTCAGTAATGCCGCCGCTTGCCGCTTCTGGCACCAGGCTGGCGCGACCCGCATTGTCCTATCCCGCGAACTCAGCCTGGAACAAATTAAAAATATCCGCCGCGCTGTACCTGATTCGCTGGAACTGGAGTGCTTTGTACATGGTGCCATCTGCCTGGCTCATTCCGGGCGCTGTCTGCTTTCAGCCTATTTTAACGACCGCTCCGCTAACCGCGGTGCCTGCACACAACCCTGTCGCTGGGAATACCAATTACAGGAAGTGGGCCGTGTCGATACCGATCCGCTGCCCCTGGAAACGGATCTGAACGGGACCTACCTGATGAGCTCGAAAGATCTCTGCATGATTGAACATCTCCCTAAGTTGCTTGAAGCCGGCATTGATAGTTTTAAAATCGAAGGGCGGATGAAGGGTTTGTATTATACCGCGGTGACGAGCAAGGCCTATCGCTACGTGCGTGACCGTTACCTGGAAGACCCCGCTGCCCCGGTGGAACAGTGGCCGCTGCAAGAGTTGGAGCGTTTGGTACACCGCGAATATTCCAGCGGTTTTTACTTCGACGATCCACGCAATGAAGCGCAAATCGGGGCAGCTCAGGATTATCTCAGACCGGCACGTGTACTGGCACGGGTTATAGAAACGGTC
Organism: Oscillospiraceae bacterium; assembly: GCA_040766665.1. Classification (GTDB taxonomy): domain Bacteria; phylum Bacillota; class Clostridia; order Saccharofermentanales; family Fastidiosipilaceae; genus JAXGQD01. The sequence goes on from JAXGQD010000001.1 coordinate 286,481, forward strand.
AGCGACGAATCGCTTGAGCGGCAGGGGGTGTTTTGCCACAAAATGTGGCAGATGAATAAGCTGGAAGCTACGGAACCCGTTGCCGTTTTTGGACCGCAAGGCCAAGCGGCCGAACGTCTGACGATTCATGCCCTGACGGATTGTAGTGGGGCGAAGATTGAAGCAACGCCGCATCCGGGGCAGGAATACCTGCTCTTCTGTGACAAGCCGTTTGATCCGGGCAGCTTTTTACGCAGCGCTACCGCAGGGGAATAAGGCCGTGCAGCGTCTCAAACCAAATGTTTTAATTTTTACCGATGCGTTTAAAGCAATTATGCTAAGAATCGACTGAATATCCAAACTGCAATAGCAGCAAAAAAACGAATGTAGTTGCCCAGCGTTAGCGGCGGAACTTTATAGTGCCGGTCCGGACTGGTCAGTACGGCTTCCTTATGCTGACGGTTTCGCCCATAGATGGCGGCTCTGCGCCCGGTTGTAAAGCCGGTATAGGCGCGGCTGTGTACCAGATTAAAATTAATGAAACGGTAGATAAAGAATAAGACAATCCCCGAAGAGGCCGTCGCTACGATATTCGCCATCAGGTTGGATTGCCCGTCGGCAGGGAAGAGCAAAATCATCTGGGCGTTGAAGCGGGGCAGGACGGGATCAAGCAAAAACGTCGCCAGATTTATACTGAGATGCGTCAAAATCGTGGGAAGAACACTTTCGGTGTTCTTACGTAAATAACCCAGCAGGATACCCACGCCAAAAGGACCGATCAAGAAAAGCGGGTCATTATGATAGAGGGCAAAAGCCAGGGCCGAAAGCACGATGGCGAGTTTTTTTCCACCCAAGCCATACAGCGATTTCATCAGAAAACCGCGGAAAAACAACTCTTCCAGCATGGCCGGCACCAATGCGGCAATCAGCAAAGTAATCAACAAATTAACGAAACCTTCGGGTCTTGACCAAGTTGGCAAAATATTCGTCGGCAAGGGCAAATCCCAACTGATCATCAGATAAGTGAAGAGATTATTGATCCCATTGAAGAAAAGAGCGGCGGGTACGCCCAAAAGTAGCGAGGCCAGGATCATCGGCCTGTCGATTTTTGTTTTACCCATCACTGTGCCACTGGGCAGGCGGTAAGTGTTAAATGATAAAAACATGGGGAATAGCAAAGTTAAGACCTGAATGCCTGTTGTCGCTAAAACAAAACCGGCAAAACCCGTCTTATTGATCCCAAAAAACTGCTGCGGCATTTGCTTCCAAGCCAATTCAAGCCCCAAAAGCAGGACGGCATGCATAAAAATCAGTGTCGCGGTGGCATCGACCAGATTATTCTTCCCAAAAAAGAGACTCCAGGGATTGAGGCGCCATTTCTTTTTCTTTGCTGTTTCGGCGAGTGCAGCCTCATCAATTGCAGGAGGGGCTTGCACATCAGAAGCGACCTCCTCAGTCGTTTCTGAGTCGTCTTTCTTTTCGACATCTTTATCTGTTTCGGCAGTAGCGCTTTCAGGCTCTGTAGCGGACGCAATCTCACTCTCTGCAGTAGTCAGCGTATCTGACTCACACGCGGTTTGTGTTGTGTCTGCTACGGCAGCCGCATCTGTAGCTTGAGGCACGTAGATTTGGGCCTTATCGCTGGTACCGTCCGCTGCAGAATCCGCAAGTAAGGCATGTGGCGGTAACTCTTTGAAAAGATCCAAATCTTCAATTTTCGCCTTCTTATCAGAAAGTTCCCCTATGGTGCTGTCGTCGTCAAAGACGGAATAGGTGCCAGCATCAGCCTGAATCGGGTCAGCCGCGTTGACTATCTGACGTTTGAGCTTGTCTGATGGCAAAGCCATAGCCAAGGGGTCTTGCTGCCCGGGCAGGCGTGAAAGCTCCTCAAGTTCACTGTCCCAAAGATCTGCCGGTGGGTCGGGGATGTCCATTTTTATACGTGAACGCGCTTCGTTAAGCGCAGAAAAAATATCCTCCGGTAGATCGGAGCTTTTTCTGATTTCTTCAATGAACTCACCGACATCCGCTTCCTTGTTTTCAGCCGGTAAGCGTTGTACCAGTTCGGATATCTTGGGCAGGATTGGTTTTTCTGCTACGTTTTTATCTTGAGGATGTTTGTCTGTATCCATCCGAATTCCTTTACCTCAGGCTTTTGCCGATTTTCTAAAGTATAGCAAAACTCCGCCGACTCGTCTTCGCTAAAAAAAGTTTGAATCTTGTCATTTAATTGTTATAATCTGTGGGTACGGTTTACGTAACAATCTTAAAAGCTATTCTGCCTCACGGCAGAAATTTGAGGAGGATTTTATGGCAATAAAAGTAGGTATCAACGGTTTCGGTCGTATCGGTCGTCTCGTTTTCAGAGCGCTCTGTGATCAGGGTCTGCTCGGTAAAGAAGTCGATGTCGTTGCGGTTACGGATGTTACGACAGATGCAGAATATTTCGCATATCAGCTGAAATATGATTCGGTTCAGGGCAAGTTTGACCACGAAGTTACTTCGAAGAAAAGCTCCCCGGATCTGGAAGCCGATGACATCATTGTCGTTGACGGTGATGAAGTTAAATGTGTTATGGCACAACGCAATCCTGCCGATTTGCCTTGGAAAGAGCTGGGCGTTGATTACGTTATCGAGTCAACCGGTCTCTTCACTTCTTTGGATACAGCCGGTGCACACTTGGAAGCAGGTGCTAAAAAAGTTATCATTTCAGCCCCGGTAAAGGTGGCGTTAAGACCTTCGTTATGGGCGTCAACGAGAATGAATATGATCCCAAAGAACATCATGTCATCTCCAATGCATCCTGCACCACCAACTGTCTCGCCCCTGTCGTTCACGTCTTGCTCAAAGAGGGGATCGGCGTTGAGACCGGCTTGATGACCACCATTCACGCTTATACGGCGACCCAGAAAATCGTTGACGGTCCCTCCAAGAAAGACTGGAGAGGCGGCCGTGCAGCAGCCATCAATGTCATCCCTTCCACGACCGGTGCCGCCAAGGCCGTCGGTGAAGTTTTGCCCACCACCAAAGGCAAACTGACCGGTATGTCCTTCCGCGTTCCCGTCCCCACCGCCTCTGTGGTTGACCTGACCTTCACCGCCGAGCGCGATACCTCTATCGAAGAAATCGACAGCCTGCTGAAGAAAGCCAGCGAAACCTACATGAAGGGCGTCCTCGGCTTCACCGACGAAGAACTTGTATCCACAGATATCATTCACGATGCCCGTTCCTCCATCTATGACAGCCTCGCAACCTTGCAGAATAACCTGAAAGGCGAAAAACGCTTCTTCAAGGTTGTTTCCTGGTATGACAATGAATGGGGTTATTCCAACCGTGTCGTCGACCTGCTGAAATATGTTGCAGCGAAAGACGAAGAGTAAATCGAATTTTTAGAATTCCGATTCTAATTGAATAGTAAAAGGGCTGCCTCCTGAGTGTGATAAACGCTCGCGAGGCAGTTTTTTTGTGTGGGGGCGGTGTCGCTCTTGGTCAAATGGCGACAAATCAAATCGCGCGCGTCCGACTAGTGGTCGTTGACGCGCTCTGCTCGAGCATCATGGAATGCGCTTAAATCGGATATTCTTTGTAGGATTGGAGCGTATGGAGCGTACCCATTAAATTGGACAGAAATTCCGGGGATGTGGTCATTTCAATGATTTTGAGGTCATGGGCAACGTCAAAACAGGGTTTTCTGGACAATAATTACGTCTGTTTGGTCGTCGCCACCACATCCCTGTAAAAAGTGGGCTATAAACAGCCTCGAGACTTGTCCGCCAGCTGTCCGGTGTTGCTTTCAACCACGTCCTTGGAAATTTTGTCCGGAAAATCGCTATTCTACGAATACAAACGCGGAATCATGCAGACCCCGGAAGCCGCGACGGATAAAGAACGGAGTCTTGCAGAGTCATGAAAATCCCGAAAGTTTACAACTGAATAAACACGTTTTTACCGGCGCCGCAGATGGGGCAAACCCAGTCCTCAGGAAGCGCATCCCAGAGGGTACCTGCCGGAATGCCCAGAGCAAATTCGCCTTCCTCTTCATAGTAAATGTAACCGCAATACGTGCAACGATACTTTTGCAATGGTCTTGCCCCCTTTTTCTATTTGATGCCGGTTCTCGCGCAAGCCTGTGACTATTGCGAAAGTTTCACAAGAACAGTATAGGCAAAACAAGCCCAGGTATAAAGGTAATCGGGGAACTGCTCTGTCACATTATCCGCTCTCTTTTTCTACTGTCACTGGCCCCCTTATGCTATACTTATGACACAATAACTGATGCCGAAAACCTTTTGTTTCTGATAATTCGGCTCAGCCCCCCAAGAACTTTTTCTGACACGAATGGGGTGGAAAGGTGGCAAAATGACCGTTGGTGACACGCTCTATATTGTGATACCCGCCTACAATGAAGAAGCGAATCTCCACGAGCTGGTCAGTGGCTGGTACCCCATGCTGGCGTGTGCTGGCCCCAATAGTCGTTTATTAATTATCAATGATGGCAGCCAAGACAAGAGTAGTACTCTGCTGGCAGAATTACAGGCAGATCGGCCGCAACTGCTATATCGCAACGAAACTAACAAAGGGCATGGCCCCAGTTTGGTGCAAGCCTATCAATTGGCTTTAGAAGCCGGCGCCGACTATATTTTTCAAACGGATTCCGACAATCAAACTTCGCCTGAGGACTTTCCTGATCTTTGGCTGAGACGCATGGCTTTTCCTGTTTGCGCAGGCTTTCGTAAAGTGCGTGAAGACGGCAAGTCGCGGGTCTTTGTCTCCCATGTCCTCAGCCTTTTACTGGGACTTTTCTTCCGAGTTTGGGTAAAGGACGCCAACGTACCTTTCCGTTTGTATCAAAGGGCTGTTTTGGAGAGGCTTTTGCCCACTTTAGAAGCATTGAACAAATTGCCCAACGCCATATTAATGGCCGAAACGCGCAAGCTCAGACTCGCCCATTTTTATCGTGATATTCGTTTTGCCGCGAGGAAAAAGGGCAGCAACAGCATTAATCCCAAAAAAATCGTCAAAATCGGCTTTAGCGCCATAGCTGAACTGTATAGTACCGCGAGGCGTTTCTTTAAGGCAAAACAAAAAATCAAACTCGAACTGGAAAAGGAGGGCTGTCGCTTCACATAAAGAAGGATAAAATAAGTATAAGACGGCACGTAAATCGGTCTTGTCTATGAAAGACGATGTTAACGGGTTAACCCGTGCATAAATAGAATGGGAAAGGAGCGGTAAACATGAAAGTTAATGTTACCGGAAAAGGTGTCAGAATAGGGGATCAGCTCAGAGAGAGGGTAGAAGCCAAACTTAAGAAGTATGATCGTTACTTCAATGATGATGCCACCGCTACCGTAAAAGTACGTCCCGAAGGGGAACAAATTTGTGTAGAAATCACCTTGAAGATCAAGAGTCACTTCTATCGCGCTGAAACGGTTGCTGATGATGCATACACAGCGCTGGATTTATGTATAGATGTGATGGAGAGACAAATTCGCAAGCATAAAACGCGTCTCGAGAAGAACATTCATGACTATGCATATTTGCAAGAATATCTGAAAACACAATCCGTCAGTGAACCGGATATCGATGAGGAAGAGACCTCAGACGGGAAGCTCATTCGTAAGAAAAGCTTTGACATCAGCCCGATGAGTGCAGACGAAGCGTGTCTGCAGATGGAAATGCTGGGCCACAATTTCCTGCTATTCCTTTCGGAAGAAGGGGATCGTGTCTGTCTGGTTTACAAGCGTAAAGACGGCAACTACGGTCTCATCGAACCTAACTATTAAGCTTACAAGCTTGGCTTGCGCTCCCTGATTGGAGCGCTTGTCGAATAACGATAGATGAGGGCTGTCTCCAACATCGCAAGATGTCGGAGACAGTCTTTTTGAAAAAAGAAAATATGTTCTTTATTGCCCCGACTTATGATAAAATAGCGATGACGATTTTAAAAGGGGCATAACATTGGAAAACTTTGAGCTTCAATTTCCTGATCAATCTGCGGCGACGCAATCTTCGACTTTTCCTATCGGAGAAAGGCCGGATTTGTTAGCGCAGCTCAATGAACCGCAGCGTGAGGCGGTTTTGCATGATGAAGGCCCACTGCTGATTTTGGCAGGTGCGGGTTCGGGAAAGACGCGCGTCATTACGCGGCGCATTGCCTACTTGATTGAGCAGAGAGGCGTATCGCCTTTTGCCATTCTGGCGATTACCTTTACGAATAAAGCAGCAGCTGAAATGAAGGAGCGCATCAACAGCTTGGTCGGTTCTGTGTCTGATCGCATGTGGATAGGCACTTTTCATTCTATGTTTGCCAGAATCTTACGCAGACATGCCGAGGAACTTGGCTATACTTCCGGCTTTACCATCGCCGATACGGCGGACAGCCAGCAAATGATCAAACAATTGGTGAAAGAGCAGGGCTTGGATGATAAGAAGTTCGATGCACGCATGGTTTTGGGACAGATTAGTTCGGCCAAAAATGCTCTACTGTCACCTGAGGCTTATCTGGATAAGGTCGGGTCCCATCCCATATATAAACGGGTAGCGCAGCTTTATGCGCTTTATCAAGAACGTTTACTCAAAGCCAATTGTATGGACTTCGATGATATCCTGGTGAATACGGTCAATCTATTTGGGCAATACCATGATATCCTCGCGTATTATCAAGAACGCTTTCGCTATATTTTGGTGGATGAATATCAAGACACCAATAGCGCACAATATCAGATTGTTAAATATCTTGCGGCGAAACATAAGAATCTCTGTGTCGTTGGTGATGATGACCAATCCATCTACTCGTTTCGCGGGGCAGATATTCGTAATATTCTGGATTTCGAAAAAGATTATAGAAAATGTAAGACCATCAAGTTGGAGCAGAATTATCGTTCGACGGAAACTATCCTCTCCGCCGCCAATGCAGTGATCGCCAATAACAAAGGCAGGAAAGCCAAGAAACTTTGGACCGGTGCTCAAGAAGGCGAAGCCATTACTTTTGTGCGCGCCAATAACCATTTCGATGAAGCCCGCTACATCGCCAGGGAAATTTTACTGCGACGCAAGCGCGAAAAATCTTTGAAGTACACGGATTTTGCCATCCTCTATCGAGCTAATGCCTTGTCGCGTGTCCTGGAAACGGCATTGCGGGAAGAAGGTATCCCTTACCGCATTTATGGCGGATTACGCTTTTACGATCGTAAAGAGATTAAGGATGTCATCGCTTATTTGCGCTTGGTCGCCAGTGATCGAGATGAATTGGCATTTCTGCGTGCAGTCAATAATCCTCGCAGAGGTATCGGAGAGACTACGATTGAAATGCTGCAACGAGAATCCGCACTGACCGGTGAGCCGATGTTGCGGCTTTGTGCAAGCGCCTCGCGTTATCCCAGTTTGAGCCGCAGTGCGAATAAACTGATGGATTTTGCACGCATTATTTTCGAGATGCGTTCCACTTTACAAGCCAATCAGTTGAGTTTTCAAGCCTATGTCGAGCATGTGCAAGAGCATTCCGGATTGTTGGATGCGATTTTGGAAGATCGTGCCTTGGGGAAAGACAATGCCGCAGAAAGAATTGAAAACCTCAAAGAATTGCTTTCAGATGCACTGGAGTTTAGTCAGATTAATTTGCAGGATAATGCAGCCGTTAGCCCTGCCGAGGCGGGGTTTGATTTGGACTTTGACGGGCAGGTAGCGCCGGAACAGGCTCAGCCGCAGGAGCAAAACCTCAGTTCCGCCCTACAGGCATTTTTGGAAAGAGCCGCCCTGTACTCTGAGCAGGATCTAGATAACAGTGAAGAGGACTTCATCCGCTTGATGACTATTCATTCGGCCAAAGGCCTGGAGTTTAAGTATGTTTTTCTCGTCTGTGCAGAGAACGGGGTATTCCCCAGTTCACGCTCTTTGTCTGAAGAAAGCGGCTTAGAGGAAGAGCGCCGCTTGGCTTATGTCGCCATTACGCGTGCGAAACTAAAGCTGTATATTACGACTGCCAGAAGCAGAACGCTTTATGGGCAGACTTTGGCGAATCCTGTATCCATTTTCGTTAGGGAAATTCCCGAAAAGTATCTCGAAGAACTGGGTGGTAGCAGTCGCGGTGATCAGGCAGCCTACAGCAGTACCTATGGAAGTGCTTATGGCGGTGCCGGCTCGTTTGCTGCCAAGCCGTATTCTAGCGAACAAGTATCGCGGCCAAACGTCGGAGCATTTAGTGGAGGGGTAGCAGCCGGAAGCAGCAGTCGATTACAGAGATCGACTCAGGGCTTGGATAATGAAGCCTTGCAATTCCTCAAAGGTAAAGGCCTTGCTAAGCAGGGCTCAGCGGATAGCGGGTCAAGAAATTATCTCAAGGCTTCTCAGTTACAGATAGGGATGCAGGTGGAGTCAGCCCGTTACGGAAAAGGTCGGATACTGAATATGGAACCTGTAGCCGGAGATGCCATCATCGAGGTGCAATTTGGTAGCGGCAGAGCGAAAAAAATGTTGCTCAATGCCGCCAAGCTGAGCGCCGTGGAGGAGTGAAATGGATACTGCCTTTTTTGCCATGATGAGCAGGCTAAAATTGATCAATCGCTGGTCACTGATGCGCAACAGCTCTTCCGAGAATGTGATGGAGCATAGCTATCAGGTGGCGGCCTTGGCTCACGCACTGGTTATCATCCGCAATAAGTATTTTTCCGCTGAGCGCTTAGCGCTCGATCCCGGATTTGTGCTCTCTCTGGCGCTTTATCACGATGCCGGAGAAATCATCACCGGTGATATGCCCACGCCTATCAAATATCAGACCGAAGAGCTACGCCAAGCCTATACCTTGGTAGAGGACAGAGCCATAGGCCGTTTGCTGGCTATGCTGCCCGAGGACTTTCGTTCGGAATATGTCAGACTATTGAGTCCGAACCTTAGTGATCCCGTGACGAAAGAGAGTCACCGTTTGATGAAAGCAGCGGACAGTCTTTGCGCCTTTTTAAAGTGCGTGGAAGAGGTAGGACTTGGAAACCGGGAGTTCACAGAAGCACTAAAAGAAACACATCAAAAGCTAAAAGCCATGGACTTGCCCGAGCTGAATTATTTTCTGGAGCACTTTGTTCCCGCTTATTACCTGTCTTTGGATGAACTTCAAAAATAAAAATCCAATTTCTGTTACGCGCTTATCCGCTGTCTTTTTGCCACAGAGAGGGACGGCTTTGCTATAATGAAGGAACAAAATCCAAAGGAGGATTGCTCATGTTCGATTTAGATAAAGTGAAAAAAGATGTTGCGGATAAAGCTGAAGAAGTTTTAGCCGATGGTAAAGACAAGGTGGAAGATTTGGTCGAAGCCGGTAAAGATAAAGTCGGTGATGTGGTTGAAGATGCGAAAGAAAAACTTGGCGGACTTTTTAATAAAAAGTAAAGCTTGTAACAAATATCAAACAAAATGAAAAGAAGCGTTCTAAAACAACGCTTCTTTTTTTTGATTGTCACGAGGTTTTAGATAGCCAGGTTAATCTTTTTCATTTTTCCTTTTTCTGTAATCAAAGAGTCCGATTAGAAACAAGCAAGCGAGCAAGCGAGCAAGGAGAGCAGTCCCAACCATGGAGCAAGAACGTCTGTCTCACCACTGCGCGGAAATTTTGTTGCACTTGTACTTGTGGTCCCCGGTGTGACTGTAGTGGGAGGGTTTTGAGCCGTCGTTGTCGTGCTTGTTGAGCCAAGTGTAGTCGTTGTTGAACTTGTTGTGAGTGGTGTAGTAGTCGTTTCATGTGTTGAAGTAGATGACTTAGTATGCGTGGTGGTTAACGACGCCGTTGTACTTGCCGAGGTAGTGGTAGTTTCTGCTGATGCAGTCGTTTCGGTGGCAGTAGTTGTCTCCGTAACAGTGCTGCTTTCAGACGCTGTCGTTGCTTCAGTAGCAGTAGTGGGCTCACTAAGCGTCGTGCCTTCTGATGCCGATGTTGTTTCACTTGTTGTGCTTGCTTCCGAAACAGAAGTGCTTTCCGTAACAGATGTGCTTTCTGTAACTGTCGTAGCTTCCGACGTTGCAGTGCTTTCAGATTCAGAAGTAACTTCCGTTGAAGCTGTGGTTTCGGAGCTTGCTGTCGTTTCCGTTGAAGTGTCTGATTCAGATGAAGTCGTTTCAGACGAGCTTTCCTGTGGTGTGTAGCTGTTAACGAAAAGGACTTCTGCAATGATGGCTTCAGTAATCGTTCCGTCAGCGTTTTCAACGCTTGTTGTAAACCCATTCTGGTTTGCTTCCGTTTCAGCGACTGTGTAAGTCAGTCCGACAGGTAATCCGCTGGCGGTCTTGGAAGACGCATTGACTAGAGAAAAATTTGCAACCCCGTCGATAAAACTCATCTCGCCATAGTCACCGTTAATTGAAGTGTCACTTAAGCTCACTGTAAAGTTAAACATCTGGTTCAATGCTTCACTGCCCTCAGGGGCTTGAATGTTTTTACTTACTTTCAGTTTGCCTGTTTTACGTTTGTTTTTAATCAACTGTTCACTGTGTCCGGCATCAATGCTGCTTGTAGTATATTCGGTACTGAAGCCTGTTAAGCTTCTTGCCTCAACCGTCTTATAGTCAAAACTCAAAATGGCACCATCGACCCAGCCCTTGGTTGGAAGAGCGGTAAAGGTATGCGTCCATTGATTGGCGACAGAGAGCCCAATTGTTTCCAAGAGGATTTCTGCGCCATTTTCATCCACACGCCATAGCTGTATGTCAACGCTATCAGCGATGCCTTCGCTGAGCGGATTATCATTTTCATCGACCCATTGTTTACTGACTTTCAGTTCCATATCGAGGGCTTCGCCAATTGTAATGTCACTGTTTGTTGAAATAGCGCCCCCGCGAAAACCGGCGATGTTGTTCCGAAAAATGAGATTGGCTTCACCGGCAAGTCTTGCATACGCTTGATCATGCAGTTCACCATACAAACCGAAGCTTGTGCTGCGTGCCGTATAATATTCCGGTGCTACAACTGAATCTCCTGGTTCGTATAAATCATCCATTTCATCAGCGTACCAATCCATTAGGTCACCGTTATAAGTACGAGGTGTAACCGTCACCTGATGATAAGCAGGATTATTGGGCAAATAATTGGTGAAAATTGTATCAGACCCTTCAAAACGAATATCAGTTCCCGAGGCTCTTGTGTTGTATCTGTCCAGTAAGCTGTTGCGCATAATCGCACCACCCAGTGTCGAGTAAGTCTCAATTTTTGAAGTAGGACAAGCCCAGATACCCGCACCGGTGATGGCTTGATTTCCGGTGATAAGGGCATTTTCCAGGTAGAGGGTTGGCTGCCCATGAACGGAATAATCAATGGCACCTCCAGCAAATTCCGAGACATTATTCTCAAAGACACCGGAGGCCAGGTTCAATTGGTCGCTGCTGTTCAGCATGAAATATATCCCACCGCCATATAGTTGTGCTCTGTTAGCAGCAATCAAATTGTTCTGTAGCGTGATATAGGCAATATTTCCTGAACTTACTGGCCCGCTAATGGAGATACCGCCGCCATGCGACCAGTAAAAGCCATGGGTTAGCGAGGAAACACGTGCTTCATTACTGGCAACCGTGTTGTTACTCATGATAAAGGTACCGCTTCCGACGAAAGAAATACCACCGCCATGTGCATAATTGGGTCCGCTAACCAGATTGTTTTCAATAGTCGAGTCACTGATGCTGATTCCTGTACTGCCCGGTACCACTGCAGGCCTTAGACTGAGAGCCCCGCCATACGAGACGGCAGAGTTGTTATGGAAGTACGAATCAGTGATAGTAACATTCGCAGAACGGGAATAGATGGCCGCACCTTCTTGTGTGCTATGGAAGCCTGACATTTCGACGCTATGGATACTCAATGTGGCTGAGGAGACATTAAGAGCAGCTCCGCTTTTTCCGTCGCTGTTGAGATCTGCGGCAGTCAGCTGGCCGTTTGACATGCTGAATGTACCGTTTCCGCTGACATTAAACATGAAGAGGTTTGCTTGATCAATGTTTGAGGTCACCGTGAAACCCGCTAAATCAATTGTGAGTAGCTTATCTCCGGGAATCGTAAGAGGTGCATCAATGCTGATGTCACCTGTTAATAGCAGTGTATCGCCCGCCTGGGCTGCAAGAACGGCTTCTTCAATCGTGGTAAAACTCTGTGCGCCCACAAGAACCGGCGCACCCGCCGCATGAAGCCTACCGGGAATCAACAGTGATGTCACGAGCAGAAGACAGATTATGATTAAAGTCCATTTCTTTGTATGCATGTTCATGGTTTTTCCCTCAATATTTAAAAGCATGTCTGCAGTGGCATGATGCGGATGGTGACTTAGTCGAAACAGCATACAAAAGAAACAATCAAAGATAAACTTAGTTAACAATATATTGAACTGATTTTCAAGTCGAATACTGCTCACTTTGGCAAAAAAAAGAGACCGGTAAACCGATCTCTTAAGTCTGGTTGCGGAGGCGGGACTCGAACCACGCGACCTCCGGGTTATGAGCCCGACAAGCTACCAACTGCTCTACTCCGCGATATCATACACTTAAATTTGGTGCTCATGGCCGGACTTGAACCGGCACGGATTATTAGTCCGGCGGATTTTAAGTCCGCTGCGTCTGCCGATTCCGCCACACGAGCGTGACCACAATTTGTTGTGCTTGAGTATGGTATCACCCTTAAGAAGGAAAGTCAAACAAAATTGGCTTTTCTACAGTTTTTCATATGAAGAAGCTATTCTATCGTTTATTTCAACATAGTTTTTTAAGTATTAATGAAAAAATGTTCAAGCAGCAAGCCGATTTACTAAAGCCCTCTTTTCTGTTAAGAAAGAAGCAGTAATTGTTTCATGCATTTCTGTGTGTAAGAAAGGATATCTTCATGAGAAAGCTGCGCATCGGTATTATTGGGATCGGACGTCTGGGCTATGAGCACGCCTGCAACATTGCCAACCGCATTCCGGCAGCGGAATTGGTGGCTATTTGCGACGGGAATTTTGCCAGAGCGAAAGAAGTAGCGGAAGAACTGGGTGTTACAGCAGTTTATGAAAAACCCAAGGACTTATGTAGGAATGCTGCCGTGGAAGCTGTTGTGATCGTTACCGGAACCGCTTCCCATGTCGAGATGATCAAGATCGCCATGGAAGCGGGTAAACATGTTTTCTGTGAAAAACCTTTATCCGATACGGTTGAGAGCTGTCTGGAAGCCGAAAAAATTATTGAGGCTCATCCACAGCAGGTCTTTATGTTAGGCTTTATGCGCCGTTTCGATCATTCCTATCAAATTGCCAAAGAAAAAATTGAGCGTGGTGATATTGGGAAAATTGTCCTGGTGCGTTGCTACTCCCAAGACCCCCGAGCCATTATCGAAGGAACGCTGAATTTTGCACCACGATCAGGCGGCCAATTCATCGACATGTCCATTCACGACATCGATTTAATCCGCTGGTTGACCGCTTCCGAACCGAAGAAGCTCTGGGCTATCGGTGGTTGCTTCGAGTTTCCGCAGTATGCTGAGTGGCAGGATGGAGACAACGTGGCTTGCATGCTGCAATGCGAAAACGCTGCCATGGGCTTTATGTTTGCGGGGAGGACGGCAGCACATGGTTCTGCTGTCGAAACAGAAATCGTTGGCACGCACGGCACCATTCGCATCGCAGCAGTTCCGACAGATTCCTTGGTGGAGGTTCTGAGTGACAGAGGTGTTTGTAGGGAATGCTATCAGGATTTTGTGACCCGCTGGCACGGCGCATATATCAATATCATGGAAGAATTTTGTGCCTGTGTGTTTGAAGGACGAAAGGCGAGTCCTGATGTATATGACGGAACAAAATCCACCGCCATTGCCTACCGCTGTAAAGAATCTTTTTTGACTAATGCCTTGCTGGAAATGTAATTAAGCTTCGGAAGGTGTTTTTCTCCTATTAATTGATTTTTTAGTCATTGACAAAGCGCGAATCAGTATTTAAAATACTGATTGTAAACGTTTGCGATATGCAATTGATTTGTTTCCATTAGTATTTTGCCGATGCATTTTTACGCTATAGTGAGGTAAAAACATGAAACTGGGATTTAACGAAGCGACCGCATTAAAATGCCAGGGGCAATCCCTGATGGCTGACTTGGAAGCCTGTGAGAAAAACGGCTTTGATTACATCGAAATCAGAACTGATTGTTTAAAAGCCTATCTCGAAGAACACAGTCTCGATGAACTAAAAACGTGGTTCGATACACACAATCTTAAACCCTGGGCCTATAACACCTTAGAATTTTTTAATATGCGTGATGAAGCGGGAGAAAAGGAAATTAACGAACATGTTGATTTCGTTATTGAAGTTTGTAATGCCATTGGCATGAAGACCATGATTATCGTGCCGACCTTTGACGTCGGTTTCGTACACATGGACGAGATTCATGAAGAGGCCGTAAAAAGAATTCGCGAATTGGCGGACAAGGTTAAACCGCATGGCATTCGTGTATCGCTGGAATTCTGTGGGGTCCCGACTTGTACCATCAATCAATTTGGCACGGCCTATAAAGTGGTCGAAGCAGCGGAGCGCGACAACGTGGGTATCACGCTCGATACCTTTCATTTTTATGCCATGGGATCAAAGCTTGAAGACTTAGAGCAGGCTGACCCAAATAAAATTTTTATCTATCACGTCAACGATGCCGAAAATTTGCCCATCGGAAACATGTTTGATGTGCATCGCCTTTGGCCGGGTGAAGGGGCTGTACCCCATGAGCAGATTAGTGCGGTGATGAACAAGATCGGCTTTGACGGTGTGGCGACCATCGAAGAGTTTAGGCCTGAATACTATGAAATGTCCCATGAAGATAACCTGCGCACATCAAAAGAGAAAATAGCGGCGCATGTGAATAAGTATTTTTCGTAGCATTTCTGGCTGATCTACGGGATCGCTGTTAGTGCAGAAGGACTGCGGAAAAAAGTAGGAGGAATGAATGAAAATTGCATTTGATGTCGATGTTTTGGCAAAACAAATGAGCATCAACGATATGGTGCATCAGGTGGCTGACTGGGGTTACCGCTACATCGAACAATCGCCCCATCCCCGAATTAACCCTTTCTATAAACACCCTTTATTTAGTAAAGAGTGTGAAGCGGAATACCGCCAGGCTTTAAAAGAGACCGGTGTGGAAATTTCATCCTTCATCGTCGTTTATCGCTGGTCAGGACCTGACGAAGAACAACGGAAAATGGCAGTGGCTAATTGGATCAGCATGATGCAGATTGCCAACAACATGGGTGTCAGTGTCATTAATACAGAACTTTCCGGTGACCCGCATCAGCAAGAGCGCTGCAATGGTATGTTCTTCCGTTCGGTCGAAGAGCTTTTGCCTTATGCCGAACGCTACGGCATCCGCATGGAAATCCAATCACATCCTTATGATTTCTGTGAGCTGAATGATGAAACCTGTGACATGGTTAAATCTTTCCGCAGCGACTACCTGACTTATGTTTATAGCTCACCGCATGGCTTCTTTTATGACAAAGGCAAAGGCGATGTGCGCCACATGTTGAAATATGCCGGAGAAGAACTTTCGCATGTGCTTTTTGCCGATACTTTTAACCAGACCCTGGACTGCCGCTATATCGTTAACCCTCCCGGCGTGGATGCGACGATTCATCAGCATCTGATGATGGGTGAGGGGGATGTGGATTTTGACGGCATTTTTGAAACCCTGCGTGAAATGGATTTTGCCAAACGCAGATTTAAAGTCGGTGGCGAGTCTATCGCCTGTGTTTCCATGTTCGGATTTCCGGACAAAATGGCGCAGCAAGCGGTTGCCGCTCGTGAGCGCATCGAAAAAGAGCTTCTAAATAAGTAAAGATATTTTGCAAAGAAGAAAGGAAGTCGTTATGAGTAAAGTGAAATTCGGAGTAGTCGGAGCAGGGCGTATCGGCCGCTTGCATGTCGAGAATCTGACCAACCTGATCCCGGAGGCTGAGGTTGTGGCGGTTGCCGATATTTACATCGACAAGGCACGTGAATGGGCCGAAGGCATAGGTATCAAGGGGATTTATAAAGATTATCAGGATCTTTTAGCGGATCCCGAAGTCGAAGTCGTTGTTGTCGCAAGCTCGACAGATACACATGCCGAGATCTCCATCGCTGCGGCAAAAGCCAAAAAACACATCTTCTGCGAGAAACCGGTTGATGCGAACATCGAGAAAATCAAGGAAGTGCTGGCCGTAGTTGAGGAAGAAGGCGTACTTTTCCAAGTTGGCTTCAACCGTCGTTTTGACCATAACTTTAAAAAAGTTGCAGACGTCGTTAAATCCGGTGCTATTGGTGAACCTCACGTCGTCAAAATTACTTCCCGCGACCCGGCTCCGCCCCCCGTTGAATACATTAAAGTATCAGGCGGCTTATTCTTCGACATGATGATTCATGACTTTGATATGATGCGTTACCTGAGTGGCAGCGATGTGGTTGAAGTGACGGCCAAAGGCGCCGTGCTAGTTGACCCAGAAATCGGTACAGCCGGCGACATTGATACGGCAATCGTTACCCTGAAAATGGCCAACGGTGCTTTGGGTGTCATCGATAACAGCCGCCAAGCCGTCTATGGCTATGACCAGAGAGTTGAAGTTTTCGGATCCAAGGGTGTTGCGAAGGCTGAAAACGATAAGCCGACGACCGTTGAAATCAGTACCGCAGACACCGTCATTACCGACACCATTCCCTATTTCTTCTTGGAACGTTATAACGGTGCCTACCTCGATCAATTCAAGTATTTCATTGATGCCGTCAACGGCAAAGCGGATTTAATGGTTGGAGGAATTGATGGCTTGCGTTCAGTGGAAATCGCAGAAGCAGCCACACGTTCTCTTAAAGAAGGTCGTAGCGTCACGCTATAAGCTCGTGTAATAAAATCTACTAATACTTTTGAATAAGGGGCTGGTCGATTGCAGGTAGAAAATGCAAAAGGCAAGCCCCTTTACTTATATTTTTTCCGGTTAAGTAGCTCCTCTGTCAATGTGAATAAATGTCTGCAAAAATTAATTTTGTATCTTGTGCATAAAGTCTTGATTTGGTAGAATAGCCTTCGTAAACGTTTTCAGACCTCAAATAATGATGCTTTACAGGAGAGTGAGCTGCTAGTAAAGGAGAACGTGATGGCCATTAAAATCGGGTGTGCCCCTTCCTGTTGGGGTGTCGATGATCTAAGCAATCCCTATTTGCCATCTTGGAAGTTGGTATTAAAAGAAGCCGGTCAGGCCGGGTATGCAGGCATTGAACTGGGCCCATACGGCTACATGCCCTTGGACGCAGCAGAAACCGCTGCGGAGTTTGAAAAAAACAACATGACGGTCACTGTGGGTACAATTTTCGCTGATTTGGTGAGCCCGGAACAACATGACGTACTCATCAGACAAGTACATGACATCTGTAAGGTAATTACAAAGCTGCCCGTTGCTAAGCCAGAAGAAGGCCAGCATTTTCCTACGCCCTACCTGACTTATATGGATTATTATCATCCTGAAAGAAGCAATCATTCCGGTCATCAAGATCGAGTCCCCAAGCTGGACAATCATCAGTATCAAAGCATGTTGCGCAATATCAAAGACTTTTGCCAAGTGGCTTGGGAAGAGTACGGTGTACGTCCTGTCCTTCATCCCCATGCCGGCGGCTATATTGAGTTTGAATCAGAGTTTGCTCAAGTATTGGAGGATTTACCGGTTGAACTGAGCGGTTTAATTTTAGATACGGGACATCTCTATTATTCCGGTGTAGATCCGGCAGAAATGTTAATCAAGTATGCGCATCGCCTAGACTATGTACATTTTAAAGATGTTGACCAAGAGATCTATGATCGTGTTATGGCATTTGAAAGCATTGACTTTTTCGATGGCTGTGCCATGGGTGTGATGTGTCCCATAGGTACCGGTGCCATTGATTACCCCTCGGTAAGGGACGCACTTCATCAAATTAATTATCAGGGTTGGGTCACTGTTGAACAGGAGCGTGATCCCCGAAATTCGGGCTCAAGTTTAGCTGATGTAAGGAGAAGTCTCGACTTCCTAAACGATCTGGGTCTATAAAAAACGGGATTTCGTGATAATATTCGTTTTAGATAAATTGTCTTAAAACTAATCGGTAAATATTTGATAAATCATTAATAACTGCCAAGAAATGTTTGCAAATTAGGAAATATTTGTATAATGAACGAAAAGCTGTGCTACTTGTATGCCATGTGAGGCAAAAGGAAGCGAAGGCAATCCAAGAAGGAGGTGATCACTGAACACGGCACAAATCTAAGAAACGAATTGATCCAAATAAAGCAAATCAACCCTTATAGGGTATTAGGAGGAACACCATGAAAAGAACATTTCTAAAAACTGTCTCGACCGTGCTGATGTTGGCCATGACTGCCACACTGCTATTATCATGCGGCGGAGCAAGCACAACCGCAGCAACGACAGCTGCTGCTGCCGATGCTACCACGGCTGCTGCCGGTGCTACAACAGCTGCTGCAGGCGAGACTGCTGCCCCGAGCGGCGAAAAGATGACCATCGGTTTCGTTGTGAAATCTTTGGCAGACCAATATTGGGTACTGGTTAGAGCCGGTGCACAACAAGAAGCAGACAAACTCGGTGTTGAGCTGAAATTCATTGCACCGAATGCAGAAAGTGATATCCAAACACAAGTCGACATGATTGACACCTTGGTTGGTGAAGGCGTAGACGCACTCTGCCTCGCTCCTTCCTCACAAGATGCAGTTCTGCCTGCTCTGCAGAAAGCTGACGAAAAGGGCATTCCTGTTCTGGCCGTTGACACCGATACGACTTTTGAGAAAAAACTCAGCTTTATCGGTACCGGCAACGAAGCTGCCGGTAAACTCGGCGCTGACTATGCCATGACCGTTGTTCCCGAAGGCGCGAAAGTAGTCGTGCTGCGCGGGCGTCTCGGTGACCTGACTCACGATCAGCGTGAAAAAGGCATCGTTGATGGTTTGACCGCCGGTGGCGCAGAAATTCTGGAAGTCAAAGCGGCAGACTCTGAATCAGAGAAAGCCTTAAATGTTGTTCAGGACCTCCTGACCAAATATGACAAGATTGATCTCATCATCACCACCGCTGACTCCATGGCTCAAGGCGCACAACGCGCTATCGAAGCTGCCGGAGCAGAGACCCTCGTCTATGGCTTTGACGGAACAATCCCTGTTACCGAATTAGTCATCGAAGGTAAAATTCTTGGTTCAACAGCGCAGAGCCCCTTCCAAATGGGCGTTCTGGGTGTTCAAAATGCGGTAGCTGCTGCCAAAGGCGAGACCATTGAAGCCCGTATCGACTCGGGTGCCCTCGTTGTAGAAAAAGCAAACGCTGAAGAATTCCTGAAAGACCTGGAAGAAAAAGTAGCCGGCGCCAACTAAGACGCAATGAAACTTGAGACTGAATGGGGTGCAAACCCCATTCAGATCTTTTTTCAGGACATTACATGACCAGACAGCACGAACCTTGTGCTTAGGGTTAATGATTATAGTGGATGGTAAATAGATGGGCGATATAATCTTTGAACTGAAAAATATCACAAAGTATTTTCCCGGAGTGGTTGCTTTGGACGATATGTCACTTCAAGTAAGAGCCGGGGAAGTGCATGGCTTAATTGGTGAAAACGGGGCTGGAAAGTCTACTTTAATCAAAGTTTTGACCGGTGTAAATATTCCTGAAAAAGGCGAAATATTTGTTGAAGGCAAGAAGACAGTTTTTAAAGACCCCCGAGATGCGATGTTGGCCGGTGTGGGTTGCGTGTATCAGGAACTGAATATTATTCCTGATTTGAATATCATCGACAATCTCTTTGTCGGTGCTTATATCAAAAATGGTAAAGGTCCCCTTTTAAATTACAAAGAAATGGAAAAACAAACTGTTGAAATTATGAACAGTTTGGGCATAGACGAGAACCCTTATACTCTTTGCTCAAAGCTGGGCGTAGGTCAGCAACAAACGATAGAAATCGGCAAGTCGATTTTGCGTAATTCGCGCTTGATTATCATTGACGAACCCACCTCTAGCTTATCGGAAAAAGAAGTGGCTGATTTAGTCAAGACCATCGAGCGACTAAAAGAACAGAATATCGCTATCATCTTTGTTTCTCATAAGTTGGAAGAGATTTTTGAAATTTGTGATGTTGTTACAGTCATGAGAGATGGCAAGCATATCAGTACGACAGATGTTAAAGATATGACCAAAGATTTACTGATTGCGGACATGGTAGGCAGAAGCCTGACCAATCTCTATCCCAAATCACGCCATGAGAAAAAGGAAGAGTTCTTACGGGTTGAAAACCTTGGCAGAAAAGGTGTTTTCAGCGATATCAATTTCAGCGCTTACGGCGGTGAATTATTGGCATTCTCTGGTCTTGTTGGTGCGGGCAGAACGGAAGTGTTCCGCACAATTTTCGGGGCAGACCAATATGAGAGCGGTAAGGTTTTTGTGAAAGGCAAAGAGGTGGATATCAAGAGTCCTGCCGATGCCATTGCGAACGGTATGGCATTTTTAACGGAAGACAGAAAACAAGAAGGACTGATATTAGAAGATTCTGTACTGAATAATGTCACTTTGACCACCATTGACAAAGATAAAAAAGGTTTTCTACTCGATCACAAACTGCGGAGAGATAAAACCGACGGTTTTGTAGATCGTTTAAAGATTAAGGTCTCCGATGTTGATTACCAAGTGGCCACTTTATCCGGCGGTAACCAGCAGAAAGTGGTTATTGGTAAGTGGATTAATATCGGCGCAGAAATTTATATATTCGATGAGCCGACTCGCGGTATTGACGTCGGTGCCAAGATAGAAGTTTATAATGTCATGAATAGTCTGACGGAACAAGGTAAGTGTGTCATTATGATTTCCTCAGACTTACAGGAAGTATTAGGTATGGCCGACCGCGTTATTGTCATGCGTGAAGGCAAGATTACGGGTGAAATTGAACACGCCCATGAAGATTTTGATCAGGAAGGCATAATGCGCGCTGCATGGGGAATGGTGAAAGTATGAGCGAAGTAGCAGTCAAAGAAAACCAATTGAAGAAAATTATCGGAAAACTGGGTCCCTTACTGGCCTTAATTATTCTGATTATCCTCTTGGCCATAGCGACGGGTGGTAAGTTCCTGTCGAGTGCCAACATTTCCAACATCCTGCGTCAGGCACCGATTGTTGCATTGATGGCTTCAGGTATGCTTCTGGTCATCCTAACCGGCGGTATTGACCTATCGGCTGGTTCTTTGCTAGCCATCTCCATCTCGGTGATGGGCGTCTTGATGAAGTCCTTTGGTATCAGCAATCCTGTTTTACTCATTTTAGGCGGACTTGCTACCGGAACCTTCTTCGGCTTCCTCAATGGTGTGATGTTGACTAAACTGCATCTGCCTCACCCTTTTATCTCTACATTAGGAACTAAGAACATCGCGCGTGGATTGGCCTTGCTGATTACGGGTGCAGCTGCAATCGCCGGCTTCCCCAAAGCCGTTCTCTTCCCTGGTGTTTTTGACTTCGATTTGGGCGTCATCTCAATTCCCTTCAGCTTTGTCTTGGTTATTGTCATTTTTATTCTCTTCTTTATCTTCCTTACCCGTACGGCATTAGGCAGAAAAATCTATTCCTTCGGTGGCAATAAGGAAGCGACACGTCTGGCGGGTATCAATACTGACAAGATTCAGCTTTTTGTTTACTCCGCTTCAGGATTCATGTGTGCCATGGCCGGTTTGATTTATGTCGGCCGTATGAACTCCGCTGTCCCCCTGGCCTCCCTCGAAGGTGACTTGGACGCCATCGCCTCTTGTATTATTGGTGGTGCTTCATTCAGCGGCGGTAAAGGCAGCATCTGGGGCACGCTCATCGGTGCCATGATGATTACTGTTATCCGCAATGGTTGTAACCTGCTGGGCATTTCCAGTGACTTGCAACAAATCGTTATCGGTGCCGTTATCATCGTTGCAGTAACGGTCGACGTAGTCAGAACACGTTCAGCTGCTAAAGCGAAGAGACTCGCTGCGGCGAAATAATACTTGTTTTACTGAGCGAAAAGTCGAGAGGCAAGGGTCTTGTTTCTCGATTTTTCATGTTTGGCTTTTGCCATAGAATATTTCTTAAATTTGAAAGCGCGGTGATTATGAATAAGCAGAATGCCTGGCTCTGGGAAAATGATGCCGGCAAAATGTTCATCCTGGTTGTGCTCTATTGGTTTTCGCTTTACGTTTACATTCCCTATCAGAGCGTTTTTTTAAAACTGCTGGGTGCGGTTCGGTGCTGGTCGGTATCGTGACCGGTGCCTATGGATATGCACAGATATTATTACGCATTCCGCTGGGGGCTTTTGCCGATCGAATCACGAGAAATAAGGCGTTGATTGTCTTGGGTACAACTTTTCCGGTTGTGGCGTCGTTGATACGACTGCTTTTTGAGAGTGTAAGCGGTTATTTGATTGCCAATATCATTTCCGGGTGTGGGGCGGCCATTTGGGTCAATATCATGATTGACTTCTCGAAACGCCTGAGTAAACGCAGTCTGCAACATGGTACGGCTTTGGTGAGCGCAGCCAATCAGATGGGCGTACTCTTTGCATTCTTGACGAGCCTGCTTTTATACCGTGATGGTTATATGACATCTGTTGTTATCAGCAGCGTCGTCTGCGGCACGCTGGCCACTTTGCTTGCACTGAGTCTAAAACCCTACAGCGAGGACAAGACGAGTTCGGAGAGCGATAATGAGCAGCCGGCGCTCAAGGCGACACTCTTTAATAAACGGCTATGGCGCTTTTCCGTTTTCGGCTTTTTTCAAGTCGGTTTTGTTTCGGCAACAGCACAATCTTTTTCGCCACAGTATTGTAAAGAATTGGGTGGCAGCGATTTGGAAGTCGGTCTCATGAATGTCATTTTCATGCTGACCTCGGTTGTTTTCTCCTTCCTTTGTGCCAGTAAGCCCTTTAAGAAGCTGGGGGCAAAAGTCATTCTGCCTGCTGCACATCTGTTGATGGCTCTTTATTGTTTTGCCGTTCCGGCGATTCGCAGTGTGCCTCTACTCCTGATGATGCAAGTCATCGGCGGCATCTTTGCGGGATCGGTGGTGTCTTTTGCCGTGGGGGAAGCGACCCAAGAGATTTCGAAACGCAATTTCAACAGTGCGATGGCCTTCTATCAGACCCTGGTAGCCCTGGGTATCAGCCTTTTACCCATGCTGACCGGGGTGCTGGTCAATCACTTTAATCTGCTCGTTGCCTACCTCACCTTAGGGATGCTTTCGCTAATTGTGGCGGTTTACGCTAAAATGGTACTAAGAGAGAAACGAGAGCTAGAAGCCTAAAATGGGGCTTCTAGCAAAGTCATGCTCAGTTGCAGCGAAGGATTCTGTTATGATTCAATTTTTTACCAAAAAAGCTGCCGATCCTATTTTTTCGGACAAGCGCCTGCCCAAGCTTTCTTATGTCAGCTACATTGACAGTGTCGCCAATACCCTTTTTTCACGAAAAAGTCACAAGCATGAAGACATTTTGGAAATACTGGTTGTCTTTGCCGGTAGCGGACAATACGATGTCAACGGTACAGTCTATCCGATTAGCAAAGGTGATGTCATCGCCTGCAATCCCCATGTCGTGCATGGTGATTTGCCCGAGCATAATCAAAAACTGGAAACCTTTTGCCTGGCATATAAAGATGTGAACATCGCGGGTGAAACGCCGGGAAACCTGATTTCACTGGAGACCAAGCCGATTGTGCATTTACAGAGCGAGTTTGATTTTGTGAAAATGACCTGCACAACGCTATACGATTTGGTGACTGAAGCTTTTGCCGGACCGGATGATATGACGCAACTGCTGGGGGCGAGTTTGCTGGCCTTTTTTGCCGCGAAATGGAAGAGCCCCGATTTGGTTAAGCAGGAGTCCTGGGACCACAAACAAAAGACAGTCTTAGTGAGACAAATTAAAAATTACATTGATAACAATTTCCATGAAGATCTGGACTTAACCAAGATCAGCCAGTATTTTCATATTAATCTCTATTATCTCAGCCATGTTTTTAAGGAGTTGATGGACGTCACACCGGTGCAATATCTGATTAGCCGCCGCATCGGTGAAGCGCAAACCCTCTTAATCAGCACGCAGAAACCAATCACTGAGATCGCTTTGATGTCAGGTTTTGGCAGCGCGAGCAGTTTCAGTGCTTTGTTTCTAAAACAAGTCGGCATGCCACCTTCACAGTTCAGAAAGAAGTATGTAACCAAGCCGGACCCTGAGTGAGAGTCCAAGATTTAATTGTTAATGTAACGGAGTCGGCGCAGGTCGGCTCTCTTTTTGTCACGAATCTACTTGAATATATCGATATCGCCCTTCAATATATCGATTTTTATCTACTTAGTGCAAGATTGCCAAAAAAATAAAAATTTATCTGAGTTTTTAAAGGATTATAGGCAAAGTTTGAGCAAGAATGCGAAAGCAATTGCCCAAGCCATCTGTTAATATTCACATGTAAACTTTATTGGCGGAGGTGGAATCTGTGAAATATGCTGTGACTGCAGCTTACGAAGCCCCGCAAACCGCACCCATTTTGTTGACCGGCGATCTGTCCGAGAGCATCAAACGTGCAGCCGAGATGGGTTACGATGCCATCGAATGGCACGGCAGACCGGATCAGTTGGCTGAATTACTGGCTTTGAAAGATTTCGTGGCGGAACAGGGCATAGCGGTTTCTGCTTTGGTAAGCGGCAGGCTTTTTACCGAATGGGGATTTAACTTGTTGGACCGCGATCCGGCAAAGGCTAAAGAAGCCGTTGACTATTTTAAAACGTATATAGACCATGCCGAAGCCCTGCAGACCGACATCATCCTCGGTTGGGCTAAGGGAAAGAAAGAAGCGGAAGAAAGTGAAGCGCAGGCCTTAGCTCGCTTGGCACTACCTCTCAAAGAACTTTCGGATTACGCTGCAGCGCGTGGCGTCAGAATTCTGATTGAAGCCATCAATCACAAAGAAGTTAATCTGTTTACTTCCGGTAAAGCGGTCATGGATTTTATTAAACAGTACGATTTAGCAGCCTGCTATGTGCACCTCGATACCTATCATATGGTGACCGAAGCGCAAGACATGGCGGAACAGATAGAGTATTGCAAAAGCCGTTTAGGCTATATGCATTTTGCAACCGGTGCAGGGCGTGTCTATCCCCGAGCAGGCGAAACAGATTTCGCCACTGTCCTCAAGAAATTGCAGGACGTCGGCTACAGCGGCTACTACGCCATTGAGTGCCTGCCGCTACCGGATGCATCAAGCGCAGCAATTGAAGGACTGAAGTATCTAAAAAACGAGCAGTAAAGGAGAAAATCATGAGGGCGTTTGTTGTTGAAGCGGAATGGGCTCCCAAAGCGGGCTACAAACTGAGTGAGAATGAGTTGCGTACCGGTGCGTCCGACCGCGGTGCATCCATCTGGAAGAATATCAGGGGTGAAGTGAAAGACTGGCCTATGCCGGAAATCGCTGATGATGAAGTCTTACTAAAAGTCGGGGCAGCCGGCGTTTGCGGAACAGACGCGCATCTGCTCGAAGTGGACGAAGAAAACTATACCCGCTATGACGGGCACTCCAAATACCCCATCGTGACCGGTCATGAATTTTCCGGTGAAGTGGTGGAAAAGGGCAAGGCTGTCAAGAAACTGCAAATCGGCGATCTCGTCAGCGTTGAATCCATGAACTGGTGCGGTGCCTGTGATGCTTGCCGTACAGGGATGTTCAATCAATGTGAGGATTTGGCTGAACCCGGTTTGACCTATGACGGTGGTTTTGCTGAATATGTCAAAGTCAAAGATAAGTATTGCTATCTGCTCAATGATATCAGCGAGAAGTACGGCGATAAGATGACCGCTTTAGAGCTCGGAGCCATGATTGAGCCCGTTGGTGTGGCATATAACGGACTCTTCGTACGTGGCGGCGGCGTTCGCCCCGGCGGACACGTGGTGGTCTTCGGCGCCGGTTCCATCGGTTTGGCTGCTATTTCACTGATGAAGACTTCGGGCGCCGGCAAACTGATTTGTTTCGAAACCGCTCAGGAGAGAAGAGACTTGGCCATTCGCTGCGGCGCTGACCTCGTCTTTGATCCGATTAAGCTTGCCAATGAAGGCGTTGACACCGGCGACTTGCTGATGGATTTAACACGTGGACGCGGCATTTCACTTTTTGCCGAATGCTCCGGTGCGATGAACGCCGTCTACCCCGTGATGGAAAGATCCCTGGCGATTGGTGGTAAAGCCATTCAGATCGGACACGGCAATAAAAAGCTGACGGTTGACATGTATCCCTTCCAGTTTAAAGCCGCTTCCATCAGCGGTTCCAACGGCCAATCGGGCCACGGTATCTATACCGACATCATTTCCTTAATGGCCAACAACCGCATTGACATGCGCAACATGGTGACCGATCGCGTGCACCTTGAAGACATCAAAGTAGGGATTGAGCGTTCTGCCAACCGTATTTCCGGAAAGGTTCTGGTCAGCACGGCTTACCCCAGACTATAAAACGTAGCAACACACAGCAAAGACATGCAACATAATAAGGAGGTACATCATGTCTAAATGGAAATTGCCCGCAACAGGCGGCTATATGGAAACAGCAAGTGGCATCTACTTTCAAACCATGACCAATAAGGAAGTAGAAGAAAGACTCAAAACAAACGACGTACTTTTACTCCCCGTAGGTTCCACTGAGAATCACGGCCCGAACGCCCCTTATGGTGAAGACACATTCCTGGACACCCGTCTTTGTGAATTGGTCGCCAAAGAGACCGGCTGTACTGTCGCAGAACCGATTTGGTACGGCTCCCATCCCTATCACCATCTGGGCATGCCCGGTACCATCATGATTCCCGAAGAAGTCCTGACCGACTATCTCTGCTATGTTTTCGCAGGCTTCTGGAATACCGGCTTCAGAAAAATCATCGTTGTCAACGGCCATGGCCAAGATTACGTGATCCCCGCTGCCATTCATAAATTTGGCAAAAAGTTCCAAGTTCCCGGCATCATCCTGTACCTGCACTTCTGGAACGCAGCCAAAGAACAACTCGGCACCAAAGCCGAAGGTGGCCCCTACGACACACCCTTTATCCATGCAGACGAAGTCGAGCAATCCTATTCTCTGGCGCTCTTTCCCGAACTCTGCAAACAAGACGAAGCTGTGGCGACGAAACCTTCACCCATGCTACCTCCCGGACATATCAACAACTCCGCAGAAAACGGCGCAGGTCCGATTAAATGGTACAACGCTTTCGGTAGCGTAGGTATGGAATGCATTTGCACCCCTGAGGGTGTCATTGGTGATCCGACCTTGGCCGATGCTGAAAAAGCCAGAGTGGGTGTGGAACGCATCCTGAATTACATGGAAAAACTCGTAACCGACATTCTCGACAAGTATCCTGCCGGCGAGCTGCCCCCGATTGAGAAAGTCACGCAAAGACGCAGAGAAGACATCGAAGCCGTCATCAAGGGACCAACAAAGGGCGGACGTCATCTCTACACCATCGCGTATTAATGAAAAGCGGCTGATAGCCGTAAAGAAAGAAAAAAGAAGGAGTTAGACCATGAAAGCGAAGATTGCATTTTTGCACGGACCGAGAGATCTGCGAGTAGAAGAAGTCGAATTACCGCCTTTGAAAGAAAACCAGATTCTCATCAAACTCAAAGCCTGCGGTATCTGCGGCTCTGATGTCGAATGTTACGAAGGCGAATCCGCCGAGGGACGCTATGACATTGCCCCTTATACACCCGGCCACGAGTGGGCAGGCCAAGCCGTGGAAGTCGGCTCGGGCGTCACCAGTGTCAAGCCCGGCAACAAAGTCGTCGGTGACTGTGTTTTGCCCTGTAATAACTGCGCAAACTGCAAGGACGGCAAAATGCCTTCAGCCTGTCTGAACATGCGTGAGGTCGGTTTCAGACCTGATTCTCCCGGTGGTTGGGGCGAATACATGATTCTGGAAGAACAGTACACACACGTGATTCCCGATGATTGGGATTACGAGCTGGGTGCTTGGGTTGAGACCTTTAACGTCGGTTACTGGGGTGTCTGGGGCACCGATTGCTGCCCGGACGCTTCGGATGACGTGTTGATTGTCGGTGCAGGCCCTATCGGAATGTCTGTCGCCATGACCTGTAAAACAGCCGGCGCACAAGTCATCGCCGTCGATCCTCTGGAAAAAAGACGCAACTACATCCTGGAATACGGTGCGGACGTGGCTTTGGATCCTACTTCGCCTGACATCATGGACGAAATCAATCGCCTGACCAATGGCCGCGGACCTTCAGTCGTCATCGAGTGCTCCGGCAACGATAAAGGTATCGCCTCGGTCTTTGACTATGCGGGTCACAACGCCCGTATCGGTTTGGTCGGACATTCAATCGGTCGTAAGGTACCCATCGAAATCGGTTGGACCATCTGGAAAACGCTGCGCATCAGCGGTTCCGGCGGCACCAAGACCTGGTTCCCCCGTACCATTCGCTTCATGTCCAGAATCAAAGACAAGTACGACTGGGCCGGACTTAACTCCCATCACTACGATTTCAGTCAGCTCAACGAAGCGGTGGAATTCGCATGTCACAACAAGGACATCGCACGGAAAGTGATGATTACTTTCCCAGACTAAGCAGAAATCAGCCGTTAGTTCGGAATCCGCTGCCCGAAAGCAGCGGATTTTGAATTAAAGGAAGAGTGGTATTTATATATCGATTGAAAGAGGTGAGAATGTGTCGAATGATTTAAAAATGGTTGTGGGTATTTTAGGTGCCGGACGTATCGGTAAGTTACACGCGACAAATATTTCTCGTATGCCTAATGTCGAACTGAAGCGGATTGTCGATCCTTTTGCCGATGAAGCGATGAATACCTGGGCCAAAAGCGTAGGTATTGCAGAAGTCAGCAAGAACCCGGACGATATCTTTTCCGATCCTGAAATCAATGCCGTGATTATCTGTTCTTCAACGGATACCCATGCTGATTTCATCATTGCCGCGGCTCAGGCAGGCAAACATGTCTTCTGTGAAAAACCGATTGATCTGAACATTGAAAAAATTAAAACCGCGCTCGCTGAAGTGGAAAAAGCAGGCGTCAAGCTGCAAGTCGGTTTTGTGCGTCGTTTTGACCACAATCACGCGCGCGTTCAGGAATTAGTGGCTACCGGAAAAGTCGGAACACCCCATATTATAAAAGTGACTTCACGCGATCCCGAAAGACCGCCACTGGCTTATGTAAAAGTTTCTGGCGGGATCTTTATGGACATGATGATTCACGATTTCGATATGGCGCGCTTCCTTGCCGGCAGTGATGTCGAAGAAGTCTATGCGGTAGGTAAGGTTTTGGTGGATGAGTCTTTTGCCGAATGCAATGACGTAGACACCGCGATTGTCACCCTGAAATTTGCCAACGGTGCGATCGGTGTGATTGATAACAGCCGCGAGACGCTTTACGGCTACGATCAAAGAACAGAAGTGTTTGGTAACAAAGGCTGTGCCATCGCTGCCAACGATACACCCAGCACCACCATTCTGATTAATCCCGATGGCATCAGTGGGGACCGCCCCGTGTGGTTCTTCCTGGAGCGCTACAACGACGCATTTATTAAAGAGGTGGCAGGCTTCTTTGATTGCATCCGCAACGACAGCGAACCGGTGGTTACCGGCTTTGATGGCTTACGTGCCGTGCAAATCGCCATGGCGGCACAGCGGTCGCTTGAAAGTGGAAAAGCCGTACAAATCAGCGAATTTGACTGATTTTTGATTCCCCGATTTCTATAGTGCCTTTTGACCAAGTCAGTAGGCTTATTTAAGTGTTCTCTAAAGCAGCAAACTGCTTTAAAAATAGAAAGGAGAAAAAGATGAGAAAAGGAAAAATGATTTCAACCGCATTGGCAGTACTTCTGACCTTCAGTTTCACCTCCGCTTGTACGATGGGAGGCGACACGACGACTAAAGCCCCTGAAGCGACCACTGCCGCAGCAGGAGCAGCAACGACAGCGGCGCCAGCCGCAGGTGAAACGACAGCAGCAGCGGGTGAAACAACGGCCGCCGCAGGGCAGACCAAAGATATTAAAGATATCAAGGTCGGCGTTTCCATCGGCCATACCCAAGAAGAACGTTGGCAGCGTGAAATTGATATGTTCAAGGCTTATGCAGCAGAAAAAGGCTTTGAAATATTGATTCAATCGGCTGAGAATGATGCACAAAAGCAAGTGTCTCAATGTGAAAATCTGGTGAACCAAGGGGTTGACGTACTGATTTTGCAATCATTGGACGCTGAGGCAGTAGCCCCCATCATTGAAACGGCGCATAACGAGGGGATTAAGGTTATTTCTTATGATCGTTTTGCCATGAACTGTGATTTGGATTACTACATTACGTTTGACTCATTCAAAGTGGGCAAAACCCAAGCCGAATTTGTCACCAAACTGGCTCCCAAAGGCAAGTATATCTGGCTCAAAGGCGCAGCGGAAGACAATAATGCACATCTGGTAGCTGACGGTCAAAGAAGTGTATTACAACCCTTCATCGACAGCGGCGACATTGAGATTGTTTTGGAACAATGGTGCAAAGGTTGGGATCCCAACGAAGCGCTGAAGATAACCGAAAACGGTCTGACCATGGCTAACAATGACGTCCAAGGCGTCATCGCATCCAACGACGGTACAGCAGGCGGCGCCATTCAGGCATTAGCGGCGCAAGGTCTGAATCTGCCCATTTCCGGTCAGGACGCAGACTTGGCAGCATGCCAACGCATCGTTGAAGGCAAACAAAGCGGTACCGTTTATAAGCCTCTGGCTAAACTGAATCTGGCTGCGATGGAACTCGCTGTAGCGATTGCCACTGGGCAAGATCCCAAGACAGCAATTGATGCCGATCTGGGTGTCTGGACGACTCTCAACAACAACTTCAAAGAAGTAGACAGCTTCTCGGTTGACGTTATCGCAATCGACAAAGACAACATCTACGACATCCTCATCAAACAAGACCAATTCCATACCGTGGAAGACGTCTATAAGAATGTTCCGCAGGATCAATGGCCTACTGACTAAAGACTATTGATGTAGACCTCCCGGTGCCCCCATCGGGAGGTTTACTTGAACTTTTTGAGGAAACATTATGGAAAATTCTGATTACATCTTACAAATGAAGAACATCACCAAAGAGTTCCCCGGTGTCAAGGCGCTGTCGGAAGTTGGATTTGATGTGTTGCGAGGCGAGGTGCATGCACTTATCGGCGAAAACGGTGCCGGTAAGTCTACTTTGATAAAAATTATCAGTGGTGTTTATCCGTATGGAAGCTATAAAGGTCAGATCCTCATAGATGGTAAGGAAGCCAAATTTAACACCATTCAGGAAGTGGAAAAGGCAGGCATCGCCTGTATTCACCAAGAACTTAATATTGTGCCGGAAATGAGCGTCGCTGAAAACATCTTCTTGAATGAGAAGCCGACCCGCTTTGGCATGATTGACTTTGATGAACTCTACAAGCAAACCCTTGACGCGCTACAACTAGTAGGTATGAATAAAGCGAACGGTCCCCAAATCAGCCCTGACGAGAAAGTAAAAAATCTCGGTACCGGCCAAAGACAGATGGTAGAAATCGCTAAAGCGTTGCAGAAAAATGCCAAGCTGCTGATTCTGGATGAGCCGACCGCCTCACTGACCGATGTGGAGGTCGAAACGCTTTTAGGACTACTAAAAGACCTACGTGAGCAAGGAGTCACCTCTATCTACATTTCACACAAGCTTGACGAGGTCATAGAAATAGCCGATCGGATTACCGTCTTGCGTGACGGCCAAACGATTAATACCTGTGCAACATCTGCCACAAACATGGATGAAATGATACGCATGATGGTCGGTCGTGAATTAAATAATATTTACCCCAGAGAGCCGCATCAACGCGGTGAAGTCGGTTTTGAGCTGCGCAATTATTCCGTACCGCATCCCGATATTCCGGGCAAAAAACTGCTCAATAATATTAATTTGAAAGCCTACAAGGGCGAAATTCTCGGCATTTGCGGTTTGATGGGTGCAGGTCGTACCGAGTTGTTTACTGCCGCATACGGTGCCTTCCGCGAAAAAGGTGAGGGCCAGATTTTCATCAACGACAAGGAAGTCAAAATCTCCAGTCCGATGGACGCTTTAAGCGAAGGTTTTGTCATCATCAGCGAGGACAGAAAGAAGCTCGGGCTCAACCTTTTGATGGATATCAAACAAAATATCACCTTGGCCTCATTAAAGAAATTTTCCAAAGCCGGCTTTGTTGATAATGATAACGAAGTGAAAACGGCAAAATCCTATATGGACAGCATGCGCATCGTCGCTCCCAACATTGACACCCAGGTACGGACTTTAAGCGGTGGCAATCAGCAAAAAGTCGTTATTGCCAAGGCCATGGCGGTCGAACCCAAAGTGATTGTCTTGGATGAGCCGACACGTGGTATTGATGTCGGCGCAAAGTACGAGATTTACAAGCTCATGAACCAGTTGGTCGATGCAGGAGCCACCATCATTATGATCTCTTCAGAGATGGAAGAAATCATCGGTATGAGTGATCGTGTGCTGACCATTGCTTCCGGGCAAATCACCGGAGAGTTTGATGAAAAAGATTTGAGTCAAGAAAAATTAATGCAGGCCACCGTACCTGTCGGATGATGAAGGGTAATTAATATGGAAAACAAAGCAAAATTCACAAAAAAGAAAATCGATATTCGTACATTCACGATGGTCGCCGTACTAATCTTGCTCTGGATCGGTTTTACGCTCTTGACCAGTGATGGATTTTCTAATCTGGGTTCTTCTTTTATCGCACCTCGCAATCTGTCGAACTTGGTTAGACAAATGGCCATTGTCGGCATCATCGGTAGCAGCATGGCTTTGGTCATCGTCACCGGCGGTATCGATCTTTCGGCGGGCTCGGTGGTCGGTTTTATCGGCTGCGTCGCCGCGGCCTTACAGGTGTTTTATAACGCAAGTACGCTCATCACGGTAGTGGTTTGTTTGATTCTGAGTGTGCTCATTTACCTCATTCAGGGCTCCATCATTGCCTATGCCGGTTTAGCTCCTTTCATTGTCACCCTGGGCGGTCAGTTGATTTTCCGCGGTTTGGTTTTGATGGTGACAAAGGGTGCAACCATTGCTCCTTTAAACGAGAGCTTCTTGGTCTTCGGTCAAGCTTATATCACAATCGCCGTTTCGTTCATCATCGGCCTGCTCGCTTGTGCCGCATTGCTCTTTCAGGAGCTGAGTAAACGCAAAGGTAAGGTGAAACATGGCACATCAACGGAAAGCTTGCAGCAGATGCTACTGCGCTGGTTTCTTTTTGCCGCGATTATCATGGGCGCTGTTTTAATAATGAACAGCTATCGTGGTATTCCAGTACCGGTAATCATCATGTTTGCTTTGATGACCCTGCTCACCATCATCACCGAGCGCACGGTATTCGGGCGCAGCATTTACGCCATTGGCGGTAACTTGGACGCAGCCTATTACTCGGGTATCAATGTCAAGAAAAATCTGGTGAAAGTTTATATGTTGCATGGTGTCCTGGTCGGTATTGCAGGTATGCTTTTGGCTGCCAGACTAAATGCGGGCTCCACGACTTCCGGAAAAGATATGGAATTGGACGCCATTGCTGCTGCAGTCATCGGCGGAACCAGCATGTCGGGCGGTATCGGAAAACCCTCGGGAGCAATCCTCGGTGCGCTCATCATGGCGTCAATCGATAACGGCATGAGCATGATGAACCTCGATGCGTATTGGCAATATATTGTCAAAGGTATTATTTTAGTCGGTGCTGTATGGTTCGATATCTATACCAATTCAAAGAAGAAAAAGTAATTGCTGAAACCCTATAAGGATGCGTTGTTCAGCATCCGGATTGCATAAAGGAGGATATTATGCCGATTAAATTTGGTGTGTGTAACTTTGCCTTGCCCGGAACCGGTGTATTTGCCCCGCAACTCGTAAAGGAACTAGGCTTGGACGGGATGTCGCTGGAATTCGGTTCTTACGAAAACGGCTACCCTTTATCACAGAGACGTCTGCAAGACTTATATTTGGAAGCTCAGCAAGCACTCGGTATTGGGTATCCTAACATCGGTTGCAGCGACGGTGATTTCACTTGCTTTCACGCCAGAAAAGAGGACCCTTTGTATGAGGTCGTGGAAAATGCCGGTAAAGCGGCTGTCGATGTCGCCGAGTACATGAATATTCCACTGGTTTTCTTCTCCAACTTCAATGCCTCTGCTGTGAACTCGGAAGAGGACCTCATAGCAACGGCTGAACGCTATCAGGTTTTCTGTGATTATGCCGCAGAAAAGGACATTCTTATTGCTTCGGAGAACCCCATGGCTCCGGAGAAGCAGATTGAGTTAGTAGAGCGCGTGGGACGCGAAAATTTCCGCCTTTTTTATGACAGCAACAATTTCACTTATTTCACAGAATTGCAGCAAATCGATGTTCTGAAAGCCATTTATCCTTATCTGGTCAATCAAGTCCATATCAAGGACAGTGAGAGAGGCCAGATAGCCAATGCCATTGTCGGAACAGGTATCTCTGATGTACCGGGTAGTGTAAAATATCTCTTAGAGATGGGTTTTTCCGGATGGATGATTCTGGAAAACCTGTATGAGAAAAAAGCCATGCGGCATTTAAACACGAATCTGATAGAGCTGGCAAAAGAAGACGTCGGTGCTTTAAAAGCATTGGTAAAAAAAGCACAAGAAACAAACTGAGCCGGCTCAGCATTTGAAGGAGCAGCTGCGATGAGACTTAAGTTTGGGATGATTGGCGGCGGTGGTGGCGGCATCGGCGAAGCGCATTTACGCGGGACTCTCCTGGATCAGCGCTGTGAGCTGACGGCTGCCTGCTTTAGCCGCAACGCCGATAAGAATCATCACTATGCCCGCTTGTGGGGCATCAGTGATTCGTCCAGAGTCTATGCCGACTACCAAGAGATGTGTGCAGCCGAAGCACAGAAAGCGGCGGACGAGCGCTTGGACTTTGTCATCATTGTCACCCCCAATAATACACATTACGAGATCGCTGCGGCATTTTTAAAAGCCGATTTCCATGTGGTCTGTGATAAACCCCTGACCAATGCGCTTGACGAAGCCCTGGACCTGGCACGTATCAGCCGGGAGCGGGGGCTTCTTTTTGCCGTGACTTATACCTATTCGGGCTATGCCATGATCAGTCAAGCCTACGAGATGATCAGCAGAGGCGATATCGGAGAGATTAGCTATATCAATGCGGAATATCCGCAGGAGTGGCTGGCCCTGGCCTTGCACGAAGAGGACTCGGCTAATGCCTTATGGCGCTTAGATCCCAAAACAGCGGGTAAAGCCCAGGCTACAGCCGATATCGGCACGCACATTGTGCATCTGGTTAAAGCGATGTGCGGGCTCTTTCCTGTCAAGGTACTGGCCAAATTTGACCGTATCCCGGAGCAATTGGTGATGGAGAGCAACACCACTATTCTGGCAGAATACCCCAACGGAGTCAGTGGTTTACTCTGGGCTTCCCAAGTGGCCATTGGTCAGGAATGCGACCTTCGTGTCAGAATTTTTGGTACAAAAGGTGCCATCGAGTGGCAACATCAGGATGCAGGTCGTTTGAAATTTGCACGTTTGGGTTTGCCGAGTGAAATTTACTCAGCGGGAAACGCCTATAATCATAGTCTTTGCAAAAGTATCTCACGCACCAATCCGGGCACACCGGAAGGGTACTTTGAAGCGTTCGGCAATATTTATACCGCTTTTTGTGAAGCGGTCAGCGCCAAGAAGCAGGGGCTACCCCCACCGCCTAAGCCTTTCCCGACCGTCGCTGACGGGGTAGATGGGGTGCGCTTTATCGAAGCCTGTGTCAAGAGCAACGAGCAGGGCAATATATGGGTTGACTTATAAAATTGACTGCTATTAGCCAGAATAAAAGAAATTATAACGATAAAAAATTACATATTGACAAAGGCTCTTATCCTGCCTAAAATGGTTGCTGTAAACGTTTCCAAACGTAGCCCGTTTGGACGACTCGAATCAAAAATTACGCTAGCCATTCATTTGTAAAGGAGATTGAATTATGACCGAACGCATTAAGCTCACGATGGCACAAGCCTTAGTCCGCTTTTTAGACAATCAGTATGTTGAACAAGATGGGGTAGAGAACAAGTTCGTCAACTCCGTTTTTGGTATTTTTGGTCATGGTTGTGTAACGGGCGTAGGCGAAGCACTGGAATTTACCGAGCACAATCTACGCTTTTATCAGGGCAAAAACGAACAAGCGATGGCCCTGGCTGCGATGGCTTATGCCAAACAGAAAAACAGAAAAGAAATCATTCCCTGTGTTTCTTCAATCGGCCCCGGCGCCACCAACATGGTGACCGCAGCGGCTTGTGCCACGGCGAATCGGATTCCTTTATTGGTTTTGCCCGGCGATACTTTTGCCTGTCGTCAGCCTGACCCCGTGCTCCAGCAAGCCGAAATCTTCAGTTCTGTCGGTGCGACCGTAAACGATGCTTTCAAAGCCGTTTGCCATTACTTTGACCGTATCAATCGTCCAGAACAGCTGATGTCGGCTCTCATCAATGCCATGCGCGTCCTCACGGATCCGGCCGATACCGGTGCGGTTTGTATCGCCATGCCGCAGGACGTTGAGGCTGAATCATACGATTACCCGGCTTACTTCTTTGCTAAACGTGTTTGGCATCTGGACCGCCGTCCGTTGACCGATGCACAGGCCGAACGTGCTGCCGAATTGATCAAAGCCAGCAAACGTCCTTTGCTCGTGCTCGGTGGTGGCGTGAAATACTCGCTGGCGGGCGATGCTTTTAAAGCTTTTGCCGAAAAACACGGTATACCTTACGGTGAGACACAGGCCGGTAAAGGCCTTTTGCCCTGGGATCATAAACTGAACTTGGGCGGCATAGGTGTAACAGGCACAGGCGCTGCCAATTACTTCGGCGCTGCTGCGGATCTTGTCATCGGCGTGGGAACCCGTTTTAGCGATTTTACTACAAGCTCCAAGTGGCTCTTTCAAAACCCGGATGTCAAATTTTTAACTTTGAATATTTGTCCTTTTGATGCTTATAAGATGGATGCAGAGGCGATTATCGGTGACGCACGTGACGGTTTGAGCAAGATTTCCGAATTCTTAGGCAAGTACAAAGCCGATTTGGGCAAAGAAGTCAAAGAACAAAAAGACAAGTGGGACGAAGAAGTGGAGCGTCTGGGACATCTCGACAATCCTGCAGGCTTGAGCCAAACCACGGCGGTCTACGCCATCAATGAATTTATGCGCAAGCAGGACATCGTCGTCTGTGCGGCGGGCAGCTTGCCCGGCGATTTGCAGCGTATGTGGCGCCCCGGTGACAGCGGCAGCTACCATGTCGAGTATGGATACAGCAACATGGGCTATGACTTAAACGGTGCACTCGGTGCCAAGATGGCGAGCCCTGAATCTGAGGTTTTTGCCATGGTGGGCGATGGCGGTTATCTGATGCTGAACAGCGAAGTTTATACCGCAGTACAGGAAGATCTGAAGATTAACATTTGCCTCTTTGATAACTACGGCTGGGGCTGTATCGAAGACCTGCAGAACAACCACGGTGGCAACAGCTACGGGACGCAGTTTACTTCACGCAACCACGAAACGGGTGAATTGACCGCTCCACATAAACCGGTGGATTTTGCCATGAATGCGGAATCTCTGGGATGCAAAGGTTATACCGTACGCAGTCTCGATGAACTGAAAGCCGCATTAGAGGACTCCCGTGATGTGAAAGTGCCTGTGCTCTTTGATATCAAGGTCGTACCCGGAAGCATGTCCGATGGTTACGGTTCGTGGTGGCGCGTGGGCGTGGCCTCCGAATCAAACGGACCCCGCGTACGTGAAGCATATAAAAACATGCAACCATATATCAAAGCAGCCAGAGATTATTAATTAACGGAGGAAGAAAAATGTTGAACAAAGAGAAAGTCAAATTAGCTATTGCACCGATCGCCTGGACCAATGATGATTTACCTGACTTGGGCGCCGAGAACACCTTTGAGCAATGTGTCAGTGAGATGGCATTGGCCGGTTTTACAGGTAGTGAAGTAGGCAACAAATATCCTAAAGATCCGGCCGTGCTCAAACCGATGCTGGATATCAGAGGCATACAGATTTGCAACCAATGGTTCTCCTCTCTGGTTTTCTCCGAAGGCGTTGAAGTGACACTGAATAATCTGCGTGAGCAACTGAGTTCCTCAAAGCCATGGGTGCCGGCGTTATCGGAGCTTCCGAACAAGGTAACTCTGTGCAGGGCAAGGACCTACCGGTCTTTACCGCCAAGGCTGTATTGGATGACGAGCAGTGGAAAGTCTTTGCCGATGCAATCAACCAAATGGGTGATATCGCTAAAGAGGCTGGTTTCAAATTTACTTATCATCACCATATGGGAACTTGCGTTCAGACCCGTGAAGAAACAAGACGTTTCTTAGAGATGACGAATCCGGAGACGGTTTCCCTCTTATACGATACAGGGCATTTCGCTTTTGCCGGTGAAGACCCGCTGGAGTGCCTGAAAGAATTTGCCCCACGCGTTAAACACGTGCATTTGAAGGATGTCCGCGCGGATGTGGTTGCAAAGGCTAAAGCGGAGGGTTGGTCCTTCCTCAAAGCCGTACGTGAAGGCGCCTTTACAGTACCGGGCGACGGCAGTATCGATTTTGCCCCGATTTTTGACGTGCTGGCCGAACACAATTACGAAGGCTGGATGGTCGTAGAAGCAGAACAGGACCCAGTCAAAGCCAATCCCTTTACCTATGCAAAGATGGCGAGACAGTATATTGCGGAGAAAACCGGTCTTTAAGACTGCAGCGTAAACAAGGTAGAAACGGAGCGTGCCTTATGGTGACCATTAAAGATGTGGCAAGGGAAGCCGGCGTTTCATACGCCACGGTTTCGCGTGCGCTCAATAATGTCAGCGGCACAAAGGACAGTACGGCTAAGCGCATCAAAGCCCTGGCCGCAGAGATGGGCTATCAGCGCAACACGCTGGCAGCCGGTCTGGTCACCAAGCGCACGAACACCATCGGCTTTATTTTGCCGGAAATTAGTAATCCTTTTTTCACCAAAATTTTAGACGCGATCAGTGAGGTGGCTGATGCCTACGATTTCACCGTACTGATTTGCAGTACGGATTGGGATACAGAAAAAGAGCATAAGGAGCTGAACCGACTGAGTGAAAGGCGGGTAGACGGCATTTTGCTTTATCCCTCGAGTGATTTGAGTGTGCGTAACGAACACCTCGGTGCCATTGACATTCCGATGGTGATTTATGGTGACCTCTCGGAAATCAAAGACCTCCAGCAGCATGTCATCACGGTGGATAACGTTTTAGCAGGCCGCATCGCCCTGGAGCATATGCTGGACTGTGGCTACGAGCGTATCGCATTTTTGGGTGGACCTCGAAAGTCTGCTTCGAGTGTGGCACGGCTGCAAGGCGTGCGTGAGGCGCTGAAGGATAAAAACCTTGCACTTGACGAAGCGTTGGTCAGTGAAGAGAAGTACACCATCGAGAGCGGGTATCAAAATTGCAAAAGGCTGTTGGCTTTGCCCTCAGACTCAAGACCGGATGCCTTTATTTGCGGTAATGACCTGATTGCTTTAGGCGCTTTGCAAGCCGTAGCCGAATCAGACTTGGAGATTGCCCGTGAAGTCGGTATCAGCGGATTTGACGACGTGCCTTATGCGTCTTTACCACAAATTCAGCTAACGACGGTCCGCATTCCCTGTGAAGAGATGGGGCGTAGCGGCATGAACCTCCTGCTGAAAGAAATTTTACACGAAACAGATGAAACGGAAAAAAGTGAGCAAAGGATAAAAACCATGCATCCGGAACTCATTCAGAGAAAGACAACGAGAGGAGGGCAAGCATGAATTTATCAGTCGCCATCGGGCAAAGACAGGAGCATTTTACTTTGCCCGAAGAAAACCTGATTGCAGTATTAGAACAGAATGAACTCAGCACAGCCCTAAGCGGAGCGGACTGCGTTCGTGATTCCCTGCAGAAACCGGTTGCCTCAGAGCGTTTAAAAGATATCGTGAAAGTGGGAGAAAAAGTCGTGTTGATTACTTCGGACATCACACGCCCCCTACCTTCATATCTGGTCCTTCCTGCCATTTTGGATGAATTGGCGGAAGCGGGCTGTAAAGATGAAGATATCACGGTGGTTTTCGCCCTAGGCAGTCATCGCCTGCACACGGAAACGGAAATGCGTAAGTTGGTCGGGGATGCGATCTATGAACGCGTCAACTGTGTCGACGGCGACATGAGTGACGTCGTGCATCTGGGCACAACGAAGGGCGGCACGCCGGTGGATGTCGTGCGCATCGTGGCAGAAGCCGATCGCCGAATTGGTATCGGTAATGTGGAGTATCACTATTTTGCCGGTTACAGCGGTGGGGCCAAGGCCATCATGCCGGGCGTTTCCACGCGCGCAGCCATTCAGGCTAACCATAGCCGCATGGTGGAGGATGGGGCTTTTGCCGGTAATTTGGACAGCAATCCGGTGAGACTCGACATTGAAGAAGCCGTGGGTCAATTCTGTCCCCTGGATTTTATTGTTAATGTGGTACTCGACGAGCATAAAAAGATCATTTATTGTGCCAGCGGCGATTTTATTGCGGCACACAGGGATGCCTGTCGTTTCCTCGACAAACTGTATCGCAAGGAAATTGCGGAATTGGCCGATATCGTCATCGTCTCACAAGGCGGGGCCCCGAAAGACTTAAATCTCTATCAAACCCAAAAGGCTTTGGATAACGCCAAACATGCCGTAAAAGACGGCGGTACAATCATTCTTGTTGGTTCCTGTGCGGAAGGGATGGGCGAGCATGTTTTCGAGGAATGGATGACCTCAGCGGAAAAAGCCGCTGACTTAACCAAACGTATTAAAGAAGAATTCAAGCTGGGTGGGCATAAGGCCGCAGCCATCGCCATGGTTCTGGAGAAAGCAGAAATCCTGCTCGTTTCCGATATGGCGGATGATTTTGTGGAATCCATATTTATGCAACCCTATGCAAGCGTGCAAAAGGCTCTGGATGAGGCTTTTGCCAAACAAGGGAGCGACGCGCGGGTCATCGTGATGCCCTATGGTGGCTCCACACTGCCCCATTATCGGGCGAATTAATTAGTGCTTCACTGCCTTATGTTTCGCAAGAGGCGGGCAGTAAAGAAGATAAGTTCAACAAACTGAGAGTTCAGTATTACGGAGGTAAAAGATGAGCAAAGTAAAAGTCGGTGTAGCAGGTTATGGTGTTATCGGTCAGCGATTGGCTGATGGTGTCGCCTTGCAAGGAGACATGGAACTGGTGGGTATCGCGGATCTCGCGCCAACACTTTCCATCCGTGCCCTGAAAGAGAAAGGTATGCCTTACGATCTTTATCTGGTCGAAGGTGCAGACAAAGCGAGATTCGACGAGTTGGACATCCCCGTAGCGGGCAACTTTGAAGACTTGGTCAATAAAGTCGATATCATGTTGGACTCCTCACCGGGTGGTGTGGGTGCCAAGAACAAAGCAATCTATGAGCGTCTGGGCAAAAAAGCCGTCTTCCAAGGTGGCGAAAAGAACAGCGTCGCCAATGTGTTTTTCCATGGCTATGCCAACTTTGAAAAAGGCGTGGGCGTCGATTATCTTAAACTCACCTCATGCAACACCACCGGTTTGATCCGTACCGTCGACTGCCTGGACCGTGAATTCGGCATCGAGAGAGTCGCCATCACCATCATCCGCCGTGTCGCAGATCCCGGTGACTACCATCGCGGTTTAACCAATGCCCTGCAAATGGATAAAGCCCCGAGCCACCAAGCCGTCGACCTGATGACCATCATGCCGCACGTTGAAGCGACCGGTATCCTGGTCCACACTCCTGTGACCCACGGACACATCATCACTGTCGTGGCCAGCGGTAAAGAAAAGATCACCAAAGAGCAGGCCCTTGAGGCCTTTAAGAAACATGACCGTATCCGCGTCGTGCGTATCGATGACGGCTTCCTGGGTAACGCCTCGTTCTTCCGTTATGCCCGCGATCTAGGCAATCCGCGTGGAGACATGTACGAAATCGGTATTTGGGAAGACTCCATTGTAGAGACCGGCGATGACATCATGTTTGCCATCAACATCCCACAAGAATCCGTGACCATTCCCGAATCCATCGACGCCGTGCGCGCAGCGATGGAAATGCAAACAGACCGCGAGAGCGGCACGAAAGCCACGAATGGCTTCTTGGGGTTGGGCAAATGGAAATAAAAATGCGTGCGCTTAAGGATTGTCAATTAACAGGCAAAACGGTCCTCGTGCGCCTGGATATCAACTCTCCCTTAGACCCACAGAGCAAAAAAATTGTCAACGAAAACCGCATGAAGAAAAGTCTTCCGACGCTGCGTTATTTGATTGATCAAAAAGCGAAAATCGTCCTGATTGCACATCAGGGCGATACGCTCGATTATCAAAACCTGATTCCGATGGCAGAGCATGCGGAAAAGCTGAGCGGCTTATTGCAAACCCCGGTCGCTTATATCGACGACGTCTGTGGTCCTGCTGCTTTGGATGCGGTGAAGAACCTGGCTGAAGGCGAACTTCTGCTGCTGGGGAACCTGCGCTATCTCGCAGAGGAGATGTCCAGCTTTGAGAC
This sequence comes from Oscillospiraceae bacterium, assembly GCA_040766665.1. Classification (GTDB taxonomy): domain Bacteria; phylum Bacillota; class Clostridia; order Saccharofermentanales; family Fastidiosipilaceae; genus JAXGQD01. The sequence goes on from JAXGQD010000001.1 coordinate 329,126, forward strand.
CGTTGTTAAACTGAGCCCCAGAGAAATGACGAAAACCTGGCTCGTGCGCAGCTTGGCACCGGTCTGTGATTTTTATGTCAACGAAGCTTTCTCCGCAGCCCACCGCGCCTGCCCTTCGATGGTAGCTTTCCAAGAAGTACTGCCTACGGCGGCCGGTGAATTGCTCATGCAGGAGTATTCTGCCCTGAGCACTGTCTTGAATGCGGCAGAGAAACCCTCCGTCTTTGTTTTAGGCGGAGCTAAAATTTCGGATGCTTTTGGCATGATGGAACAGGTTTTAGCCAACGGCACAGCAGACCGCATTCTGACTACAGGTGTCACCGGCGTGGTATTCCTCTTGGCAAAAGGCATCAAAGTCGGTCAAAAGTATGAACAGTGGCTGGCTGATAAGGACTTCTTGGGCTTTGTCGCCCCGGCCAAGGCCTATCTGGAGACCTATGGTGAACGCATTGAGATGCCGCAAGATTTGGCCTATGCCGCTGACGGCGTGCGCAAAGAAATAGACGTTGCGGATTTACCGCTCGATGATGCCTCGTTCTTAGATATCGGATCCAAGACCATCGCGCATTACGAGCAGATTTTGGCTGAAGCGAAAACCATCTTTGCGAACGGACCGGCCGGCGTTTATGAGGAAGAGCTATTCATCAACGGTACGAAAGCCATTTGGGAAGCGGTCGCCAAATCTCCTGCCTACTCCGTCATTGGCGGTGGCGACACCGTCAGCTCTGCAAGCAAATTCATCGATCTGAAAGACATCAGCTATGTGTGTACTGCAGGCGGTGCTATGGTACGTTTTATGACCGGCAAGCCTCTGCCCTTGGTCACAGCGATGGAAGAAGCTTATACTAGAGAAACTAAATCATAAGGAAGGAAAAACAATGGAGAAAAAGGATTTACTAGAACTGCAGCGTTTCGCGGCGGAAATCCGTCTGGAAACACTGAAAGAAGTGGCGACCCGTGGCTTCGGTCACCTCGCCGGCTCCCTGTCCGTGGTTGATCTTTTGGCGATTCTATATGGCAAAGAAATGCGCTACGACCCAAAAAATCCCCAATGGGACGGCCGTGACATCCTGGTGATGTCCAAAGGTCACGCGGGCCCCGCCGTTTATGCCACACTCGCTTTAAAGGGCTTCATGCCGATGGAGATGCTGAAAACCCTCAATCAGCCCGGGACCAAACTACCCAGTCACTGTGACCGCAAGCTGACCCCCGGTATCGACATGACCACGGGTTCCTTAGGTCAGGGCACATCCACCGCGATGGGTATGGCCTTAGGCTACAAACTGGATGGCAAAGACAACCGCGTTTATTTGGTCGTAGGCGATGGCGAATGCAATGAAGGCCAGGTTTGGGAGGCTGCTTTATTTGCCGCCCAACAAAAACTGGATAACTTGATTCTCTTCGTTGACTACAACGGTAAACAGCTTGACGGTTACACCGACGACATTTTGGCACTCGGTGACATCGACAAAAAATTTGCTGAGTTTGGATTTAATACCCAACGTGTCAACGGCAATGACATCGCCGAATTGTCAGCCGCCATTACTGCGGCGCAGCAAGTCAAAGGCCAGCCTTCCTGTATCGTGATGAACACCATCAAGGGCAAAGGCATTAAAGAGCTCGAAGAGATGTTGCTGAATCATCACATTCAACTCAGTGCCGAGTTTGTCGAGACCGCTGAAGCCGAGCTCACGGAAGCACTGAAAAAAGCCGAGGAGGATTTAGCCAATGTTTAAAGTAATTTATGATGGGAGCCCCGAAACCGCTTTACACAAATCGGTCTTTGCCGAAACCGTGCAAGCGCTCTCCGCTGAAGATCCCGCTGTCATTTACTTAGACTGTGACCTGATGAACTCTTCCGGCACGTATAAGTTTTGGCAAAACAATCCCGACCGCGTCATCAACTGCGGCATTTCCGAAGCCAACATGATGGGCGTGGCCGCCGGTCTGTCGGCTGTAGGTAAGAAACCCTACACCCACACCTTCGGTCCTTTTGCCTCCAGACGCTGCTACGACCAGGTTTTCTTGTCCATCGGTTACGCCGGTAACAGCGTGCGTATCTTTGGCTCTGACCCCGGTGTCCAGGCAGCATTCAACGGCGGTACCCACATGCCTTTTGAAGACATGGCCCTGATGCGTGCTGTTCCTACTTCTACCGTTTTTGATATCGCTGACGCCGTCCAGCTCGCCGCTGTTCTGCGCCTTATCAAAGACCGTGAAGGACTGAACTACCTGCGTTCCACCCGCAAAAACTACAAGAAGATTTACTCAGAAGATTCGGAATTCGAAATCGGCAAGGGAAATGTCCTGCGCGACGGCAAAGACCTGACCATCATCGCCTGTGGCATGATGGTGAGTGAAGCCATGGCGGCAGCGGAACTGCTCGAGGCCAAAGGCATCTCTGCCCGCGTCGTCGACATGTTCACCGTCAAACCGATTGATAAAGAACTAGTTCTGCGTTGCGCCGAAGAAACAGGTGCCATTCTGACCACGGAAAACCATAACGTCATCGGTGGTTTGGGTGATGCAGTGGGTGCTGTCCTGCTCGAAAATAAGCCGGTCCCCATGTTCAAACATGGCGTTTATGACTCCTTCGGCGAAGTCGGTCCCGCTGACTACCTAGCGAAGCGCTTCGGCCTAACCCCGGATGAAATTGTTGCAGCGGCTGAGAAGCTGGTGGCACGCAAGTAAAGGCTACGCCTGATTGCTTTCGTAAGGGTTTTCCTTGCATTTCGCTTGAAAAACATCAAATTTGAGAAAGCTGTTGTTTCAAGAGTGCTGATTTGCACTCCGCTGAAGCAACAGCTTTTTTGTATTTGAATAGAAGCCAAGTTTGGTGTTTCAGGACGTGCGAACGGTATTGTTTGGCGGTACTATTTCTAAGTAGTGTTTTTGGGAAAATGCCGTCTTTATTGTGTTCTTGGTTTGGTTTGGGTGGGGTGGGTGGCCAAGAGCAATGAAATTGGACAAAATTTTCGGGGATGTGGTCATTTCAGTGGTTTTAGGGTCTCTATTCATGTCAAGTTGACGATTTTGTGACAGTAATTGCGACTGTGTGGTCGCCGCCACCACATCCCTGTAAAAAGTGGGCAAAAAACAGCCTTTAGACATGTCCGCCAGCTGTCCATGGGCACTTTCAACCACATCCCCGTAAAAAGTGGGTTAAAAACCGCCTCCTTATAAATTTCAGAGGAGAGGAGTCGCAGCCTCCCAAGCCTTGCGACGTTTCGTCTACTTAAGCCACGACTATATCCCTGCTACTGCTGCTGGTATAATCTTTTTGAAAACTTTACTCAGCAACGAGCTGGAGGGAAAATGAGCGACGCGCATCTGAACGATATTCCGACTGCGGACACCTTTAAATACGATGCCTTCATCAGCTATCGGCATGTTGAGCCTGACGCGACCATTGCAGCGCGCATCCACAGCCTGATTGAAAGCTTTAACGTACCGAAAGACTTTTATGTCAACGGCAAAAAACCGAGCTATCGTGTCTTCAGAGACCGCGAAGAATTAACCACCAAAGAACTCAGTGAATCAATCAACGACGCCCTCCATTCCTCGAAATATCTCATTGTCATCTGCTCGAAGCGCACCCCTTTGTCGCCCTGGTGTGTCAAAGAAGTGGAGACCTTTTTAAAACTGCGTGGACAGGATTATGTTATTCCGGTTTTGGTTGAGGGGGAGCCTTCCGAATCTTTCCCGCCGCCTCTTTTGAATCTGAAAAAGATTGTGGTCGGTGACGACGGTGAAGAGCATGAATTAGGCCAGGAGCTCTTGGCTGCGGAATTACGTCCTGCCGCTGTGCAAGTGAAAAGCTTTGTAGGCTATCAGCAGCTGGAAGAAAATAACGATCCACGCCTGAAAGAACTGACCAAGGAAGCTTTGGCGCTTTTACCAGTTGAGAAATACCGCATTATGGCTGCTATGCTGGGTGTCACTTACGGTGATTTAAAACAACGCGACAAGGAAAGGCGCACCAAACGCCTACTCAGCCTAATGGCCATCGCTGCGGCGCTCCTACTGGTATTCGGCATCTTTATGTTTAATGCCTATACCAATGCCGAGCGGGCAAGGAAGGAAGCTTTGCAAACCAACTCGGCCATGCTTTTAAAGACGGCACAGGACTTAAGCGAACGGGGGGATCCTCAGAAAGCGGTCATGATTGGGCGCAGGGCTTTTGAACAAGCAGAAAGCGACATGCCCTTGTATACGCAACTGAAAGCGGACTATTTTAATGTTCTCAACAACAGCCTGCATCAGAATGTTGTGGATTGGCAGAGCAGCATAGACACGAACAATCGCTTTACTTTCACTTCCATTCATCCCACGGAAGATGTACTTGCTGCCGGTCTCGGTAACGACAGCGTTGCTTTATGGCAGCTTTCGAATGGAAAACTATTGCGTGTACTGGGCGGTTTTAAACAGCAGGTGAAGCATTTGGATTACAGCCCTGACGGCCGATTTTTGGCGGCGGGTGCTTTTGATAATCAGGTCAAAGTTTGGGATAGCCGCGCAGATTATGCGGAAGTAGCCAGCTTTGACGTGGGTGGCTTGGTGCTCTTAAACAGCTTTTCCAGTGATGGTAAAGCCATGTATATCGTGGTTAATATCGGTTTGGAGTATAAGCTTTTTGTGGTGGATACGAAGAGCTGGCAGATGTCGCAGGGCTTTGTTTTGCCAAGTGAAATGACCCGCATCAGCTTCAATCCTGCGCGTGCCGAAGCCTATGTTTTACTGGGTAACAGCAGTACGAACGAGATTCCGGTCATCAGCCTGAATGACGGACGCGAACTGTCCAGAATTGAGCTGAAAGAGCAGGAGGAAGGAGCTGAACTCACTTACTTTAATCAGAGCAACTCCAATCTGCTTATCGATAAAAACGGTGAATATCTTTATACCATTAGCTCAAAGTTTGTTTCGAAATTTGATCTGAAAGATCAGCGTTTAGTGTTTCGCAAGGAAACAGGCTTTATGACGGATTTACTTTTACCCATTGCGCTTTCTGCAAATGGGGAAGTGCTCTATTATGCCGATGGCGGGACTTTGATTGCGATCGATACGCATGACGGGGAAAAGCTTTTTAGCAGTTATTTTGATGAACGCGTTGTCAGTTTGCAAAGTGGGGCAGAGGACTTGCTTTGCCTGCTGCTCTACGACGGAAGCACGGCCGTTATGAGGGGAGAGCAAATTATCAGCACGAAGCTTCCCTTTGGTGAAGGCAAAGGGGAATACTTAGAAATCAGCCCGGACGGGGCATTTCTGCTTGTACAGTCGCTGACCGACCGTAAGATCCGCATCGCCAAAATCGCCGGCCGCAACATCGACCTTTACCGTGAGGCGCGCTTACTGAAAACGAGTGATAACCGCCGCTACGCCTTGTTTTATAACTTTGGCGAACACTACGTTTGGGATGTGGTGGAGAACAAGATTGCTTATCAATTCGATGAACTCCCTATCCTTTCGGATGCGGTTTATGGGAGAAACAGCGATGGTTTACGGCTTAGTAACGACGGGCGTTACCTCGCCACAGTCGTGACTTACGAAAGTGAGACGGGCGAGAATTACGAAAGAAAACTGGAAGTGTTTGATCTGGCTGAGAAGAAAGTACAGTACTCTGAGCCTCTGCCCTTGCCCAGTCCTTTTTATAGCTTTACGCCGGACAGTCAAGCCTTATTGCTGCTCTCTCCGACCGGGGACTTGCGCCTGTTAGCCCTTGCGGATGGCGAACTTTTGGCCACGGCCATGTTGCAGCCGTCTTGGGTGACATCTCTTGTGTTCAGTGATGACGGGGCGTATTTTGCCGTTAACTATAACACCGGGCTTAATCATGTCTATTCGAGCAGTGATTATGAAAAAGTTTTCGAAGGCAACGGTAGCGTCTTGGATCTCTCGTACAGTGAAGCGGCTAAGCTGCAAGTGCGTGGGGTCTATATGGATGCGGCATTTTTCTGGGAAGAAGGGCAAAAGGAAGAGCGCCACAGTCTCAGCACAGCACGTGCCGCGCTGGGCGAAGATATGAGCAATCTAAATGTTTATGACCGGGCGTCAAACTTCTTGCTCACGCTAAAGACCATTGAAAATGAGGCGGCAGCGGTTTTGCTGGATTTTTCAAGCGGAGCGCTGATTGCCAATATTCCGATTAACAGCAAGGATAATTACCCATACGCGAGCATTCTTCCGGGGGGAAAGGGCATCTTGATCTATGAGAAAGATACGCTAATCACCCGCTATCTGGCTGACGGTGAGGAAGAATACGAGCTCTCGTCCCAGACCAAGCATTATCGATTGGCTGATTTTGCCGAGTTGGAAGAGGATGGGCTCGCTTTTAGCGCCGGCAGAGTACTGACAGAGGCCGAACTATTGGAATTGGGCATAAGTGAGTAAAGGAAAAACAGGCCGGCTTTTATGAATAGTGGCAAAATTATGGAGAAAATCTGTCGAAAGGCTTGTAATCATGAAATGCTTTGATAAAATGTACCTATTCCACCACGCCTCTCCAGGGAAGCGCACCCGGGTGGAATTTTTTATCGGCGAAACTTTTAGTCCTCAGCCGGACTGAAAGCTTTCGCTTTTTTATAGGCAGAAGGAGGGAAAACGAGATGGCAGAAACGACTTTGAAACAACGCGGGCGCTGGCCTTTTATTCGTAAAAGACTCTTTAATCTCATCTACATCGTGGGCGTGGTGCTAAGCGTAATCGGCAGTTACCAGGTTTATGCCCCCCAGGTACAAGGGGCTTGGGAACTGGTGACGAATGTGCTGTTTAGTGTCATCAAGCTCTTCCTCTTTGCACCAACAGTAGGTATGGACCAAGTTGCCCCTCCTGCTTATGAATTGGCCACCTGGATTGCTCCTTTAGGTACGGTCATTGGTTTCTTCCAAGTCTTTGAGAAGCAACTATTACGTTTCAGGCAGTGGCTGAGGCATGAACGCAAAGCTCATTTATTGGTCACGGGTGATGCATCACTGGCAGAAATCTTTCTGCAGCAGGTGCAAGCCGAAAACCCCAATGAACGTTTGCTCTATTTAGTCGAACAGGGTTATAAGCCTGAAGATTTTCTGGGCTTGGAACGGCGCGGTATCAAGGTGGCAGGGCTAGATTTTTCTCATCCTGACTTTTATGAAAATGCGCTCTTGGCCAGTCGTTATCGTTTTCATGACGCAAAAGCCTTAGTTTGTTTCGATGCGGAGCCGCAGAATTTTGGCAAAGTAGCTGCCATCAATCAGATTTTGGGCCGGAGTGAAAAACCACCTATCCCGACACATCTCTTGAGTGCCGATGAAAAAGCGAAAGAAATTTTAGAAGACAGAGCCTTAAATTGGCAAAATCTCGATGTGCACTTTTTAACCTCAATGATCTGAAAGCCATGCAACTGGTACAGAGGGAGGATTTTCCTGTCTATCAGACTGCCGGATTAAACAGCACGTGGCAGTCTACAGATGTCGTTTCTGAAAAGACGATTGCGCAGAAATTAGCGCATGCGCATGTCTTAATTATCGGATTTGGCCAGCTGGGACAGGCTGTTTTCAGGCAAGTGAGCAATGTGGCGACAATCAACACGCATGAACGGCTACGCATAACTATTGTAGACAAAAATGCCAATACGAAGTTCGATTTCTTTGAGGCAGACATCGATCAATTGGAAAAAGTCTGTGACGTGCATTTGATTAATCACGATTTACAAGCCAAAGCCTTGCCTACGGCTTTATATGCTGCAAGCCAAGAGTACCCCTTTACGGCATTGGTTTTTTGCCTAGATGATGCGCAACGCAGTTTGCTATCCTATGAACGGTTACACAGACTCTTTGCCGGAGCTTCTGTCGCCGTCTACTGCCCTAAACCTGCGGAGTTGAGTTCCCTGGTGGAAGCTATTGAGGCGAAACGTGGCACCCTGCTGTGTTTCGGTGCGGATACGGATATTCTGAATAAAAACGTATTACTCAATGAGCAATTGCTGAGTAGGGCGAAGTATTTTAATGCGGAATATAACCGAGTGGCAGCGGAATTGATGGGCTGGCCGGTTGAAACGCGCAGCCCTGAAGAACAGTGGCTGCAGCTCAATACCCTAAAGAAAGAGTCGAGTTTGGCCCAAACTTTACATAGGCCGAGCAAACGCGCGATTATAGAAAAGCTTTGTCAGTTAAACGAATTTCCGGACAGCGTAGAGACACTGTGTGAGCGCTGGCGTGCTGAGTTGGAAGGCTTAAGTACAGCTGAACAGGTCAATTTGATTGTCGCAGATCCGGTGAAAAATTTTCTAACTGAGCTTGAGCATCGCCGTTGGAACAACTTTCATTACATGCGCAATTTTTACTACGCTGAAGAAAAAGACTTGGCCAACAAAAAACACGACTGTCTAATTGATGATTGGGCTGCATTTTTGGCGGGACCGCAGCGCGACAAAGCCATATATGACTTTCTTTCGATTTTGGCGCTGGACGCTTGAGCGCAGGAGAAAGCTTAATCGACAGTAAATGCTGAAGCGGAGTGGTCGTTTTTTGCCAAAAATCGACCTGGGCTGGTCAAGCTTGACTATGATTCTTTATAATAACAGCTTAAGGTAGACCGAAAGGATAGGTAGGACGGTATGATTTGGGCAAAAGAAGAGTGCTTCTCGCGCAGTGAAATCGAGAAGCTGCAGTTGGAGCGATTACAAAATCAAGTCGCGGTCAATTACGCGAAAGTCGCTCCTTACAGGGAGAAAATGGACGCCGCCGGTATTAAGCCGGAGGACATCAAAACGCTGCAGGATATCCAAAAACTTCCCTTTACAACAAAAGCGGACTTTAGAGATACCTACCCGATGGGGCTTTTTGCTGTGGAGAAAAAAGAACTGGTGCGTATTCACGCCTCCTCGGGGACCACAGGTAAACCTACGGTCGTGGGCTACACCAAAAAGGATATGGTGAACTGGACGGAAACCGTGGCACGTATAGCCGCTCTGGGCGGTGCGACGGCTGACGACATGGCGCAGATTTGTTTTGGTTATGGCATGTTTACCGGCGCTCTGGGCTTGCACTTCGGTTTGGAACAAATCGGTGCGACAGTCATCCCGGCATCTGTAGGTAACACCCAAAAACAAATCATGTTCATGCAGGACCTGGGCACGACACTTTTGGTGGCCACACCTTCTTACGCCTTGCACCTAGCCGAGGAAGTGGTGGATATGGGCCTCGATCCGCATAAAGACCTGCAACTGCGCATGGGCCTCTTTGGTGGTGAAGGCATGACGGAAAGAATGCGTCGTCAGCTTAACGACATTTGGGGCGATGAAGCGCTCTTTACACAAAACTACGGCATGAGCGAACTCAATGGGCCAGGCATTTCCGGTGAGTGTGAGCAACTTTGCGGCATGCATATTCAGGAAGACCATTTCCTGGCGGAAGTGATTGATCCGGAAAGCGGTGAGGTCTTGGGCGAAGGCGAGAAGGGTGAGCTGGTCATTACCTGTTTGACCAAAGAGTCACTGCCTTTGATTCGTTATCGTACGAAAGACTTGACGCGGCTCTTTTATGAACCCTGTGCTTGCGGGCGTACCATGGCGCGTATGGAAAATCTTTCCGGTCGCTCCGACGACATGTTGATTATCAGAGGAGTCAACGTCTTCCCCAGCCAGATTGAAGAGGTCCTTTCCAAGGTTAGCGGCATCAGCCCCCTCTATGAGATTGAGCTGGAGCGAATCGAGCATCTTGACCATATGAGCATTAAGGTGGAACTGGAAGATAACAGCCTTCTGGAATCCTATGCCAAGTTGGAAGAACTGCGCATCAGTATCCGGCAGAAAATCAGACATGCCCTGGGCTTGGACGCGAAAATTGAGTTACTCAATCCGCGCAGCTTACAGCGTTTTGAGGGCAAGGCTAAGCGTGTCAATGACAAACGTAAGATGTAATTGAAGTGATAATGAGTGATTGTTAATGGCGGTATCAGCCATACTAGTGTCAAAAACGACGAACTAAGAAGAGGAACGTAAATGAAAAGATCATTGATGTTGGGGAATGAAGCATTTGCCAGAGGGGCATATGAGGCGGGTGTGAAAGTTTCGGCGGCTTATCCGGGCACGCCCAGTACGGAAATCTCAGAAGCGCTGGTGCAATATAAGGATGAGGTCTATGCGGAGTGGTCACCCAACGAAAAAGTAGCCATGGAAGTCGCTGCGGGTGCCTCCATTGCCGGTGTACGTGCCATGGCTTCGATGAAGCATGTCGGGCTGAACGTGGCAGCCGATCCGATATTTACCATGTCCTACATTGGTGTCAACGGCGGTCTGGTGGCCATCATAGCTGACGATCCCGGCATGTATTCTTCCCAAAACGAACAGGATACGCGCATGCTGGCCAGAGCGGCTCATTTGCCGGTTTTGGAGCCGGCCGATTCACAGGAATGCAAGGATTTCGTCAAATTTGCCTATGAACTGTCCGAGCAATACGATACGCCTGTCCTCGTGCGTTCCACGACGAGACTGTCACACTCACAAAGTTATGTGACTCTAGATGAGAGAGTCGTACCCGAAGACAAAGCCTATGTCAAAAATATCGCTAAGACCGTGATGACCCCCGGCAATGCCATCCGCCGCCATCCATTGGTCGAGGCCAGAGAAATTCAGATGGCCAAAGACGGGGCAACGATGCCGATAAATCGTATTGAGTACGGTGATAAGAAACTGGGCATTATTACTTCGGGTATTCCTTATCAATACGTCAAAGAAGTCTTTCCGGACGCGTCTGTCTTGAAGTTGGGCTTGGTCAATCCCTTGCCCAAAGAGATGATTGAGGCTTTTGCCAAAGAAGTGGAAACGCTTTATATCATTGAAGAGTTGGAGCCGGTGATTGAAGAACAGGTCAAGTCCTGGGGTATTGCCTGCCAAGGGAAAGAGTTGCTTACGGTGCAGGGCGAGTACTCCGCCAATCTGCTGCGCGAGCGCTTACTGGGTGAAAAGCTGACGCTTGCCACGCCGGCTGCCGCTCCGGGTCGTCCGCCCATTCTCTGCCCGGGCTGCCCGCATCGCGCCGTCTACTCGGTGATGAAAAAGTTGCGTTTGCATGGTGCCGGTGACATCGGGTGCTATACGCTCGGCGCCGCACCCCCTCTGGAAGTGGTGGATACGACCATCTGTATGGGCGCTTCCATCAGTTCTTTGCACGGTATGGAAAAGGCCAAAGGTAAAGAGTACATCAAAGACTGGGTAGCGGTAATCGGTGACTCCACCTTTATGCATACCGGTGTAAATTCGCTGATGAACATGGTTTACAACGGTTCTACAGGCACCGTCTTGATTCTGGATAATTCGATTACAGCAATGACCGGACATCAGCAGAATCTTGCCACGGGAAAAAACCTGATGGGTGAGACTGCCCCCGCCATCAGTATCAAAAAAATCTGTGAAGCCATGGGTATCGAGCATGTCTATGAAATCTTTTCCTTTGATCTGGACGGACTTGCGACTTTGTTTAAAGAAGCCAAGAACCGCGATGCTCTGACGGTCATTATTGCGCAGTCCCAGTGTGTACTACTCAAAGACAATCCACCGATTAAGCATCAGTACAAAGTCGATGCGGAGAGTTGCCGCGCCTGTGGTGTCTGCATGAAGCCCGGCTGTCCGGCGCTGACCCGCGACGAAAACGGTAAGACCCTAATCAACGACTCCATGTGTAACGGTTGCGGGCTCTGCTACAGACTTTGTCCGTTTGACGCCATTAAAATGGTCGACAGCGTCATTGATGTGCTCTAAGGGGGAAGGCAAAATGAAAACAAAAAATATCATGATTGTCGGTGTGGGCGGTCAAGGCACACTCTTAACTTCCAGAATTCTGGGCGGTATCGCGGAATCGGCCGGCTACGATGTCAAGCTGTCTGAAGTGCATGGCATGGCGCAGCGCGGCGGTTCGGTCGTTACCTTTGTGCGTTATGGTGAGAAGGTCAACGAACCCATCGTTGAGCCTGGTCAAGCCGATGTGTTGATTGCATTTGAGCGCCTGGAAGCTTTGCGCTACGCCCATTTCCTAAAAAAAGACGGCGTCTTGGTCATCAACGACACCCGCATCGATCCGATGCCGGTCGTCATCGGCAAAGCAACGTATCCGGAAGATGAGGTCGATTTATTAAAGAATCAATATAAAGTGATCCGCATCGACGGCTTAGCAGAAGCTCGCAAATTGCAAAACCTGCGCGTGTTTAACACCGTCGTCATCGGCGCGACGGCCAAGCATATGGAATTCCCCAAGGAAAGCTGGTACGAGGTCATTGAGCATACCGTACCAAGCAAAACCATCTACATCAACAAACAAGCCTTTGATATAGGCTGGGAAATGGAGGACTGAAGCATGTTGCAGCAGATTTCTGTTTTCGTTACCAATCAAATCGGTGCCGTACTGAAGGTGACCCAGGCGCTAAAAGACGGTCAATTTAACATCCGGGCTTTTTCCGTCTACGATACCCCGGAATTCAGTATCCTGCGCCTCATCTTTGATGATGCCGAAGAAGTAACGGCTTACTTGGCAGAGCAAGGTTTCTTTGTCAAAGCGAGCTCCGTGGTGGGTGTGGTGCTTGAGGATAAACCCGGTTATCTGAACGGGATTCTGGAAGCCACAAAAGAAGCCGAAATTCAAGTCAATTATATGTACTCCCTGGTGCTGCGCGCCAACGCGAAACCCGTCATGATTATGCATACCGATCAGGACGCACGTCTGGAAGAGGTTTTGCGCGCGGCAGGCTGTGAGCTAGTTTGAGAAGGAAAAGAGCATGATCTGGAATGAGACCAAAGAATGCATGAGCCGTGATGAGCTGACCGCTTTGCAGTCCGCCCGCCTGAAAAAAACGGTCAATCGTGTTTATCACAATGTGCCCTCTTATCGCAAAAAAATGCAGGCCATCGGGCTTGAACCCGGTGATATCGAAGGCATAGAAGACCTCGAGAAATTGCCTTTCACGACGAAAGACGATTTGCGTGACAACTACCCCTTCGGCCTTTTTGCCGTACCGGAGTCAGAGGTGGTCCGTGTACACGCCTCATCCGGCACGACCGGAAAGGCTACGGTCGTCGGCTACACCCGCCGTGATATCGAAATATGGAGTGAGTGTGTGACGCGCTGTCTGGCGATGGCAGGGGTTGGCAAAAATGACCGCATCATGGTGGCTTATGGCTATGGACTGTTCACCGGTGGCTTGGGTTTACACTATGGGGCGGAAAATCTCGGTGCCATGGTTGTACCGGTTTCAACGACTTCGACAGCCAAGCAGCTGCAGCTGATGGAGGATTTTGCTGCGACGGCGATTGCCTGCACCCCTTCCTATTTGGTGCATCTGATGGAAGTACTTAAAGCCGAGCAGAAGCTGGACAAAATCAAACTTCGTACCGCACTCTGCGGAGCAGAGCCCTGGACTGAAGCGATGCGCGAACGCCTTGAAAAAGGTCTGAACATTCAAGCACATGACATCTACGGTTTAAGTGAGATTTTAGGTCCCGGTGTCGCCACGGATTGTCAGTATCATGTGGGCAGCCATTTTATGGAAGACCATTTTTATCCAGAAATTATTGACAGCGAGTCTTTAGAACGATTATCCGACGGCAGTACCGGCGAGCTGGTTATCACGACGCTGACTAAAGAAGCTCTCCCGATGATTCGTTATCGTACCAAAGACCTGACGACGCTGACTCACGAAACCTGTGACTGTGGGCGCACCACGGCCCGCATTTCCAGATTCAAAGGCAGATCGGACGATATGCTGATTATTCGCGGCGTCAATGTCTTTCCTTCGCAGGTCGAAGCAGCCCTGCTGGAGATGGGTGGGACCGCGCCGCATTACCTTATTGTGGTCGATCGTGTGGATGATTTGGACAGCTTTGAGGTCTGGGTGGAACTCGAAGAGAGCATGCTGTCTGATGAAGTGAAAGTTATCGAGAACCTGAATAAAAAGATTACCCACACCCTAAGACAGGCGTTGGGACTTACCCCTGTGGTAAAATTAGTGCAAGCCAATACCATCGAGCGCAGTTCCGGCAAAGCGAAACATGTCATTGATAAGAGGCAGCTATATTAACTTTAACGCGGCAGGAAAAGAACGCGTGGAAGGGGCGAGATTATGACGAAACAGCTTACCGCATTTTTAGAAAATCAAGCCGGACGTTTGCAGGAAGTCGCTGCCATATTAGCAGCGGCCGAAATTAATATCCTTTCATTTAACTTGGCGGATACGACCAGTTTTGGCGTCCTGCGTATGGTCGTCTCCGATCCGGAACAAGGCAAGACGGTATTGCGTGAAGCGGGCATCGCAGCCCAGGTCAGTGATGTCATCAGTGTGGAAATTCCGTCCAAACCAGGCAGCATGTCTAAGCTTTTAGGCACTTTGCCTGCAGATATTTCAGTTGAGTACTTGTACCCTTATGACACGACCGGTGATAAGTCCGGTGTTATTTTGAAGCTGAGCGACATGCAGGCCGGTCTGAACAGTCTGCTCGGAGCCGGTTATAAGATTTTGTAGTTTTTTTAGGCTGGCTTTAGTTAGCGCGGTCTCGCGAGCTGCGTGAACTTTTGCATTCTTTGTTTACACAGCTTCTTTTGTGATTTGGCAAAAATTGCACCAATCCAATTTGGATAGCAATTTTGGAGTTATTAGTCCGTCGTTTTCGGAATTTCGCGGCACCTTCTAAAAAATCGGCAAAGGGGCAAAAAACCGACAAAAATTTCGTTAATCCAAGAATGCTAAGGCTTTGAGCCGAGAATACATGTGATTTGCCCGGTTTAGGGACATAATTTTCGATAATCCAAGTTAGCCACCAGCAACTGCTTGGATTAACGAAAAAACTTACGGTAAAATTCGCGAATCACTTGAATTATTCTGAAAAATTCAACTTTGCTTGGTTTGTCGAAAATTTTGCAAAATTCAATATGTGGAGTCGCAGCAGACCAAGCCGTGCGACGTATTTTGAGCGCTGTTGCAAACACCGAAGAACAGTACCCAAGCCCAGTAACCCAGGCTTACACAAACTCGCACAACTCGCGAATCACTTCGCCGGCGATGATTAGACCGGCTACAGAGGGTACAAATGCGACGGAGCCGGGGCTTTGCTTTTTATAACCCGTCGTTTTGATTTCGCTACCTGAGCAAGCTTCGCGCGCTTCGGCAGATCCGGTCGCGGGTATCACCGAATTAAGCGCATCCGCAGATCGCTCACCTGAATGCAGCACACCTGAATCCAGCTCACCTGAATGCAGCTCAGCCGAATTCTGCTCAGCCGAATCCTGCTCACTTGAAGCGTACAATTCATCAGAATCTTTAGGCTTTAATGCCGAAGGTTCCTCCTGCGAGTACACCACTTTCAGTGAGCCAATACCGCGCTTGCGCAATTCTTTGCGCATGACTCTGGCCAAGGGGTCCATCTTCGTTCTGAAAATATCGGTGATTTGAAATCGAGTCGGGTCCAGTTTATTGCCGGCCCCCATCGCCGAAATCAGCGGGGTTTTTGCCTCTGTACAGGCGCTGATCAATAATAGTTTAGCCGTCACCGTATCGATGGCATCGACCACATAATCGTAATTTTTGAAATCAAAGTCGGCTAGACTCTCTTGGCTGAAAAAGACGGCTCTTTCGGTGAGCTGACATTGGGGGTTGATGTCGCGGACACGTTCGGCTGCAACGGCTGACTTTTGCCTGCCTAAGGTGGAGTGTAGGGCAAAAAGCTGCCGATTGATATTGCTGGCCACGATAAAATCGTGGTCAACCAGGGTGAGTGCCCCAATGCCGCTACGTGCTAGGGCTTCAACGACGTAGGAGCCGACCCGCCGAGACCGAAGACTGCAACGTGGACTGAAGCCAGTCTATTTAAGGCCGTATCGCCCAGTAACATGGCTGTGCGGATAAAAATATCCTCCATAAAAATGCTCCTTTTGCACCGATATGAATCATTCTAACAAAGGCAAGCTGATTTTATTCCTAAAATGTGCGAAAATAGTAAAGATAAACCTACTAATTAGTAGAATTATTGTGTCTAAGCATGGACAAATTTTACAGAAGCACATAAACTTTTAACGATTATGACTTCATCAATGAGCGAACAATAATGGAGGTTCGCAGCAGGAGAGAGAAATGAAAAAAATAATGAAACGCTTGGTTTTGCCTCTTATCGCAGCAATGGCGCTGGTGCTAACGTCTTGCGGAAATGCGGCTACCACCGCAGCAACAACAACCGCTGCCGGTGCAGGTACCGCTGCGGGTACGGAGGCTGTAGAGACTGCAGCCGACGGCACAGTCGCCGAACAGCCCGTCGCCGACGGAGCTGCCATCGTCAATATCGGTGTGACAAACGAAGTGACCACACTCAATCCTTTGTTGGTCGACGGAACCGAAACAGGAAAGTATGCCACCGGTCTCAACTTTTTACCCTTGGTTGATTTGGATAAAGACAATAAGTTCACCCCCTTGTTGGCCGAATCGATTACAAGTGAAGACAATCTGACCTTTACCGTCAAATTATTCGCTGATGCCAAATGGTCCGACGGGACCCCCATCACGGCAGATGATTTGATTTTTACGAGCCTGAAAATCACCTCCGATGCTATCGCCAATCCTTCCATGTCAACTTGGGCGGTCATTGAAGGCATGGATGATTCAGGCGTGCACCCGGATGCCGACACTTCCGTCTCCGGTATTGTCAAAGTGGACGATCAGACGGTTAACTTCATCGCCAAACAGGAAATGCCCCTGAACACGTTTCAGAATACTTTTGCCCGTTATCTAATGACGATTCCAAAGCATATTTTGGAGGGCAAAAGCACCGAAGAACTGAAAATCACTGACTGGTTCAATAATCCGGAAGTCGTGAGCGGCCCGTATCGCTCCACTAGCTTTGACGGCACACACTATGTCAGCTACGAAGCAAATGATAATTACTTTAAAGGTGCGCCTCAGATCAAGAATCTGAACTACCGCGTCGTACAAGGCAGCCAACTCTTAATCGGCTTGCAAACCGGAGAGATTGACTTTGTCCATCCGACGATGGCTTCCTTCCCTCAAGAAGACATGTTTGCCCTGGAGAGCTTGGAAAATATCGACGTGGTCTATGACAAACCGCTGACCAACCAGCTCGTCTTTGTGAACACCCAGACCATCCCTGACGTCAATATGCGTAAAGCCCTAGTCCAAGCCATGGACCGCCAAGGCCTCATTGACAGCTTCCTCGAAGGCCACGGCGAAGTTGCGGAAGGTTTCCTGACTTCTTACAGTCCCTATTACGATGACACCTTGGTTCCGACACCCTACGATCCGGCAGCAGCAGAGGCGTCCCTCGCCAATGTCAGCCCGGATGCCTTAGCCAAAACCTATACCTTTAAGGTGAACTCCGGCGATCCCACCTTCGTCAATGCCGTCAACCTGGTGGCTCAGCAATTCGAAGCGGTAGGCATTCAAGTCAAGGTGCAAACCGAAGACCTCAACACCCTTCTGACTTCAGCAGGACAGCATGACTTCGACCTATTGGCCGTACAGTATACTTTGGCCCCGGTCGATCCCTATCCGGACGTCAACTGGCTGATGACAGGCGACAACTGGGTCGGTTATCAGAGCGATGCCATGGACGAACTGGTGGCTAAAACTCAAAGCGTCAAGTCTGATGAAGAAACCAAGCAGATTTATGCGGAGATCAATAGACTCGTTCAACAGGACGTACCAGTTATCAATGCCTACGTCATTGCCGCACCGGGTGCCGTCAGCAAACGCCTGGCCAATGCTGAGCCGCATATTTATGGTTCCTTTAACGAAATTGAAAAGTGGTCTCTAAATTAATGGAGAAACTCCTTCAGGTTCAAGCTTTAGAAACGACGTTTTCCACAGACCGTGGTGATTCCACGGTCTTGGACGACGTCAGTTTTTCTGTGCACACCGGGGAAACGGTGGGTATTGTGGGTGAGTCGGGTTCCGGCAAAAGCGTCACCTCACTTTCCATCATGCGCCTGCTCGACCGCAATGGCTTTATCACGAAAGGTAAAGTACTTTTTGAAGGCCGAAACCTGACCAAAATGAGCGAAGATGAGCTCGATGAGCTGCGTGGTTCGCGCCTTACGATGATTTTCCAGGATGCTCAATCCGCACTGAATCCAGTTTTTACTGTAGGCAATCAGCTCATGGAAAGCATGCGCGTGCACCTCAAGCTTTCCAAAAAGGCTGCACACGAGCGAGCCATCGCTATCCTTAAGCAGGTGGGCTTAGCTGATGTGGAGACGATTATGAAGTCCTATCCGCATACGCTTTCAGGAGGTATGCAGCAGCGTGTCATGATTGCCATCGCTTTATCCTGCGATCCCAAACTTCTGATTGCCGATGAACCGACGACAGCCTTGGATGTCACTATCCAAGCGCAGATCATGGAACTATTGAAATACCTGCGCGCCGAAATCAATTTGGCTTTGATACTTATCACCCACGACATCGGGCTGATCGCAGAAATGGCTGACCGTGTATTGGTCATGTATGCTGGACAGATCGTAGAAGAAGCAGATGTCTTTACACTCTTTGAGCAACCTGCCCATCCCTACACACAAGCCTTGATGCGTTCGGTGCCAAGTATTGAAGACGCCCCGGGGCATAAGCTTGAATCTATCGGCGGAGTGGTGCCGGAAAATTACATGAATATGAAAGCCTGCCGCTTTGTCGACCGCTGTCCTTTTGCCGTGCCGACCTGTGCGGAAGATTATCAGGCACTGACCACCTTAGTGCCCAAGCATCGTGTGCGTTGCCATCGTGCCGTAAAACGTGAGCTGCCGCTGGCTTGGAGGGCAGAGCTTTGACGAGAACGAAGCTTGAACAAACCAAGCCCCAAGCGCTTATTACTGCCGACGGCGAAGTGCAAATGCGGGTATCCAATCTGGTAAAAAACTACCAGGTTAAATCCGGTGCACTGACGCTGAAACCGGAGTTGGCTCACGCTGTTTCGGATGTCAGCTTTGATTTAATTAAGGGTGAAACCATTGGCCTGGTGGGGGAGTCCGGGAGCGGAAAATCGACGGTGGGTCGGCTTTTGGTCGCCCTGGAAAAACCCGATTCGGGCAGCATCCTCTACGAAGGTCGTGAGCTCGTACAAGCTTCAAAAGCGGATATCCAGGAAATCAGAACCGAGTTGCAGATGATTTTTCAGGACTCGACGGCCTCGCTTAACCCGCGTAAACACATTTACGAAATCTTAGCAGCACCTTTGCTCCACCATAAAATGGAAAGTCGGCAAACGGTTGAGAAACGCATTGACCAACTCTTGGACATGGTGGGATTGCCACGTGACAGTAAAGGGCGATACGCACACGAGTTTTCTGGCGGTCAGAGACAGCGCATCGGCATTGCCAAAGCCCTGTCCCTAAAACCACGCATCATCGTCTGTGACGAACCCGTTTCAGCACTAGACGTATCAATACAGGCACAGATTCTCAATCTTTTACTTGAGCTCCAGGAAGAGCTGGATTTAACTTATTTATTTATTGCCCACGGATTGGCTGCGGTTAATTATGTCAGCGACCGCATCGCCGTCATGTATTTGGGTCGTATTGTTGAACTGGCCTCTGCTCAGGAGCTATTCAAATGCCCGCTGCACCCGTACACACAGGCTTTGATTAAGTCTTCGCCTATCGCCAACCCCGCCAGCCGTGACCGGGGGACTTTGCTTTTGCAAGGGGAAGTACCCTCTAACATCAAACCGCCCTCAGGCTGTGCCTTTCATCCGCGCTGTCCTCATGCCGAGGAGTCGTGCAGCATTGAGCGACCCAAACTCGAACACGTCAACAGCTGCATGAAAACCGGCCGCCAACACCTTCTGGCTTGCCCCGTGATGGCACGTAAGCGCAGAGCAGGAGGAGCGAAGTTGTGAAGAATAGCCTTTTGCGTTACATCATCAAACGCCTGCTCATCGCTATCCCAGTACTGATTGGAATTACGCTGATCGATTTTTTGATTATGAATCTGGCGGGTAGCCCGCTGGAAATGTTGCGCGGACCGCGCGTATCTCAGGCCGCCATCGATGCCAAAGCGATTGAACTGGGGCTCAATCAGCCATTTTTTATCCAGTACTGGGTTTGGCTGAAACAACTCTTTAACGGCAATCTCGGCTACTCTATCAAGTACCATCGCGAAGTGCTGACCATGATAGGCGAAAAAATCGGCCCCACCCTCCTCCTGATGGGCTCCTCACTCTTGCTCTCACTCATCATCGCCATACCTGCCGGTATTTATTCGGCAGTGAACCAATATAAGAAAAGCGACTACGTCATTGTGACCTCATCTTTTGTCGGCACCAGCATCCCCAGCTTCTTTTTGGGTCTGCTCTTGATTTATATCTTCCACATCAAACTGAAATGGCTGCCATTGGGCGGCATGAACACCTTGGGCGGACGGGGCGGCAACTTGGACGTGCTCAGGCATCTGCTCATTCCCATGTTTGTCCTGGCCATCTCTACAGCGGGCAGCAATATCCGCTATATTCGTTCATCCGTCTTGGAAATTCTACAGAAAGACTATCTGCGTACGGCTCGTGCTAAAGGTATCGGCAAAAGACGCGTCATCTACAAACACGCCTTCCGTAATGCCCTGGTCCCCATCGTCACCGTCGTGGGCATGCAAATCCCTTTCCTTTTTGGCGGAGCCGTCATCGTGGAGCAGGTCTTTTCCTGGCCGGGCTTAGGCTTGATGACCATGAACGCCATCATGAACCGTGATTACCCCGTGATTATGGGCGTCTCGCTGATGACCGCCATCGTTGTGCTACTGGCCAACATTCTGACCGACGTCGTTTACGCGATTGTCGATCCGACGATTCGTTTGGATTAAGGAGCGCAAGAGATGTTTTTCGGCAAAAAGAAACTCGCCTCCCTCGAACAGGACTTCAACAACGAAGCCCTCTTTGAAGCGAGCGAGCCCTACTATAAAACCATCTGGCGGCGCTTTAAAAAGCACAAGCTGGGGCTCTTCAGTTTATTTGTCTTGATCCTGATCGTCAGTTCCGCCCTTTTAGCCCCGCTGATTGCCCCCTATGACCCGGACAAAACCGTGGCCGCTTTCAATATGCCACCAAGTGCTGAACATTGGCTCGGTACCGACCAAATCGGCCGTGACATCTTCAGCCGACTGCTCTTTGGCAGCCGCATCTCACTTCTTGTTGGTTTCATGGCGACCTTGATTTCAACCCTGCTCGGTGTTTTTCTGGGCTTGGTTTCGGGTTATTTTGGAGGTTGGATTGATGTCATCATCATGCGCTTTACTGACATGGTCATGTCGTTTCCATACTTGCTGCTGGTACTCGTCGCTGCATCCATATTTGAACCCGGTGTTTGGAGCATTATCCTAATTCTCGGTTTTGTGGACTGGCCCGGTATCGCCAGGCTGGTGCGCGGCAATGTCTTGTCCTTGCGTGAAAAGAGCTTTGTGCAGGGGGCAAAACTAGCCGGATTGCCACGCAGACATATCCTCTTATCGGAGATTTTGCCCAATACCACCGCGCCTGTGCTGATTTACGCGACCTCCATCATGGCGATATCGATGCTAGATGAAGCCGCGCTGAGCTATCTGGGTTTGGGTGTGCCACCTAAGACTTCCAGTTTAGGAAATCTCCTGGGAGGAGCCGAATCCTTGACCGTGCTGACCCGCTACCCTTGGCGCTGGCTACCAGCCGGTTTGATGATAATCATTTTGGTTGTCTCTATTAACTTTATCGGTGACGCCCTGCGCGATGCCTTTGATCCCAAGAGTCGCTAGGTTGAGGCTTTTGCCCTCATGATCTATCTGTAAATCTCAATAGCTGAAGGAGCGTTGTTATGCAGCCCTGGTGGAAAAAATCCGTCGTTTATCAAATTTATCCGTGCAGTTTCATGGATGCCGACGGCGACGGCATCGGGGACCTGAAAGGGATAAGTCAGAAACTCAATTATCTGCAGCGCTTAGGTGTTGATGTGCTTTGGCTCTCACCTATTTATCAGTCGCCCGGTGATGACAACGGTTATGACATTTCTGATTATGAAGCTATTAATCCGGAGTTTGGCACAATGGCTGATTTTAAGGAGCTCCTGACAGAAGCCCATAAACGCGGTCTGAAAATCGTGCTGGATCAGGTGCTCAATCATAGTTCTGACGAGCATCCCTGGTTTCTGGAGAGCCGTAAGTCCAAAACGAACGCCTATCGCGATTACTATATTTGGCGAGCAGGGAAAGAGGGCGGGCCTCCTAATAATTGGGGCTCAGTCTTCGGGGGTTCTGCCTGGCAGTATGATGACTTGAGTGGGGAGTACTATCTGCATAGCTTTTCGCCAAAACAGCCTGATCTGAATTGGGAGAACCCCAAGTTGCGCGCAGCACTCTACGCAATGTTGAGGCGTTGGTGTGAGCGAGGCGTGGACGGTTTTCGTTTTGATGTCATCACGATGATTTCGAAAGATCAGCGCTTCCCTGACGGTGAACGTCAGGCAGGCGCGACATACGGTGATTTTGGTCCCTATATGTTGCACGGACCGCGAGTGCATGAGTATTTAGAGGAAATGAACCGCGAAGTTTTTAGTCACTATGACTTGTTGACCGTAGGCGAGTGCGGCGGTATTACCATTGATAATGCCCCCTTATACGCAGGTTTGGAGCGCAAAGAACTGGACATGTTTTTCCAGTTTGAGCACGTTGATACCTGGGATCCGCCTTTTGGCAAGTGGACAGATGCCCGCTTTGATTTTTTACAACATAAGCGGCTCTTTTTTAAGTGGCAAAAAGCATGCGCCGGCAAAGCTTGGATGGCCTTGTTTCTGGGCAATCACGACCAGCCGCGCCTGCTCTCACGCTTCGGCGACGAGCGCCCGCAGTGGCGCGAACGTTCCGCCAAAATGCTGGCCATGAGCACTCATCTGATGCTTGGAACCCCCTATGTTTATCAGGGTGACGAGCTGGGAATGAGCAACGCGCCTTTTGCCACTATCGCTGATTATCGCGACATTGAAGCGCGCAATGCCTGGCATGATTTAGTGGAGACGGGTCAGATTTCTGCCCCCGATATGCTTAGCTTTTTGGGAAAACGTAGCCGTGACCAGGCCAGAACGCCGATGCAGTGGGACAATACTGCTCATGCCGGTTTTTCCGCAGCAGATCCTTGGATCATGGTCAATCCTAATTATCTTACGGTGAACGCGGAGGAACAACTGACACGGCCCGATTCTGTGTTCAATTTCTATCGTCGCCTGATTGCATTGCGTAAAAGCGAGGACATTTTGAGCGCCGGGGATTTATTACCGCAGTTAGAGGATGATGCGCAGATTTTTGCCTGGCAGCGTCGTTATGACGGGCGCGTCTGGCAGTTTATCAGTAATTGGAGTGATGTTGAGGTGGAAGTGCCGACCGAATTGACTGCGGCTATGGGTGCTGCTGAGTTGGTTTTATCGAATGTAGAATCGCCTGTGCCGACCAGCTTGCAGCCCTATGAGGGGACGGTTTGGGAATTGAAAGGCTGAGCGGCGACTCTGCTTAACCTTTAGCAGAAGTCGATTTTTGTGACACTTATTATGGGGATGTGGTTAATATGGCTACTGCTGGGCTTTCGGTAGACTCAAATTACCGTTTTCATGGCACTATTTACGAGGATGTGGTGACGACCGCCACATCCCTGGAAAAAGTGGCACTTAAATGGCCATCTACTTCGTCCGGAGGCCATCGAGAAGGGTTTTTAACCACATCTCCGTAAATTCTGGCAGCAATTCTTCAAAAATCCAAATCGGTCGCAGTGCTTGGGCTGGCCGCGACACCGCTTGGAATCCGTCACATTGCTTGGACGGCCGCGACACCTTCTAAAAAGCCATGTGATTCTTTGAATCACGCAATATTTTGGCAAAATTTCCGTTAATCCAAGCCGAACCCTCTTCAAAAGCTAGAAAGTCAAGTCAGATGCCAAAATTACCGTAAGTTTTTCCGCTAATCCAAGCAGCCACAAAATTGAAATTGGATTTGCGTAAAAAATGTCGTGAAATCCCGAAAAAGACGGATGAAAAGACCCGAAATAGATTAAGTCCATATAGTGGTGTAAAAAAGAAAAGGAGCCATGAGCTCCTCCATTCGGTACAACTTGAATTAACGAGATTCAGTGGTACAGACGAAGGGAGAAAGATCATGACTCAATTACATTTTACGTTAGGTATGGACGAATTTACAGAGTTGTTCAAAATGGGGCGCGAAGAAGCGTTTGGGAAGTTAATGGAAAACCTCCTAAACCAATTTCTATTAACGGAATCCACAGAGAAATTAGGAGCACAACCCTATGAGCGGCAAGAAGAGCGAAGCGATTACCGAAATGGTCTGAGGCATCGACAGGTTAATACCCGCATCGGAAAACTCACCTTGGCCGTACCTAGGCATCGTAACGAAGCCTTCCATACGACCTTGCTTGAAAACTATCAAAGGAATGAACAAGCGCTCATTGAGGTCTTTATGGAAATGGTGGTCAATGGCGTGGCCACCCGAAATGTTGAGAGATTACAAAAGAACTCTGTGGTGTGGAGTTCTCCAAGTCCAATGTGTCCGGAACTGTGCAAGGCATTAGACCCTTACGTTGAAAGCTTTAAGAACCGCCCTCTAGAAGGAGACTATCCCTTTGTTATGGCGGATGCGATGTATGTAAAGGTCCGAGAGGACCACCGGATACGCTCAAAAGGCTTGCTCATGGCCATCGGCATGAATAACGATGGTCGTAAAGAGGTCTTGGGATTTGAGGTATGTGAAAATGAAACAGCGTATCACTGGGAGCGCTTCTTTACGGGATTAAAACAAAGAGGCTTAAAGCAGGTTGACCTGGTGACATCGGATAGCCATAAAGGTTTGGTAAGCGCCATAAAGAAAGTGTTTCAAAACGCCAGTTGGCAGCGCTGTCAGTTCCACTTCAGCAGAAACATCGTCAACCATGTTCCCAAACGCTACCAAGCGGGCCTAGCCAGTGAACTCAGTGAGATGTTTAACGAATTAACACTAAGCGCAGCGCGGGACAAGAAGAATCAGATTATCGAAGAATACAAAGACATCTCTGCGAAAGCCATGCAGACGCTGGAAGAAGGTTTTGACGATGCAATGAATGTGATGTGCTTACCTGAAAAGTATCGCAAGAGCCTTAGGACCACCAACATTATTGAGCGAGAAAACCAGGAGTTACGCAGAAGAGAAAAAGTGATTCGCATATTCCCTAATGTCGCTTCTGTAGAGCGTTTACTTGGAGCGATTCTTTTAGATCACCATGAAAGTTGGTCCATGCTAAACCGTGTGTTCGATATGACAGAATATTTAAATAACCGACAAACGTACAAAAATCAGATGATTGAAACGAAGTAAAGTGGAGGTGTTACTGAATGGATCAATTTACACCACTTTATGGACTTGACTCCGAAATAGCGACTCGAATTGGATTAGCGCAATTTTTGCCAGAAGCCTACCCGGGCCCCTACCGACGCCAAGTCTTTACTCTCGTAATAGTTATCCAAAGCCCAAACCTCGCCGGAATCAAAGACCAATGCAGCCCTTTTTCCCAGTCGCACACCCAAATTTCGCACACCCAACTTTTGCACGCCGTATCGGACGACCTGGAGCGCAAGCCCGACTATTGTGCAGCAGCTTCCTGCGCGTCTTCCAGCGCCGGAACCAGCACGTCCAGCAGCTTCACATCAAACTGAAAATTGTTTTGACTCAGTAAGATGTTTTCGCGCGCCAACAAAGTGTCGTCTGTAATGATATTTTTAGCCCCGCTCTTTAAGACTTTGTTCATGCTTTCTTCATCATTGACGGTCCAAACCAGGAGCTCTTTGCCCTTGCTATGAACTTGCTGAACCAAATCAGCCGTGATATTTGAGGCCTCGATACTGTAAAAATCTATCTCCTCCAATTCAAAAAAGTCACCACGCACAAAGGGCAGGATGTAGCAGGTTTTCAGCTGCGGATCCAAGCGCTTGACCTCTTGCAGTGGCGATAGTTTCAAAGAGGCAAAAAACACCTGATCAGTCATTTCCAATTCCTGCACCAGGCGGACTGCGGCTTTTACCAGCTCGACTTCGCGCGCCTTGGAACTCTTAAACTCGATGTTAAAACGGACTTTGTTTTTGCCAAACAACAAGACATCATGCAACAGGGGAATGCGTTCCGGCGTAGAACTCGCAGCGCTTGTCTTCGACTTGAGTTGTAAAGCCTGCAACTCTGCATACGTGCAGTCTTCCAAGACCCGCCTGTCCCCGGTCAAGCGACGAAGGTTACTGTCATGGAAGAGCACGACTTGCCCGTCCTTGGTGATTTGAATGTCAATTTCCACATCATCCACACGATCCTCGATTGCCGCAGCAACGGAAGCGAGTGAATTTTCGACGGCTTTTTTCGTCACCCCGCGGTGCGCTGTGATGCGCACTTTGTTGGTAGTGATATCCGCGGGGATGAGCTCGCCCGCAGGTTGGGCAGAAAGGGCAAAATGAATGCGCAGGGCTTCAAAAGCCAGCACGGCGACGAAGATCAGTAGCGAGAAAGCGATTTTGAGGCGACGTTTGCGGCGCTGGATTTTGCCAGCCTGCAGATCGACTGCGGCTACAGGTGCTTCATACCCCTCCGGAGAAGCTGGTTTAAGTGAGGCATAACGGCGATAGAGACGGCTCAACCAGGCCCAGAAATAGGCAGTCAAAAATGCGCCGAGCAACCAACCGGTGATGTTGATGAAGAGCGAACTCAGGCTGAGTAGCGTGATGGTCCAAAAATTGCTGTCGATGAGCAGAATCAGCAACAGGAAGAGTAGGGCGAGGGCCAGGAAAAGCGTTACCGCCAGGACCAGACTGACGAAAGTCATTTTGCGTAGAATCAGCAAGAAGGTCTGTAAGCCTTTTTTACGAAAAGTCGCAAAGCTGGAACGCAAAGCGGCGATAGGCTCCTTATCGCGCAGCACCATCTCATGCAGAGTAAAGGCCAGCATAAAGAAAAGCAGGATCTGTAAGGCAATCAGGGCAATCAAAGCCAATGTTTGCCAGGTGCTTTGTAGAATGCTGTCCATAATAAACGAAGGAATTTCAATAGAGGGCAGAATCGGCGAGGCATAAATACCGGAAAGCAGGGGCGCCAAAAGCAGCACAATCAAGAGAAAGGCAAAAGGATGGCGGCGCAGGGAGCGCCAGGTAAAGCGCCAGGCCTCACGCATGTCGGCGCGGATACTGGTGTGCGGGTAGGAATAAGGCGAAGTAATCATAATCAGCCCGGACATCTCAAAAACTAAACAAAGTCCGAAAAAGATCCAAATCAAAAGCACGTACAGAAGCGCCAGGGGATCACGCAGGATGGCCGAGAGATTGTCGCTGCGCACATAATTGAAACCGGCTAAACGGTAGGTCAACTTCAAAAGGAATGAGAAGAAGGGCAAAAGTAAATAAGTAGACACAAAGCGCACGCCCAATTCGAAGACCAATGCTTCGCGCAAAGCCTGCCGTTCAATCTTGTCCAATTTCATGCTTTTACGTTCATGTTTCATTACAAAGCATAGTCTGCGGCTTTTTTCTCATCTTGACAAGGCTCTGTAATTTTCATAATATGAAATAAGTTTGATAATCAAACAATTTGAAAATCAAATTATAATTTTGAGGAGCTGACGATGGACGACGTTAAAACCATACAAGACATACTCGCATTGTTTGACAAGCATCAGCTGGCAGAACTTTCATTGGAGAGCGGTGAA
The DNA here is from genome assembly GCA_040766665.1 of Oscillospiraceae bacterium. Taxonomy (GTDB): domain Bacteria; phylum Bacillota; class Clostridia; order Saccharofermentanales; family Fastidiosipilaceae; genus JAXGQD01. The sequence goes on from JAXGQD010000001.1 coordinate 356,814, forward strand.
TTCAAGCTCAGTTTAAAGAGCGGACGCTTTCCGGCCGTTCAATACGTACAGCAAACATTGGCTGCAGCGCCGTCACCGAGCTATGCCCAGGCAAGCGCAGGTGGACAAAGTGAACATGTGCCGCCTGTACAGTCACCTGTCTCATACAGTCATGCAACTTCGGAAAAAGAAGACGTTTTGGCCAGTGTGGATTTTGAAACCGCTGTTGCTGACGCGTTTGAAGCGGGCGACCGCGAGGCCCAGCAAAAATTGGCGGAACAGGCCGGTTGGACGGCGATTAAGTCACCGATGATGGGCACATTTTATGCCGCACCGAAACCGGATGCGGAGGCTTTTGCCAAAAAGGGTGACAAAAAGAAAAAAGGTCAGGTGCTCTGCATCATTGAAGCAATGAAAATGATGAACGAACTGCCGGCTCCGGCGGACTGCGAAATCAAGATGGTCGCGGTGAAAGACGGACAAATTATCGAGTACGGTCAGGTCATTTTCTACATTACTAAGGGCTGAGGCTATGTTTACTAAAGTTTTAATTGCCAACAGGGGAGAAATCGCCCTGCGCATCATCCGTACGCTGCGGGATATGGGCATTCGCTCGGTAGCCGTGCATTCGGATGTGGATCGCGACAGTCTGCACGTGCAGTTGGCGGACGAGGCGATTTGCATCGGCGGACCGCGGCCGGCTGAGAGCTATCTCAACAAGGTGGCGGTGCTGCAGGCGGCTTTGATGACCGGTGCGGAAGCGATTCATCCCGGTTTTGGTTTTTTGGCGGAGAATGCCAGTTTTGCCAAAATGTGCAGCGAATACGGTGTCACGTTTATCGGACCTCCAAGCGAGGTCATCGATGCGATGGGCAACAAATCCAAAGCCAGAAACACCATGAAAAAAGCGGCAGTGCCGATTATCCCGGGAACAGAAGGGGCGCTGGCTGATTATGCGGCCTGCCTTAAAGAAGCGCGCAAACTCGGTTTCCCGGTGCTCATCAAAGCCGCGGCCGGTGGTGGCGGTAAAGGGATGCGTCCGGCTTACAGTGAGGCGGAGCTGGAGCAGGCCTATGACAGTGCCAAGCGCGAGGCGGCCAATGCATTCGGTGACGATACGCTCTATCTGGAAAAAATCATTGCTCCGGCGAAGCATATCGAAGTGCAGATTCTGGCCGATAACTTTGGCAATGTGGTGCACATCGGTGAACGCGACTGCTCATTGCAACGCAACCGTCAAAAAGTGATCGAAGAATCGCCAGCGGTGAGCCTGAATCCGATTTTACGTGAAGAAATGGGCAAGGCGGCGGTCAAAGCCGCTAAAGCAGCGGGCTATCGCAATGCCGGAACCATCGAATTCCTGCTTGATGAAGAGGGAAAATTCTATTTCATGGAAATGAATACCCGTATTCAGGTCGAGCACGCGGTCAGCGAAGAAGTCAGCGGTTTGGATTTAATCAAAGCACAGATTCTGATTGCAGCTGATGAAGCTCTGCCTTACAAACAAAAGCAAATCGAGCTGCGCGGCCATGCCATTGAGTGCCGCATTAATGCGGAGAACCCTGAGCTGAATTTTTGCCCCAGTGCCGGACAGATCACTGCCTTGCATTTACCGGGCGGTATCGGTGTGCGCGTCGACACGATGGTCTATGACGGCTATGATATTTTGCCTTACTACGATGCCATGATTGGCAAAATCATCACCTACGGCGAGAACCGTGAAGAAGCCATCATCCGTATGCGTCGGGCGTTGAAAGAAGTCATCGTTGGTGGCATCAACACCAATACGGCCTGGTTGCTCGAACAGCTCAGTGATCCGGTTTTTATCGAGGGCAATTTCCCTACGACCTATTTGGCGGATAAGTCAGAACGCTTTACGCTGAGGACGAGTACATGCTGAAAGAACATTTTGTAAAGAAACATTTTGAAGTGGTGGTCAGCAGCAACCCTGACCCGCAGAAGGTCTATCGCTGTTTTGCCTGTAAAAAAGTCTATTACATCGACGATATCGTCGAGAAAAACTATACCTGCCCTGACTGCGGACACTATTTTCCACTCAGCGCCTTTGACCGCGTGAAAATGATTGCCGACCCCGGCAGTTTCCGGGAAATTGCCAATTTGGCGACGGAATTCGATCCCTTGGATTTTCCCGAGTACGCGGAAAAACGTGAGCAGAACCGTGAACAGACCAAACTTTCGGAAGCCGTGCTTTGTGGCAAAGCGAAGATCAAGGGTGACAAAGTCATCTTGGCGGTGATGGATTCGCAATTCCTGATGGGCAGCATGGGCGTCGAAGTCGGTGAACGCGTCACCCGTGCGGTGGAATTAGCCGGCAAGTTGCAGCTGCCCTTAATCATATTCTCTGCCTCGGGCGGCGCACGCATGCAGGAAGGTATTTACTCCCTGATGCAAATGGCCAAGACCTCGGCAGCCTTGAAACGCTTTCAGGACGCGGGCGGCCTCTATATTTCGGTTTGTACACATCCGACATTCGGAGGCGTCAGCGCCAGTTTTGCCATGCTGGGTGATATTATCCTCGCTGAAAAAGGAGCCTTGGTCGGTTTCGCCGGTCCGCGTGTTATCCAGCAGACCATCGGGCAGACTTTACCTGCCGGTTTCCAACAGGCGGCTTACTTGGAAGAACACGGCATCATCGACGGCGTGATTGAGCGTGAAGACATGAAAAATGCCCTCTCGCGCTTGCTGAAACTGCATCTCGATAGCACACAAAGCTGTAGAGTTTCGGTCATACAAGAAGCAAGGGAAGTGCAAACGCAGGAGCCGGAGCAGAAGATTTCCGCCATGGAACGGGTGCGCCGCGCCAGAGATGTCGAAAGACCGACCGCGCGCGACTTTATCGCAGCGATCTGTACGGACTTTTTCAAACTGAGTGGCGACCGCATGAGCCTGGAAGACGAGGCCATTGTGGCCGGTTTGGCCCGAATCAACGGCTTGCCCGTCACGGTGATCAGCCAACAAAAGGGCCGCAGCCTGGCGGAAAATGCCCGGCATAATTTTGCCATGGCTAAACCCCAGGGTTACCGCAAAGCCCTGCGCCTCGCCAAACAGGCGGAAAAATTCGGGCGTCCCGTGCTTTGCTTAGTCGATACCCCGGGTGCATACTGCGGCATTGAAGCCGAAGCTAATGGCCAGGCGATCGCCATAGCGGAGTGTTTGCACGCTTTTTCAGCCTTAGATGTGCCCTCCCTTGCTTTGGTCATCGGCGAAGGCGGTAGCGGCGGGGCCTTGGCACTCAGCGTGACCGACGAAATCTGGATGTGTGAAAATGCGGTCTATTCGGTGCTCTCGCCGGAGGGTTTTGCCTCTATCTTATGGAAAGATGCACAGCGTGCGGAAGAAGCAGCAGAACTGATGAAGCTTTCGGCGCAGGATTTACTCGAGGGCAAAATCATCGACCGTGTGGTCTCGGAAGCGGCCGGTTTCACAGCGCTCTATACAGAAATGCGGGAAGCCATTTACGAGTTTTTCCTGGCTCAACAAAAACTGACATCGCGTACCCGTTTGAATAAGCGCTACAGCAAATTCCGAAAAATGGGTCTTTAAGGAGCGTCAATTGAAGAAAGCAGCAATCAAGAATTACCCGCTCAGGGTTACACATAAAGCCAGGGCAACGAGTTTTGTCAGCGGCACAGGCTTGGCAAAACCCAGCCGTATCATGAGCAATAACGATCTGGCACAACTGGTGGACACCAGTGATGAGTGGATCAGCTCACGTTCCGGTATCAAGACGCGCTATATCGCGGAAGGCGAAACGGCAACGGATTTGGCGACGTCCGCGGCTCAGGCTGCCTTGGCCAGCGCCGGACTTCAAGCCTCGGATATCGGTCTCATCATCGTGGCTAGCCTGACTCCGGACAGTAAAATGCCGGCCGTTGCCTGCCGCGTACAAGCCAGACTGGGCATTCCCAACGCAGCCGCCTTTGATCTTTCGGCAGCCTGCTCAGGCTTTGTCTACGCGCTGAGCACGGCGGATGCTTTGCTCATGAGCGGACTGGCAGACCATGCCTTGGTGATAGGCGTCGAAGTCCTTTCCGCTGTTTTGGATTGGAACGACCGCAGCACCTGTGTGCTTTTCGGTGACGGGGCCGGTGCGGCTGTGCTTTCTAAGAAGAGCAGCGACGACGATTCCGGAATCATGAGTCTCGTCTGGGGTGCACAGGGTGAAGATGGCGACGACGTCGATGCCCTGATGCTTGGACTGAGAAACGATGCCGGGGCTTATATGCGTATGCAGGGACGCGCGGTATATAAGTTTGCCGTGGGCGTGGTCCCGGAAGTTCTGGAAGCCTTGTTAGATACGAGTGGTCTAAGTGCTGAGCAAGTCGACTGGGTTGTCGCGCATCAGGCCAATCAACGCATTCTGGATGCCGCAGCCCAACGCAGCGGGATTCCGGCTGAACGCTGGTTTCATAATCTCGAAGCCTATGGCAATACGTCAGCCGCTTCCATCGCCATTGCTTTGGCGGAAATGCAGGATCAGGGGCTTTTGCAAAAAGGCCAAAATATCTTCCTGCTGGGATTCGGCGGAGGTCTGACTTACGGTGGTGCCTACCTGAAGTGGTAGTTAAAGAATAAGTAAGGGCTAGAGCATAGACAAAGGCTCGAGATGTACAGAAATATTGAGTGTGTGAGAGACAAAAGGAGATAAAAGAGGATGAGCTATCAAGCAATTAAAGAGATTTTAGGTATTAAGTATCCGGTTTTTCAGGGCGGTATGGCCCGCATTTCGACCTCGCAGTTAGCCGCTGCCGTATCGGCAGCCGGAGGCATGGGTACTCTTGCTTGCGGTACCGAGACCGTCGACTGGGCACGCACTGAAATCAGAAAAATCAAGGCACTGACGGATAAGCCTTTTGCCGTAAACATCATGTTGCTCAATCCGGCACGCGATGAACTGGCTCAACTGGTCATTGATGAAGGTATTAAAATTGTCGTGACCGGAGCGGGTAATCCCGCCTCCTATATCCCTAAGTGGAAAGAGGCCGGCATCAAGACCGTGCCCGTGGTACCTTCCGTGGCTTTAGCCCAGCGCATGGAGGCAGCCGGTGCCGATGTGCTTATCGCTGAGGGCGGCGAATCGGGCGGTCATATCGGTGAGATGAACACCATGGCTCTGATCCCCCAAGTGGTGGATGCGGTCAAAATACCGGTCGTTGCGGCGGGCGGCATTGCCGACGGACGCGGCGTGGTGGCGGCTTTTGCCCTGGGCGCCTCGGGTGTGCAACTCGGCACGCGTTTTCTGCTGGCCAATGAATGCCCCGTGCATCCCAATTTCAAGGAGATGATCATGAAAGCGAAGGACACTTCTACAGCGGTGACCGGCCGCAGTACAGGTCATCCGGTGCGTATTATCAAAAATAAGCTGGCGCGTAATTTTAAAGTGGCTGAGAGCAAAGGGGCAACGCCGGAAGAGCTGGAGCAGCTGGGTGTCGGTGCCCTGTATCGTGCCGTGGTCTTGGGTGATGTGCAGACCGGTTCCGTTATGGCCGGACAGGTGGCAGGCATGGTCAATATCGAGATGTCTTGCGCGGAAATCATCGCTGACCTTTTAATCCATGCGGCAAAAGTCTACCCCGGCATCGAAATCCCCCCTTACGAAGGGGTCTAATTAAAGGAGCGAAGGATGTGCGAGATGAATAAAACGGCGTTTGTATTTGCAGGACAAGGCGCACAACGTATCGGTATGGGCAAGGAAATGCTGGAAAACAGCCTCACCAGACCTGCCTATGAAGAAGCCCGAGATGTACTCAGCGATGTCTTTTTTGACCTGGTCTGGGAAGGCGAACAGGAAAAATTGAATCAGACCGCCATCGCTCAACCGGCCTTGTTTTGGCACGGTTATGCTTTAGCTAATTATCTGCTGGCCAAAGGAATTAAAGCGGAGGCCTCCTGTGGCCTAAGTCTGGGCGAGTACACCGCCTTAGCGGTGGCAGGCGCTCTGCCCTATAAAGTTGGACTTGAACTGGTGAAAGCGCGCGGCAGCCTGATGGGCGCCGATGTCGGAGAACTCAACAGTGGGATGTTGGCTTTGATGACGGATGATTTTGCCAGCGTGGAAGAAAGCCTCGCGGAAATGAATGCCGTGGCCAATCACGACATGCATTTGTATATCAGTAATCTCAATTGTCCGGGACAAATTGTGGTGGCCGGAGATAAAGAGCAGTTAGCTCTACTGCAAAAAAACCTGAGCACAAAAGGCGTTAAACGTGCCATTCCTTTGGCTGTTGAAGGAGCTTTCCATACACCTTTTCTCGCGGAAGCCGCAAGTCAGTTCAGCCAGCTCTTGGTGGAAACCGATTTTCAGGAATCAAAGTGGCCGGTCTACAGTAATTATGATGCTCAAAGCCACCAGGGCAATGAGTGGCGCGCTGTACTGGAACAGCAGATGCTATCAACCGTTCGTCTCGAAGCCTGCCTGCGCGCGCTGATAGAACAGGGCATTGGCGATTTCATTGAAATCGGGCCGGGCAAAGTGATTTCCGGCTGCCTGAAAAAGATCGACCCAACGGTTCGGAGTTATCAGGTTTCTGACTTGGAAAGCGCCGATGCCGCCGTTGCGGCGTTGACTTAAAGATAAGGAGAATCCTATGCCTACAGCGATAGTCACAGGTGCCGGTAAAGGAATCGGCAGAGCGATAGCAAAAGCATTGGCGCAAAACGGCTACATCGTCATTGCCAACTACCAGTCGAGTCGTGCGGATATTGAAAGTTTACGTCAAGAGAACCCCGAGTTTGCCGAGCGTTTGTTGCCTTTTGCCGCGAATGTGAGCAAAGAAGAGGACTGCCAAGCCCTGGTAGAGGCCGCATTGAACGAGACCGGTCAGCTAGACCTTTTGGTCAACAATGCCGGCATCACCAAAGACGGAATTCTTCTGCGTATGACGGAAGCCGATTTTCAGGAGGTTATGGACATCAACGCCAAAGGCAGTTTCTTTATGATGAAGCATGCGGCCAAAGCCATGCGTAAAAAACGCAGCGGCGTCATCATCAATATGAGCTCGGTCTCGGGTGTGCTGGGCAATGCCGGTCAAATGAACTATGCGGCCTCAAAAGCCGCCGTCATCGGCATGACCAAATCCGCAGCACGTGAACTGGCTTCCTCTGGCATTCGCGTCAATGCGATAGCTCCGGGCTTTATTGAAACTCGCATGACCGATAAACTTTCGGAAAAAATCAAAACACAAGTGAGTGAACAGATACCTTTAAAGCGTTTCGGCAACGTTGAAAACATCGCAGGAACGGTGCTCTTTCTTGCCTCAGACGCTGCAAACTATATCACCGGAGTGACGCTGGCCGTAGATGGCGGCATGAGCATGATCAGCTAGAGAAGTCGTTAAGGAGAAGAGAAGATGAGCAAGCTGCAAAAAGAGATGCATAAAACACTGCGCCGCGTCGTCGTGACCGGTATGGGTGTGATTTCCCCGATTGGCAATGATCTGGAGAGCTTTCGTGAGGGGCTCTGGGCCGGGCGCTGTGGCATTGAGCGCATTACGGCCTTCGATCTGTCTGACTACAGCGCCACCATGGCCGGAGAGGTTAAAGCGTATGAGGAGGAACAGCACTTCGACCGCAAAGCGGCCAAACGCCTGGACCGCAGTTCACAGTTTGCCATCGTAGCTGCCCGTGCGGCATTGGCACATTCCGCTCTGGATATGGAAAAAGTAAATGTGTCACGTGTCGGCGCCATCATCGGCAGCGGTATCGCTGGATTACAGACCATTGAAAATGAAGCACGTAAACTGGTGGAGCAGGGACCGCGCCGTGTCAGTCCGCTCTTTATCCCCATGGCTATCGCTAATATGCCAGCCGGTAATGTCAGCATTGATTTAGGCTCAAAAGGCCTCTGCTATGCGACCGTAACCGCCTGTGCCTCGGCCACGGACGCTATCGGACAAGCTTATCAGGCAATCCAATATGGGAGACAGGAAGTGATTTTCGCCGGTGGGGCAGAAGCGTCGATTACCCCCTTAGGCATAGCCGGCTTCCAGAGCATGAAGGCGCTCTCGACTTCGGCCGATCCGCAACGTGCCTCGATTCCTTTTGACAAGGAACGTGACGGTTTTGTCATGGGCGAAGGGGCGGCAGGTATTAGTCTTGGAAGAACTGGAGCATGCCCTTGCCGGAAAGACAACAATTTACGCCGAAATCGGTGGTTACGGCCAAAGTTCAGACGCCTACCATATCACCGCTCCGGACGTGACCGGCCAGGGCGGAGCAGCCTCGATGACGACAGCCTTAGACGATGCCGGTTTAAAACCCGAGGACATCAGTTACATTAATGCCCATGGCACCGGTACTTTTTATAATGATTCCATCGAAACCTTGGCGATTAAAAAGTCCTTTGGTGAGGAAACGGCACGTAAACTTGCCATCAGTTCAACCAAAGCCATGACCGGCCATCTCTTGGGTGCTGCCGGAGCAGTAGAGGCCATTGCTTGTGTTCTGTCCATCAACGACCAGCAAGTACCTGCCACGATTAATTTTAAAGAAGCGGACGAGGCTTGCGATTTGGACTATGTGACCGAAGGTACGAGAAAAATGGCCGTCGCGCACTGCATGTCCAACTCCCTCGGTTTTGGCGGACATAACGCCTGCATCATCATTTCACAGTACGAGGCATAAGCATTGCCAATCCATACGCACGCATTTAAGGAGAAAACAGATGTTAGATATTAAAGCGATACAAGAAATCATTCCACACCGTTACCCGTTTTTATTGATTGATCGGGTCGATGAAGTAGAGGCCGGGCAATCCTGTGTGGCGGTCAAAAATGTCAGTTTCGATGAACCTTTCTTTCAGGGTCATTTCCCGGGTGAACCGGTCATGCCCGGTGTCTTAATCATTGAAGCGATGGCCCAGGCCGGCGCGGTCGCCATTTTGTCTTTGGAACAGTACCGCGGCAAAACTGCCTACTTCGGTGGCATCAAAAACGCCCGTTTTAAGCGCAAAGTGGTGCCCGGAGACCAATTGCGCCTGGAAGTAAAAATTTCCAGCATGCGTATGAATATGGGTTTGGGAATCGGCACGGCCTATGTCGGTGACGAAGTCGCCGCCAGTGGCGAGTTGATTTTTGCCGTTGGCTAGATGCTCGGCAGAGGGGGATTAGGATGATGAAATTTGAAGCATTGCGCATCGGTGACTTAATTGCCGAAAAGCCGCTCATCCAAGGTGGCATGGGCGTGGGTATCTCTTTGGGAGGGCTGGCCGGAGCCGTCGCTGCCAATGGCGGCGTGGGTATCCTCTCAGGCGTGCAAATGGGGTTTCGTGAAGCTGATTTCAGACGCAACTCACATGAGGCCAATATTCGTGCCCTGGAGCGCGAAGTTTCCAAAGCCAAGGAGATTGCATCCGGGCGCGGCATCGTTGGTATGAACATCATGGTCGCCTTTAATGCCTATGCCGATACGGTCAAAGCGGCGATTAAAGCGGGCATCGATTTAATCGTCTGTGGTGCGGGCTTACCTTTGACCCTGCCAAAATTGGTGGGGGATGCCAAAGTCAAAATTGCTCCCATTGTCTCATCGGGACGAGCAGCAAAAATCATCGTGAAATCCTGGGTGCAAAAGTACAACCGTCTGCCGGATCTCGTCGTCGTCGAAGGAGCTGAAGCGGGAGGACACCTTGGTTTTAAGCGCGAGGAGTTAATCGATAAAAGCTACCAACCTTTGCAAAGTCTGCTTGCAGATGTCAAGGCTGAGTTAAAAATTTTCGAAGATCAGCATCAGCTTAAGATACCCGTGGTCACTGGCGGTGGTCTCAATCATGCTGCCGAAGTGGAAGAACTTCTACATGCAGGGGCCAACGGTGTGCAAGTTGCAACACCCTTTATTGCGACCGAAGAATGCGATGCTGACAGACGCTACAAAGAGGTCTACGTAAGGGCCAAAGCTTCGGACCTGCGCATCGTGCAAAGTCCGGCCGGTATGCCCGGTCGCGCCATTGACTCGCCATTACTTGACAGGCTCCAGCTGAAACGCGAACCGATTAAGTTCTGTACCAACTGTCTTGCACCCTGCAATCCGGCAGTCACTCCTTACTGTATTACGCAGGCCTTGATGGCCGCAGCGGATGGCAACTGGGAAGAAGGACTCTTCTTTAGCGGTGCGGGTGTCGAACATATCCAGCGTATTTCCACGGTGAAAGAAGTGCTGCAGCGTTACCTTGGCGAATAAAAAAATAACTAAAATTAATATAATAGGAAATCTAAGCTTCCGCGAAACGTTCCATCATGTTGGCAAAATCTTTCTTATAGACGATGCGGACATTGACCCCCGGATACATCTCGCGGACTTTTTTTGCCTTTTTATTCTTCATCGTCACATATTTTTGGTTCATGGTGGTCAGTTCGAGATAGAGATTGAACTTCGGCAAATAAAAATCTGGACTGAAAGCCAGGGTCACGCGTCCTTCGTCATCCCATTCGATGGGGAAAGTCTTTGGCTCATAGCGCCAGTCGATATGGTACATATCGAGCATATAGGCAAAATCAATCTCCGACTCATTCTTCATTTCGGGCAGCTTCGACATGGTGAGGGAAGCCTGAGATTCGGCATTACTGGTCAACAACGCAATCTGCGTTTGCAAATCTTGATACATGCCGTCGATGACTTTTAGAATACCGTTGACGCTGGCTCGGTCTGTGGACACCACGATATCGTAGGTGCCTTCCCTTTCTGCATCCAAGCCAAAGAGCGTATTGAGATAACGTTGGTATTTGCGATCCGACTGTAGCAGTTCCGTCTCAGCTTTTTCGTTATTAATACGGTTACGTTCGGAAAGCCTTTGGGCACGTTCCCTAAGCGAACCAACAACTTTGACGTGCATCACATAATTATCATCGCGCAAAAATTGCGCACCACCGAAGTTAACGAGGATATAGCTTTCGCGCTTCGCTTTATCGCGCAACATACCTTCCAGGTATTCCTGAAAACTGCAGTCAAAAGGAGAATCGGTCAAAAAAGCCTTGGGACTTTGCTTAAGCAGAGAGATGATATTTTTTTGAACCTTGCCCTCCAAAAAATGATCCAGGGCTGAATCCATATCCAGAATTTCAACGCCGAGCATATCGGACAGGCGCTTTGCGATGTCACCGCCATGGCTGCCGAGCTGCGCATTAATCGTAATGCTTCCCATAAAGCCTCCATCACTAAATGAAACAAAAGACAAATTCAGTTTAAAGCAAATCCCTATAAATAGGAAGTGTTTGGCCTTCCCAAAGTCTGCTAGAATCGTAAGAAAAGCTACGAGGTTCCTATGAAAACATACACGCGCGATACATTGGCAGGACTACGTTTTATCAGCAGCCCCCTACTTTCCCCAAACGGCAAACAATTGGCCTATCGACAGACCCGTATGGATATGGATAAAAATGCTTATAAAACTCACATTCGCATTTTTGACACGGAAAGTGCGCGTGACTTTGCCCTGAGCTCCGAGGCTATCGCTACCGGGATGCGCTTTATAGATGACGAAACATTGAGCTTTATCGCCGACCGGGATTCAAGTTTACCGACTACGCGGCATAAACCTGAAACGAAACTTTATAAGATCGCTTTGCACGGCGGTGAAGCACAGCTATGGCTGAGTCTGGACTGCGAACTGGAGAACTACTACATCATCAATGAGGATGAATTGCTGCTCCAAGTCACTGAAACCAAAGCCGGGAAAGCGTATAAGGCAGCAGCGGACGATGAGAAGAGCAAGCTGGAAAAAGAACTGAAAGAAGCCGAAGATTACGAAGTTTTGGAAGAAGCTCCGTTTTGGTTCAATGGCAAAAGCTTCACTTCCGGTGAGTGTAGCCGCATCTATCGCTATCGCATTTCGTCGCAGGAGTATCTGGCTATATCGGATGAAGCGCAGAGCTCTAGCATCTTTGACTTTGACTCCGCTCAAGGCCGATTGCTCTTCGTGGCAGAAGAAAACCCCGGTCTGCTCAAGCTTTTCAATCGACTCTATCTCTACGAGCTTGCTGAAAACAACTGTCGTGAAATTGCTCTGGATAAGGAACAACAGTTTTATCAGGCAGGTTTTGCCGGACAAGACATTGTCTTCATGGCGAGCGACATGGCAAGCTATGGCCTTAACGAGGATGCTTTTGCCTATATCTTAAGGGATGGGGCAGAACAAGCGGAGCTCTTGAGCAAAGAGGTTTTTGTTGAAAGTTCCATGGCTACAGATGTCGTCATGGGAGGTGGTGAGAGTTTTGTCGGTACGGCAGAGGGGATCTATTACTGTTCGACAGAAGGAACAAACAGTTACCTTAAGCTGCTGAGAAAAAATGGGGAAATACAGCGCCTTACGGATGTCGAGGGGGCGGTTTCTGCATTGGCGCTTAACAGGCAGCTTGGACAAGCCAGTTTGTATTTTACAGCTCTGCGCGGACTGGCACCACAGGAGATTTACCGGCTGGAAGAGGGGCAGGAAGAACAGCTGACTTTTGCCAATCAAGCCTTAAATGAATACGAGACAAGTACCGTCGAGCGTTTCTCGTTTGAAATGGGTGCAGATACATTGCAAGGCTTTGTGCTTAAACCGCTGCATTATGAGCAGGGGAAGAAGTATCCTGCTATTCTAACGATTCATGGCGGACCAAAAACGGTCTATGGAGCAGTGCTCAACCACGAGATGCAGATGCTCGCAGCGCAAGGCTATTTTGTCTTCTTCACGAACCCGCGCGGCAGTGACGGTTACGGCTCCGACTGGGCTGACATCCGCGGTCGCTATGGAGAGATTGACTACCAGCAGTTCATGCACTTCACGGATGTCGTCTTGGAGCGCTATCCGGAAATTGATCAGCAAAAACTAGGAGTCATCGGTGGTTCATATGGCGGCTTTATGACAAACTGGATTATCGGGCAGACGACGCGTTTTGCCGCTGCTTGTACTCAGCGCTCAATCTCGAACTGGTTTAGCATGTACGGGATTTCCGATATCGGTTTTTACTTTACCTCCGACCAATGTGCGGCCGATCCCTGGTCAAATCCGCAGAAACTATGGGCTCAGTCACCGCTCAAATATGCAGATCAGATAAAAACCCCAACGCTGATTATCCATTCGGATGAAGACTACCGATGTCCTATTGCCGAAGGCATGCAGTTATACACGGCACTTAAGGTACACGATGTCCCGACGCGTATGGTGATATTCAAGGGGGAGAATCACGAGCTGAGCCGTAGCGGCAAACCTTTGCATCGTCTAAGGCGACTGGCAGAAATCAGCGACTGGTTTGAACTCTACCTGAAGTGATAAGATGGCCTGAGTCAGCAATATTGAGATGGAGCATGTGATAAAAATGAAAAAGAGCTTCTTTCGTTGTATTAGTATTCTTTTAATCGTGGTCTTGGCTACCAGTGCTTGCAGCAGTTTTTCCGAGAAAGAACTTTCCGTCGCTAAGCTGCTTTCGCCTCAGGAGACGGTAGCAAGTACGCAGGAAAGTGTTGCCGCCGGTATGCAGTTTGTTCAGGCGACTTTGACTGAAACCTTGCTGACGACAGGCAAGAGCACGAGTGTTCCTACGACGACCACAGCGCCTAGTCCGACGGCTCCTACAACAACGACGGTACCTACACCAACGACGGTACCTACAACAACGATACCGACGACTACAACGATCCCGACTACGACGACGGTCGCAACAACGACGACGAAAGTAACGACGACTAAAGCAACAACGACGGCTGCACCGACCACAACGCAAGCGCCGACTACCCCTGCTCCGACCACCACGGAAGCCCCAATGACGACTACTCTTGAAACGACGGCTGAGATGGTCGCCTTGGTCGCTGAAACAGAAGCTGTAGCAGAACAAGCGCGCGGTTTTGTACTCAACAGAACACCAGAAAATTTCATGAAATAGACTGTCATTCTGTCGCGATGATCAAAGAAAAGAACCGTTGGGACGTCCATGACACTTGGGATAACATCATCAATATGGGCTATGTGCCGTGTAAAAATTGTCACTGAGTGATTAGCAGAACGAAGTTGAATGGGTAAACAGCAACACCATGAGGTTTATCACAAGATGAAAAATCCGTCGCACGGCTCGGGATCTCGCGACACAGCTGAGATTCGGCACATTGCTTGGATGCCAGCGACTCAGATGGGATTTGGCAAAAATGACGGCTGTGCAGGATTTCACTCTGACTATCAGCTCAATACTTAGTCAAAGACGCCTTTTTTCGTCAAAAATGACGGCTGTGTGGCTATTCATTAGAAAATGCTAATGCACAGCCGCCAAAAGTGCCGAAAAACAAGGCAGTTGGAAAAAAAATCACCCCCTATATTAGAAACTTCTAATGCACTCCTGTCAAAATTGCCAAAACCAAAACCGCGAATATTTCAGCTGCTTGGCTTAGCGAAAATTTTGCCAAAAGCCTCGCGTCGCAGGAAACTGGGCTACCACAAAACCTCTGGGCGGCGCCGTACAAACCCCTAATTCATGTTAAAAAGACTTTAAACTGGCGGCCTCGTAAAACGAGAGGCTTTTGCTATAATGATAAGCGGATTATTTCAATTTTTTATCGAAATAGAAATATGGAGGATTTTGATATGAAAGTTTTGAAGGCAAAAGAATGCGGCGCCGTCGTCGACGTATTGCTGGATTGCAGTGACAGCGCTTGCTACGCGGGCTTCGATGAGCTCAAAGTGGGTACCGTCGATGCCGCGAAGGAAAAACATGTCCCTGAAGTTTTGCGTGAAGGCAATCAAGTGACCGTCAAAGTGGGCAGTATCGCTCATCCGATGGAAGAAAAGCATTACATCGCCTTTATCAGCTTGGTACAGGGCAATCGCACGCAACGTGTCGATCTGAAACCCGGCGAAGCGCCCGAAGCACGTTTCACAGTTGAAGATGGCCCGTTTACAGTTTATGAGTATTGTAATCTGCACGGTATTTGGTCGGCGGAGGGTTAATGATGATTAAAGCACCTCCCCACAAATCGAGTCTGGCTGAGCTGGACGGCAATGTTCTCGCAGTTTTAGTTTACGTCATCGCTTATGTCATGCTCTGGCTTCCGTATGTCAGCTATTTTGCCTGGGCAGGCCCCTTAATTGTCTACCTGATGGAAAAACGCAGTCCCTTTGTGAAATTTCATGCCATGCAGGCCTTGATTCTGTCTGTCATCCACTTGTTGGTCGGTATCGTGGTCTCCATTATTTTGGGTCTTATCACCGTAGCCGCCATCGCCGCGACACAAAGCCCGTTTGGCCTCAGTGGCCTCATTTTAATACCTGTCGTGACCTTCCTGGTCAACGCAGCGTTTACGGTTTTTGCGGTTATTGCAGCGGTCAACGCCTATAAATACAACGAATATGAGATCCCTTTGGTCGGAAAACTGGCACGCAAATGGGGAAAATTCTAAATTAAGAGATTGCTATCATCTGAAATGGGCACCTACGGGTGCCTATTTTAGTGGCAAAATCCACCCTCTAAAACGCTTTTATTTGTGAACTCGGCGGCATACTGTTGCAACAATGTCACGCTCCTGTCAGATAAAGCTGTTAAAATCAGGCCAATCGCTCAAGCCAAAGAAAAGCAATAAAGCAGACTACACCGGCTTGACAGAGGGAGAAACATTTGAAGAAGCTACTGACGATATTTGTCATCCTCTTGTTGGGTTTTGCCGCGCTGGTCTATACCCAAAAAAGAAACGAAGGAAAAAGCACTCCATCGCTTAGCACCCGTATGCAAACGGAGCATTCTTACATAGAAACGGAAGCGACAACACAAGCTGAAACGGAAACAGAGACCGCAACGCGAGAAACGAGCTGGCCGGAATTACCCAGCGAGACCGAAACAAGCCATGCAAGCACGGAAGAGAGCATAAGTCCTGAGGAGGAGGCGAAACTGGAAGGGATACTGCCTGAGCTGGGTGTCCTGGAACGACTGATATTGGTCCCCCAACTTATCGATGTGGTCGAAAATGGTAAAGAAATCCCGGATCTCGTTGTTGAGCTCTTTAAACAGAAGGATATCAATCTGGGTGATGCTCCGGGCGAGACCTACAAAGAGCAACTGCAGTATTATATTGATAACTACAAAGAAGAAATCCTGGAGTGGCTGAAATCGCAGGAGTAAACAGTGCTTTCGACTTGCTTGTAACCTTTTGCCCTGAACCAACGTATTAGAGTTGCTCAGCAGAAAATTTCCGGCATGAGCCGGGTGTACAAATGGAGGTAATTCATATGAAACGCAGCATGAAATGGGCAGCCGCCTTTTTGGGCATCGCTTTATTCGCGGTCCCGCTAATGGCTTGCAACGCAGGAGGAACAAAGAAGGTGAGCGCACTTTCAACGACAGCAGCAGAAGCGACAAGCACGAAGAATACGATTGTGACCAGCGGCGTAGGCAATACCATTATGAAGCCGGACTCAGCCGTAATCATCTTGGGCATAGTTACAGATAACGAAAAAGCAGCAGCGGCAGCGGAACAAAATGCCAAAGATATGAACAGCATCATCGATGCTCTGAAAAAGGCCGGTGTGAAGGAGGACAGTATAGAGACTTCCGGTTACAACATCAATATGGTCTATGACTACAGCGGCATGACCCCTAAGGCGAACGGTTACCAAGTCAGAAACTCCCTTAGTGTGAAACTGGACGATGTGGACAAAGTTTCTGAAATCCTTGACACAGCAGTTGCCGCAGGTGCGAACGAAGTACAAAGTGTGCAGTTCACGGCAAAAGACAGCAAAGAACAGTATGACAAAGCTTTGGAAGCCGCCGTGGCTGATGCTAAAGCTAAAGCGGAAGTGCTCGCCAAAGCGGCCGGAATCAAAGGTAATCTGGTAGTGAGCAATATTACCGAAGCTTCCTACAACAACTATTCACCCTATGCCGAGTATTCAAAAGTGGCGGCAGCCGATGGCGCAGGGGCAACACCGATACTGCCCTCTAATCTGACCATCAATGCCGGGGTTACTGTGACCTTCACTTTTAACTAAGCGCTAATTTAATTCGAGATGTAATTCACAATATTTCGGGGATGTCTCAAGATGGAGACGTCCCCTTTTTGTGGGTTCAACTTTAGTTTGTCGTATTGGGTGCGAGCGGCTTATTCGATGCTGTTTGGCAAAAATGACGGCTACGCGGGATTTTATTTAGATTTACAAGCCAGTTCACTATAAGAGAGGGTTTTTTCCGACAAAAATGGCGGCTATGCAGGGAAACATTACAATATGCTAATGCATCCCTGTCATTTTTGCCGCGAAACAGCATCTTTGGATATGAAACAACCTCTAATATTAGAATTCTCTAATGCACAGCTGTAAAAATTGCCCAAAACAGGACCGTTTAAACCGGAAAACTTTCTCTGATATTCAGCTAAATCAGTTAGCTAAGGCTAATGCGCTTTAGGCTTGTTTCTGGTAAAATTAAACAAAAGCAATAGATAATTATAAGTATATATTGTTAAAAATGTTTATCGATTCATTAAGGAGGGATTTCCGGTGAATAAACAAGAAGTGATGCAGCAGATTGAAACGCTTTTGGATGAAAGCAAGGCGGCGGTGTTGGCCACCGTCTCCGCTGACGGGAAACCACATATGCGGTGGATGACCCCTTTTGTACTGAGTCGTTGGCCGGATGTGGTTTTTGCCATTACTTCTCCGACGTTTCCGAAAATATTGGACTTAGGAGAGGGCAATCAGGTTGAGTGGTTGGTCCAAAGCAAATCGCTGGACCGCATTATTAATATCCGAGGGGCGATTAATGTCCAGGAGAACCCCTCACTGAAAGCACAGATTATGGAAGCCTTGGGACATCGTTTTGCCATGTTTTGGAAAGTGAATGACGGTGGTACCGACTTCGTGGTCTTGGAGACAGTTGTAGACGAAGTCAGCCTTTTCACACCCATGAAAGGCGTTCGCGAACATGTCGATTTTAGGCAGAGAGGGGTATGAGATGAGCATCGAAACAAGCTTGCATGAATACGATAAAGAATTCTTGCTCGGCATGCTCGAGCAAATGCTATTGATTCGACACTTTGAAGAAAAATCGGCTCAGATGTATGGTCTGCAAAAAATCCGCGGCTTCCTGCACCTCTATATAGGTCAAGAGGCAGTGGCGGTCGGTTCGATTGCCACTTTGGATCTGAAAAACGACTACGTACTGACGGCTTACCGTGACCACGGTCACGCCTTGGCTTGCGGGATGAGTGCTGATGCGGCCATGGCGGAGCTCTATGGCAAAATCGACGGCTGTTCGCGCGGCAAGGGCGGCTCCATGCACTTTTTCGACGCGGAGCAACACATGCTCGGCGGAAACGGCATAGTCGGCGGCCACATTCCGGTGGCGACCGGTGTGGCTTATAAAATCAAGTATTTGCAAGAAGAGGGTGTGGTCCTCTGTTATTTCGGCGACGGAGCCATCCATCAGGGCGCCTTTCACGAGAGCCTGAACCTGGCCAAAATCTGGGAGCTGCCCATCGTCTACATTTGTGAGAACAACCAATACGGAATGGGTACGGACTTCAGAAGGGTCTCTGCGGTACATGATTTGTCCTCATTAGGACAGTCTTATGATATCCCGGGCAAGCAAGTCAACGGGATGGACGTGGTCGAAGTCTATGAGGCGACACATGCCGCTATTCAGGAGGCAAAAGCCGGCAAACCTCAGCTCCTGGAAGCGAAAACTTACCGCTACAAAGGGCATTCGATGAGTGATCCGGCTAAGTATCGCACCCGTGAAGAACTGGATGAGTACCGCAAACAAGACCCGATTCTCTATTTGAAATCAGGGATGCTCGAAGCGGGCTTGCTGACTGAAGAGGAGTTCAAAGCTTTGGATAAAAAGTATCGTGAGATTGCCGAAGCCTCTGCCGAGTTCGCCGAAAAAAGTGCGGAGCCCGGGCTTGAGACTTTGTATGAAGATGTTCTGGCTTAGTTTTGCCAATGAGAGAAGCATGAGAACGAAGGAGGTAGGCTATGCCTGAAATAACATTCCGTGAAGCAATTCGAGCAGCCATCGACGAAGAAATGGCCAGAGATGAACGCGTCTTTTTGATTGGTGAAGAAGTTGGCCAATACAACGGCGCCTATAAAGTGAGTCAGGGTCTACTGGATAAGTACGGCCCGATGCGGGTGATGGACAGCCCGATTGTAGAAGAAGGATTTACCGGTTTTGGAGTCGGAGCGGCTCTGGCCGGTTTGCGTCCCATCGTTGAATGGATGACCTTCAATTTTTCCTTGATGGCCATTGACCAGGTGATCAACAACGCAGCCAAGATGCGCTATATGTCCGGGGGTCAGCTCAGTGTACCCATGGTTTTCCGTGGTCCAAATGGACCGGCCGAGTATTTGTCGTCGCAGCACTCACAAGCCTTGCAGTCGCTTTTTGCTCACATACCGGGGCTGAAGGTGATTGCACCCTCTACACCTTATGACGGCAAAGGACTCCTGAAAACGGCCATCAGGGATGAGAACCCGGTAGTCTTTTTGGAAAGTGAGCTGATGTATAACTGGAAAGGAAAGGTGCCCGATGAGGAATACCTGATTCCCTTCGGTGAGGCGGACATTAAGCGTCCCGGTAAGGATGTGACGCTTATTTCCTACGCCAAACCTGTGCGGATGGTTTTGGAGGCTGCTGCGGAACTTGAAAAACTGGGTGTCGATGCGGAAGTCATTGATCTGCGCTCCATTCGTCCTTTGGATGAAAAGGCGCTTATCGAATCCGTGAATAAGACTCACCGCTGCGTGATTGTCGAGGAATCATGGCCTTTTGCCAGTGTCGGTTCGCATATCGCCTGGCTGATTTCGCACCAATGCTTCGATATGTTGGATGCGCCGGTGGAGCTGGTCGCTTCGGAAGAAGTGCCGATGCCGTACAACCATACTTTGGAGCTGGCTGTCCAACCCAGTATCGAAAAAATTATCACAGCGGCAAAAGCCGTACTGTACATGTAGAGGAAAAACACTATGGCAGAGAAAGTATTAATGCTCGCCTTGTCCCCGACCATGGAAAAGGGGCATATTGCAGAGTGGCTGAAAAAAGAAGGAGACAGCGTTGCCAGCGGTGACGTCTTGTGCGAGGTGGAGACCGATAAAGCGACCATGGACTATGAGTCCGCTGCGAGTGGCGTACTCCTGAAAATCGTGGCAGAAGCCGGCAGTGAGGCGGCAGTCGGAGAGCTGATAGCGATCATCGGTGAGGAGGGTGAAGATGTCTCTGCCCTCATAGCTGAAGGGGAGTCAAAATCCCCGGAAGGACCCGAAGAAGACGGAGAGGAGCCTGCTCCCAAAGCTGAAGAAGCGGACAGACCTACATCTGAGGATACTGCAAGAGAAGAGGAAACGGCTGCAGAGGTGGCAAAAGATGCTGTAGAGCAGACGTCAGACGCCGAAACGCCGGAACAGAAGGATAGCCAGGCTAGCGCATACGCATCCGCATCTAAAGCAGAAGACGGTTTTATTAAGGCTTCGCCCTTGGCAAGAAAGCTCGCCTTACAAAAGGACTTGCGTCTGGCTGAGATCTCCGGCAGCGGCCCACGTGGTCGTGTGATTAAGGCTGACGTTGATCGAGCAGAGCAGGCGCAGGCAGAAGGTACAGGCGTTGAATTCAGTAAAGTCGCTGGTGCGAAAGAGGCAACTGTCACTGCCACTGAGGACCGTGTGATTCCGCTCAGTCCGATGCGTAAAACCATTGCCGAGCGCCTCAGTGCATCAAAGTATTCCGCACCACATTATTACCTGAGAATTTCGCTGGAAGCGGATGCGCTACTGACCGCACACAAGAAGCTAAATGAAAAACGCGAGCAAGGCGTTTCACTGAATGCATTTCTCACCAAATTTGTTGCTGAAGCATTGAAAAAACATCCCAAGATGAATGCCACGTGGGAGGGTGATGGCATTCGCCAATTCGGTAGCATCGACCTCGGTACGGCAGTTGCCTTAAAAGACGGACTAATCACACCGGTTGTACGTAATTGTGGGGCAAAAGGCATCATCGCCATTGATGAAGAACTGAAAGTTTTGATCGAAAAAGCGCGTGCCAATAAACTCAGTCCCGAAGAATACCAGGGTGCGACCTTTACCCTGAGCAATCTCGGTTCTTTCGGCATTGACGAATTTTCAGCCATCATCAATCCACCGGGTTCGGCCATCCTGGCCATCGGCGCGATCAAGAAAGAACTTGTGGTCCTGGAGGACGAGAGTACGGCGGTGCGCTCCATCCTGCGACTCACGCTTTCCTGCGATCATAGAGTCATTGACGGAGCGGTTGCGGCAGCGTTTTTAGCGAATCTCAAAGAGATGATTGAGTCACCCATCAGCGCTCTTTTTTGAGGAAGTAGGAGAAAAATTTTGGCAAGTGAAAATAAATATGATTTAGTGGTCATCGGTGCGGGTCCCGGCGGTTACGTGGGAGCGATTCGGGCGGCTCAGCTCGGGCTAAAAACCCTCATTATTGAGCGGGACAAGCCCGGCGGCGTTTGCCTGAATGTCGGGTGTATTCCATCCAAGGCACTCATTCAGCAGGCAAAAGTCTACCATTCCCTCGATAAACTCGCTGAACTGGGTATCAAGGCTGATCTCAGCCATTTTGACTACAGCAAAGTCAGCGGGAAAGCCCACGACGCAGCAGCTACCCTTTCCGAAGGCATCAGGTTTTTACTGAAAAAGAACAAGATTGATTATGTGGAAGGGGAAGTCAGAACTTTGCGGCGCGACGCAGTCGAACTGCAAGACGGGCGTGTTTACGAAGGCGCAAAGCTGCTGATTGCGACAGGTTCCAGACCGCGTGAACTGCAGGGTTTTGCTTTTGATGGCAAGCGTATTCTTTCTTCGACAGACGCTTTGCAACTGCAAGCCCTTCCGAAGAGCCTGCTGATTCTGGGTTCCGGTGCTATCGGTGTCGAATTTGCCCATCTCTTTAATCGCTTTGGTGTGGAAGTTCATCTGGCCGAAATGCTGGAGCGTATTCTCCCTAACGAAGATGAAGAAAGTGTTACAGTCTTGGCAAAAGCCTTCAAAAAGCGTGGGGTGCAGATTTACACTTCGACCAAAGCGCTATCTCAGCAAGAGAAAAACGGCCAGACAGAAGTCATTTTGGAAGACCATTCAGGTGAGCAAAAAGCCTTGCTTGTTGACCAAGTCCTGGTTTCGGCAGGTCGCATTCCTAATACAGATGCGCTTGACTTCGCAGACTTGGGTATTGAGTTAGATAAAGGCGGCTTTATTAAAGTTGGAGATTATTTCCAAACGGCGGCAGAAGCTGTCTACGCCATCGGCGATGTGTTACGCAGTCCCATGCTGGCCCATGTTGCTTCGAAAGAGGCAGAGATTGCGGTAGAGCATATGGTCGGCAAAAGCCCCGCAGCAAGCCTTGATCCTCTATCCATCCCTGCCTGCACCTACTGCGAACCCCAGCTTGCGAGCTTTGGCTACAGCGAAAGCGCAGCAGAAGAAGCAGGTATAAAGTATAAAAAGCTCAGCTTCCCCTATCGCGGTATTGGCAAGGCCGTCGCCACTGACGAAGCGGAGGGCTTCATCAAAATTTTGCTCGATGAGCAAAGCGATGAACTGATCGGTGCTCACATCGTCGGGGCAGAGGCCAGTGAGCTGATCCATGAACTACTCCTGGTGCGTACGGCGGAACTTTTGCCCGAAGATCTCATCGTCATGATTCATGCTCACCCGACTTTAGCGGAAGGGCTGATGGAGGCGATGCGTCAGGCGCTGGACGGGTCGATACATAGTTAGGAAAGTGAAAGAACAAAGGCTAGATTTCGCAACAAACGAAAACTTAGCCTAGCTTATCTTTAAGCGCTTCTTGTAGTGTCTGAGAAAAATTTATTCCGGCCGCTTCAGCTCTCGTATTTAACCATGCGGGGATAGAGAGCGTTTTCTTGACCGCTCTATTGTTCATTTGATCTCTGACCACGGACATGTTAACTGTTACCAGTAATGGCGTTTGTTTCGCTGCAATTTTCAACTCAGAAAGGACAGAAGCTTGAGGTAATTCGTGACCGTCTTCTTCGAGTCCGAATAACCATAACTCAAGCGCTTCTTTAGCGCTTTCAGGAACCTCGTCTAAGGTATCGGCACAGGTGTAACAACCTTCAAGATCCGGAAACCAAATATTGTAGGCCTGATTCTCATAATCGAAAATGGCAAAATACGATCTATTGTTCATGATTTCTCCAACACTGCTTAATCTGATTATTATGTCAGCTTGACACCTGACTGCTTTTCGATGCTTTTTAGAGTCTTAAGAGGAATGGATTTTCTGGGATGTGGTACCGTGCAAGTTCCTTCTTTGTCAGCATGGTGAAAATGGTAATGGCTTCCTCTGATTCTCACTATGTACCAACCATCTTTTTGAAGTCTTCTGATAACGATGCGGGATTCCACGAAAGCAAACCTCAAACAATCTATATATTACGTATTATGATACGTAAATTCAAGTGGGCGAATCTTTGATAAATGATATAGAAATTAAGTATCAAAAAATTATTGAAATAATGATGATATTTCGCGATTTGGGTAAAAAACTAAATAAAAAAAGCCCCAAAGCACTGGTATAAGTGCGTTTGAGACTTGGTGATCCCGAGAGGACTCGAACCTCCGACCTGCGGTTTAGGAAACCGACGCTCTATCCACTGAGCTACGAGACCGTAGGCTCATTGTAGAAAGCCGTATGGAGCTTGTCAAACCGATTTCGGTGTTACAAGGCTTGCGAAGCTGCTTGAGCCGCCAGGCGTCCTGTGGCAAAAGCCGCCTGCAAATTATATCCACCGCTGGGTCCATCGATGTCCAGTATTTCCCCAGCAAAGTAGAGCCCCAATTGCAGTCTGGACTCCATCGTTTTGGGTTTCACTTCATTGAGTGCCACTCCACCGCGGGTGAGCATAGCCTGAGCGAAGGGGCGGGTTTTGCCGAGCTGCAATTCCAAGGCTTTGAGCGCCGTGATGATGCGTTCACGTTCCGCTTTGGACAAATGTGCGGCATGTTTTAGAGCAGCATCGACATCAAGTGCGTGTATCGCCAGAACCTCTGCCAATCGCTGCGGCAAGTAACCTAATAAGAAAGACTTCGCCTGCTTCTTGGCATGATTGAGGCAAAACGCATCCAGCCTCTCTCTCAAATCCAGTATCGTCGTAGCGGGTAAGAAATCCAGGACAAGGCTTAGATTTGTCCCATCCAACTCACGTGAAAAATCCAGGGCCAAAGGACCGGACAAGCCGAAATGGGTGAAGAGTAATTCACCGCGATAGTTCTTGGCTTGTTTCTTTTTACCTCCTGCCGGAGACAGCGCCGCATCCTCCACGCTCAAGCCGCTCAGCTCGGCCAGCCAAGCTTCTTCCAGATTAATGGACAAAAGGGCAGGGCGCAGGGGCGTGATCTGATGCCCAAAAGCTTGGGCGAGGCGATAGCCATCTCCGTTTGAGCCGGTATGGGGAAAGGACTTGCCTCCTATTGTTAGAATCACGACTTTGCTGAGTAGCGTCCGCGCAGGCGCATCTCGCCCCGATGCGAGTGAAATTTCAAATCCTTGTTTGTCATGAAAACGGATGTCAGTGGCTGCATTTTCATACAGAAAGCTCACCCCCAGCGACAGACAACGCTTCTCCAATGCGTCCACCAAATCCTCTGCACGATTGCTGCGCGGATACACTTTGGCATCGGCTTCGATTTTGTAGGGAACGCCCAGGTCCGCGAAGAAGGCCATGCAAGCATGCGCGTCAAAGCCAGTGAATGCCGCTCTGAGAAAGCGTTGCTGGGCTTTATCGGGGAAGGCCTCTTGCAGGGTTTGGCGATCTGCGGCATGCGTAAAGTTGCCCCGCCCACCGCCGGCAAGCGCAAGCTTGCGCCCACAAAACTTGTTCTTTTCGAGGAGGACGATGCTTTTGCCGAACTCTGCCGCATGCAGAGCCGCCATCAGCCCTGCCGGACCGCCGCCTACGACCGCGATATCATATGGCTTTCGCCCGAAATTTGTATTCATTTCGCATAACCCGTGTTATTCTGCACAAGGGACAGTTGTGCTATAATTACCCAATAATATAGCAAAAATGACCCAAATTTGGTGTATTCGTACCCTATTCCAATTGCCAAGGAGGAACTGAAATGGCTAAAAATACGCGACTGGCCACAACGGTGACGGCTCGCTATTTTCCGAGTGCCGGTGCTGTAGATGCTTTTTATCTCGACGGACGGATGAACGGAAAGCGTGAGGAGCATTTTGCCGACATTACTTTAGATAGGGAGGATCGCGGCTCATTTTACGCTGTTTACGCCTCGTCTCACGGCACGAACATGCCTGTGGACGGTACGGATGGCAACATGGATTTGCTGGCCAAGATTTCCAAAGATCTGAAGGACAACACCAGAGCGAACATCGATACCGCCATCAACGAATTGGCTGAAACCGCGGTCGGTGTGACCGGTCGTTTGACGCTTTCGGTTACCACGACGATTCAGCCGTATTTTGCCGGTGTGATCGTGAAAGATGGTGAGATTGCTGCGGTGACCCTGGGTCGTGCCTGCGCTTACCTCTACCGTGATGACGCGCTTTTCCCGCTGACCCAAGACGATTTGGGTTTTGAGGCGGTTGATTATTATGGCAAAAGCCTCCCCAACATCGGCGATTTTTCTGCCGGCGTCGCAGGAACCCTGCGTTATTCCAACATCGCCCAACTGAAGGCCAATGACTGCATCATTCTCTGCAACAAAGAGGTGATGGAAATCATCGGTCAGAAGCGTATGTTGCAGTTGCTTGACCAAGCCGAAGACCAAAGTGATGCAGCGGGCATGGTCATGGGTTTGGCTACACATGAAGACAACCAAAACTCCCTGCAGTTTATGATTGGTTTTGTCGAGGATCTGATTCCGCTGGATCGTCTGGGTCGTAGTACACTGGCACGCGGCTTTGCCAAACTGTCCCGTGAAACCGGCACCAATAAGGCCAGCGAAAAAGTGCAGCGCACAACGGGTCGCACGGATTTTGCCCAGGCCGCCAATGAAGATTTGTTCGCGAATTTCGCTCCGGGTGGCAGTGCTGCTGCGCCTCAACAGGCTTCTACACCGACCGCTTCTGTGGCCGCAGCAACCACAGCTGCCGTTGCAGCCAGTCAAGCTGCGCGTTCTTCGCGGCCTGAGCCCTCTACACCTGTAAGCAAAGAGGCAGCTGCTGTGCCTGTGTCGGATCTCATTGCTGACCTTGCGGCTGAAGACGATGACATCCTGAAAAACGCACCTGCTGGTGTTCAGGACATTGTCAATAACATCGCTAAACAAGAGCCGAAATCAGCCTACAATGCGGACGGTCTTTCCGATTCCGACCGCGCGGCTATTGATGCGGCACTGGAAAAAGAAGGCGTGATCAGTCGTGAAACACCGGACATGAACGCAGCATTCGAAGAAGCAGAGATCGAGGGCAAGGTGGAAGCACCGAGCAAGATTTCTCCCGAAATTCCCGGTGCAGGCAGTGAACTACTGGAAGAAACCAGCCGCCGCGTGACCTTGCCGGAAGGCCGTAAGCGCAGAACCGGCTTCGAGAACAATCCTCAGGAACCTGAACAAAACACCATCCGCAAGATTGCCATGTTTGTTCTGTTGGGAATTGCAGCCCTCCTGCTCATCTTCGTGATTTACACCCTGGCTTTCGGTGGCGGTACCAAAGCGACCACCACTCAAAACACATCTTCGACTTCGGCGAATGTGGTGACCTTACCGACCCAAACCAAGCCTCCCGTGATTGTGCCTTCAACCACCGGCATTCCCACGGCGACGACGGTCTTAGCTAAACCGGGCGGAGAATACGAAGTCAGATCGGGCGACACCCTCTTTAATATCATTAAGAACGCCTACGAAGTGACGGACGCTGAAGCATATGAGCTGATTAACACCGTGGCAGATGCCAACCCGGGTATGGATCCTGACAGCCTCTATGTAGGACAGGTCATCCAATTACCGGAAATTGGTGGCAGCGCTGAAACAACAGCAGCCGAAACGGTCGAGGAGACAACAGCCGGTTAATTAGTTTAAACAACTGATTGAAAATAGCCTTCTTGGTCAAATCAACTTGACAGAGAAGGCTTTTTTTTACAGTATTATGAAGTGCTTTTGATAAAAAAAGCACGTAATACAAAGGGTATAGAGCCTATTCATTACGTATTATTAAAGATTGAATTGCGAGGAGATCCAACATGCACAAACGCTTATTCATTCCCGGACCGGTGGAAGTCAGACAGGAAGTCTTAGATGCTCTTGCGACACCGATGATCGGTCACCGCAGCAAAGATGCCAGTGCCCTGCAGGAAAGCATTTCCAAGAAACTGCAGCAGCTGATGTTTACAGAAAACACCATCGTGCTCTCTACCTCCTCCGGCAGTGGCTTAATGGAAGGAGCCGTGCGCTCCTTTACGCGTACAAAGGCAGCCGTCTTCTCTATCGGCGCTTTCGGTGAACGCTGGTACAAGATGTGTACTTCCAACAACGTTCCGGCTGATATTTTCCGCAGTGAACTGGGCAGCGAAACGACTGCAGCGCAAGTAGACGCAGCTCTGGCTACAGGCCAATATGACCTGCTCACCACGACGCATAATGAAACGGCCACCGGCGTCATGATTCCGATCGCAGAAATCGCCGAAGTCGTGAAGAAGTATCCTGATGTGATTTGGTGTGTGGATGCTGTTTCTTCTCTAGGTGGCGCCAAAATTGAAGTGGATCAACTGGGCATTGATGTCTGCATCGCTTCATCACAGAAATGCCTCGGCCTGCCTCCGGGATTGGCTGTCGCTTCTGTTTCGGAGAAAGCCCTCAAAGCCGCTGAATCCGTCAAGAACCGCGGATTGTATTTTGATTATCTGGAATTGGTCAAATTCGTCAAAGAAAAACCCTACCAGTATCCTTCGACCCCTGCTTTGTCTCTTTACTATGGTCTGGACAAACAATTGGATTTGATTCTGGTAGAAGGCTTGGAGGAACGTTTTGCCCGACATAGCGCCTTGGCCAAGAGAACCCAGGAATGGGCTGAAAAAGAGTTCTCCCTGACTGCCGCTCCGGCTTTCCGCTCCCAGACCGTGACCTGTATTAACAACGATAAGAACATTGTCTTTTCGGACCTTAATAAAAAACTGGGTGAGCGTGGCTATCAGATTTCGAATGGCTACGGCGCTTTAAAAGACAAAACTTTCCGCATTGCGCATATGGCGGAAACGACGATGGAAGAGCTCGATCAGCTTTTGGCAACGATTGATGAGCTTTTGCCGAATATTGCTATCGCAGAATAAGTGAGGTTTTCTATGAAAATTCTGATCAGTGAAAAATTGTCGCCCGCAGGCATTGCCTACCTCAAAGAACAAGGCTTTGAGACCGATGTCAAATTAGGGCTGAGCGTCGAAGAGCTGGAAGCCATCATCGGCGACTATGACGCATTGATTGTGCGTTCGGCTACACAGGTCAACGAGAGTTTACTGGCAAAAGCCAAGAACCTCAAAGTCGTAGGCCGAGCCGGTAACGGTGTGGACAACATCAACGTGCCCGAGTGCACCAAACAAGGCGTGGTTGTGGTTAACACCCCCGAAGCGAACATTATGGCAGCAGCGGAGATGGCCGTAGCTTTGACCATGACGATTTTCCGTAACATTCATACGGCTGACCGTATGGCTCAGAAAGATGACTTCAGACGTAGTCTGCTGGCTGGCAACGAAGTGGAAGGCAAAACCGCCGGTATCATCGGCATCGGCCGTATCGGTGCCATCGTCGCCAGAAAGCTCCAGGGTTTGGGCATGAAAGTCATCGCCTTTGACGAATATGCAGCCCCTGAGCGTTTCGAACGCATGAAAATCGGGCGTTGTGCCAATCTGGATGAGCTACTCGAAAAGAGTGATTTAATCACCATTCATACGCCCAAGACCAAAGAATCCTATAACATGATTACCGCAAAAGAATTGGCTAAAACCAAAAAAGGTGTCCGTATTGTTAACGCGGCACGCGGTGGTCTGGTCAACGAGAAAGATCTCTACGAGGCCCTCGAATCCGGTCAGGTCGCAGCGGCTGCCATCGATGTCATGGACAAAGAGCCGAATTATACGGCAGAACCCGGTGCGCAGCATTATGAGAATCCTTTAATCTCGCATCCGCATTGCCTGTGCATGCCGCATCTGGGCGCTTCCTCGGTTGAAGCATCCGAGAACGTTTCAACGGCGGTCACAGAATTGGTAGCCAAAGTCCTGCAAGGCGAGCTGGTCGCCGCGGTCAATCTGCCTGCTATGCATGGCAGCATGAAGGATCTCGCTCCCTGGATTCAGCTGGCAGAACTTCTGGGAACCGTTTACTTCCAATGCGAAAAAGCCGCGGTGAAAAAGCTGGAAGTACGTTACTCCGGTAATCTCGTTGCAGAGGAGACGGGGATTTTGACGCTCTCTGTGATGAAAGGTCTGCTCACCCCGATTTCCGATTCACGTATCAGTTTCGTCAACGTGAAAGAGAATGTGGATGCCCTGGGCATTCAAGTTACGGAAGTCAAAGACGCCGAACAAACCCGCTATGAAAACATGATCACCCTCGTCTTTGAAACGGAAGAAAAGCAACTTGTCCTGGGCGGCACCGTCTTTGTCGGTGGCAAACCCATGCTCGTTGATTTCTTCGGCTATCAGGTGGATATCGCTTTTGGCAAGCATATGCTGGCTCTACACAACGACGATGTGCCCGGTATCATCGGCGCCATCGGTACCAAACTCGGTCAGGAGAACATCAATATCAACGCCGTGCATTGGGCGGGCAAGCCGGATCGCAAACGTGCCCAGGCGATGCTTGTGACCGATACACCGGTTGACAGTGAGATGATTAAGAATCTGGCTTCGATTCCTGGCGTCTTACACGTATCGAAGATGGAGTTTGAAGTTTAGCTTATTTGATTTCGGGCTTTTGATTAAGTTAGAAGAGTTTGTGATGAGGGCTTGCCGCTGAGGGCAAGCCCTTTTCCGTGGGAATTTTGCGGTGTCGCTTGTGGGCTTAGCTGCGACGCTCTGTATTGGCCTCAGCGGAGCGATGAAAAATGGACAAAATTTTCGGGGATGTGGACATTTTTTCGGTTTTAAGGTCACTGCCCAGGTCAAACACAGGATTTTGTGACACTTTTGACGACTGGTGGACACCGTCACCACATCCCCGTAATAAGTGGCCATAAAGTAGCCTTTTGACTCGTCGGAGTACCATCCGGAGGCGTTTCCAACCACATCCTCGTAATTATTGCCACAAAACCAGCAGTCTGACTGAAGGAGAGCGGAGTCGTCGCCTACCCAAGTAGCGCGACGTAATAGAGCGGTGTCGCTTGTGGGCTTAGCTGCGACGATCTGTATTGGCCTCAGCGGAGCAAAGCATCCCCGATCGAAGCCTGCGCAAAGAAACCGAATACCACGAGGCTGATTCCTAATTTCTCACCTGGATCAGTGTGCTTTCTCCCATGCGGTAGACCACTTCACCCATGCTTTCCAGCAGTGCCGCGTTGAGCCCCGGAAAAGCCGTGCGCTCGATATTTCCTAAAATGATGTATTCAATCTGATAGATTTTTAGAAGACTGCGCAATTCGGCTGCCGTATGCGCTTCATAGATGCTGCGCACGTCGCCTTCACGCGGGGCAATCAAACTGGCGTAGGCATTAGGTTGATCGACACCGGTGCGCCAGAGCCATTCATGCGTTTGCCAGCCCAACACGGTAGGCAGGCCGGTATAGGCAGAAATCCGGCAACTGTCGGTGTAGCTCAGGCCGTTCGCTTCAACGATATGAGGCTGTCCGCTGACATGCTCGTTTAGCCATTGAATGAGCGCCCAGTCATCCTGCAGACTTTGCTCACCCAGTTCAGGCGCTATTTGCGGGCTGGTTTCCGTGAGCATCCACTGAGAGGCGTCGAGCCCCTTGTAGTTTTCTGTTTTAAAAGCTGGCAGCCAGGTAAACGTAGCGGCAAAAGGATAGACCAGCGGTGCCGTCAAAGCCAGCAAGACCAAGGCGAAAACTAGGAAGAAGGGAGCACGCCACAAACGTCTGGGTCTGCGACCGATGCGTCGACTGATGGAGGCTTTTGCCTCATCCAAAACCTCTTTATCCGAAAGGCGGGCCTGTAAGGGAATCCCGGCCGTCATGTCCATTTGTTCGGCGTGGATGCGGCGACCAGGCTCTTTGCGAGCTAGGGCGTTGAGGCGGCCTTGGTGCAAAAATTCCAGAACCAGAGCAACGGCTGCTGCAGGTAAGGCCAAACCGAGCAAGATGGAGGCTTGGTAGGTGAATTTAAACATCGTATTGGCTCTGGCAAAACCCTGCTCATAGATGTCGCGGACATAGATGAATTCGGGGGCCAGGATTAAACCGAAAGCAGCGATGAAGAGCAGGAGAATGGCAAAACTGCCCAAGTGGAAGCGGCGGGTGAAACTGCGCTCGCTGGAGGCTTTTGCCCTAAAAGATTGGACCCTCTCGTTGCGTTTATCGATGTGGGACTTATAGGTCTGGGGGAGGATGGTTTTACGATTGAGCCAGCCGCGATTGTTCGTTGTGACGGCAGTCTCAGCCACGGGGGCGGGAACCTGCTGCTGCATGATGGCGCTACTTTCTTCAGCTGAGGCTTTGCCCTGACGCTTGTAGCGGAGCAGTGCGGAACCGATGAGGCTCAGGGCAAAAAGCAAGAAAACCAAAGCCTGTGGTCCGTAGAGCACCAGTAGTTGGTAGAGGGGGGTATGGTAAGGAACGATAGCGATTTCTTTTGCCATTGGAGAAAAGGCCTGATTGAAAGGAATAATCAAGAGATGCGCTAGGGCAAAACTCATGTTGAGCGAAAGTCCCACGCCGGTCCACAAGCCGGGGCGCAGAATGAAAAGCAGGATTGCGAAAAGCATAGCGGCTAAGAAAAACCAGCTCTGGCTGAGGGTGTCCGAAACGAACAAGAAGGGTAAAAAAACCGCGACGATTTGCATCAATCCCAGGGGCAGTGTAATCAGTTGCAAGCCAGGACCGATAGCGCGTTTGGCGGTGTAGCTGAGAAAGAAAGCGAGGACCACCCAGTAAATTGGGAAATCCCAGAAATTGCCGGTCATAAAAATGCCCAATAATAAGGTGGTGAGCGGCAGGACGCCGGACAGGCACCATGAGCGCAGGAAAGCACCCAAAAGGTTTAGGCGCGAATAGCGCAGGGCACCGCGTGACTCGAGCAGCAGGCTGCTGTCGT
The DNA here is from genome assembly GCA_040766665.1 of Oscillospiraceae bacterium. Classification (GTDB taxonomy): domain Bacteria; phylum Bacillota; class Clostridia; order Saccharofermentanales; family Fastidiosipilaceae; genus JAXGQD01. Next base: position 388,971 of record JAXGQD010000001.1, read on the forward strand.
AGGCGTTGAGGGTGAGGAATTGTTTTTTGCCACGTAACTTACGGTAAAAACGCAAGAGCGTTTGTGATTCGAGCAGCAGTAAAACGCTGGCGATGAAAAGCAACACAAAAACTGTATTGGCCAGATGGGCGTGCAAGTCACCGACCAAAAACGAGTAATAGGGAAATTCGTGAATCGTCTGGTCCGCTGTGGGTGGGTTGTAACCGATGTAGCGGGTCGCGTCAGGGAAGAAGTATTGATCGAGATTGCCGAAACGGGTCGTGCCGGCTGCCAAACGCTGTAGTAGCCATTTGCCCGGTGCGATAGGACTGATGAAAAAGTCGTGCGCATTGCCTGCGAAACAAGTGTAGACCGCGCTGCCGATGCCGGCCAAACTTGCGAAAAGGACTTTGAGCCGCTGACTAAGCTTTAGCCGCTTGCCCAAGAGACTGAGCAGCAGGTAACCCACGCCATAGGCCATGCTCAGCATATAGGCGAAAGTCGAGCCCATGCTGAGGTTGTAGGCGAAGTTCACGGGGACGTTCGAGAATTTTGCCAAAAAGGTGTAAATGAACTGCCCGAAATAGTAATAGTTGATGCTCTGACCGGAAAACCACATGTCGGCGGCAGGTAAAAAATCGCTGCGCCAAAGGGACATCATGAAGCCGTAGTCCATGAATTTTTCGAGACCGCGCGCGGCCGGCATCAGACCTCTCACAAAAGCCATCAGCATGAGCGCATAGGCAAAAGCCGCCACACTCAAAAAAAGCGCCCGCCATTGGCTGCGTCGGAAGAGTGAGAGCAGGGCCGGTTTCATGGTTTTAGGGTTGAGATAGGCAATCGCCGCCCAAGCCAGGCTCACGATAATAATATTGCTTCGCGTGAATGCCATTAGTTTGAGATAGGAGAGTGTCCAGATGCTGAAAGCAATCAGGCTGAGTCCCAAAGGCGGGGCAAAAAGCCAAGCCAGGCCGCTGTGACGTTTGAACAGTTTGAGTGCCAGGGGATAAACGGCCAGGCCCAAGAGCAAGCTACTCAAAAGCCAGCTCGCATAAACGCGCCAATCCGCCTGTAAGACGTACTGCGCCAGCGGTAGTATGGCAACACAAAGCACGATGCTAAGAATCAGGGTCACCAGGCTGGCTTTGCTTTCGCGGGCCGGCAGTTTAGTGACTTTGGCTTTGCCACGGCGCAGTGTGCTGCCATGGGAGGGGACTTCGACTTTGAAGATGCGCGTTTTTTTGGGCTCGGCGACATCGCTTTTTTTCATTGGATGCACCGCGCTTCTACGTAATGGCGTTTTTCCGCGGCTTCACCCAGTGAGAAGGTCTTCTTGGGCAAAACCTGCAGTTCTTCCAGTGCCGGGAAAAAGTCACGCTTACGCAAATTGGGCAGGTAAACCGCGACGTGCTCTTGTCGCGAAAAGGCCGCTAAGGCTTCTTCGCCGTGGATGTAGTCGATTCTTTTGCCCTTATTATCTTGCATACCTCCGCTCAAACGATGAGCCGCAGAAATGGCCAAGGCATCGCTCGGTGTATTCAAACTGAGTAGGTAATTTTTCCCCGCCTGCACAAGCAGCAAAGTGTGCTTTTTTCTGTTGTTAAGCTGCTCCGAAAGAAAGCGCGTATAGGCCACGTTGAAATCTGACTCCTGCTGGATTTCCGGACCTTCTTCGCTAAAAATCGTTTTGGCAAAATCCAGCACCTCCTCCAAGCTGCTTTCATAAATCAACTGGTGGATAGGATGGAAAATCAAACCGGGATCGTGAATGTTGATAAGTTCTACCAGCGCATAGCGGTCAGGGCTATGTTCAGTCGCACGGCCTTCAGCCAGATTCTTTTCACGAATGCGTTTCGCCGCCGCCAAAGAGTGGTTGCCATCGCCCACATAGGCAAACAGTCCCTTCTCCGTAAAGCTGGGCAGGGCGCGCAATGCCTGAGTAAAGTGCAAGGCGGCTTGGCTCTGCTCGGCAACAAAGTAGCCGCTGACATGGCCAGCATCCTCAGGCAAATCGATATCGTAAAGGGCCTCACCCTCTGTGAGACATGTTTGTGCCAGGGACTCGACGGCCTTTTGCTCAGGGTCGTCGATTAGCAGCAAGACATGCGGCAATTCCAAGCTGGCACCGGCACGGATTTGGATGCGTATGGGGAGACGGCTTTCGACCGTCTTTTCCGATGCACGAATAGCGGGCAAACCATGTTCTGCCGTCAGATAAGCGTCCAAATCAATCGCTAAAACAACGCCGTTGCGTCGAGTGCTCCCATCCGGCAAAACGCGGCTGGTGAAAAGGTAACCGGGCACCGTGCTCTCAAATACGTCGTCGTTGAGGTAGCTGTGCATGTTTTGCCAAATTTTTTTCAAGTCCTCAGCTAAGGCCTCTTTAGCCTTTTCTTCCAAGATATATTCCGGCAAAATCAAGCGCAAAGTCGAGGGCTGATCGCCGACTTCCTGTTCGCGTCTCTTCCAATAATCGGCTTCAGAAGTGTACTGGTCACAAGCCACAACCGGCCAGGTTGAGCTTTGGTAGACTTTTTGCGGAACTAAGATTGGACAGGCTTTGATGGGCAGCTCTTGACTGAACATGAAACACTCCGTTTTCCCTCGGCGCCACAGCGCCATTATTCGCTTATTCTAGCACATGTCGCCTGCTCCTTGTTGTCAGGCGATTAGCGAACTGGTGATTGCTTTCTGGGCTCCCCGCTGAGGCGGCGGGTGCAGGCGTCGCGGTGCTTGAGCCGCAGTGACACCGCTCTCTAATCCGTCGCTGGGCTTGGCTGGCTGCGACACCCTTCATCTAATCTGTCGCAGGGCTTGACTGGCCGCGACACCTCTCCACGTTGCCTTCAAAAGGCCGTTTTTAGCCAATTTTTTACAGGGATGTGGTTGGAAGCGCCCATGGACTGCTGGCGGACGTGTCTAAATGCTGATTTCAGCCCACTTTTTACAGGGATGTGGTGGCGGCGACCACACAGTCGCAATTATTGTCACAAAATCGTATGTTTGACATAAGCAGAGACCCTAAAACCACTAAAATGACCACATCCCCGAAAATTTTGTCCATTTTTCATTGCTACGCTCAGGCCAATACGAATCGTCACAAGTCAGCCAAAGCGTGACTCCGCTTAGACTGAACCGTCGCGGTGCTTGGGCGGTAGCGACACCTTTCAAAAAATCGGTAAACTTAAAAAGCGATCAAAAACCGACAAAAATTTCGTTAATCCAAGAATGCCAAGACTTTGAAGCCGAGAATGCTTTTGATTTGCATGTTTAGGGACAGATTTTTCGATAATCCAAGTTAGCCAATGGAAACTGCTTGGATTAACGAAAAAACCTACGGTAAAATCTGCCATTTACTTGGAATTTTATGTAAAAATTCAACTTTGCTTGGATTATCGAAAATTTTGCCAAATGCAATAAGCGGAGTCGCAGCCGTCCAGGCAACGCGACGATCCCAAGCGGAGTCGCAGCCATCCAGGTAACGCGACGATCACAAGCGGAGTCGCAGCTGTCCAGGCACCGCGACGATTCCAAGCAGATTCGCAGCCGTCCAGGCAACGCGACGATCCCAAGCGGAGTCGCAGCCGCCCAGGCACCGCGACGATTCCGAGTGGCGCCCAAATCACGCTTTTTATTGAGAAAGCGTCTCGTTTTAGTTACTATATATTGACAAAGAATTAAGGGCGGACTGTGTCAGAATCACGCAGCGCTCTGTTTGGAAGGAAACAAATGCTATGCGCTACATGGGGTTAAATGAAATCAGGGAAGCTTATCTCTCCTTTTTTGAGTCTAAAGGACATCTGCGACTGCCCAGCTTTTCTCTGGTTCCTCAGAATGATCCATCGATTTTATTAATTAACGCGGGCATGACCCCGCTGAAGCCTTATTTTACGGGTGCCCAGGTGCCACCTTCGCTGCGCGTGACCACTTGCCAAAAATGCATCCGCACACCGGACATCGAACAGGTCGGACACACGGCCAGACACGGCACTTTCTTTGAAATGCTGGGTAATTTTTCTTTTGGTGACTACTTCAAAAAAGAAATCATCCCCTGGGCTTGGGCATTCTGTACTGACGTATTGGAAATGGATCCTGCAAAGATTTACGTGACGGTTTATCAAGAAGACGATGAAGCCTATGACATCTGGCTGAAGGACGTTGGTTTAGATGCTTCGCACATCTATCGTCTCGGAAAGGAAGATAACTTCTGGGAACATGGCACCGGCCCCTGTGGCCCTTGTTCGGAGATTTTCTATGACCGTGGCGAGGCTTATGGCTGCGGTGATCCAAACTGCGATGTGACCTGCGACTGTGACCGCTTTATTGAGTTCTGGAATCTGGTCTTTACGCAGTTTGATCGTAAAGAAGACGGCTCCTACGTCCCACTGGAGAAAAAGAACATCGACACCGGTGCCGGCTTGGAACGCGTGGCTTGTCTTGTTCAGGGTGTGGACAATCTTTTTGAGGTGGATACGGTCAGAGCGGTGCTGAATACCGTTTGCGAGATGGCAAAAGTAAGCTACGGGGCAGATAAGCAGACCGATATTTCGATTCGCGTGATTACGGACCATATTCGTAGTACGACGATGATGATTTCTGATGGGATTTTGCCCTCGAATGAAGGGCGTGGTTATGTTTTGCGCCGTTTGATTCGCCGTGCTGCGCGTTTCGGTCGGGCCTTGGGCATTGAAAAGAACTTTTTGACGAAGCTGGCTCCGGTGGTCATCGAACACTCGAAAGCAGCCTATCCGCAGCTGGAAGAAAACGCAGCCTTCATTCTTAATGTCATCCTCAAAGAGGAAGAACGTTTTAATCAGACCGTGATGCAGGGTCAGGCGGTTTTAGAAAACTACCTCTCTGAAGTGAAGCAGCGGGGCAAAGACATCCTGGAGGGCAGCGCCGTCTTCCGTCTACATGACACCTATGGATTTCCATTTGATTTAACCCGTGAGCTGGCGGCTGAAGTCGGCATAAAAATTGACGAAGCCGGTTTCCGCGCGGAAATGAAAGAACAGCGTGAAAAAGCGCGCAAAGCTACTCAGGACAAGGTCAGTACGGCTTGGGGCGGCAGTGCTTTGCCCGAGGAAGTCAAACAATTGCCGACCACCAAGTTTGTGGGCTATGAGCGACTCAGAGAAGAGGCACAGGTACTGATGATTCTGGCTGCTAATGAAGACGGCGAGATTGCCGCTTTAGACGAGGCGGTGGCGGGTATGGAAGTCAGTTTGATTTTTGACCGCACCCCTTTCTATGCGAACGCAGGCGGTCAGGTCGGTGACAAGGGCATGATCCGGGCCGAGGGCTTGGAGATTGAGGTGCAGGACACCGTTAAAACGGCTGAAAATATCGTCATTCACTATGCCACGATTTTGCAGGGCAAAATCAAGCGCGAACAAAGGGTAGAACTGAGCGTCGATGAGACCCTGCGTCTGGCTACCGCCAGAAACCATACGGCCACGCATCTTTTGCACAAAGCCCTAAAAGAAGTCTTGGGTGAACACGTCAACCAGGCTGGCTCGATGGTCTCGCCGGAGCGCCTGCGCTTTGACTTCAACCATTTCCAAGCCTTGAGCAAGGAGGAACTGCGTCAGGTACAGAAATCCGTCAATCTGGCGATTCTGGCTGACCGCCCCGTGAAAACAGTGCAGATGAGTATTGCGGAGGCCAAGGCATCCGGTGCGACGGCGCTCTTCGACGAAAAATATGGTGAGGAAGTGCGTGTTGTAGAAGTCGAAGGCATCAGTAAAGAGCTTTGCGGCGGCACCCATTTGCAGCGCAGCTCTCAGGCTTGTACTTTTATCATCCTCTCTGAGGCTTCGATTGCTTCAGGTGTCAGACGTATTGAGGCGGTGACGGGCTTGGCAGCTTTTGCCGTGATGAGTGAATCAGAGCGCATTCTTGATGCTTTGGCGAGTGGCTTACGCAGCTCACGGAACGATTTGGAAGCACGTGCCGAACAATTGCAAAAGGATCTGAAAACAAAAGAAAAAGAACTGCAAAACCTTGAACATAAATTAGCCGCGGGTGAGGCCGACAGCCTGCTTGAGTCGGCGGTCAGCGTCGGTTCCATCAAAGCCTTGGTCAGCGAAGTGCATGTAGAAAACGTCGATGCGTTACGTGATATGGCCGACCACCTGCGTGATAAATTGGCACCGGCTGCAGTCGTGCTGGGTGCGGTCTTTAACGGCAAAGTCTCCTTCATCGCCATGCTCTCGCCGGAGGCTGTGAGCGCGGGTTTTCACGCCGGACAGCTGGTCAAAGCGGCAGCCCAGATGACCGAGGGTGGCGGTGGCGGCCGCCCCGATATGGCTCAGGCCGGCGGAAAGAATCCGGCCAAACTTCCGGAGGCTATTGCAGCGGTACGTGCCATGTTGGTAGAAAACTAAAATAGGCTGAAAACTAAAATGGGAGGTAAAAACGTGGATTGTATTTTTTGTAAGATTGCCGCGGGGGAAATCCCCAGTAGTAAACTCTATGAGGACGAAGCAGTGATTGCGTTTCGCGACTTGCATCCGGTAGCCCCCAGTCACGTGCTGCTGGTGCCGAAACGGCATTATGAAAACATCTTGGCATTGAATAAGGATGCGGCGGAAGCGGGAACAGTATTGGCAGCGATTAATCGTGCGGCTGAGGCAGTGGCTAAACTTGAAGGGCTTGAAAACGGCTTCAGGCTGATAAACAACTGCGGTGCGGACGGTGGGCAGACCGTGATGCATCTCCATGTGCATCTGCTGGGCGGTAAGTCGCTCGGACCCGGCTTAATCTAGAAAGCCAAGGACGATGGCTGAAAAGCAGGTGAAACCGTTTGTGTTTTGCCATTAAAAAGGAGTGTGACATGTACTTTAAAAAGATTCTTACCCCTAGTCTGATGGCGTATTCTTACATCATCGGTGACGCAGGCAAAGCCGTGGTCATCGATCCGCGCAGAGACTTCGGTATCTATCTGGAAGAGGCGGCAAAAGCCGGCCTGCAAATCATCTGGGCACTGGAAACCCATCGCCACGAGGACATGATTTCAGGTGCTGCCGGTTTAGCAAAGGCCTGTGGCGGCAAAGCAGGCTATTCACGCTATGAAGACTTAGGACAGAAATTCGGTACCCCGATCGGCAACGAAGACCTGATTCAACTCAGTGAAACGGTCGTGGTGCGTCCGCTCCATACACCGGGGCATACCTTGGGTAGCTTGTCATATGTCGTTGAAATTGAGGGCAGACCTTTGTATGTGGCGACAGGCGACACCTTATTCTTTGGCGGTGTGGGGCGCACGGATTTCTACGGCGAAGCGAATTTACATAAAATGACCTCGCTTTTGCATGAATCGATTTATCAGAAACTGGCGCCGCTCGGCGACGATGTCATTGTTTTGCCCGGCCACGGAGCAGGTTCTGCTTGTGGCAACGATCTAGCGGAATTGGAAGATTCCACCATCGGGCGTGAACTGGCCGAAAGTAAAGCACTGAGCCCGGATTTTGACACTTTCATGGCCTTGCATGGGCGCATGTACTATAAAAATCCCGCCTTTTCCAAAATGGAATGGGTGAATGTTGCCGGTTCAGGTGACGTGGCGGCTCCGCCGCTTTGCATCTGCGCCGGACTGCCTGAGGATGGCGTGGTCGTCGATATCCGCAATCGTTTTGCCTATAGTGGTGCGCATCTGCAGGGTGCCGTTTTAGTGCCCGCTGCCCTGACCGCAAACTATGTTGGGTGGCAAGTCGGGGTGGACGAAAAAATCTGTCTTTGTACGGATGGACTTGCGCGCGAACAAATTGAACTGGCTGCTGCGACGCTCTATCGCACCGGCTTTGACAATCTGCTGGGCTGCTTGCCGCCCAACTTCCTGAAAGGCAAGGCGGTAGCCGCGGCTGCTTTGGAACAAATCCGCTTAATTTCGGCAAAAGACTATCTCCAGCTGGATTTCACCGATTCGATGCATACCTTGGATGTGCGTCTCCCGGAAGAGTTTGCGGAAGGTGATTTGCCTTTGCCCAATCGTATTGCGATTCCTCTACAGGAGCTTAAGACACGCCTTTCCGAACTTCCTGAAGATGGGGAATTCTATGTGCTCTGCGGAAGCGGTGAGCGCGCAACGGTGGCGAGCGGCATGCTGAATCGTGCGAAACAGTTGCACGTAGTAGCCGGGGGTGCGATGAGCCTCTACAACGCTCTCGCTGGGCAAAACGCTTGACGCTGCCCGGTGACTCATTTATAATTCCAAAGACTAAGCAAAGTACCTCGTGTTTTTGCGCCGAAGGGAGGGTAGAAGATGTCAGAAGTAAGAGTTAAAGAGAACGAATCCCTTGACAGTGCACTGCGCCGTTTTAAGCGTTCATGTGCCAGATCCGGCGTGCTCGCAGAAGTGCGTAAGCGTGAACACTATGAAAAACCCAGTGTAAGAAGGAAGAAAAAATCAGAAGCGGCCAGAAAAAGAAAACGCTAACTGATTAAAGTAAAAGATTAAACCCGATGTCCACGGATGTCGGGTTTTTTGTAGCCACAAAAGCTATACTTAATATAAAGGGATAGGAGTGGAGGGAAACAAGAAGCGATGCAGTGGCAGGCCCAAAATCCGCAACGAAATGAATACACAAGTGATGAGGCGCTGGGGCTGCAGGTCTTGCGCGTGACGGGGAGAGAAAATCTCTGGCCAGACTTCTTGGACGAAGCGGCACAGCTGGAAAAAGCACGAAAACTTGCTGAGCCTTTACCGGAGGCGTATTTTGCCGATCCCTTTATACTCAAAGATATGCAAAAGGCAGTCGACTGTTTGCTGCCGATTATTGAAGCCAAAGGTCGTATCCTGATTCACGGTGATTACGACTGTGACGGCATCACGGCGACCGCGCTGCTTTGGCGTTTTCTGAGCGCCTATGGGGTGCAGGTTTCTTACTATATCCCGGACCGCCTCAGCGAGGGCTATGGTCTGAGTGAGCCGGGTGTCGCCCATGCCCTGGAACTGCAGCCGGATGCGCTGATTACAGTTGATTGTGGCGTACAAAGTTTTAGTGAAGTGGAAGTACTGCAGGATGCAGGTATCAGGGTAGTCATCAGTGATCACCATGTCTGCCTGGCTGTGCTGCCGAAAGCGGCCGCGGTCATCAATCCCAATCGTCTTGATGAGGGAGAGCAGTACAGGATCTTGGCGGGTGCGGGTGTGGCATTGAAGTTATGCCAGGCTTTGAATCGTTTTTTGCCAGAACCGGGCTTATGGATGCGAGGCTTACAGTTCGCCGCCCTGGGTACGGTTGCGGATCAGATGCTGCTCAGCGGTGAAAATCGCCACATCGTCCAAGCCGGTTTACTTGATCTGTCCGCGAGGCCGTTCTGCGGACCGGCAGCACTCTTACAAGCACTGAAACTCGATGTGAAGCAAGTCCGCGCCAGAAGTTTGGCCTTCAGTGTGGCGCCGCGCATCAATGCCTGTGGGCGTATGGGCTCGGTCGAACCGGCCATGCGACTGATGCTGAGTGATCAGCCGAGTGAATGCGAAGAACAGGCCGCATTGGTCGAAAGCATTAATCTGGAACGACGCCGTGTAGAAGACCAGGTCTTTATGGAAGCGTTAAACTTTCTCAGTCAGCACCCGCTGCACTTACATTCCAAGATTCTCTTCGTCCATGGACGCGATTGGCATCCGGGTGTCTTAGGTATTGTTGCCGCTCGTCTGATGTCTTATTTTAAGCGTCCCATCATCATCCTTAGTGAAGATGAGAATGGCATTTACAAGGGTTCGGCAAGAAGTTTAGCAGGAGTAGACATCCTGTCATATATACAAAAGTGTGAACCATACCTCATGAGTTATGGGGGACATCGCGCGGCTGCCGGTCTGCAAATGGCGGCTGAGCAATTGACTGCTTTTCAGCAAGCACTGCAAGCTGTCGCAGAACAAATCGATTTGAGTCAAACCGATAGCGACACAGGCTACACTTTAAAATTAAAGCCGGAAGATCTGCACCTGGACTTGCTTGATAGCCTTGATGTGCTGGAACCATTCGGTAACGGCAACGAAGAACCCGAATTTTTCCTTGAGTCAGGAGAAATTCGGGACTTGCGTGAGGTGGGTAAGGATAAGTCGCATCTGCGTATTGTGATAAGTGGCTCAGCGCAACAAGCCAGAATTAACGCGATAGCCTTTGGTGAGGCGCAACGCTTGCCTGAGCTGATGGCAGCCGGTCAAGTAGACCTTTTGGCCAAACTGCAGCGCTCGGATTTTAATAACAGGAGCAGCGTCGATTTGCTGGTGCAGGACTTGAAGCCGAGTATTGGGGCTAATTCAGGAAAGCTAACAGAGCCTTTATGGCGCGAGCTCTTACGCTTACAAAGACTCTTTCCGGCGTGGTCGGGCAGTCAGTTGGCGGCTCCTTTTGCCACTGATAAAGATAAGCTGATACCTCAGGCAGAGCATCTCAAATACGTATATCGCAAACTCCTGGCAGCCGGCATAGATGCGGCGCCGCTCATCATTGACGACAGTACATTGGAGGAAGTGGCTAAAGGCTTGGAGACAGCCAATCCGGCCACGGCACCCTTCGTGGTTTATATTTGTTTAATGATGTATGAGGAAGCAGGCCTCTTAGACAGCCTGGAATGGAATCCCCAGCCGGATGACGGCCGTTTCATCCGTTGTTACAATTTACAAAAGACCGCTCATAAAGTAAATTTATACGATACAAAGAGCTATCAGCGCATGAACCAATGAGGCGCAGGATAAGACTGACGGGGCACCACGGCCGGGGAAGGAGGGTTTATGCAGATTCCGAAATACGATGACCATCTGCCTTTTGCCAAAGAAGTGAATGGGGCAATTGCGACCCTGCTGACGCATTACATGACCTATGCCTCACGTGAGGACGTGGAGGCCTTTGAGGACGCCTTGCAGTATGCGATGGACGCTCACAGGAATCAGCATCGTGCCAACGGTGAGCCCTATATTATCCATCCCCTGGCAGTCGCAGATATTCTGACCGAATTGGAAGCGGACGGTGCAACCCTGATGGCCGCCATGCTGCATGACACGGTGGAGGATACGGAATCTACCACCAGCGAACTGAGCGAACGTTTCGGTCAGGATGTGGCGGACTTGGTCGATGGCGTGACCAAGTTGGAGAAGATGCAATATTCCTCCAAAGAAGAGCTACAGGCTGAAAATTTTCGTAAAATGTTTCTGGCCATGGCTAAAGACATCCGCGTCGTCTGGATTAAACTCGCTGACCGTCTGCACAACATGCGCACCCTCAAACATCTGTCCCCCGAAAAACAGGAGCGCATTGCCCAGGAAACCTTGGATATCTATGCCCCTCTGGCGAACCGCTTGGGAATTTATAAGTGGAAATGGGAACTCGAAGACCTCTGTTTGCGCTATATCGACCGAACGGCGTATTACGAGTTGGTGGGTGCCATTTCGCAACGGCGCAACGAGCGCGAAAATTATCTGGAACAAGTCATCCTTGAGCTCACCGAAGCCATCGAAAAGTTGGGCATCAAGAGCGAGATAGAAGGCCGTCCGAAGCATTTTTACAGCATTTATCGAAAAATGAAGCTGAAAGACAAGAACCTCGATCAAATCTACGATCTTTTTGCCTGCCGTATCATCGTCGATACCGTTTCCGACTGCTACGCCGTACTTGGATTGGTGCACGAAAAGTACCGTCCGATTCCCGGTCGTTTTAAAGACTATATCGCCATGCCGAAGCCCAATATGTACCAGTCTTTGCACACCACGGTTATCGGACCGCAGGGTATTCCTTTCGAAGTGCAGATACGCACTCTGGCCATGCACCGTACCGCTGAATTCGGTTTGGCGGCGCATTGGAAGTATAAAGAGGGAATCAGCTCGGGCAGTGATGCGGAAGATCAGAGCCAAGACAATTTGGACAGCAAACTCAACTGGTTGAGGCAGCTCTTGGATTGGCAAAAGGATATGCGCGACGCCACTGAGTTTATGCACACGCTGAAAACCGGCCTGGTCTCGGAAGAGGTCTATGTCTTCACCCCGCGCGGTGATGTACTTAGCCTGCCTGCGAAGTCAGTGCCCATCGACTTTGCCTATGCGGTGCACTCCGGCGTGGGCAATCATATGTATGGGGCAAAGGTGAATGGCAAAATCGTCCCCCTAACCTACCAGCTCCAAAACGGCGACATCGTCGAAATCCTGACCAGCGAAAAAATTCACGGACCCAGCATGGACTGGCTCAAAATCGTGGCCAGTTCGGGTGCGCGCTCCAAAATCAACCAATTCTTCAAGAAGTCGATGCGCGCCGAAAACATCGCCCGCGGCAAAGAACTCTTGGAGCGCGAAATCAAGAAGTCCGACTTCACCATGCAGCAGCTGCTCAAAAACAAAATTGTCGAACCGGTCCTGCAACGTTACAACTACGGCAGCATTGACGATCTTTATGCCGGTTTGGGCCACGGAGCTCAGACACCTGGAAAGATTGTCCCGAAGCTGCGCGACGAATACATCAAGAGCATCAGTGAAGACGAACGCACGCGCCTGGGCTATCGTTTGACCAGCAGTGGCCAGGTGGTTTACAGTCCGCCGACGGTACAGCTGGTTTCAGAGACTGAAATACAGCCCACCACCCCGACTAAAAAGACCAAGAGCACGAAGGTTGCTAAGAACGAATACGGCATCATTGTCAGAGGCATCGACAATTGTCTGATCAGGCTCTCGCGCTGCTGTAACCCGGTATCCGGCGATGCCATCATCGGTTATATTTCCCGCGGTAAAGGCGTGGCCATCCACCGCCGCGACTGTCCCAATATCCGGCATATTCTGGAGTCTTCGTCCAATGGCGCGGCGGAGGCCGAGCGCGCCTCGCGTCTAATCGAAGTGAGCTGGGATCACGAAGAGACCGGGGCTTCCTTCGAGGTGAGCCTCAAGATACTGGCCCACGATCGCCATCACTTACTGAGCGACCTCTCCAACGCTATCGCCGAAGAAAAGGTTTCCATACTTTCGGGTCAGATTAATTCTTTTAAGGACGTGACGGCCAGAATGCTACTGACCGTTGAAGTCAGCTCACAAAACCAACTCGACCGTGTTATCGGTCGCCTCAAGGCGGTGCGCGATGTCATCGAGGTCGAGCGTGTTTAAAAGAGGATGGCTTTAATCAATACAAGTAGCAAAATGGCGGCAGCCACGCCGCCGACAGCTGCCAGAGCCAAGATCAGGTTCTGGCGCTTTTTTTCGTCTGCTTTTGCCGCTGCTAGGCGGGCATGTTCGTTTTTATCTTCTAGCATATGATTTGTCGTTTCTTATCTAGCGGCGTTGTCGCTCAGGTTTCGATCATGGAAATCAGCAGCACAGGGCGGCGCTTGGTACGCTGGTAGAGCATATTCTGCAACTGATCTTTGAGTTGACCGACCATCATGTGGCTATTCGTGTCAGACTGGCGGTTTTGGCGGTTATTCATGAATTCGTTGATGCGGCGGATGCTCTCGGCTTCCAGGCCGGGCATATCACGTTCGTAGGTGAAGCCGCGGGCGGTGATGACCGGTTTGCCGAGGAGTTTTTTGCCTGTATGATCAAGCGCAATGGCGACTGAAAAAACGCCATCGTCTGACAAAGTCCTGCGTTGTTCCAGGATTTCCCCGTCGACCGTGCCCTGCGGCGAACCGTCGATAAGGATAGCGCCTGCTGTGGTATAACCGGCGATCCGCGCATGGTCTTCAGCGCATTCAAAAATATCACCGTTGTTGAGGATGTAAATGCTTTCCATAGATTGGCCCATCTCTGCCGCCACTTGGGCATGGATATAAAGATGGCGATATTCGCCGTGAGCCGGGAGGAAGTATTTGGGGGTCAGCAACTGGTGCATGATTTTGATTTCTTCGCGGTAAGCGTGACCGGAGACGTGAATCTCAGCCATGTCGGAATAAACGACATTGGCCTGACGTTTGTAGAGCTCGTTGATGACACGGAAAATTGGTTTCTCGTTGCCCGGAATGGGGGTGGCGGAAATGATGACGGTGTCACCTGCGCCGATTTCAATATTGCGGTGCTCGGAGTAAGCCATACGGGTCAGGGCAGACATGGCTTCGCCCTGGCTGCCTGTGGTGATGATACACACTTGCTCGGGTGGGTATTTGTCAATATCGTTTAGTTCAATCAAGGTACCGGGCTTGATGTCGATGTAGTTCAGATTCTGTGCCGCCTTAAAAACATTGATCATGCTGCGACCGACAACGGCGACCTTGCGATGACTGGCCTCGGCGGCGGTGATGATTTGCTGCACACGATAAACATTCGATGAGAAAGTCGCCACGATCACGCGACCCTTGGCCTTGCTGAATTGTGCGGTAAAAGCTTCACCGACGGTTTTTTCGGAAGGGGAGAAGCCCTTCTTTTCAACGTTTGTGCTTTCACAGACAAAGAGTAAGACGCCTTCTGAACCTAGTTCGGCAAAACGCTGCAAATCAATGGGTTTACCCTGAATGGGTGTGTAGTCAACTTTGAAGTCGCCCGAATGCACCGCTAAACCGGCCGGCGTGCGAATGGCCAGGGAAGCGGCATCAGCGATACTGTGATTCACATGAATGAACTCGACATTAAAGACACCGGCTTTCACCGAAGCCCCTGTTTCAACGATATGTAAGTTATGCAGCTGCCCGCTCTGCCCTTTATCTTCCAGTTTGATACGCAAGAGCTCACAAGTCATGGCTGTCCCGTAGAGCGGAGCAGAAACCTGCATGAGCAGCCAACTGATGGAACCGATGTGGTCCTCGTGGCCGTGTGTAAAGAAGATGCCTCTGAGTTTATGGCGATTATCCAGTACATAGGACATATCGGGGATAACCGAATCGATACCGGGCTGGTTCTCTTCAGGGAATGCCACACCGACGTCGACAATAATCATGTCATTGCCGTACTCATAGACCGTCATGTTTTTACCGATTTCACATAGACCGCCTAAAGGAATCACTTTCAAGGCAGCATTCGAGGAGGAATCAGTTGTGCGCAGGGCTTGGCCCGCTTCATTGTCACGGCCCAAGCGTTTCAATACGTCCGGTGCAAACTGTGGAGAAAGGTTGGGGATGACTTGCGTGCCTTTTCCTCCGGTCACATCGCTTTGGCGAAACGAACTCTTTCGTTTACGCGCCGTACGATTGACTTGCATGGCGGAAGGCGGTGCCGGTTGTTGCTCGCGGCGTTTGGATGGCACGAAGGCCTTTTTGTTTTGATTTGAGTTGGGGGTTGAGTTGTTGGGGTTGTTCGCATTGAGATTTTCATAAGGGGAATAGGCTTTACTCTGACGTTTACTTTTCGCCTTTTCCTGAGCCTTGAGTTCCGCCTTGTCCTTGGCTTTAATCACTTTGCTGGCGGTTTGAGCGGTAGGTACCGCTTTTTTCGGGACTTCGTAATCGAAGATTTGGTGGGGGATGAAGCTTTCGCCGTTGTTGGCGGGTTGCTTTTTACGTTTAGGTGCGATTTTGTCATCGCCTTTTCTGACCATTAAGGTTCTCCTTTTTTCATACGCGCAGAACAATGAGGGCAAAAGCCTCTGCCTACAGCAGGGTTTTACCATTCACAGGTCTGCCTTACGCTAGTATTATCTCGCCCTCTTACGTGGCGTAACTATTGTCTTGAACGCGAGTCTGCGTCGAAACAAACGCACTCGGATCGAAAATCAATTACACCCATGTTAGCTTTTGCCGCGCACCTTTGCAAGCATTTCCAAAACTTGCCTTGCTTATTAAAATCGATTGTGGTAAGATTCTGGAGCATTTTAGGTGCAAATTCTTTGCGCGAATGACTCTACAGGGAGGTGAAGGACGAATGCCCAATATCAAATCAGCAATCAAGCGTGTGAAAGTGGCTGAAAAGCGCCGCGCTGTCAACAAGATGAAGACCAGTGCTCTGCGAACCGAGATTAAGAAAATCGATCAAGCGATCGCCAACGGTGTCGAAGGCGTGAAAGATATGACCAAGAAAACGCAAAAGGCTATTGACCAGGCTGCGTCGAAGGGTATCTTACATAAGAACACCGCCGCTCGCCGCAATTCCCGTATCGCGAGAGCACTCAACAGACAAGGCTAATTTGGCCACTTCTGTCGTGCCTGTCTCGTTAGGGTCAGACCAATAAATAAAACAAAACCCGTTTCTCGGCTATGGCCGTAAGCGGGTTTTTTGTGTGCTGCTTTGGTGTATCGGGTTCTTCGCAGCGAAGGTTGACGATAATCAGTTTCTAGATGGCGACTGCTTCAGATCCTCATTTATAGGACAGATTTTACAGAGATGTGGTTGGAAGTACCTGTAGCCAACTGGCGGACATGTCAAAAGGCAGTTTTCAGCCCACTTTTTACAGGGATGTGGTGGAGTCGACCACACAGTCGTCAAAAGTGTCACCAAACCGTGTGTTTGACGTGGGCAGAGCCCCTAAAACCACTGAAATGACCACATCCCTGAAAATTTTGTCCATTTTTCATTGCTTCAATAAATACTTCCGCGCATAAAACAGCTTGCCGCCACCCGCGACAGCACCTCATCGCCTGGACTCATTTATCGCCCAGAAGCAACTTATGGTGGGTCTTTTTGCCCTTCTTGACAATGGCCTCGCCATCGTTAAAATCCGCCTCGCTCAAGACATAAGCGACATCGCTGATGAGCGCATCGTTGATACGAATACCGTTTTGTTGAATCAGGCGACGCCCCTCACCCTTTGAAGGAATGAGCCCCGCTTCCAAAAGCGCATCCAGCAAACCTAACGAACCCAGATCAGCCTGCGAAACCGTGCTCTGCGGCATAGTTGCTGAAGTACCTGCTCCCTCAAAGAGCTCTTCGGCTTGCTTTTGGGCACTGGCTGCAGCCTCGGTGCCGTGAACGATTGCGGTAATCTCATAAGCCAGTTTTTTCTTGGCCTGATTGATTTCAGCGTCCTTCAGTTGGGCAAAATCCGCAATCTCTTCCAAAGGCATGAATGTCAAAAGCTTCATACAGCGAATAACGTCCGCATCGTCGATATTTCTCCAGTACTGGTAGAAATCGAAAGGCGACGTTTTTTCGGCATCAAGCCAAAGCGCACCGCTAGCCGTTTTACCCATTTTATTGCCGGCACTGGTGGTCAATAGATTAAAGGTCAAACCGAAGACTTCTTTAGCTTCTTTACGACGCACCAAATCAATACCGGCCAGAATATTCGACCACTGGTCATCGCCCCCAAACTGGAAGCGACAATCGAAGCGTCTGAACAGCTCCAGAAAATCGTATGCCTGCATCAGCATGTAGTTGAATTCAAGAAAAGTCAGACCCTTTTCCATACGTTGCTTATAGCATTCCGCCGTCAGCATACGATTGACGGAGAAATGCGCCCCGATGTCGCGCAAAAAGTCGATGTAATTTAGTTTTAAAAGCCAGTCTGCGTTATCAACGATGATGGCTTTATCATCACTAAAATCGATGACAATTTTCATCTGTTCTTTAAAGCGCTCAACGTTATGACGAATGACTTCAGGGGTCAAAACCTGACGCAGATCGGAACGGCCGGAGGGATCACCCACCATACCCGTACCGCCACCCATCAATGCGATGGGACGATGCCCCGCGCGCTGCAAATGGGCCATAGCCATCATGGTGAGATAATGTCCGACATGCAGGCTGTCCGCAGTGGGATCAAAGCCTATATAGAAAGTCGCTCCGGGCGTAGCTAAACGCTCACGAATTGCTTCCTCATTGGTGGTTTGCGCGATATAGCCGCGCTCCAGCAGAGTGTCAAATACATTAACCGTAGACATGATGAACCTCGTTCCTTCTTTCTGTGCATGAATTGGGCAAAACTCTCGTCCAGCGCAGAAGTAAGAAAATTCTAGCCAAGATGTATAGGCTTGTCAAAGTCAGCGCCCGGATAGGCGTGGCAGATAAGGCTATGCAGATCCGCTGCCGTTTGGTCAATTTCTGCGCAACGCCGGGCTGCGGCTTCGGTAAAAGGAATCTCCAAATAGTCGGAGTTTTTAGTGAAAATGGGTAGACTGGCGCTCTTGCGCATGCGTCTCAGCAGATAGCGACCGTTCTTATCGGCAGCTAAGGCTCGGATATAGAAGGGCGCACCGGCTTCCAATAAAGCAGCCGTCTCGCCTTTTTTGATGCCCAGAAGCAGAGCGATGTAGGCTCTTTGCACGCGTGCGGCAGAGAAACGCTTACTTTTAGCTTTTTGCACGGTTTCACGCCATAGGGCCTGCGGCTCAGTGAATCGTGTCGCAGCAATGCGTTTTAGTCTTTCTGCCAGGCCTTCGTCCCAACCCTGATAACACTCGAGCTCCTCCGTTTGAGCGGCTCGGATGCGACTCAGTAAAATTCCTGCCAGGCGCTCTTCATCGGCTAAGACGTTTTCCTGCATTGCCTCCAAAAGGATGGCCAGCGCAGCAGGAGGCATTTCTTGTCGCAAAGCCAAGAGACTTTCGGCAATGCCCCTGCTTTTTCTCAGGGTCTCGCGAATGGCCGTGGCGGAACTAAACTGCTCGGCCAGTTCTTCTGCCAGATACTGCGCCCCACTGCGTGCATGCGTGAATGTGCGCATTGGGGGTTTCGTCGGGTATCTTTCTAACGCGGATAAATAGGCTGTTGCGAGTTGGTTATTGGAGCCCAGCCAGAATTGCTTGTCTGTGGCGGCTTTTTGTAGTTCTTGCAATGCATCTGCCGAGAAAAAATCCTCAGCTACTGGACTTTGAATGAAACCGTAGGCAGCAGCAGCCTGAGCAGCGGCATAGGACTGACCGCTTTCAAGAGCCGTTTGTAACGCAGCCCTGAAGGCCGGTGGTTCGGCGACACGCAATTGAGCCAGAGATTTCAGCACTTGGAGCTGCCCGGATTCCGAGCCAAAACATAAGGTGAGGGGTAGACCGCTAGCCTGCAGGGTCTTGATGGCTCCGCTGGCAAAATAATCAGCTGAGCTGCAACTGAAAAGCGCAGGCAGTTCGAGGACGAGATTAATCCCGCAGGCGAGGGCGGCTTTTGCCCTTCTTTGCTTGTCCATGATGCCTGCTTCACCGCGCTGCACGAAGGAACCGCTCATGCAGGTGATAATGAGCGCATTTTCGCCAAATTGCTCCCGTAAAACACGCAGCTGCTCCGCGTGGCCGTTGTGGAAGGGGTTGTATTCGCTAACGATGGCTAAAATCTGCATAGGCTGATTATACGATTTTCCCTGAAATTTAGCGCCCCGGATATAAATCTGTAATACTCTGAGGCTTAAAAAGGCTTTTCAGCGGAGAGCGTATGTTATAATACTTATAGAGATGTCGGTTCTTTCCGTTTGGACCTGCATGACTTAAACGGGAGCTCGCGTCAAGGGAATAATACTGGACTCGTTCAACGAGATAGTAGCAGACTTTTGTAGAGCACCCACCTGGCGGAGACGCGAGGTGTCAATTGGGGAGAGTCGGCGTTTCTGTGTTTTAATCTTTTCAGTGAGGTACAAAATGACTCGGCTTAAAGATGCGGAACAACGCGTTTCCGATGTTAAGATGCATGTTTACAATACGCTGACACGTGAGAAAGAAAGCTTTGTACCTATCGAAGCGGGCAAAGTTAAAATCTATGCCTGCGGACCGACTGTCTATAATTTTTTCCACCTGGGTAATGCCCGACCTTTTGTGACATTTGATTTACTGAGACGCTTTTTCGAGTATCTCGGATATGAGGTCACTTTTGTGCAAAATTTCACCGATATTGATGATCGGGTCATCGAGAAGGCCAATCAGGAAGGCGTCAACTATTCGGATATCGCTGATCGCTATATCAAAGAATATTACATCGATGCTGAAGGCTTAGGAATCAGAGCGGCTGACTTTCATCCTTGTGCGACCGACACCATGGCGGAGATTATCGCGATGGTGGGTGTTTTATTGGATAAAGGCTACTGTTATGAGGCATCTGACGGCATTTACTTTGAGGCAAGAAAGTTCAAGGATTACGGCAAACTTTCGCATATGCCCTTGGATGAGCTGGAAGCAGGGGGCGGAGAACGCAAGGCGAAGACCGAGCAAAAACGCAATCCCGAGGATTTTGCCGTGTGGAAATTTGCCAAGGAGGGTGAGCCCTTCTGGGAGGCGCCTTGGGGCAAGGGCCGTCCAGGCTGGCATATTGAGTGCTCGGCGATGAGTGAGAAATATCTGGGCGAGACCATTGATATCCACGTGGGGGTCAGGACTTGATTTTCCCGCATCATGAAAATGAAATTGCACAGAGCGAAGCGGCGCACGACAAAAATTTTGCCAATTATTGGATGCATAATGGTTTCATCAATGTCGACAATGAAAAAATGGCCAAATCGACGGGAAACTTTTTTACCGTGCGCGATTTGGCACAACGCTACCCCTATGAGGTTTTGCGTTATTTCATGCTGACCGGTCATTACCGTTCGCCGATTAATTTTTCGGATACCCTTTTGGAAGCTGCCTCCAATGCATTTGAGCGTATCAAGACCTGCTTGAAAAATTTGGATTTTGCATTGACACAGGAGGTGCCGGAAAAGTCGGCACCAACTGAGACGGCAGAGCGCTTAGAAGCGCTTTTGAGTACGGCGCGCGTGGATTTTGCCAAAGCGATGGCCGATGATTTAAACACCCCCGATGCTTTGGCGGTCATTTTCGCCTTGGTTTATCAGGCTAACCTACTACTGGCCGAGGGAGGAGCTACACACGAAATGCTGCGTGAAACGGCAGCGATGCTGCGTGAGCTGATGGAAGTTCTCGGTTTTGATCTGAGTGTTGAGGAAGGTATTCCGGCTGAGATTATGGCTAAAGTTGAGGCGCGTACAGCAGCGAAGAAGGCCCGTGATTTTACCCTGGCTGATGCCCTGCGGGCTGAAGTGAGCGCCTTGGGTTATAAGATTGAGGACACCGCACAGGGACCTCAGGTTTCAAAAATTTGAAAAAATTCGACGGAAAAGTAAACGAAGTGCCTGCGGACAGCCTCGCCTTCATTGGAGATGCGGTTTATGAATTGGCGGTTCGTTTGCATGTTTTGGGTGAAGGACACAGCAAATCAGGCAGGCTCCATGGCATGAGTATTCAGCTGGCAAAAGCCACGCGCCAGGCAGATTTTGCCAAATGGCTCCTCGAAGCAAAAATACTCACGGAAAAAGAGCAAGCGCTGCTCCTGCGTGGTCGCAACAGCAATCCGGGTAGCATGTCGAAAAATGCGGATCCCGTCGCTTATCGTTGGGCTACAGGGTTGGAGTGTTTACTGGGTTATCTCTACCTCAGCAACGCACACGAGCGTATTGATGAGCTTCTACAGTTGCTTTTTTGTCTTGAGCAGGATATCGTTCACTAATCTCTAACAACAAATACAAATTAAGCGCCCCCTCAATCGACACGCGCAAACCGCGGAAGGACAAGAAGACCTATGGCATACGACAAAGATCACAACAATAACAGCAATGAAAAAAGAGCAAACCGCCCTTACCGCGAGCGTAAACCGTCCTGGCTAAACAAAGATAGTGGAGGCGACTCGCGCGGTGAATTCCGCGGCCGCCGCTCGACCGAACAAGGTGCTTACGGCGAACGTTCGTCGCGAGGCGGAGAAGGCCGCTCATACCGTTCTGATAAACCGCGTT
The DNA here is from genome assembly GCA_040766665.1 of Oscillospiraceae bacterium. Taxonomy (GTDB): domain Bacteria; phylum Bacillota; class Clostridia; order Saccharofermentanales; family Fastidiosipilaceae; genus JAXGQD01. Next base: position 410,504 of record JAXGQD010000001.1, read on the forward strand.
ATCCTTCAGCCAGACCTTTCCGTGAGGGAGGCGGCTCAGACAGCCGTGAGCGTAGGCCGCGTTTCGGCGACTCCGACAATCGTGAGCGCAGACCACGCTTCGAAGGCTCCGACAATCGTGAGCGCAGACCACGTTTTGAAGGCTCAGACAGCCGTGAGCGCAGACCACGCTTCGAAGGCTCAGATAGCCGTGAGCGTAGACCGCGCTTCGAAGGCTCCGACAACCGCGAGCGTAGACCACGTTTTGAAGGCTCAGACAGCCGTGAGCGCAGACCGCGTTTCGGCGACTCCGACAATCGTGAGCGCAGACCACGTTTTGACGGCTCAGACAGCCGCGAGCGCAGACCACGTTTTGAAGGTTCAGACAACCGTGAGCGCAGACCGCGCTTCGGTGACTCCGACAATCGTGAGCGTAGGCCGCGTTTTGGAGGCACGGTCGAGCGCGAACACAGACCACGCTATGGCGATGCGTCCTACCACAGGAATGGTGATTCTGCTCCTGTTTCCAGACAGCACGCTTTACGGGATCGTGACATTCACCGCGTTAAAGACGGCGACGGCTATGAGAACTCTTTCCGCAAACAATATGAAGAAGTTGAACTGCGAGAAGATCGCCTGGAAGGCCGCAATCCTGTTCAGGAAGCCATTAAAGCAGGTCGTACCATCGACAAACTTTGGGTTTTGCGCGGTGCCGACGGCAACGTCGAAGCAGCTTTAATGCCCATGGTTTATGCGGTTCGTGATGCCGGTGGCGTGGTCGTGGAAGTCGAAAAAGCGGCTTTGGATAAAATGTCACAAACCCATGCGCACCAAGGCATCATTGCTCAGACCGCCATGCATGACTACTTTGAATTGGAAGATATGCTCGAGCTCGCCAAATCAAAAGGCGAAAAACCGTTTATCGTTGTACTGGATGAAATCCAGGATGCATACAATCTGGGTTCGATTTTGCGTATTGCAGATGCAGCGGGAGTGCACGGTGTAGTTTTCCCCAAACGTCGCGCCATCGGTTTAGATGCAGTCGTGGCAAAAGCATCGGCCGGCGCCATCGAACACGTAAAGTGTTGCCGTGTCAACAATCTTGTCCAAGCGCTGGAGAAGCTAAAACAAGAGGGACTCTGGATTGTCGGCAGCAGCATGGACGGTGAAGTTTATTATGAAGGCGAGCGCCTCAACGAAGCCATCGCTTTGGTCATCGGCAGCGAAGGTTCCGGCATGCGCGCCATTGTGGAAAAACAATGTGATTTTAAGCTTTCTATCCCTATGTTGGGTCAAATCAATTCCCTCAATGCAGCGGTGGCGGCAGGCATCATCATTTTCGAAGCCGTCAGACAAAGAAAATGAAATCCTCTGCAAACGAGAAGGATCATGCGCAGACTGCGCCCATAGTCAGTGACGAAGAACTGGTTGAAAGCTACAGAGTAGGGGATGGCCTGGCTTTTGAGCGCCTCAGCCGGCGTTACCGCCCCCTCTTGAAAAATCGCGCCGCACAGGCGGCAGGCGGCACATTACTCTACGATGATCTCCTGCAAGAAGGCATGTTAGGGCTTTTTAAAGCGGTACAGAAATTTGAGCCGGGGAAGGGAGTGCCCTTCGCGGCTTTTGCCAAGATGCTGGTGGAGCATCAGATACTGGATGCGGTCAAACATGAGCAACGTGAAAAAAACCGTATTGTCAGCGATGCGGTCTCCCTGCAAGCCCTGAGCGAAGACGAATATAGTGAGCAGAGTCTGACGTCGGCTTCTGCAGATGACGTTTTACAGAAGCTGATTGTTCATGAACACGATGCCGCTTTGCAAAAAAGCTTAAGCGATTTGCTCTCAAAGACTGAGTTGGAAGTGATCAATCTGCGCATGAAAGGCTTTACTTATGAGCAAATTGCAGAGCGCGCAGGCCTAAGCAATAAGCAGGTTGATAACAGCCTGCAAAGGGCTAAACGTAAACTAAAAGCGGCCGCTTTTCTTGTCTGAGCTCAGCGACTTCGTTACAATGACGGGAGAGGAAGTGCGCTTCGCACAGCTTTACAGCGTGAGATAAGCCTTCTACCAAACGAACGGAGTGGTAAATGACGACGGGCAAACGCAAGCAGAGGGTATATCGCATCGCTGCGCTGATTGTTGTGATAGCAGCATTAATCAGCGGCGCATATATTTACCGACTGCAACGCAACTACTTGACAGCGCGCGGTTTGAAGGTGCCCAATATCATCGCCTACCTCTTTAAAGGTTCAACCACCGAAGACGTTTCGAGGATCGGCGAACTCAGCCAAAATCAATTGATGCAAAAAATCGTCGATACCGTCGGTGAGCGCTTGAGCACCCTGGAAGTCTATGAATCCATTCCGGCCTTTCAATTAAACTCACTCAGCTTTGAGGAATTCGACCAATATATCAATGCCCTGCGCAAGGCGAGCAATACCGCGGACTTGGTCTTTTTGCCCATGACGGCTGCGGAAAAAAATGAAATCCAAAATTCCATTGAGATTATTTCCCCGGAACTGGCCAAGACGACGGATGCCGCGGGTTTTTACTGGATTAAACCGGTCGGGAGTTTTGCCGTCAGTACCCGCCTGCCGATTCTATTGGCCAAGAACCCGGATGGCGTCGCCTATCTTTCCGGACACTGGGTCAGAGCCAGTCTGGATCTTTATAATTACAGTAAGCTCTATTTTACGGCTTTAAGTAACGAGGATCGGGCGACACTCAGCTCGATTGTGACCTCGGCATCTGATTCTGCCGAGATCCGCGAGAAGAAGGCAGAAGAGCTCCTGCTTTACTATCGTAATGTCATGGGCGATTTCGATAATTATGAAATTCTGACCTGGCGTATGGATTTAATTGTATTTCGGCAAAAAACACTCCCCAACTCCTCATATCCCGGCTCCGTCATTCCGGATTACATCAAGCAGTATTTTTTCTTAAGTGAGGACTTGGGCATACAACCCGCAGAGACGCGCCTGGTCTACGTACTTGCAACGGCAGCCAACCAGTTCCAAGTGCGCGATTTAATTCCGCAGGATTTCGAAGAGAGTGATTTCACGGTTTATGCTGCCAATGATTTCGAGTTGCGGCCCGGTGATGCCGTCAATAACTTAGCGCTGAAAGAAGCCTTTGGCGAAGTCCTTTCCATGCAGGAAACCAACACCTCTGTGAAAGGCTTGGAGGCCAAATACACCATCCTCTATAACAATGCACATGTCGTCTTAAAAAACGTACAGATGCATGAGAATGGGGATTTCAACGCCACCTTAGACAACTTAACCTTACTGGCCCCGGATTATAAGGTGTCGAAACACGCTATCCATACGGGGCAGACGGTCGACGACATCTTGGAACATTATCCGTTTTTGGACATGCTCTCCTACATCGCCGTTGACCAAAACAACAGGTACTACACCAACTATGTGATTAGAGACAATGAAATTAAAGCCATAGTGGTCGGCTTGCTTTCCGCCAATCGTTCCGAATTGGGCAACCTCTTCAGCCGTGACCTGAGTAACACCAGTGAAGGCGTGCCTACACCGGCGCCTACTTTGACACCGACGCCTACACCGACCCCGACTCCGACACCCACGCCGACTCCGACACCCACACCCTCGCCCACGCCCATGCCGAGCACAGGCACAAGCAGTACAAACTAAGTTTGGGACTTGGTTTTACCAAAAATCAAATAAACTTAGTCAAGCAAACGACGACGCAATCGCTGCGCCGTTTCTGCTGAGACGCCAAACGTCGCCATGTATTCTTCCACCGATGCAAAACGCTCATGAAAAGCCTGCAAATAGATACGCATATTCTCTGCATCGGAACGGAAAAATGGCTGGTATTCCGGCTCCAAATTGTCCAATAAGGGCTTGATAATAGGCCAGAGATAATCGGCCGAGACAGAATAATTGGCCACAATATCGTCATCGGCGACGCCCGCATTGAGTAAAAGCATGGCCGCCAGCGTCCCTGTACGATCTTTCCCATGCGCGCAGTGGAAGAGAACGGCCCCTTCCTCCACTTCTGCCAGCGCTTCACAAAGCGGCTTCAGATTATGATGTGGTTGATCCAAACCCAGGCTGTAAATATGACCCAAAGGGTAGGCAGCACCGTGACTGGGCACCAGGGTCCGCAGGTATTCGTTATCGATACTCTCCAAAATACTGATATTGCGGTATTCCCATGACCCTACACCTTCCAGCGCACAGACCTGGGCTTCGATTTCGTGCGGCCGACGCAAATCAATGACCAATTTTAAGTTGACGGATTCAAAGTAGTCCGCCATTTCCGGCGTCAGCACCGTAGGCAGTTCCGAGCGCAGAAAGCGGTGATACTGTGTGATTTGGCCGTCTTGTGTCGCAATGCCGCCTAAATCTCTTAAGTTTAAAAGGCCATCAAGGGGTATGTGACTTAAATTTCTCATGCTTATCCTCTGTCCCTGCGTTGTTCCTGGCTGGATTCTCCGCCGTTTAATACTTAGCCCTATGATACTAAAGTTCCGCATGATATGTTCAGGTATATTTATATCGTGCAACTCTTCTAAACGGCAAAAGGCTCGACTTCCTACACCGCAACTTCGGGCAAGAAGGCAAGCCTCTTTGATTGTCTATTGTATTAACGAACCGATATCAGTCTGCGTTTAGCGCGGTCTCACGATATACTCGTCGATGAGCCCGTCTTTCACCGTGGCGCAACCGATGCACTCCAGTTTTGTATCACCCAAAAATACGTCATACTCCATGGAGTTGGGGTTTAGTTTGACAATTTCAGAGCGAACTTTGTAAGCTCCGAAAACGCCTTTGAAGGCTTCGTTCAAGGCTTCACGGCCATCCACGACTAAATCATCCACTTGTAAAGGACGGGCGCCGCCGTCATCAAAATGACAGTTTTCTGTAAATAGTTGGGATACCCCAACGTGGTCTCCAGCATTCATTCTTGCAACATAATCTTCTAAAATCATCGTCAACACCACCTTTTGCTTTCTCCCGAATTACTCGAGCAAGTTAAATCGATTAAATTATACTGTTTTATTGCGAGTTCAACCATGTTTAAAAAGACAAATCCGACCTCGTGCTTTGTGCAAATTTACGAAGGGCTTTAATGTGAATGGGGGAGCGAGGCTGGCGAGCAAGGAATCCAAGTATTGTCGCCTCAGTCCGTGGTGTGAGGAGCAAGGAGTAAGGACTTGATTCGAATATGTGTCTGTTCTTTGGCAAAAATGACGCAAATCCAATTTATTCCGCTTGAATAATTTGAAAGTTAAGCGCAAAGTCCAAATGACCGTAAGACAATATGAAGTGACCCCGCATTGCAACAACGTGGATTTATCCGTTAGTCTGGAATGTGTAAAACAGCCAGCGGCATTACCGCATACAATGGAGGTCACTCAATGGAAAGTATAATTTATGTCGGAATCGATGTCCACAAAAACAGCTACACCCTGTGCTGCTTAGAGCCCAGCATGTACGGAGAGGACAAACTCTTGCTCAAACGACTTTGGATCCAGACAGCCATCTGATCGAGAAATATTTGGATCGTATTGAAGAAAATTTCCTCTTACAACACCCGGACAAGGACGAGGTCCGCTTCGTCTGTGGCTATGAGGCAGGTTGCATGGGCTATACCCTCTATTATCAGTTACGCCAAAAAGGCATCACCTGTCATGTCATGGCACCAAGTAGCATGCCCTGATACCAGAAGCATCGCATCAAGACGGATCGTCTCGATGCCGAAAAGATTGCCAAAAGCTTGGCCTATGGAACCTACAGTCCATCTATATCCCAAGCGTTCAAGATGACATGATTAAGCAGTACATCCGTATGCGAGACGACCACAAAAGAAGTTCAAAATGCTCAAGCAAGAGATTCAGGGCCTTTGTCTTCGTAATGGCCAAGCGTATGACGCTCGCAAAAGCTACTGGACGGCGGCCCATTTAACCTGGCTCAGTCGTTTGTCATTAGATCCGATTCTGAAGGAGACTTGCAAGAATACCTCTCGAGCTATCGGCAACTGAGTGACAAGCTTGACGCCTGATCGACGGATAGAAGAGCTGCTCAACTCGACGCTTACCGAGAAAAAGTAGAACAGCTTCGTTGTTTCGTAGGGATTAAGACTTACAGTGCGATGACTATCCTAGTGGAAACGAGTGATTTCCAACGGTTTAGAACAGCCGCCCACTATGCCGCCTATCTCGGATTGGTCCCAGGAGAGCACTCCAGCGGAGACACACAAATTCGAACGAGCATTACGAAAGCAGGAAACACCCATATCCGAAGAGTACTTGTAGAAGCCGCTCAGTGTTATACCCGAGGGTCTATTGGGCAAAAGTCTCGCGATTTACGAAAACGACAAGAAGGAAAGGCGCCCGATGTTATTGCGTATGCGGATCGAGCGAGCGAACGCTTGAGGCGCAAATTCTACCGCATGAAACGTCAGTCCAAAAAACACAATGTTGCGGTAACGGCTATCGCCCGAGAGTTAGCCGGTTTCGTTTGGGGGATGATGACAGAACACCGAGAACCGGTACAAATAACCACAAGATAAAAACAGATCACAAACAGCAGAGACAGCAAAAGTAAAGATCCATGACACCATGTCTGGAGGGAGGTTCAGAGGTTTTGATGGACAGACAGGTCGAGTGACTACGAAAAAAAGTTGTTGACACAGGAAACTGTGATTCACGTCGTAAGACTGTAGAACTCCACGGCGAACCATTGACCTGCGGTAAGGATGACCGAATCCGCGTATAACAGAATGGCCAATGCCGAGAACTGTCGAATCAAACCTCTGAACCTTCCTCTAGGAAGGAAGTTTCTAAATGATTTAATCGGAACGAAAAACATACTTGACAAGGGTCACTTCATAACACTTTTTTCGCTAATCCAAGCTGCCGTGAATTTGAAATTGGTTTTGCGTAAAAAGTGTCGCAAAATCTCGGTAGCGACGTAATTTTAGCCCCAAAATTGCCACGCCAATTGGATTAGCGCAATTTTTGCCGGATTATTAGCACTTCACAAAAATCAAAAACCCTGCAAACGCATTGTTTACAGGGCTTTGTGTTGGCGCGCCCGACAGAGATCGAATCCATAACCTTCTGATCCGTAGTCAGACGCTCTATCCAGTTGAGCTACGGGCGCATGTGCAACATGAGAGATTCTAAACTCGAAACACTAGAAAGTCAAGGCTCTTGACGTTATTTATTTATGGCGCAACGAATAGCCGTTCAACGTGATTTTATTTTGGCGCAACAAGGGCTCAATATTCTTTGCTGAAAGAGAATGCTGAAATTCCGGAGAAGACAAAGAGTTCTCAAATAAAACCTGAATCACAGCCCTCCTATTCTTTTTAAGGCCGGAGTCTGTTAGAATACCTAGGTGCGTTTTTCAAGCGTATGCTTTTCAGAAAGGTAGTGAAAACATGGCTAAAGGCTCTTTTAGGCCGGTTAACAAGACAAAGGGACACAAGTGGACGTTTTTTGTCTGTGTGCTGCTTGTTGCTTTGGCGGCATTGCTCGCCGCAACCGGACTTACGATTATTGAACCGGGGACGGGTAGGCTTTTGCCTATACATGGCGCTTCGGAAATCCGTTTTGGTATTGATATCCGCGGCGGTGTGGAAGCGGTTTATGCACCGGCTGAGTTTGAAGGAAAACCCAGTGACCAACAATTGGACGCGGTGCGCACCATCCTGGAAACACGCCTGGATAATTTGAATATTTTGGATCGTGATGTGATTGTTGACCGTAGTAATAGCCGTGTGACGGTGCGTTTCCCTTGGAAGGCCACGGAAAGTGATTTTAATCCCGATACGGCGATGAAGGAACTGGGCGAGACGGCCAAGTTGAGTTTCGTGGGACCGGACGGGGTAGAAATACTCACCGGTGCTGATGTCAAATCCGCTGCTGTAGGATCGATTCAACAGCAGGGCGGGACGCCGGAATACGTAGTGCAGCTGACACTGAATCCTGCGGGTGTGCAAAAGTTTGCCGATGCGACACAAAAGTTCATGGGCCAACAAATCGTCATCAAGATGGACGAAACGACCATCTCCGACCCAAGGGTACAAGCCCATATTACGAACGGAGAAGCCATCATCTCCCCTATGGCGTCGCCGGAAGCAGCAGTGGCCCTGCAAGATAAGATCAATGCCGGTGCTTTGCCTTTTGCCATTACGGCGGTTTCGAGCCGCTCCATCAGCCCCTCGCTGGGCGCTTCAGCACTCGATGTGATGGTTCAAGCCGGTTTGGTAGCTTTTATTTTCCTCTGCCTCGCCTTGATTCTTTACTACAGACTTTCGGGTTTTGTGGCAGCGATTTCCTTGGCAGCCCAGGTCATCGGCATACTCTTGGCGATATCCATTCCTCAGCAAACGCTCACACTGCAAGGTATTGCAGGTATTATTCTCTCAATCGGTATGGGTATTGACGCCAACGTCATCGTTTCCGAGCGCATCAGAGAAGAATTGCGTGGCGGTGCGACAGTGATCCAAGCCGTTGAAACCGGTTTTGACAAAGCCTTTTCATCCATTTTGGACGGTAACGTGACCGTGGCAATTTCTGCCATTTGTTTAATCGTGTTGGGCAGCGGTTCGATGCTTTCGTTCGGTTATTCACTCTTGGTCGGTGTTGTCTTGAACTTACTATGCGGTGCTACATTGTCGCATCTCATGACACGTTCTTTAGTGCAGTTTAAAGCCTTCCGTAATCCCAAATGGTTCCTCAACCTCAAAAATAAGATGGGGAACGGCAATGAGGAGGTGAAGGCCAGTGTTTAGTTTTTATAAGAATCGTTACAAATTTTTAATCGGCTCCACAGTCGTGCTCTTGGCCGGATTAATCATCATGCTGGTCCATGGTTTGAATCTGGATATACAGTTTAAAGGCGGTAGCATTTTAAACTACAGCTACAGCGGTGAGATTGATACGCAAGCTGCAGAAGATGTAATCAGCGGTGCGATTAACGGTAATGTGTCTGTGCAGACAACAAAAGATCTGGCCGGTGAAAAGCAAGCCCTGGTGGTCAGTGTCGCAGGAGACAAAGCACTGAGCGTCGATGAACAAACGGCGATGCGCGAAGCGCTGGAAAAAGCCTTCCCCGAGAACACCATTGAAGTCGGCGACATTCAAATTGTTGACCCTTATATTGGTAAAGAATTACTGCGTAACGGACTATTAGCCATTCTGATTGCATCGGTTCTGATTGTGGCTTATGTCTGGATTCGTTTCCGCACGATCTCCGGTCCTTCGGCCGGTGTCTTTGCCCTCTTAGCTCTGTTGCATGACGTCTTGATCGCGTTTTTTGCCTTTGTGATCTTCGGTTTCCCGCTCAACGAAACGGTGGTGGCGGTGGTGCTGTCCATTCTGGGTTGGTCCGTTAACGACACGATTGTCATTTATGACCGCATCCGTGAAAACGCTAACCTGCACCGTAACGGCCAAAGTCTACCGGATTTGGTGGATCGTTCTATCCATCAGTCGCTGACTCGCTCAATCAATACCTCTATGGCTGCCTTTATTGCCGTGATGATTGCGTATGTTTTTGCCAGCATTTACAACATAGAAAGCATCCGCGAATTTGCCTTACCCATGGCTATCGGTATCATTGCCGGCTCCTACTCGACGATTTTCCTAGCCACGCCGTTCTGGGCGATGTGGAAAACTCGACAGGGCAGAAGTGGTTACGAGAACTGATGCCCAAGCATAAAAACACAAGACACGCGCGGGATTTCGCTTATCTGATCTTCGACATGGACGGGACGATAGCGGAATCTCTTGCTGTCTGGCAAACTATTGATGAGCAATTTTTGGCCAAACGCGGCCTGCTCTGTGATGAGGAATACCTTCAGGCGGTGCGTATCCGCAGACTCTATGAATCAGCCCTTTACACCATTGAGCGCTATGGGCTCGATGAGAATCCGGATGATATAGTGCAGGAATGGATCGATATGGCCTATGTCCAATATCGCGATGTGATTGAATTGCGCCCAGGCGTGGTGCCGTTTTTAGCAGAGCGAGCTCGACTTGGGAAAAAACTGGCCATCTGCACCTCAAGTGATCGTATCTTCGTCGAAGCGCTTCTCTCACGTTATGGTGTCTTGCCGCTCTTCGAATCCATCGTTTGTGCCCGCGAACATGAGTTGGGCAAAGAGTTTCCCGATATTTGGCACTTTACCGCCCGTTCTTTAGGGGCAAAAGCCTCCGACTGCCTTGTCTTCGAAGACACGTTAGCTGTTTTGCTGGCAGCTAAAGCCGCGGGTTGCACCACAGTCGCAATCGAAGATGGGCATGCTGGGCACGAAAAAGTGGCCTTGATTGAGGCCGCCGACTATTATTGCAAGGATTTTGCCGAACTGGAACATTTATTTACTAAAGTAGAGTAGCTGCAAAAATGCTAATGTGAGCGATTTTGCATACGAAACTGCATCGGTGCCATACCGACCCGCTTTGTAAAGAGGGTGATGAGATTACTGCTGTTCGGATAACCGACCATCTTGGAGATTTCGCTGATGGGATGGTTCGTGTTTGTTAGTAACACTTTGGCCTGGTCAATGCGTGAATTCACGATAAATTCGGTGGGTGACTGTCCGGTCAGGCTCTTAAAGAGATGCGAGAAATAATAAACACTCAGGTTGGTGAGTTCGGATAGGTCCTTGAGAGTAATCTTTTGCCCAACATTAGCCCGAATATACTTAATCGCCATACTCAAAGATTCGTCGTTCTTACGCAGTTGCGGTGTGTGGCTGGGGTTGTCCAAGAGCATGAAGAAACGGTAGAGGCGGTAAGAGGAGGCAATCACACTCTCGTTTTGACCTTCGCTATAAAACTTCAGCAGGTTTTTTATTTCGTTTTTAATACTTTCATTATTCGCTCCGTCGATGACAATACCGGAGGCCTGATTGATTTGATGACAGATTTCCTGGGCGTGCGGACCATCGAAGTGCACGTAATAATAGTCGCTCAATTCACTGGCGTAATAATAATGGGGCTGTCGACAGTCGAAAAAAACAACTTGCCCGGCTGTGGCTGTGTAATGCTCTTGACCCAATTCCAGATGTAAAGAACCGCGATTGACATAGAGCAGCAGAAGCGGTCCATAACTTTTTCGTTTGATGTAATATTCACGATTGCAAAAGAGATGCCCGCACCAGATGATGGAATAGTATTGGTGTATGATGGTATTACTAGGTGAAAACGAATAAACCTCGGATTGCGGCAGTATCCCCACTTCATATGTGCTCATGCTTTACTCAACTTTCCTTACGTCTCTGCACCAAATGAATTGTGCATTCTTTTACTAATCCGCTGGCTGCATTTTAGTAAATGGCTGATGATTTATCAATTGCCCTCTTTGCTCTGAGCCGTGGCGATAGCTTTAAAATAGCGGGGCGGACTCCCGGTGACTTTCTTGAAGAGCCGCGAAAAGTAGTTCGCGTCATAGATGCCGATGACGGCACTGATTTCTGCGATGGACAGATCGGTGGTCTGCAAGAGTTCCAACGCTTTCAGGATTCTGACTTTGTTTAAATAATTGACCGGTGTCATGCCCGTCTCTTCTTTGAAAAGCATGCGAAAATAATTAAGCGTTATACCTTCTTTTTGGGCAAAAGCCTCAAAGTCATGCTGTTTCGCAGGATTCTCGTCGATCATCTTCAAGACATTTGCGACCAGATCCTCTTCCAAGTGAAGGTCTGCATTGACCACCAATTTGCTTGACCTTGATACGCTGTAACCGTGCGCGTAATTGCTCAAGGTAAATCCTTCTTTCATCTCCTCAACCAAGGAAGCGTTCCGTTTGTTCATTCTGTATTTCCAACATCATGCCGCTTATCTGCTCCACTTGATCAGGTGTCAGATGAAAGATTTTATAGTAGCCTTCCGTCTCGGTTTCTTCGCTATCAGGTAAGTGCTTGTCGTGATCAGAAAAAGCCATGATGCTATTGAGGTGTTTCTGCATGGGTGCTTCTTCGGCTTCGGGCAAATGGCTTGCGCTTCTAAAAGAAGCCTTTCTCATAAATAAATCCGCTTCAAACTGAATTCGATGAAGGAGACGCGCTCTGAAAGCGAAAAGGCGTGCGTGCTTAAAATTGGGGAAGCAGAGAAAGAGGTCTCCTTTTAGCAGAGGTTTGTAACTGTATTCCGAGTAGACCTTACAGGAACCCTGTTGCACGAGTATCAGTCACAACAGTTGTGCTGGTGCAAAGGAATCTCTGTCATCGTGCTGCGTTCAATCATGGCATCGATATCGCTGACGCTTCTTATGGAAATGCCTGACTGGTCAAAATTCGATCTGACTGATGTAGTTTGACATACTTTCTCCAAAACAAGATTGATGAATTCATTATAACAAGAATGATTAATTATTTAACGATTTCTGCTTTTAAGCCACTTGCTACAAATTTCAGCTCTCGCTTTTATCTAAGTGGACAATGACGACTTTTTACTTTGATGTATTGTGCTAAAACTAGGTTGTTTTTATTCTATCACATGCATGAATAGAGGTGTTAACTTGTAAATGACGAAAATCAAAAGCAAAATATAGACATTTGCACAAAATAAAACAAACGTTTACAAAAATCTTAAAAACAAATATCCGCTCGGAAAAACAGATCACATCATTTTAAAAGACAGTAAAATCGGCCTTCGTCAAAAAGCAAGATAAGCAAAATTTATTAGGACGACTTGGAAGGAGGAAAAGGTGAGTACAGGTGTAAAAACAAATGTTTTCAGTTTTGTTAAAAACCAAGCAATCTTTTTCGCGCTATTGGCAGTCTTCGGCATATTCTCGTTATTGTCGCCGTTATTTTATTCGGTAGACAATATCATTCTAATCTTTAGGCAGGTTGCCACGATAGCGATTATGGGCTGCGGGATGAGTTTTGCCATTATCGGCGGAAACTTTGACCTATCGGTGGGTTCCTTGCTTTCCCTTTGCTGCGTGATCTGCATTTCGCTGCATGACGTGATTGGACCCATTCCTGCCATGCTGGTCACGATTGTAGTGGGTATCATTTCCGGCATTGTATCGGGCTTTTTGGTCGGTTATCTCAGACTTAACTCTATGATAGTGACCTTGGGTATGATGAACGTCTTACAGGCTGTGACCTTACTTTACACCGGTGGTTCTTCCGTGAAGTTGGCAGACCCCAAAGTCTGGTTCACCCAAATCGGAAAAGGTAGTTTAGGCCCCATTCCTTATGTCACCATCATCATGGCCGTGGTTGTTGCCGTGAGTGCCATCATTCTTAATAAAACCGTTTTTGGCCACCATGTCCTTAACGTCGGAAGTAATAAAGTGGCTTGTCGTTTCTCGGGTATCAATGACAGTCTGGTTTTGATGAAAACATTCATTTTTTCAGGAGTGACCACTGCCATCGGCGCAATTATTCTCTGCTCCCGCGGCGGCGCCGCACAAAACACCATGGGCCAGAGTTATGAATTTGATGTCATCACTGGTGTTATCCTCGGCGGAGCGAGCTTGGCCGGTGGTAGCGGCAGCATTATCAAAACACTGATCGGCGTCATCATCATTGGTATTCTGAAGAACGGTTTTGTCATCATCGGCTTGCCTTATTACCTGCAGTGGCTGGCACAATGCCTCATCATCCTGGCAGCGGTTTGGTTTTCGATTCAGTCGAAAGAGAGGAGGGCTGCATAATGCAAAAGCTCAAACAATTCGCCGCAAAGAACACGGTCGTACCGATTCTCTTAATTATCTTCTTAATAGGCACCTTCTTAGTCCCGGGTTTCATGACCCTGCCCAACCTGCTCAATGTCTTCAATCAAAATGCGGTCAAGGGTATCATGGCCATCGGTATGACATTCGTCATTATCAACGGATACTTTGATATGTCCATCGTCACCCTCATCAGCCTGACTGCCGCTCTTTCCTGCGGTTTGCAGCGCACCCTGCCCCTGGGGGTCGCCCTCCTGCTTGCCTTGGCGGTCGGATTTATCGTCGGCTCCATCAACGGTTTTTTAGTGGCAAAAGCCGGCATCAACGCCTTCGTTGTTACCCTCGCCATGATGCTTGGTTGCCGCTCACTTTCCTACATGTACAGTCAGGAAAAATCCATTCTCGCAACCAATGATCTGTTCACCTCTTTCGGTATCGGAAAGATCGGTGGGCTTTCATACATCAGCATCCTCTTTATCGTCCTCTTGGTCATTGCCCATTATGTGCTGCGTTATACAAGACACGGCCGCAACACCTATGCCGTAGGTGGCAATGCCAACTCCGCCTTCAATGCCGGTATCAACACCACGAAGACGACCTTTCTAAACTTTCTTATCTGTGGTGTGACCGGCGCAATGGGCGGCATTCTCTTCGCCGCTTCCAGCGGTGCCGCTTCACCCCCCTTGGGTTGGCCTGATATGCACATGCTGGTCATCGCCGGTGTCGTTCTGGGAGGAACAAAACTTTCCGGTGGCTACGGCAATGTTTGGTACACCTGTGGCGGTGTCATGATTCTGGGCATGGTCAGCAACATCATGAATCTCTTAAACGTACAAACCTATATCTCCACCTTAGTTACGGGCGTCATCATGATTGGTGTTCTCTACATGGACAAGGTGCTCACAGAACGCAAAGAAAGAGCGCGCTTAGCCGGCTCACGTTAATACTTAGTCAGTAATCCATATGTATTTAACCGTTTAAGCAATGCAGAACCACCTGATATTTGAACGGTCAAAATAAGAAATTTTAGGAGGAACTAAAATGAATTTCAAAAAATTAGCAGCAATCGTATTAAGCAGCGTAATGGCCGTAACCTTATTTGCTTGCGGCGGTGGCGCCACAACAGCCGCAGCAACGACAGCCGCAGCCGCGGGCGAAACTACTGCCGCAGCCGCAGCCGGTGCAACAACAGCCGCAGCCGGTGCAACAGATGCAGCAGGTATCGTCATCGGTATGACCCTCAACAACACAGGCGCTGACCCTTATCAAACCGCCTACTATGATGCAGCCGTTCAACATGCAGCGGACCTCGGCGTCGAACTGAAAATTCTGGATCCGGCCGGCGACGTCACCAAACAACAGAACCAAGTACAGGATCTTATCGGTATGAAACCGGATGTCATCGTGCTATGGCCGACCAACTCCGAAGCCGGTGTCTCCCTGGCCAAACAGATTCATGCTGCGGGTATCCCCGTCATGACCGCTAACACAAACATTTCGCCTGAAGGCAAAGAATTCCTCGTCGCTTATGTTGGCCCCTCCAACGTCGAAGAAGGCCGCCAAACTGCCGAACAGATGGTCAAAGACCTGGGCAACGACGCGAAGATTGTCTACATCGATGGTCAAATGGGTTATTCCACCTCTGACGAACGTCGTCAAGGTATGGACGAAGGAATTGCCGGAACCAACATCCAGGTACTGGAAACTCAAACCGGTGAAGGTAACCGTGAAAAATCACAACAAGTCATGGAAAACTACCTCGTAAAATATCCGGAAGGATCCATTGACGGCGTTTTCTGTATGGATGACAACATTGCAATCGGCGCCATCAACGCTATGGAAGCTGCCGGACGTACCGACCTGAAGATCTACGCTGCCGCTTGCGGTGACTATAACACCTTGGATTACATCCGTGCCGGCACATTGTCCGCAACGGCTATGCAGTCTCCCATCACTGATGCTAAAACAGCGATTGATTATGCAGTCAAAATTGCAAAAGGCGAAACCCTGGCTCAATTTGACAACTTCATGGAAACCCCTGTAGCGACACCTGAAAATGTTGACACCCTCAACATCGAGAAGTGGTAATTCAGCACGAGAGATAAAAGGAATCTCCCCCGACCCGGGGGAGATTCAAATCCCGATTTGCAAGGAGAACGGTATGCAGACTAAAAATGAATATGTTTTGGAAATGAAAGATATCAGTAAGACATTTCCCGGTGTTAAAGCGCTGAATAAAGCAAGTTTGAATCTGCGTCGAGGCGAGGTTGTCGCCCTCTGTGGTGAAAACGGTGCCGGAAAATCGACCATGATGAAAGTTCTGTCCGGTGTCTACCATGCAGATCAAGGTTCAGGTGAAATCATTTATCAAGGAAAAGCGGTACGCTACAACAACCCGAATGAAGCCAAAAAAGACGGTATCGTCTTGATTTTCCAAGAACTGTCCCTTGTCATGGACCTCAGTGTTGCTGAGAATATTTACCTCGGTAGCTTACCGATGAAAGGCAAGCGCGTTGATTGGAAAAAACTTAATGCGGACACACAGGTTGTTTTGGATAAACTGGGATGCCCTGCCAAGCCGACCGATTTGGTCGCCACCCTGCCGATTGCACAGCAGCAAATGGTGGAAATTGCCAGAGGTATTGCACTCGGAGCCAAGATCTTGATTCTTGACGAACCGACGTCCTCATTGACGGAAAGAGAGAAAAACTATCTCTTTGAAACCATCAACAAGTTGAAAGATGAAGGTGTAGGCATTATCTACATCAGTCATAAGATGGATGAAATCTTTGAAATCAGCGATCGTGTCTTGGTTTTCAGAGACGGGCAGCCGACCGGTGAATTCGAAACGAAAGATGTCACCCTAGACCAAATCGTGAAGGCGATGATCGGCAGAACCCTATCCGGTTATTATCACAAATGCAACGCCGAGCCTGGTGAAGAGGTCTTGCGCGTTGAAAACCTGACTGTTAACAATATCTTTAAAGATGTCTCCTTTAATGTGCGCCGCCGCGAAGTCGTGGGCTTCTATGGACTTGTCGGAGCCGGGCGTTCGGAAATTATGGAAACCATCTTCGGCATTCGTAAAGCCGATTCAGGGAAAATTTTCCTGGAAGGTAAGGAATCTACGATTCGTAGTAGCCAAGATGCCGTTAAGAGCAAAATCGGTTTTGTTACCGAGAACCGTAAAATTGAGGGCTTAGTCCTCAGTAAAAGCTGCCGCGAGAATATCTCTTTGGCTAAACTCCCTTGGATTCAAAAGAGCGGCTTCGTCGATGAGCAAGCAACGCATGAAATATATGACGAATACCATGAAAAATTACGCATCAGTTCACCCAGTTCGGAGCAAACGGTGGGTAATCTTTCGGGTGGTAATCAACAAAAAGTCGTTATCGGTAAATGGCTGACACTGGAACCCAATCTGTTGATTCTTGACGAACCAACCCGGGGTATCGACGTTGGTTCAAAGTCGGAAATTCACAAAATTATAGCCGATCTGGCGGAGTCAGGCATGGCAGTTATCGTTATCTCCTCGGAAATGCCGGAAATTATTGGTATCAGCAATCGAATCTACACCATTGCACAAGGCTTGATTACCAAAGAATTCAGTGAAGATGAAATCAGTGAAAGCAATTTGATTAAAGCGATTACCATCAGTGACTCACAGAAACGAGCCTAAAGTAGAAAGTGCAAGCTTCATAGCTTTAAAAAATATATAGATTTAACCATTAATCATTAGAAACATCGAAGATGCAGGAGGATCAGCAATGTATAACACAAAAGAGAAAGAACTCATCCGCGGTCTTGCTCAAAAGTTAGCGGAATTAGCTGCCTTACCGATTATGGATGAGCGCAGAAAACTCTGGTATGCCCATAACGACTTACAAACCGATCAGCCTGTGATTGACTGTTCACCCGAAGGTGCCTGGCGGGAAATACTTCCCCCCTCATCCTTGGAATGCAGCAATGAATGGCTGCGTGAAATCGAGTGGACTTTAAAAGCCCGTCTCTTTCGCGCCGAAGTCATCAATGACGATGTGCCGGCAGAAAGACGCTGGGATTGCTTAAAGATTTTTTCCGATACCGGTTGGCAGATGGAAGGGAAAAATGCCCACAATGCTTTCACCAACGAGGGCATCATGATCCCCACCATATCCAGCTTACCCGGCGTGTGGAAGAATGACTTCCGCTTTGATGAAACGGCAGCGGAGTTTTTGCCAATCATTGAAGACCTAGAAGACACTGATCAGTTTGCCAAGCTCATTCCACCTCAGGTGATCTACGATGAAGCGGCTTCCAAAGAAAAACTCGCTCTGCACCAAGAACTGTTGGGTGATATATTGGATGTTCATTGGACCGGCAACACCTTTATTCCGTTCTTCTGGATGGAAACCTACACAAAAATCCGCGGCTTTACCAATGCGCTCTTCGACGTTTATGACTATCCGGATGAAATGCACGAGCTACTAAAGATTATCGAAAAAGGCTATCTGGGCTTATATCAGCAACAGCTGGATTTGGGTCTTTTGGATATGAACAACGGTTGCCAGTATAACGGTTCCGGTGGTTATGGGTATACCAATAGCTTGCAGGCACCGGCAGACGGCAAACTCAGCTTCAAAAACCTTTGGGCTTTTGCCGAATCACAAGAGTTTGTTTCGGTATCACCGGAGATGACCAAAGAATTTGCTATCGACTATGAAAAACGTTTGCTCTCACAGTTCGGTTTAGCGTCCTATGGTTGCTGTGACAATCTGGAAGACAAATTGAACGATGTCTTAGCCATCCCCAACATTCGCCGTGTTTCGGTTGCCCCTTGGGCCAATGTCCGTTCCATGAAAGAACAAATCGGGATGAAGGCCGTATTCTCCTGCAAACCGAATCCTTCTTATGTCACCAATGGCTGGAACGAAGCCTTCCTGCGTGATTATACAATACAGCTTCTGGAAGCCGGTAAAGGGACACCTTTTGAAATCATTCTTAAGGACACCCATACCATCCAAAACGACCCACAACGCTTCCGTCAATGGACCGACTTATGTCGTGAATGTATCGCTGAAGTCTATGGTTAAGCCTCTCTAAAAGCGCTATGATAGATAGAGAAATATCGGAAAATCGAGTCACAGAAAGGACCATTTTATGAAATTTGCGAAATCAGCATGTATCGAACCCCTTTACAGTGAAATTCCTTTTCTTGAGAGGTTTCAAGCCGCCAAAGACGACGGTTTTGAGTTTGTAGAATTCTGGAGCTGGACTGATAAAGACCTGGACGCCGTCAAAGAAGCCGCTGAAAAAGCCGGTATCGGAATTTCCGGTTTCAACGGTGACGCGGACTACTCCCTGATTGATCCTACGCACAAAGAAAAATATCTTGAATTCTTGCGTAAGTCTGTAGCGGCAGCCCAGAAAATCGGTGCCTTGAGCGTAACAATTCACTCCAATGCTCTGGGTGATGGCGGCGTTGTCGTTAATCATTATGACGAATTGTCCTGGACCGTAAAACTCTGTTCCATGTACGACATGCTTTTGGAATGTGCCAAAATAGCCGAAGAGAGTGGCATTGCCATGAATTTGGAAGGCTTAAACATCAGCACAGATCATGTGGGGAATTTCTTAGCCCATACACAAATGGCTGCCGAAATGACCGCGATGATTAACAGTCCTAAATTGAAAATTCTCTATGATGTTTATCACATGCAATTGAATGAAGGCCACATTTGCGACAGCATCCGTAAATATGCAGACCAAATCGGACATATTCATGTTGCTGATGCCCCCGGCCGCCATGAGCCCGGCACCGGTGAAATCAATTATGCAAATGTTTTTGCCTGTCTTGAAGAAGTGGGTTACCAAGGCCGCATCGGCTACGAGCTCTTCCCTAAGACGGATACTGCCACGGCTGTTAAAGCCATCATGAGCACTTAAGCAGCCGAATTTTGTAAAAACATTTAAGCATGTGAACGGCAAAAGAAAGGACCAAAGGCGAGACATTATGAAAACAGTATTACAAATTGGCGTAATCGGCACCGGTGCAATTGGACGCACACATATCGAGCGTATTAACAACAAACTGAGCGGGGGTAAGGTAATTGCCTGTTCCGATGTCAATCGCGAATTCGGCGAAAAAGTTGCCGCACAGTACGGCTGTGAGTTTTTTGCCGATGGTGAAGAACTGATTAATGATCCCCGAATTGACGCAGTCGTGGTAGCGACAGCGGATCCATATCACGAGCAATATGTCCTGGCCGCAATCAAAGCCGGGAAGTACGTCTTTGTCGAAAAACCTTTGGCTCCGGAAGCAGACGCTTGCCGCCGCATTGTCGACGCAGAGATAGCCGGTGGTAAACAGCTGGTGCAGGTGGGCTTTATGCGCCGCTACGATGCAGGTTACAGACAGTTGAAAGAGCTGATCTCCTCCGGTCGTTTCGGTGAGCCGCTGCTTTTACACTGTGCCCATCGTAACGCTTCTGTCCCTGACGATTTCCATACACCCATGTCTGTGGAAAACTCCATGATTCATGAAATCGATGTGCTGCGTTGGCTCTTAGGTGAAGATTATGCCACTGCAGAAGTGCGTTTCGGCAAAAAAAGCAAAAATGCCGGTGAGCAGCTACAAGACCCCCAAGTCATGATTCTGACCACCAAATCCGGTGTGCGTATTGACGTGGAATCTTTTGTTAACTGTCGCTTCGGTTATCACATTCATTGTGAAGTGGTCTGTGAAGAAGGCGTCCTGCGCTTGCCTCAGCCGCCCCAGGTCCAGGTCCTCAGCGCCGGCAACGACTGCACCAAAATTTATCCGGACTGGTCCGATCGCTTTATTGAAGCCTACGACGTGGAGTTCCACGAATGGATGCATGCCTGCCTGGCAGGCCGTGTCGATGGACCGAGCGCTTGGGATGGCTATGTCGGACAGGTAACGGCCAAAGCTGCTAGTGCGGCTCGTGATTCCGGTACCATCGTAGAAATTCAATTCGACGAAAAACCTGATTTCTACAAATAAAACAATAAAAACAAAACCAACTTGAATATCAAACTTTTGGAGGAATGACACGTGAAACTGGCAATCTGTACTGACGTTTTGGCAAATTTAGGCCTCGAAGAAATGCTTGATACCGTAAAAGCCTACGGTCTTGATGCCGTGGAAATGACCGCCGGCGGTTGGGGTGCCTGCACCCATGTGCCGACCCGCCAACTCCTGGATGACGATGAGGCATTCAAAAAATTCTGCAAGGCTTTTGCCGATAGAGAGATGCACATCGCGGCACTGAACTGTTCCGGAAATCAGCTCTGTCCGGGTGAAGTGGGAGATAAGTATTCATCTACCGCTTATGAATGTGCAGAACTGGCCGGAAAACTGGGCGTCAAAAAAATCGTCATGATGAGCGGTCTCCCTGCCGGCTCTCCCGAAGACAAAATTCCCAACTGGATTACGACTAGTGTGACCGTGCCATTCTTCATGCCTGATGTTTTGGCTTACCAATGGGAAGTCACTATTGCCTGGTGGAAGAATTTTGTCGAGCATTGCAAAAAACACGGCATCACCCAGATCGCGATTGAAGAATTCCCCGGCATGATGGTTTACAGTCCTGACACATTGTGGAAGCTGCGCGAAGCGGTGGACCCGATGGTTGGTCTGAACCTTGATCCTTCTCATCTCTTTATCATGGGTGCTGATCCTATCGCTTCAGCCCGCGCCTTGAAAGGTGCCATCTACCACATCCATGGCAAAGATGCCCGCGTTGAACGCACGCTGGTTGAAGTCAACGGTTTGCCCGAATATCGTCCGGTAGATGATGTAGAAAACAGAACCTGGAACTACGTGGCTGTCGGCTGCGGGCACGATTTACAGTGGTGGAAAGAGTTATTTTCAGTTTGCCATATGTTGGGTTATGATGACTATGTTTCATTGGAAATGGAAGACCTGACTATGTCTGTCGAAGCCGGAATCACCACCTCCATCGCGGCTCTGAAGGCGAGCATCAGCGTCTAGGCGGTAGCAAAGGAATTAAAAATGACCAGAGTAAAAATCGAACCGGGTATCTGTGGGTTAAACACCATCGTTATCTCTGAATATGATGAGGACGAGAATACCGTAAAAATCAAAATTCATTCTGCTTGTGAAGCGGTACAAGCCATTATCCCCAATTTGGGTGATACCTTCGATCCTTTCGAAGTCTGTTTGGTGAAACCGGGCTTGGATCCCTTTACGGCTTTTGCCTCTGAAACCTTTCCGGGTCATGCTTCATGCCCTACAATTGCCGGTATCATTAAGTGCATCGAAGTCTCCGCGGGTTTGGCTTTGCCCAAAGATGCGACAATCCGTTTCGAAGCGCATGAGAAGTAGAAGTGCCTGAATCTAATTAGTCTTAAGTCGAATTATATTTGTAGGGGGTGTCTCGAAACGGGGACATCCTCTTTTTTACGCGGCCTTTGATGTTGGTGCCAAGATTTTCGCCTAGCCAAGTCAGCGCTTGGCTGTCCGTCAAACTTGGCACTTTCCACGACAAGGCGTCAAAATCCACAAAACCCAAATAAAGATGCTGCCCCGCCCGCGCATAAACGCTTCTAAGACAGCACCAAAAATTGAATTACTATAAACCCTGTCAACACCAGCCGGCTACGACAACAACCAAGTGCAGCGCCAGTGCCTCAATTCCACGAGCCTTATTTGCTCATGACTGCTTTGGCTTTTTCGACGACCTTGGCCGGAGTCAAGCCGAATTCCTCGTAAAGCACCTTTGCCGGAGCGGAAGCGCCGAAGTGGTCAATGGCCACCACCGCACCGTCAAGTCCGACGAAACGGTACCAGGGCTGGCTGCAAGCAGCTTCCACAGCGACACGCGCACGTACCGTAGCGGGCAAAATCTCTTCTTGATAAGCGGCATCCTGCTCCAAGAACAGTTCCATACAGGGCATGGATACAACGCGCACGTTTTTACCTTCAGCGCGCAGAGTTTCAGCAGCAGCAACGACGATTTCCAATTCGGAACCGGTAGCAATCAAGATGAGCTCGGGTTGCTCAGTCGAGTTATCCGAAATGACATAGGCGCCTTTCAGAGCCCCTTTACCCGTTTCGGCATATGTCGGCAGATTCTGGCGGCTCAGTGCCAAGGCGACCGGACTCTGCTGGTTCAGGGCAAAAGCATAAGCCGCAGCCGTCTCGTGGCCGTCAGCCGGACGCCAGGTATAGATACCCGGGACCGCACGCAGTGTATCCAGCTGCTCAATCGGTTCATGGGTCGCACCGTCTTCACCGACACCGATGCTGTCATGGGTCAGCACATAGGTGACCGGGATATTCATGATTGCGGCCAAACGCAAGGCGGGCTTCAGGTAATCGGAGAAAATCAGGAAAGTCGCGCAATAAGGACGCAGACCGCTGTGCAGGGCTAAGCCGTTACAGACACAGGCCATACCGAATTCTCTGACGCCGAAGTGGATGTTGCGCCCGGAGTAATCTTCTTTGGAAATCCAAGCCTGACCCTTTTGGACGGTGAGGGTAGAGCCGGCTAAGTCAGCCGAACCGCCGATCCAGTTTTCGAAACGCTCGGAAATGCGGTTGATACAGGTTTCTGAAGTTTTACGGGTGGCGACAGAACCTTCGAACTCCCAGAAGGATTCATCGTTGATTAGGTCGGGGGTTTTGCCCTCTTTAAGATCAAGGAACTTCTGATAATCTTCGGGATAGGCCTTCGCATAAGCGTCTACCGTTGCCTGCCATTCTTCTTGGGCCCCGGCAAGGGCAGCTGTTTGCTCCGCCATGTATGTATCCAGGCTTTCAGGTGTGGCAAAAGCCTCGCTCAGCTCCCAGCCCAAGTTCTCTCTCAGCTTCACGATGTTATCGGCGCCGAGCGGAGCTCCGTGGGTCTTCTCAGAACCGACCAGCGGTGAACCGTAGCCGATTTGCGTATGAATGGCAATAAGGGTCGGCTGCTCTGTATTAGCCTTTGCCTCAGCGATGGCCTTATTGATGGCTTCGGTGTCGTTGCCGTCAGCGACATCGATGGTCTGCCAACCGTAGGCACGATAGCGCGCCTGTACATCCTCGGTAAAGGCAACGTCTGTGTCGCCCTCGATTGAGATTTCATTGTCGTCATAGAGCACGATGAGCTTGCCTAAACCTAAAGTTCCGGCTAAAGAGCAGGCCTCACTGGAAACACCCTCTTCCAAACAACCGTCACCGACCAGGGCATAGGTATAATGATCAAAGAGCGCCAAGTCATCTTTATTGAAACGAGCGGCGAGGTGCGCTTCTGCGAGCGCCATACCGACAGCCGCCGCGACACCTTGGCCTAAGGGACCGCTGGTGATTTCCACACCTGTGGTGATGCCGTATTCGGGGTGACCGGGGGTCTTGGACTCGAATTGACGGAAGTTCATCAAGTCTTCTTTCGTCAGTCCGTAGTCATACAAATAAAGTAAAGAATAGAGCAACATTGAAGCGTGTCCGGCTGAGAGCACGAAACGGTCTCTGTTGATCCATTTGGGGTCAGCGGGATTATGTTTTAATTGCTTGCTAAACAAGGTGTACGCCATAGGTGCCGAACCAAGCGGTTTGCCGGGATGCCCGGAGTTTGCTTTCTGTACCGCGTCGGCGGTCAGAATACGGATCGCATTGATGGCCTTTTGATCCAGGTCGGGATTGTGTTTGAACATAGAAACCTCCTGCAAGAACTAAATTATTGAAATCGGGCTGATTATCACTCTTCATTTTAGCACAATAGCAAAATGAAAAGACTACAGATATCGCAGCCATCACTCGAGGAGAAAAAGCTCTAAATGCCATAGAGTGGCTTGGCTGGTGGAAGCGGATTTTGCCATTATCCACTGCTACGAAAGGAAAAACGCACGAAATGTTTCATAGCGTATTGCATTAATAGATTATAATATTATAATATGTGAAGAGTCGAATGAGGACCTAACAAGCACAAGAATTTGTAAATAGATGAGGAAAATGGCTATGAAAAAACCAACGATGAAAGAACATCAAGAAACGATGCAGGAAAAAGCGGATTTATTGAAAGCTCTCGGTAATCCTGTGCGGCTTTGTATTTTGCAAAAATTATTAGACGAAGAGCAGTGCACCGTGACCTATTTCACGAATTGTATGGAAGCCTCTCAATCGACGGTCTCCCAACATCTTGCGAAATTGCGCGCCCAGAACATTGTCTCAGTCCGCAAAGACGGGACCAATGCGCATTACTCCATAAAAGATGAACAAACAAAAAAAATTCTAAGACTGTTATTTGAGGAGAACTAAGATGTCAAAAGCTCAGAAAATTCTAATTGTAGGCGGTGTGGCCGGAGGCGCAACAGCTGCCGCGAGATTGCGCCGTCTTGATTTGCACGCGGAGATTATCCTCTTTGAAAGAGGCGAATTTATCTCCTATGCCAACTGTGGTTTGCCCTATTACATCGGCGGTGTTATTAATTCAAGGGAAAAGCTGTTCGTCACAACGAAAGAAGAATTTGCGGCCCGCTACAATATTGATATTCGACCGCTCAACGAAGTCTTGTCAATCGACCGTGAGAAAAAAGAAGTGTCGGTAAAAGACTTGGCCACGGAGAGGGAATATCGTGAAAATTACGATCAGTTAATCCTGGCTACCGGTTCCTCACCCATCGTCCCGAACCTGCCGGGTATTAACGGAAAGAACGTTTTCACCCTTTGGACCATTCCTGATACCGACAGAATTTTCAATTACATCGAAACACAGCAAGCGAAGCAGGCCGTTGTCATCGGTGGCGGTTTTATCGGTCTAGAAGTCGCCGAAAACCTCGTGGAGCGCGGCTTGAAAGTCAGTGTCGTCGAAAAGATGCCGCAAATCATGGCGGTCTATGATCCGGACATGGCGCTTATTTTGGAGAACAATCTGCGCGACCACGGTATCGAGCTACACTTGGGGAAAGCACTGGTTTCTATTGCAGATGATGGCAAAAGCCTCACCCTCGACAGCGGCGAAAGCCTGGAAACCGACATGGTTATCCTCTCAATCGGCACGCGTGCCAACGGACAACTGGCCAAAGACGCCGGGCTGGAGATGAACCAACGCGGTGGAGTCGTAGTGGACGCCTACATGCAGACCAGCGACCCGGCGATTTTTGCCGTCGGTGACGTGATCGAAGTGGATGATTTCAAAACCGGACAAAAGACCATGGTGCCGCTGGCAGGCCCTGCCAATAAACAAGGTCGTATCGTCGCCGACAATATCATCAATCCTAAGAGCAGTGTCTACAAAGGCACACAGGGCACCTCGATTGTTAAGCTCTTCGAACTGACTGCAGCCAACACCGGGATTAACGAAAACTTCCTGCAGCGCAATGGCAAAAAGTTCCGCGAAGACTATTTGGTCGTTGTTGCCCATCCCAACGCGCATGCCGGCTATTATCCGGATGCTCTGCCTTTGACTTTGAAGCTGATTTTTGACCTGAACGGAAAAGTCCTGGGCGCCCAAGGGGTTGGCTATGACGGCGTGGATAAACGGATCGACGTGATTGCCACCGCCATCCGCTTCGGTGCGACGGTGTATGACCTGCAGGAGTTGGAGCTCGCCTATGCGCCGCCATTTTCCTCCGCCAAAGACCCGGTCAACGTGCTTGGTTTTATGGCAGCCAATCAGTTACAAGGTTTGAGTGACGGTATTCTGGTCCGGGAACTCGAAACAGAATTGGAGGATGCCGAGCTGATTGACGTGCGTGAGGCGGCCGAGACTGCTGTGGGCATGATTCCCGGAGCAAGAAACATACCCTTGTCCGAGCTGCATCAGCGGCTGGGCGAGTTCAATAAGAACAAAAAATATATCGTTTACTGTGCCAGTGGCCTGCGCTCTTACGTGGCTGAACGTGCACTTAAAGAAGCCGGTATGCAAGTGAAAAATCTGTTTGGTGCTTATCACAGTTACAGTGATGCACAAATCAGAGGCACTAAAGGAGACTACTGCAAAGTGCAAGACGAGCCGTCGGACGAGGACGCTGTTGCGGAGCATACCGAGGTGCTGCCCATCGTTGAAGTGGACGCCTGTGGTCTGTCCTGCCCCGGTCCGATTATGGCGGTGAACAAAGCCGTGCGTGACAGTGCGGACGGAACACGTATAAAAGTGCTGGCAACGGACCCCGGCTTTGCCAGAGATATTGAATCCTGGTGTGAGAACACGGGTAACCTGCTCCTGGAGCAGGGCAGGGAAGGCAATAAATACAGCGCCATCCTGCAGAAAGGCCAACTGCTTTGTGACACAAACGCGCGGCGCGACAGTCTTTGTGTCAAAGAGAAGACCATGATTGTTTTCAGCGGTGAGCTCGACAAAGCCATTGCCAGCTTCATCATTGCTAACGGCGCGGCGGCGATGGGCAATCAGGTCAACATGTTCTTTACCTTCTGGGGTTTGAATATTTTGCGCAAGCCCAAGAAACAGAAGGTGCAGAAGAATTTTATGGGCAAAATGTTCTCCGCCATGATGCCACGCGGCAGCAGGAAACTCGGTCTTTCGCGCATGAATTTTGCCGGTGCGGGTGCCAAGATGATCCGCGGGGTCATGAAAAACAATAACGTCTCGTCTTTGGAAGAATTAATCGCGGCGGCGCTGGAGTCCGGCGTCAAACTGACCGCTTGCCAGATGTCGATGGAGCTCATGGGCATCACCCATGAAGAGCTGATTGACGGAGTCGAGGTCGGTGGAGTGGCTGCAATGCTGAACGATAACGACCATTCGAACATGAATCTTTTCATCTGAGCCGCCTAGACCGCTTGCACTAAGCCTTTTTGGTGTAAAATGGGCGAATGATTATGGGTCTGGGTACACTGATTAACACAGGAGCCGTGCTGCTCGGCAGTCTGATTGGACTGCTGAGTAAGCGCGGCTTTAAAGCATCTTTGCAGGAGGGCATGATTAAAGCACTCGGTGTGTCGACGCTTTTTATCAGTATTGCCGGCGCTTTAACCGGTCTGCTACGTATTGAAAATGGTGTGCTGCAGACCCGCGGTAGCCTTTTAATGATTCTATCCCTGGTCATAGGCACGCTTATCGGCGAACTGCTAAACATTGACGCAGGTATTACGCATCTAGGTGAGTGGTTGAAAAAGAAGGCAAAAGCCGACAAGAACCCGCAATTTGTGGAGGGTTTTGCCACGGCCTCGATCATCATCTGTGTAGGGGCCATGGCCATTGTAGGCTCCTTCCAAGACGGCATGAGCGGCGATTACAGTCTCTTGCTCACCAAGTCCTTACTTGACTTCGTACTGGTGATGATGCTGAGCTCCGCTTTCGGTATCGGCGTCATGTTTTCGGCTTTACCACTCTTCATATATCAAGGTTCGTTGACGCTTCTGGCCGGGCTGATTGCCCCCTTGTTTACGCCGACCATCATCGCCGACCTCTCCTATGTCGGTTCGGTGCTGATTTTTGGTGTGGGCATCAATCTTCTGTTCAAAAATACCCTGAAGGTGGCAAACATGCTGCCTGCCCTGGTGATTGTTTGTCTGCTGAGTCCCTTGATTCATTAAGTCACACACTTAAACAATTTGTTTCTTAAGCGGTAAAACACGCGCCTTTTACTGCGAATGCTGAACATTTTGATATACAAAGCGATTGCTTTAATTCCCCCGAGGTATTACCATATTAAGAACAATTACTAGTAATCAAGTAGAGATGAAGTGCTCTGCTTTTGCCAATGAAATGAGCTGAGACCGAAAGATTTTAACGACATGAATAAAAAATGCTATCGCATGGGCCTCGACATCGGATCCACCACCATTAAATTCGTGCTCCTGGACGACGAAAAAGCGATCTTTGATTCCTATAAACGCCATAACTCTGACATCAAACGTGTCTTGTTGGATACACTCGCCGAAGTGCAGGATTTTGCGGGTGAAACGCCCATACAGGTTGGTATCACCGGATCCGGCGGCGTGCTGGTGGCGGAATTTTTGGGCTTACCTTTTATTCAGGAGGTCATTGCCGAAACCAAAACCATCCAACGCTATAACCCGGAAGCGGATGTCATCGTTGAGCTGGGCGGGGAAGATGCCAAGATTACGTATCTGCACCCGGTTCCGGAACAGCGTATGAACGGGACCTGCGCCGGCGGTACCGGCTCGTTTATCGATCAAATGGCGCAGCTTTTACAGACCGATGCCGAGGGCTTAAACGAACTGGCTTCACGCTATAAGACCATCTACCCGATTGCTTCACGCTGTGGGGTTTTTGCCAAATCGGATCTGCAGCCCCTGATTAATGAAGGCGCTTCGCGCGAGGATTTGGCGGCTTCGGTGCTGCAAGCGGTAGTGACCCAAACCATCGCGGGTTTGTCACAAGGTCGTCCTATCAGTGGCAATGTGGTTTTCCTTGGTGGTCCATTGCACTTTTTGCCCGAGTTGCGCTATGCCTTTGAGAGAACACTGATTAATCAGGCCGAACGCTTTATCACGCCAGACAACGCCCAACTCTACGTCGCTTTGGGGGCGGCTTTACTGGCCGATCAGGCTGAAGCCATGACTATGTCTGAACTGATAGCCAAACTGGAACGCATCGAAGTGGCGGGTGAAGATATCGCCCATATTCCGCCTTTATTTAAGGACGAGTCAGAGTACGAAGCCTTCCGGGCCCGGCACGCCAAAGCGAAAGTGTCGATCGGTAATCTGTCGCAGGCGAGAGGCCCGCTCTTTTTCGGACTGGACGCCGGCTCGACTACGACAAAAGCGGTGCTGACCGATGAAAATCATCACATTGTATTTGCCCACTATGCGGGCAACCAGGGCAGTCCGGTGCAGAGTTCATTGGAGATTTTGCAACGTATTTATGAAGATTTACCTGAAGATGCGTACATCGCCCGCAGCTGCTCAACCGGTTATGGGGAATCACTGCTGAAAACGGCTTTGCGTTTGGACGAAGGCGAAATTGAGACCATGGCGCACTATACCGCGGCGGAACACTTTTGCCCGGGCGTGGACTTTATCGTTGACATCGGCGGACAGGACATGAAATGCCTGCGCGTGCATGATGGCATCATTGACAACATCATGCTGAACGAGGCTTGTTCTTCGGGCTGCGGATCGTTTATTCAGACTTTTGCCCATAGCTTGGGCATGGATACGCCTAACTTTGCCAAAGCCGCACTTTTAGCCAAAAACCCGGTAGATTTAGGGACGAGATGTACGGTTTTCATGAATTCCAGGGTGAAACAAGCCCAAAAACAGGGTTCAGAGGTGGGAGACATCTCGGCAGGTTTGTCATATTCTGTCGTACGCAATGCCCTTTATAAGGTGATTAAAATGCGCGACCCGGAAAAGATGGGTGAGCGCATTGTGGTGCAGGGCGGGACATTTGCCAATGATGCCGTACTGCGTTGCTTTGAACAGATTTCCGGGCGTGAGGTGATTCGGCCCAATATCGCCGGTTTGATGGGAGCTTTCGGTGCCGCTTTGATTGCCCAGAAGCGCTGGGATAAAAAAAGTGTTTCCACGCTGCTCAATGCAACAGAAGCACAAGGCTTTGAGATGAAGACAGAGCTGGAAAGCTGTAAACTCTGCGGTAACCAATGTAAACTGACCATCAATTTGTTTAATGACGGTAGCCGCCATGTCTCGGGCAACCGTTGCGAAAGAGGCGCGGGGAAGGAAGCAACTGAGGAGCCCTTGCCCAATCTCTTCGACTACAAATATAAGCGGACTTTTGCCTACTATAAGCCGCTAGAACTGGCCCAAGCCAAGCGTGGGGTCATTGGTATGCCGCGCGTGCTGAACATGTATGAAAATTATCCACTCTGGTTCACGCTCTTTACCGAACTGGGCTTTAGGGTGCAGATTTCCGCACGTTCCACACATCGCATTTTTGACAAAGGCATCGATTCCATTCCCTCGGAGAGCGTCTGCTACCCGGCCAAGCTAACTCACGGTCATGTCGTGGACCTGATTCAAAAAGGCGTGAAGCTGATTTTTTACCCCTCTATTCCTTATGAAAGTGTAGAAAATGAGGGCGCCAATAATCACTTCAACTGCCCTATTGTGACCAGTTATCCGGAAGTCCTGCAAAACAACATGGACGAGCTGAATCAAGGCGACGTGCAATTCCTGCATCCGTTTTTGGCCTTGCATAAACCCGAGAAAATGAGCGAGATGCTGCTTGAATCCCTGCATGAGCTGGGTTTTAAAGACATTGGCAAAAAAGAAATCCACAGCGCCGTTGCGCGCGGTCTGGAAGAATATGACCGATTTAAAGCCGACATCGTCCAACGGGGTCGAGAAATTCGTGATGAGATTAAAGCCAAAAACCAGAAAGCCATCGTTCTGGCCGGTCGTCCTTACCATATAGACCCGGAAATCAACCACGGCATCCCCGAGCTCATCAACAGCCTGGGTATGGCGGTCCTGACCGAAGATGCGGTGGCCGAAGCCGGCCTCTTACAGCGCCC
Source organism: Oscillospiraceae bacterium (assembly GCA_040766665.1). GTDB lineage: Bacteria > Bacillota > Clostridia > Saccharofermentanales > Fastidiosipilaceae > JAXGQD01. Next base: position 441,566 of record JAXGQD010000001.1, read on the forward strand.
GATTCGCGTGGTCGACCAGTGGATGTACCACACTCGCCTCTATGAAGCGGCAGCGGTCGTCGCGCAGGATCCGAATCTCGAACTGGTGCAGCTGAACTCATTCGGCTGCGGCTTGGACGCCGTGACCACGGATCAGACCCAAGAGATTCTGGAATCCCAGGGTGAAATCTACACCTGCCTCAAAATCGATGAAGTCTCGAATCTCGGCGCTGCCCGCATCCGTCTACGATCCCTCAAAGTGGCGATGGACGAACGTGCGCGTAATGCGGCGAGGCGTGACAAGTTATTGGAAGCCAAAGAAGAAGCAGAGGCAGCGGTTGCTAGTGCACCTTATGTGATGGACCGCGCCGTCTTTACCGAAGAAATGGCAAAATCCTACACCATCCTTGCCCCACAGATGGCTCCCATCCAATTCCGCCTCATCGAGAAGGTCTTCATCAATTGCGGTTACAAAGCCAAAATTCTGGAGCATGCCAGCAAGGCTGATATCGAAACCGGTTTAAAATATGTCAACAACGATGCCTGCTATCCGACCATTATGGTCGTGGGTCAGCTGATGGAAGCGCTCCTAACCGGCGGCTATGACCCCGATTCCACCGCCTTGCTGATTACGCAGACCGGTGGCGGCTGCAGAGCCACCAACTATGTGGCCTTCCTGCGCAAAGCACTCAAAGATGCCGGCATGGAACAGGTCCCGGTCATCGCTCTTTCAGTAACAGGTATCGAAACCAATCCCGGTATGAAGTACAGCTACAAAATGATCAATCTAGGCATCCAAGCCATGATGCTGGGCGATCTGATGCAGACCGTGCTCCTGCGCGTACGTCCTTACGAAACGCGCGAAGGCGCCGCTTTGGAGCTCTACGAAACCTGGATGCGCAAATGTGAAGCCTATCTGCTCGGCGAAGCGGGCAGCCTCAAATACAATCAACTCATTGACGGCATCGTCGCCGCCTTTGACGCCTTCCCCCTGCGTGACATCCCCCGTAAACCCCGTGTCGGTATCGTCGGCGAAATCTTGGTTAAGTTCCAACCCGACGCCAACAACAATGCCATCGGCGTCATCGAGGCGGAAGGCTGCGAAGCCGTCATGCCCGGTCTGGCGGATTTCTTCCTCTATTGTTTTTACGGACCGACTTTTGAAAGCGAACAGCTGGGTAACAGCGCCTGGGCAGCCATCGGCGGCCGCGTGGGTATCAGCTTTATGGAGAAATATCGCAAGCGCATCAAAAATGCATTGGCAAAAACCGGCAAGTTCAGTGTCCCGACCGACATTTACACCTTGAGCAACTATGCCAAAGAGATCCTGTCTCTAGGCAATAAAACAGGGGAGGGCTGGTTCCTCACCGCCGAAATGATCGAGCTGATCCACGATGGTGTGCCCAATATCATCATGGCTTCGCCTTTTGCCTGCTTGCCCAATCACGTCACAGGAAAAGGCATGGCCAAAGCATTGCGCAACCGCTATCCTGAAGCCAACATTGTCCCTATCGACTACGATCCGGGCGCCAGTGAAGTCAATCAGCTCAACCGCATTAAGCTGATGATATCTACGGCTATCAGCAATCAGATCGCGCGCGATTTGGCGCTGGCTCAGGCTTAGTTGGTACTTGTTTGTTCTGCGGATATTGTTACGATGACGTTACGTTGGGATGACAGTTATTTGGTGCTGTAGTTAATATGTGTTGCGGCAAAAATTGCGCAAATCCAAGTCGATGCGAAATTTTTGGGCTTTTAATCCGTCGCGAACCTATTTTTGCGACACTTTTTACGCAAAGCCAATTTCAATTTCTTTTCCGCTTGGATTCGCGGAAAAACTTACGGTATTTTCGCGATTTGAGTTATCATTTTAGATCTCTTCTCGGGTCCGGCTTGGATTAGCGGAAATTTTGCCGAATTATTAGCGGTGTCGCAGCCGCCCAAGTGATGCGACGAATTCTTAGCGGTGTCGCATCCAGCCTAAGCAATGCGACGATTAGTAAATCCCTTTCCTCTACTGCACTTTTTACGTTTGTACAAACACACAGGTCTGAATCGAAGCTCTTGCACCGTCATTCAGTGATTTCAACTACATTTTTTTCGTTTCGACAAACGACTCTTTGTAGAATCGTCAAAAATGTAGTAAAAACCCTGAAATCATGGATTTTGAAAGCCTTTTCGAAGAAAATATTTGTACAAACGAAAAACTGTAGTAAGAACCCTACTCCCCAAATAAGGCGAAGGCGGTGTCGCAGCCGCCCGAGCGATGCGACGAATTCTTAGCGGTGTCGCATCCGGCCTAAGCAGCGCGACGAATTCTTAGCGGTGTCGCAACCAACCAAGCGATGCGACGGTTTAAACCCGCCTCCTCAAATCATCGTATCAATTACGCAGTTTTTCCTGATTGCGCCTCGATAGTTTCAATCAGACTTCTCAAATCCTCGATTTTTTCCAACAGCAACTTCCTCGATCCGTGTCCGCATTGAGCATGCGCCGCTCCATCACGTCTTCGATTGTGATTTTCGGGGTGTAGGAACCCATATCGTTTTCAATTTGTTGGAAGCTGTGGTGTTCAGCCAGAGCCAAGTGATGCGAGTTGAAAATCAGCGTGTAGCCTGCGATGCCTGTTTTGGGCTGATAGGCTTTGGAGATGCCACCATCAATGACAAAGAGCTTGCCGTTTGCCTTGACCGGTCTTTCACCGTCCTTGATTTTCACGGGTACGTGGCCATTGATGATATGCGCGTGCACGTTGTGCAAGCCGAATTCGAAGAGGATTTTGTCACAGATGTCTTCGCGTTCGGAGAGGCTATAGTAGGGGTTGTAGACTTCCTTGCGCAGCGCTTTGTCGTCGACGAAATAGTTCTCGTAGGTGGCGATTTTGCTTTTGCCGAACATGGGGGACTTGGGACCGCACCAGAGATACCACATGAAATCGACCGCGTTTCTGATGGTCTTCGTGTGCCTTTTCACCATAATAGGCTTGGGTAGTCATGTCGGAGATGAAATCCATCAGGGATTTGCCGTAAGTTTGGCCATTCATCTCGATTGAATCGAAATCGCCCTCTTTGGTCATAGGAATGCAACCGTGGAACAGCAGGTTGTTGTTTGCAATCTTATAGGAACTGCCGTTGCTGAAAGGAAGGCAATATGACGGTGCAGAGGCTCGGAATGGCGGAAGGAGGACTTCAGCGCGACCAGCAAAGCTTCTTCGTCAGCACTCAAGCGGGTGGGGTCATCCGGATCTACCGTAGGGAAGTTCGTGTCGAGCATGGGATATTCTTTGCCGTCGACCACATGCACCATACGCCTGAAATCTGTGAACTCAATGCAACGGCGGTCGTCCATCTGATATTCGGGGTGTTCTTTAAGCAGTTTAGCTTCCAGTTTAAACATCAGCACCGCGATGGCTTTATGCATTTTGGCGGCCAAATTGATGTCGACCACGTCATAAACATTTTCGTCCAGCACCCGTGGGATAAAGCGTTCACAGGGATCATCGTAGTAAATATCCTGGGCAAAAGACGACAAGGCCCTTAAATTAATACTATAGCCATCCTCGATGGCGTCAAAGTTGTAGGCGATGTTGGCTCTGATCACCGAGCAGATGCAGACCTCATTCCCGGCCGCTGCGCCCATCCACTGGATGTCGTGGTTACCCCATTGGAAATCAACCCGTTTAAAGTCAATCAGGGCTTCCATGATGCGGTTCGGCGCTTTGCCGCGATCAAAAATATCGCCAATGATATGGATGGAGTGCACCGCTACCCGCTGAATCATCAGACACATCGAGCGGATGAAGGATTTGGCGGCTCCGGCAGAAATAATCGAAGCGATAATGGAATTGAAGTAAGTTTCGCGGTCAAAATCTCCGTTATACGAGTAAAGCAGCTCGGTGATAACCCTGCATATTCGGGCGGCATTTTCTCACGGATGGCCTGGCGCGCTTGCTTCGAAGAGACATAGCGCAGAAGTTCGGAGAGGCGAATAATGGTGAAACGAATCCACTCCTCATCAAGCAGACCTTTATCTGAAACTAGGTGCAGGACTTTGTCGGCGTCGTAGATTAGGTTAGCCAGCTGGTTTTGCTCACGTTCGGGCAAGGTATTGCCGTATAGTTCACGAATCTTCGAGCGAATCGTGCCAGAAGCCGAGCGCATCAAGTGTATGAAAGCCCCGTCTTCACCGTGCAGGTCACTGAAGAAATACTCAGTACCTTTGGGCAGGTCACAATAGGCTTTGAGGCGCACGATTTCGCCGGTGGCAGCGCTGATGTTGGGATACTCTGGCTAGCAAACGTAAATACTTGTGGGTTCTTCATACGACTCTCTTGAAAATCACATCTGCGCTGAGCGAAAGGGGGTTTGTTTTGCCAATGGAAAAATAGCCTTAATAGTCCAGTGACATGGCGTTTTTCAGGCGTCCCAGCACTCCTTGGCAAACGACTCGCGCTTTGGCGCTGTTGTCTTTCAACATCTGCATGACCTCATCGGCTTGTGACTCATACTGACTGCGGCGCTCGCGAATCGGTCCGAGCTCGGCCTGCAGTACCTCATTGAGGCGTTTTTTGACCTTCATATCTCCCAAACCACCGCGCTCATAGTGAGCCTTCCATTCAGCTAGCTCTTCTTGCTCCGGATCAAAAGCATCCAGGTATTTAAAAACAGGGTTGATTTCCACATTGCCCGGGTCCTCGACACGGATGTGATTGGGGTCGGTGAACATGCCCATAACTTTTTTCTTAATCTCGTCAGCACTGTCGGCTAAGTAGATGCAGTTGCCGAGAGACTTGCCCATTTTGGGAGAGCCGTCTGTACCCGGCAGACGCGTGACTTTTGACAGCAGTGGCTTACACTCCTGCAAAATCTCCGCAGCAAAGAAATTGTTGATGTGCCTGACCAGCTCATTGGTCTGCTCAAGCATCGGCAATTGGTCATCGCCGACAGGCACATAGTTGGCATCAAAGCCTGTGATATCGGCCGCTTGGCTGACGGGGTAGACCAGAAAACCGGCCGGCACCGTATCGCCATAGCCTTTTTGTTTCATTTCTTCTTTAACCGTCGGGTTCCGTTTCAGGCGGGCGAGGGTGACAAAATTGAGATAGTGCACGGTCAACTCGCAGAGTTCCGGCACCAGAGACTGGATAAAAATTGTGGTTTTGGCGGGATCGATGCCTGCAGCCAAGTAATCATAGGTGACTTCCAGGACGTTTTCACGGACTTTTGCCGGTTCGTGGGCATTGTCGGTCAGCGCTTGCATATCGGCGATCATGACGTAGCGCGTCAGGTCCTCGTCTTGCAATTGCACGCGTTTTTTGAGAGAGCCGACATAGTGTCCGATGTGTAGGCGGCCGGTGGGGCGATCAGCGGTGAGCACCACTTCTTTCATGTGAATTCCTCTTTCGTTGGCTAGGATAATTTTGCCTAAATCTTAGCAATTAACGCCTCAACAAACAAGGCGAGCGTTTTTGGGTTAGAATACCCCCATGCATGAAATCCGGAGGTGGATTATGGACAAGCAGGCCATTTTCGATTATCTAGCGGGCAAAAAAATCCGACACGAAATCACCGAGCATCGAGCTGTCTTCAACATGGCGGAGCTGGCTGCCATCGACATCCCTTACCCCGAAGCCGACGCAAAGAATCTCTTCGTGCGTGATGATAAAAAGCGCAACTACTATTTGATTAGCGTGAAAGGCGATAAAAGGGTCGATTTGAAGGCCTTTCGTCAGGCGCAGGGCACTCGCGCTTTGAGTTTTGCCTCTGATCAAGACCTCATGGAAATCCTGGGTCTGGAGCCTGGTGCGGTTACCCCCTTGGGCATCTTGAACGACACAGAGAAGAAGGTGAAAGTCTTTCTGGATCAAGCTTTCTTCGAAGCACCCGGCCTCATCGGCGTTCACCCAAATGACAATACTGCCACCGTGTGGCTTGATTCTGCAGATTTGGTGCAAATCATCACGGAACACGGCAATGAGCTGGAGCTCTTTGAGCTTTAAAAACTCACGCTTACTCAGCTTTAGCTGACTTTTCATTTTGGCAAAATCCTCACCCCTTCAACGCTGAAACATCAGTGTCAACATGGTATAATCAAGCACAACAGTCTCACTAAATGACGATAAGGAGAAACGATATGAAAAAACTCGTTTTAATTCGCCACGGCGAAAGTGAATGGAACAGGCTCAATCTTTTTACCGGCTGGACAGACGTCGATTTGTCCGATAAAGGGCGCATCGAAGCGGCTGACGGCGGAAAGATTTTAAAGGCAGAAGGCTATGATTTTGATGTCTGTTATACCTCCTATCTAAACAGAGCCATTCATACTTTGAATCTTGTTTTAGAAAACATGGATCGCGAGTGGCTGCCCGTCATCAAATCATGGAAGTTGAACGAGCGTCATTACGGTGCGCTGCAAGGGCTGAATAAGGCTGAAACCGCTGCCAAATACGGTGAAGATCAGGTCAAAATTTGGCGCAGATCTTTCGATATTTGCCCGCCTGAGCTGGAAGCCGACGACGAGAGAAATCCCCGTCTGCAAGACCAGTATCGCGAGACCGAAGACAAGTCGATTTTGCCATTGACTGAAAGCTTGGCTATCACGATCGAACGTGCCGTGCCTTATTTCAACGAAGTCATTCGCCCCGACATCGATGCCGGTAAACGCGTGCTCATCGCTGCTCACGGTAACTCCTTGCGCGCTTTGGTGAAGTATTTTGAAAATCTCAGCGACGAAGAAATCATCTCCGTCAACATTCCTACCGGTGTCCCCTTAGTATATGAGTTCGATGATGATATGAACTTCCTCAATAAATACTATCTGGGAGACCAGGAAGCCATCAAAGCGAAGATGGATTCTGTGGCCAATCAGGGCAAAGCGAAATAAGTCCTTTTGACATATCGCTCCGGCTATGAAGTATTTTATCAATGCCGACGCTTTTCCTACGCAAGTGAGAGGCGTTGGCATTTCATTTTTCGTGTCGCAGACAAGTAGAAGCAGAAGCAGAAGAGGTAATCGATGAAAACCGCGATCGTAACGGGTGCGTCCTCCGGACTGGGCATGAGTTTTGTGCGTAAGTTGGCTGAAAGGCCGGATTATTTTGGGGCTGAACAAAGCTTGGAAGAGTTTTGGCTGCTGGGGCGCAACGAGGAGGCGCTAGATGCATTGATATCAGAACTCCAAAATGAGCCGTCGCCTCGCGCTTTGGCTTATCGCAAGTTCGTTTTTGATATGCGAGATGTGCAGGCTTTGGAAGCCTTTTGCCGTGTGATTGAAGAAGAAAAACCGGATATCCGCGTTTTGATTAATAATGCGGGTGGCGGTAAATTTGGCGCCTTTGCTGCGGTACCTGTTGAAGAGCAGATGACCATGCTTCAGGTGAACAACACTGCGCTGGTGCGACTGACCCACGCTGCACTGCCGCAAATGGGTGAAGGCTCACGCTTGATTCAAATTGCTTCTTCGGCTGGTTTTGGACCACTGCCGAACATGGCGGTTTACAGTGCTAGCAAAGCTTTTGTGATCTATTTCTCCCGTGCCTTACGCAACGAAGTGAAAGAAAAAGGGATATATATTACGACTGTTTGTCCCGGGGCCATAGAGACTGATTTCTTTCGGAAAGCCAATGAATATGACCGGGTAGAGAGTTTAAGTAAGAAATTTATGATCTCTACAGCAAGCGAAGTGAGCCAAAAAGCCTTGCGAGATGCCAAGCATAAGAAGATACTATCAGTCTATAGTTTTCCGATAAAGGTATCTCATGTGCTTAGCAAACTCTTACCCCATCGCTTTATTTCATGGTTTTGGCAAAAATCTGCATGACGACATGACGATAAAGCATCACTATAAATAAAACAGAGCAAAAATCATGATTTTTTCCTAAATTGAAGCTGAGCAGTGCTCGGCTTTTTTAATGTGTGTAAAAATCCAACGGGTTAAATATTGTCAAACTGAACAAAGGCAGACAACAATAATTGCACACATGAACAAAAAGAATAAAAACAAAGTGTGAATAGTGAAGTTTTATACTCAAATTTAGTTGACTGATGATAGATAAGTAATTTGCTTATCTTTATAATTATGTGAACAAAGTAATTCTTGGGGGAATTCTTGATTTTTACAATTGAATAGTGACAGAGGAGGCTGGTTATGAGAAGCGGTTTTTTTAAAACAGGTCTGGCAGCGATATTAGCGGGGTTATTGTTGGTATTGCCTTTTGCCGACTTAAGTAGCATGGCAGCGCAGCTTTATGCGGCATCCGAGACCACGGCAAGTCTAAGTGAGTCAAGTTCGAGCTCAGTGCTTAATGAGAGTTCTGCAGTGACTGCAGAAAGTTCTCAGGCACAGAGCTCTGTTTCTGTTAGTGAAAGCAGTACGAGCTTGACCAGTGAAAGTAGTACGACTACCGGGGTGCCGGCAGAGAGCAGCACTTCGGAAACCGCTGGGGCAGCCAGTTCAACGCCTGTCAGCGAAACGACGTCTGTACCTGCCAGCAGCTCATCTGTAGTTGTGAGTGAAAGTACTAGTGGTAGCGCATCAAGCTCCGAAACGACTAGTCCCATCAGCACCGGATCCACTGTTCCGATAGGCCGTATGCAAATGGCCTTGATGGCTGTGTCCGGAGACTTCAGCTATGACGTGACAGCTGATGGTGTGGTCATCACCGGTCTGGCTGACGGTGTGACGATTACAGATATTGTGATTCCTGCCGAGATTGACGGCCAAAAAGTCGTTGCAATCGCTGATAAGGCTTTTATGCAAAGGGTATCACCCGTGTCACGATCGGGCCGAACGTGAAGACCATAGGGGAGTATGCTTTTGCCGCGAATCAGATTACCTTGACCTTCGACGACAGCCTGAATACGCCTGTGGAATTAAAACAATATGCCTTCCGCGATAACCTTTTGACTTCGGTGGATACGAAGAATGTGACAAAGATTGGGGCGGAGGCTTTTGCCAATAATAAGTTGACTTCGGTTACTTTTGGAAATGTGGGCGAGTTTGGGACTCGGGCTTTTGTAAATAACTCTTTAATAGAAGTGAGTATTCAGAGTGCGGTAACGGCATATGGGGCGGGTGTCTTTTCGTATAATGACCGTTATGTCTTGGTCAAGACGCTCAGTACAAATACCCTGATAAAAACCGAACGTATTCCTGATGGTTTCGGTCAAGTTGTAAATCCGGTAACGGTGACGATTATACATGTCGATAAGAATGCTCCAACTGTGTCTCTCATTGATGATGTGATATGGGGAACTGATTATACTAACCCAGATGGAATTGTTGTTCTCAATACGACGAACACTTATATACCTCCGACAATTGAAGGCTATAGTGCAAGCCTTAACAGTCACAGCAGCTACCAATTGGGCCGGTGTTTTCAATAACCTGCCCAAGTACAATGCAGAGAACGCAGTCATTACGTATACCATTACAGAAGATCCGATAACAAATTATCACTCAGAGATTACAGGAGACATCACAAACGGTTTTATTGCTACGAACACGGAACTAACGAGTATCCCTGTAGAAAAGAAATGGGAGGGTACGCCTGCAACGGCGGCCATCATTAACCTAACTGTAAATGATGAGCCGGCAGTTGATGCAGACGGAAATGCAGTCGCAGCGATAACTCTTAATGAGGCAGGGAATTGGCAAGGCAGCTTTGGCAATTTGCCGAAATATGATACCAACAATGCGCTAATTAACTATGTTGTTAAGGAGACTCCGATTTCCGGTTACACAAGTTCGACTCCTCAATTGGTGGATGGTACTTATATCATTAGTGAAAGTGGGTATTGAAGACGGACTCAAAGGACTGACGGAAATCAAATACACGGTCAACAATGTTGAAGTGAGCAATGGAGAAGCCATTCTGAAACCGGGTGAGAGCCTCGTCATGACGGCGACTTACACGGTAACGGCAGCGGATGTAGCCGCAGACTCAGTGCCCAATAGTGCAAAGGTTGAAGGGACACCTGAAGATCCGGATAACCCCGAAGAACCCGACCCTGAAAAACCGCCGGTGACGGACGAAGACGAAGAAGACGTACCGAAAGCAGCCATCCAACTGGTGAAGACAGCAGATCTGACTGTCTACAAAGTAGGAGATACAATCACCTATACCTTCGAGGTAACAAATACCGGCAATGTGACTCTGACTGATGTCAAAGTGACTGACCCGATGTTCCCAGCAGGTATCAAGCTGGATAAGACAACGCTGGCACCTGGTGAAATCGCTATCGGAACAGCAGGTTACACAACTACCCAGGCAGATGTAGATGCAGGCAAGGTCTATAACCGTGCAACGGCGACAGGAACCCCACCGGGTGACACGACTCCGCCTGAAGACACAGATGATGAAGAAGTACCTGCACAAGAAGCCAATCCTGCTATTAACTTAGTAAAGAAAGCCGACCTTAAGGTTTACAAACTGGGTGAGACGATTACCTATACCTTCGAGGTCACAAACAACGGCAATGTCACTCTTAACAATGTTAAAGTAACTGACCCGATGTTCCCGGACGGCATCAAACTGGACAAGACCACACTGGCACCGGGTGAAGTAGCTATTGGCAGTGCAAGCTACACGACAACACAAGCAGACGTCGATAACGGAAAAGTGATTAATACCGCAACAGCGACCGGTACACCTCCGGACGGGCAGACACCACCGGAAGACACCGATGATGAAACCGTCCCCGGTGAGGAACAGAAACCGGCGATTGATTTGCTGAAAACAGCTGATAAGACAAGTTACAAGCTTGGCGATATCATCACCTACACCTTCAAGGTGACTAACACGGGTAATGTCACGCTAAGTCAAGTGACGGTCACAGACCCCATGTTCCCGGCAGGTATCCTCTTGGATAAAACCACCCTCGCTCCCGGAGAAATCGCGATCGGAACAGCAAGTTATAAAGCAACAGAAGCGGATGTCAAAGCAGGCAATATCCTCAACAAGGCTACAGCCACCGGCACACCGCCCAATGACCTACCCAAACCGACAGCGGATGACGAAGTGACCATACCGGTAGATCCTGTGAAACCGACACAGCCGAGCAAACAAAACCTCGTGCCCAGAACCGGTGAAGCAGACAAAACAGCATTGCCGACACTATCCTTCTTCCTGCTCGCCTTACTTGCAGTGGCTTACAAAAGAAGACGCAAAGAAAAAGACTGATTCTCTAAACCACAAAACATAAAAACAGCCCCGAGTCAGAATTACTGACCCGGGGCTCATTTTTTCATTGAAATCAAGCACTCAGATGTTCAATCAGAATTTTTAGGCCGATAAGTATCAAAACAACACCACCGAAGAGCTCAGCCGGTTTCTTGAATCGTTCGCCAAATTTGACTCCGACCAGGACACCCGCGGCCGAAATTAAGCCGGTTGTGATAAAAAAAGTAAAAGCTGCACTGACGATGGGTGCTTGGATAAGGGCAAAAGTAACCCCCACCGCCAAAGCATCAATGCTGGTCGCGATGGCTAGGAGTACGATTTCTTTCACACTCGAATGGACATACGGAGGACAGGCTTCGTTTTGGAGCGCTTCGTAGAGCATTTTGCCACCGATAAAAGCCAACAAAACAAAGGCAATCCAATGGTCAAAACGGACGATGTATCTCTCGAACTGGCTACCTAGGAACCAACCAATCAGCGGCATCAAAGCCTGAAACAAGCCAAAGAAGAAGCCAATCAATAGCACGTCGCGTCGCACGATGCGACCCGCCTTCATCCCCTTACATATCGCAGCGGCAAAAGCATCCATCGAAACAGCAATGCCTATGGCAAGTATTTGAATAAAGTCCATCTTTCTACTTTCTACAAAGGCTCAGAGGTAAGCCATGAGTGCATCAATCTGCGCTTTCGTCGTTGCCCAGCTCGTCGCAAAACGCACCACGGTATGTTCATCGTCATGCTTGGCAATAAACGAGGTGCTCACATGCTCTGAAAGCGCGCGTAGCCGCTCGTTTTCCATTATCACAAAAACCTGGTTAGTGGGTGAATCAACGGACAAGCGATAAGCTCGTGCCTGTAGTTGCTCTTTCAGATAAGCGGCCATTTCGATTGCGTTAGCTGCGATCTCTGTGTATAAATTATCAGTGAAAAGCGTGTCGAACTGCAGACCGAGTAGCCAGCCTTTTGCCAAAACAGCGCCATGCTGCTTACTCAGCGTGAAAAAATTCTTTACGAGTTTGGGCCGCGGGAAGACCACCGCTTCGCCGAAAAGTGCCCCAACCTTTGTTCCACCGATATAGAATACATCGCACAATGCGGCAATGTCCGGCAAAAACAAATCATTTCCCGGTGTCGCCAAAGCATATCCCAGACGTGCACCGTCGAGGAACAGCCATAAGCCATAACGATCACAAACTTTACGTAAGTCTTCTAACTCTGATTTACTGTAGAGCGTACCCAATTCAGAGGCTTGAGAAATGTAGACCATTTTGGGCTCAACCATATGATCAAATGACTCATCTCCGAGAAAGTCTTCCATATAGGCAGCGACTTGTTTTGCGTTGATTTTGCCATTGACTTGAGGCAGCGTCAGCACTTTATGCCCTGTCGCCTCGATAGCACCGGCTTCGTGCTGATTAATATGCCCGGAAACCGCAGAAATGACCCCTTGGTAGCTGAGCAGTAAGGAATCAATAATGGTGGCGTTCGTTTGTGTACCACCTACTAAAAAGGCGATTTCGGCCTCAGGTGCGGCACAGGCATGGCGGATCTTCTCACGTGCGTCGGTACAAATTTGGTCGCTGCCATAACCGGGATGTTTGTCTAGATTCGTTTCCAGCAATCTCGCCAGAATCCGGGGGTGTGCACCCTCCATATAATCACTGTCAAAATAGAGCATAATTTTACCCTCACTTTTACTTGCAGAAAAACATTATAGCAAGGAAAAGGAGGTTTTACAGATGAGTCTTAAAGATTGCGTTGTAGAAAGGTGGCTGCTAGCCTTAACCGTGCTGGTGCTTTTGCTTGAAGAAAGCGAGTTGAAATGTGGCAAAAATTGCGACTGTGTGGGTTTTTGCTTCGATTCACAGCTCAGCTCTAAAACCTTTGTTGTCGTCAAAAGGCTGTTTTCAGCCCACTTTTTTCGGGGATGTGGTTGAAAGCACTTACGGACAGCTGGCTGGACAAGTTTAAAGGCTGTTTTCAGCCCACTTTTTACAGGGATGTGGTCGCGGCGACCACACAGTCGTCAAAAGTGTCCCTAAATCGTGTATTTGACTTGAACAGAGACCCTAAAACCACTGAAATAAGCACATCCCCGAAAATTTTGTCCATTTTTCATTCTACTCAGGACAATGCGAATTGTCGCCAGACCTCTTAGCTGCGCGACGCTCCAAATTCAAGCGGAGTCGCAGCCCGCCAGGGAATGCGACAAACTAAATCCAAGTGTGCTCGCAAACTACTCGTGAAAGGCGTCCAAACCCATGCCCGTCAGAATTTCAACGAAATGACCCATTTCTTTTGCCTTAAACATTTTGGGATTCTTTTTAAACAAATACTCCTGCCCTAAATGCTTATATTTGTTCTGGGCTAATGGATTGTAATTAAGCAATTCAATGCGCGGCCTCGCCCCCAGTTCAAGAAAAAACTGTCCGATCGCCGCAATGTTCTCATCACTGGCTGTATGTTCCGGAATCAAAGGGATACGCACCAAGAGGGCGTTTTTGTCACGATTGGCCACAATGGCAAAATTCTCCCGAATCAACTGATTGGAAACACCGGTCCAAGCCTGGTGCTCTTTGTCGTCAAAAGCTTTGAAATCAGCAATCCATAAGTCGATGTGGGGCAGTAGCTCTCTAAGAATCTCACTGCGCACGTAGAGGCTGGTTTCGATTGCCGTATGGATGCCGAGTTCTTGACAGGCTTGTAAAACCATGCGATTAAAGCTGTGCTGAAAGGTCGGATCGCCCCCTGAGAGTGTAACGCCCCCACCGTTGCGGAAGAAGGCTTGGTCCTTCTTAATCTCGTCGACAAGTTCTTTGACCGTCATGGACTTGGAATCAAAGGCCAGTGCCGTTGAGGGACAGACTTTAACACAATCACCACAGAGATCGCAGAGATTGCGGTCAATCTCGATCTTTTTCCCGCGCATTGAGATCGCCTTCTGAGGACAAACCTGCACACAAATACCACAGCCGATGCACTTCTCGCTGAAGTACATCAGGCGGTTTTCGAGCGCTATGCCTTCAGGATTTTGGCACCATAGACAACGAAGAGGGCAGCCTTTGGTAAAGACTGTGGTGCGGATACCGGGTCCGTCGTGCGTCGAAAAACGACGCACGTCGAAGACCTGTCCCTTTTTCCCCCAATCGATGCCTGCAGTGGCTTTCGGTGTAGTTGTTGCGCTTTCTTGAGGCATTAAATTTCCTCGTAGCTGGTACGGGCAATGATTTCGTTTTGCAAATCACCGGCCAACTCTGTGAAATAAGCGGTATAACCAGCCACGCGTACCGTAAGGTTGCGGTGTTTTTCAGGCTCGGCTTGTGCAGCGCGCAAGTCCTCTTGTCTCAAGACGTTGAATTGGATATGGGGAATCTTTAAATCAACGAATGTCTTTAAGAGCAGGGCGAACTTTTCAATCCCTTCATCGGTGAAGAATTCCGGCAAAAACTTCATATTTAAAAGTGTGCCGTTGCTACCCATATTCGGATCAATTTTGGAAACAGACTTCAGTACAGCTGTGGGTCCTTTGATGTCGCGGCCGTAGACCGGTGACATACCACCATCAGCCAAGGGCTCTTTAGCCTTGCGTCCGTCTGCACTGGCACCGACGTTTTGACCCATCGGGACATGGGCAGAAACGGTATACAGACCGGTGTGGTAAGGGCCACCGCGGAAGTTGGTGTATTGCGTCAGATAAGCATTGAAATGCTCAATCCATTTGGCCGCAATCTGATCGACTTTCTCTTCGTCGTTGCCGTATTTCGGTGCGTGATTCAATAGTGTCAGACGTAGCGGTTCGGCATCCTTGAAGTTATCGCGCAGGGACTTCAGCAGTTGTTCACGCGTAAAGCGTTTTTCGTTATAAAGCAGTTTTTTGATGGCGCCCATGCTATCCGCGATGTTGGCGCCTTGTATGATCTGAATACCGGAGAGATTGTACTTGGCACCACCAGCCGTGACGTCGGTCGCGTTAAGCAGACAATCGTCGATGACTGTAGACAGGAAGGGTGAAGGTAGCACTTGCTGATGAATACGTTCGACGATTTCGCAAGCCTGAACCATTTTATCGATGAAGTACTCGACCTGTTTGGCAAAAGCCTCCTCCAAATCCTCGTAGGTTTCGAAATCAGTGAGGTTGCCTAAATTCAGGCCGATTTGCTCGCCGGTCAGCATGCAGACGCCGTTATTCAGGGTCAGCTCCAGGGCTTTGAGCAGGTTGAACATCGCTGCATCACTCCAGCCCAGATTGTTGCCACTTGTCGTCAATTCAACACAACCGACAATGGCGTAGTCTTTTGCATCACCCGCTTCGATACCTTGGTTTTCTAAGGCGGGGATGACGGCTTCGTCGTTGAAGAACTGGGGCATGCCGCTGCCTTTTGCCACGACACGAATGCATTGACGCACGAAGTCCTTGGGCGAATTTTTGTAGAGGCGAGCGGAGAGGTTGGGTTGGGGCAAGCCCATCAATTCCTGAGCGCGCAGGAAGATGAAAGAGAGTTCGTTGCTGGCATCGTTGCCATCGCGATCCTGACCACCCACGGCTAAGTTAAAGCCAATCGGGAAACCGGCAAAGTACTTGGCACTGTGTGAGTTACGCAAGTAAACAATCTGATTGAATTTCAGCCAGAGACACTGGGTAATCTCCAGGGCTTCTTCATCGCTCAGAGTCCCGCTCTCGATATCATGTTTATAGTAAGGATAGAGGTATTGATCGGCACGTCCAGGTGAGAAAGAGGAGGCGTTGGATTCCATATGCAAGATGACATATAAGAACCACATGGCCTGTACGGCTTCGTGGAAACTCTCTGGAGCGGAAATGGCCAACTTATGGCAAATTCGTGCGATTTCGAGCAGATTCTCTTTATTCTCAGCATACTCGGCTTGGGTTGCCATGTTTTCGGCCAGCTCGGCATAGCGCTCGATAAAGCGGGATGCGCCTTCTAAAACCTGTATTGTACTTTGATAGAAATCTTTTTCTTCGGCTTTGCTTGTTTGAGCCAGATAGGCTTCGGCTTCCTTTTTCAGACCGGCAGGGCCTTTTTCCAGCCAGAGTTTGGTGTCCGGGCAGATGTGGCCTTGGGCATGGTCTTTCTGGTTGATTTTTGCCACCGTTGAAATCTTGTTTATGCCTGAACCTGCAGTTTTGGCGACGATGTCCTCTAAGCTGTGGCCTTTCCAGAAGGGCAAAATCTCCTCGCGGAAAGTCACGATATCTTCCGGATGCACGTTGAACTTGTCTTGAGGACGGGTCGGCAGGGTTTCGATTTCCTTGTCGATCCAAGAAATACCGGATTCGGGAAAGACCACGCCGCCACGCACACCTTTTGTGCGGTTGCCGACAATCAACTCCTCCGGCTCAATGCTGATTTCCAGCTTTTCTAAAGCAGCCCTTAAAGCCAAGGCGCGCTTCATAATCACCGGCTTAGAAGAGTTGTTCTTGTAAACTTCTGTGATAATCAAAGCCTGCTCGATGGACATAAAACGGTCTTCGGCAAGCATTTTATCTTTTAAGATATCAATTCTCTTATTTTGCGGTAAACGGCTGAGACGGGCGACGTCTAAATCCATCACTTGAGCTGATTTTGTCTGCGGCATAGTAACCTCCAAAAAGTAAAGCGGGGCTTGTGCGGGCTTTTCTCTTATTTTATATGATGGTGGCAAAATTACAGCCCATGAAAGAAACCTATACTTGTCGAAAACTGAACTCCTTTTTAAAGTGAGAATATCTATGGTTTCAAATTGAGTATTAAATAATAATGTTCAGTATTTGACAAGAAGCGGCTACTCAATGAGATTTATTCTACTTCGTGTATTTGCTAGAATAATGATAAATAGCGTATCACGCGATTTAAAGGAGAGACTGAGATGTTAGAACAATTTTTAGAACAGGCCAGAAATGACGAAACGGTTTATATCACGGATGTGGCTGCGGCTTTTGCCATAGCTGAGGATAAAACACAACTGGAGATTGAACTGACCAAAATAGACCAAGGTACGCGTGTTTTTGTTTTACAGCTTCCTGCCCAAGCAGCGGGCGAGGCAGAACAGGCTTTTGTCGCGGATTACATCTACGCCAGAATTTACAATGTGCTCTCCAGTCTTGGCGGTAGAGCGATGGCGCTGTTCTACGACGAACGAATCGGGTGGTTAGACAAGATTGTCAAAGCGCTGGATCAGCATTTCGGTATTGGAAAAAGTAGAAAAGAGCGTTCAGGCTACGGCAAGTGCATCAACGTCTTAGACAGAATGCTGGATCACATTGACAGCAGCCCAAGTAAAAGCGGTTTTCGTTTTTCCTACAATCCTGCGGAACGTGTCGCACAGGATGAAGCTAAACTGCCAACAACAGAAGTTAAAACTGCTGCTAAGCGTTACAAAGAAGTGGTGGCGGATTTGCCCAATAAACGACTTTGTGGCTTAGATGTAGGCGGGACCGACATTAAAGTGGCCGCTTCAGCCTATGGTAAACTGACCGCGCTTAAAGAATACGACTGGTTCCCAGCTGACTTTACCGAAGCCAAGCAGATGATTGAACCGATACTCTGGCTGGTACGCTTGGTTCGCGCCGAGCTGAGTGCACAGGAACTGAAGGATGAAAGCCTGAAAGCCGAAGTACAGAGTCTCTTGCTGCCCGCATTTGATAAAGATTGTCCCCTGGCAGAGCTCACGTCTGTGGTGGAGACCGCAGAAGCCAAGCTTATCGATCGTCTTTTACTCTTCGACGGAATCGGACTCAGTTTTCCGGACGTCGTGGTTAAAAACAAAGTGGTCGGTGGCGAGGTCTATAAAACCAGAGGCATGCGCAACAACGAACAGCTTGACTATGAGCTGGAGTTTGCGAAAATTACAGATCTTGATTTGGCTTTGCGTGCCTATTGTAAAACGGCCACCGGCGTACAATTGACCAATGACGGGCCTATGGCGGCATTTACCGCAGCTGTGGAACAGGTGTTTTCCGAACAGCCCGAAAGATTAGCGGATGGGGTATTTGCCCATACTCTGGGAACCGAACTGGGTACTGGTTGGATTAACGAAGCGGGTGAAATCCCCGATATCCCCCTCGAAGTCTACAACTACATCATTGACATCGGCAGCTACGGAGCCAAAGCTTTCCACGCTGACGACATCCGTAGTATTAATAATTTCAATACCGGCTTGGCAGGTACATTGCAAAAGTACACAAGTCAGAGCGGTGCCTTTAGACTGGCCTGTAAAACCTTCCCTGAACAGCGTCCGGAATTGTGGCAGCAACTCTTGAATCTGGGCTATGTCAAAAAGGTCTCACATGAAGGTGGGGAAATGTTCGTTTGCCCGACCGAACCCGTTGATATGCGCAAGCCTTTCCTACAGCATCTGATGGACCTGGCTTCTGAGAGCAGCGACCCCGTCGTTGAGCAGATATTCACCGACATCGGTGCTTATCTGGCCGTGACCTGGGCTGAGACGGACTACATCCTGCAGCCTTTGGCCAAATCCCGTGTGATGTTTGGCAGACTGGTCAAGAATCCCAAATGCTTTGAACTCCTGCAAAAGGGTGCAGACGAACTGATCCCCGGTATTCATTTTGAGGTGGCGGACGGCTCCATCGCCTTCACACCCTTGATGCAGCAGCTAGAAGAAGACCCGCATTATACCGTGGCACAGTTTGCCCAATCGGTCGGTGCTATATATTTTGGAGATTTTGGGAATCACTAATTGAGCGGCTTTTGCCACTAATAGGAGTCTGCGCATGGCGGAAAAAACTGCAATTAAAGCGTCACAGTATTTGTCATCTATTGACAAGGAAAGCTGCCAAGTCAGTTTTTGTGAACAGTTTGATGAAAAGAGTCACATCTGGGACTATTCCATGCATGCGCACGATTGCATCGAGTTTATTTATTTTCTGGAAGGGCAGGCGGATATTGCGACCGAAGAAGAAGATATGGCGCTCTCGCTCTTTGAGATTGTTGTTTATCCCAAAAACGTCAAGCACCAGGAATTCCTGGACACGCGTTACCGTCAATCCATCATCTGTATTCATCTGCAATGTGAGACCGCATTGCAGATAGAACGGTTTTTCAAGCTGAAGGACGAGAATAGAAAGCTGCGTTGGGTTTTCCGGCGCATCTGTGAAGCGTATCACGATGAAAGCGGCGGGCAAAAGCAAGTCCTAAACGACCTCGTCGTCCTTCTAATTGACATGCTTATCTACTTCTCCGGCAAGCTCCAGTCTGAAAAGAGCAATTTACCGGAAAAATGTCTGCAATACATGCAGGAGCACTATGCTGAAGACATCAGCATGGAAACTTTGGCAGCGCGTCTCTATGTCAGCACTTCCTACCTGAATCGCATTTTTAAGAAACAGTACAGAACAACGCCCATCAAGTATTTGAACCTGTATCGTGTTGAAATTGCGGGCGAGCTGCTCGTGCAAACAGATTACAAGATATCAGTGATTGCTGGGATGGCGGGTTTTGAGGATGCGAGGAACTTTTCCAAGGTCTTTAAGAAGATTACCGGGCTCACGCCCGGCGAATATCGCAGCCGTCCGGGCAAGACAAGGGAAGTGGCAGTCGAGGCGTGAGTTTGATAATCCCATCTAGGCTTGTGCTGTCGACTTGGCAAAATTTGCGATAATCCCGTCCAAGCCCCGCGACGGATACCGTCACCTTACCCGTCGCAGCGATTCTGCACAATTTCAAAACAGTACAAACAAAAATCGCCGGGCAACTGATACCCGGCGATTTTCTCGATGATGGCTTTGAGGACTCAGACCATCTCTCTTTTGCGCTTTCTGGAAAAGGAGTCCATCCAGATAATCGCAATGATTACGATTCCTTTAATGAAGATCTGCAGGTAGGACTGCACGCTTAGCATGTTCAGCGCATTGTCCAGCACACCGAAGACCAAGAGGCCGAGGACGGCTTTGGGGATACTGCCCACACCACCGGCAAAAGACACACCGCCGACCACGACGCCGCAGTTGACGATCATCGCCGTGCTTTCTCCGTAAACGGAGGAGCCGGAGTTGAGTTTTGCCGATAACATGATGCCTGCCAAAGCAGCCAATGTACCGCTGATAACGAAGGTCATCCACTTGGTTTTGATGACGTCTATACCGGAGTAACGTGCCACTTCATAATCGCCGCCAATCGCGTAGCAGTTTCTGCCGAATTGGGTGTAACGCATAACATAGTGGGAAATGACCACGACGACCAGCATCACGATGATCAGTGTTGTTACGGAGGAGACGACTTTGGTATTGCTGAGTGCGTCAAAAGCCGGGTTTTTGGCGATTACCGGTCTGGCGTTCGTCAACTGTTGAGCGACGCCTGTTAAAGTCATGCCCATACCTAAAGTGATAATAAAGGGTTCTGTTTTCTGTTGCACGACCAGGAAGCTCATTGATGAAGCCGATTACAGCACCAAAGAGCAGGGCTGCGATGATGGCCGGCCACATACCGATGCTGTCCATCAGTTGGATAGCAATAATTCCGGAACAAACCAAGACACCGCCGATAGACAGGTCACAGCCTCCGCTGATGACCGTCATGGTCAATCACCACAAGCCAGAATAATCAGGATGGAGGAGGAGTTTAGGATGTCAAAGAGGTTGAACTGAGTATAAAAGTTGGTCGGGAAAAAGAGCATCAAGACCAGCAAAAAGACAATAGCAATCAAGGCTTTCTGCTGTGATACAAATTTTCCGAGGGTTTTTACGAATGCATTGTTTTCCATGTTTTCTACCTCCTACTGCGGTTTGCGGTTGTCGAGCCAGATGGCAATAACCAAGATTGCACCCTTGGTGACATTCTGCAAATACGGTGTGACACCCAAAAGGTTGAGGCAGTTGGACATCAGGATAATCAGCAAGGCACCGAGCACGGTACGCAAAACGCTACCTTTACCGCCTTTAAGTGTCGTACCGCCGACCACAACCGCGAGGATAGCGTTGGTTTCAAAGCCTGCACCCAAGGTCGGGGGAGCGGTGGTGGAACGGGAGAATTGATTGATGGCACCCAAAGCAGCCATGAAACCTGAGATACAGTAAATTAGAATAACAGAGAGAGAAACAGGAATACCAGCTAAACGCGCGGCCGTCTTGTTTCCGCCTGTTAATGAAATCGAGCGTCCCAGCGTCGTTTTTGCCTGGAAAAAGTATAGGATGACCAAGCTTACCAGGAAGATTAGGAAGGAGATGGTGATGGGGCCAACCGTCCCTTGACCGATTGCGGTAAAGAGATTGGATGGGGTGGTCAAATCACGCATGTTCAAGACGGAACCATCGGTGATAATCAAGGCCAATGCTTCGAAAAGCTGACTCATACCAAAAGTGATGAAGAGGGCTTCTGCCTGTGTCAAAGCACCGGAGGTAATGAGTAGTGTACTGGTCATAAAGCCACAGAATATGCCCAAAGCTAAACCTACCAACATGGCAGGCACTTGACCGATGGGGTCTATCAAGGACATGGTCACGACAGCAGTCAATGACATGATACCGGCAACGGAGAGGTCAATAAAACCGCCGATGATAACAAAGGTCATACCCAAAGAAACCAAGCTCAAGGGGCCAAACTGTCTCAAAATATTGGTCAGGTTTCCGCCGCTGAGAAACTTAGGCTCTACGATGATGGTGATGATGACCAGGACGACAATAGCAACGAAAACGAGGTAGTCTTGAAAAACTGTTCTGAGTGCTTTTTTCCATTTTAATTGATCAGACATGTCTCTCACCTCACTCCTTGCCCAGACCCAAAGCGCTGGTCATAACCGTATCGGCTGTGGTCGCTTTAGGATCATATTCCGCAGTAATGCGGCCGTCCGCTATCGTCAAAACACGATGACTCATATTCAAGACTTCCTGGTAACTCGGAAGAAATCAAAATGATGGCACCGCCTTTTTTCGGCAATCTCTTTCATCAAAGAGGTAAATCTCAAATTTTGCACCCACGTCGATACCGCGTGTCGGTTCATCCAAAATAAAGACCTCGGGCTCTGTCTCCAACCATCTGCCGATGATACATTTTTGTTGATTACCGCCGGAAAGGCTGACGACTTTTTTATGCGTGGGCGTCTTGATGCCGAGGCTCTTGATGTGTTTCTGAGCCATCTCTTTTCCTTGGCGCGTGAGATAACACCGGAACTGGTCACAGCATTTAAATTGCCCATAGTAATGTTGGATTCGACGGAGAAGAAAACCAAACCCTGCAATTTTCTGTCTTCGGGGACAAAACCAAAACCTGCTTTAATTGCATCCTTCGGGTTCTTTATCGGCGTGAGTTGATCGTGCAGTTTTATCGTATGTCCTTTGGCTTTGTCAGCACCGTAAATAGCACGCACGATTTCTGTGCGCCCTGCTCCGACCAAGCCAACTAAACCCAGGATTTCGCCTTTATGTAAGTTAAAGGAAATGTCATGAAGCTTACGAGTATTGATGTTCTTGACTTCCATCAAGACATCACCGACGCTGTCGGGTAATTCGGGGTACTCATTTTCAATGGTACGTCCGACCATTTTTGAAATCATTTCGCCGCGGGTCAGGTCCTCAATATTCTTGGTATCAATAACATGGCCGTCGCGCAAAATGGTCACTTCGTCACAGAAGTCGAATATTTCGTCCAATTTATGGCTGATGTAAATGATGGCGATGCCTTGCTCTTTCAGCTGTTGAATAATGACTTTTAACTGTTTCATTTCGTCATTGGTCAAGCTGCTACTGGGTTCGTCCATAATAATCAGTTTGGATTTAAAGGAAAGCGCTTTGGCAATTTCCCACCATCTCTGCTTCTCGGAAACGCTGAGGTCTCCGACCATGGTGGTGCTGCTAACTTTCGAGTTGATGCTGGCCAAGAGTTCGGTCGCTTTGGCATGAATGCCGCGCATACCCTTCATTTCATTAAAACGGCCGAGGAAAATATTTTCGCCGACGCTTAATTGATTGACTAAGTTAAGTTCTTGGTAAATAATCGCCAAACCGCTGCGCATCGATTCACTGGGTGTGGTTTTTTTCAATTTTTTTACCATCGAAGTAAACGGTACCGGAGTCCTTTTGATAGACACCCGAAGAATTTTCATGAGCGTTGACTTACCGGCGCCGTTTTCGCCGACTAAGCCGTGTACGGTTCCTGCTTTGACTGTAAATGTGACATCGTCCAATGCCTTTACGCCGGGGAACGCTTTATTTATATTTGTTACTGATAAAAGAGCAGTATTGTCTGTATTCGCCATATTTCGCCTCCAGTTTCTTTATCATAGTGAGAAGCCCGTGTTCTTTGAGGAACACGGGCCTTTCGTGAGTTCCCGTTAAATTACCATTCCGGTGTGGGGAAGTCTTTGATATTGTCAGCGGTGATGACGTCAGGATGAAGGTGATGGGTTCAACGGTTTTGCCTTCGATGACTGCTTTGGCATTTTCCATTGATTTTTTGGACATGTTGGCGAAGTTCTGTGAGATACAAACGGATTGTGTGCCGTCTTGTACTTGGCCGAAACCGCTCTTGTTACCGTCAACTGCGACGATGAACATACCGTCCAGTTTGTTAGCAGCTTTTAGAGCTTCGATAACACCGGTAGCACCGTTATCCCAGTGGCAGAAGACGCCTTTGATTTTGTCACCATACTTGGTGATCATGTCTTCCATAATGTTCATGGCTTGGTTGGTGTCCCATTGTTGCGGTGTTTGATAGTCTAAGACTTCAATCTTGGAACCTTCGATGGCTTTGTTAAAACCGTCGTGACGTTTGATTTGTGCGTCGTGACCGGCTTGACCACCGACTTCAACGATCTTTGCACCATCGGGGAAGTTTTCGACAAAAGCTTTACCTGCAGCTTCACCGGCTTGTGTATCGTTGACGCCGACGAAGAAATCACGGAACTCTTGAGCTTCGGCAGGTAAGTCAGAGGAGAACATACCGACAACCACACCGGCCTCTTTGGCTTGTTTGATGCTGGGGATGATGGCGTTGATATCGTTGGGGTTAAGGAAGATGGCTTTCATGCCCTGAGCGATAGCG
This sequence comes from Oscillospiraceae bacterium, assembly GCA_040766665.1. Lineage (GTDB taxonomy): Bacteria > Bacillota > Clostridia > Saccharofermentanales > Fastidiosipilaceae > JAXGQD01. The sequence continues at coordinate 465,719 of JAXGQD010000001.1, forward strand.
TTGGTTACGAGCTGCGATTCGGTTTGGACATCGCCTTTAGCATCAAGGACTGTCACATCAAAACCGTAGTCTTTACCGTAAGTGGTAAATTGTTTCGATGAGTAAGCCTGTGAAGGGTTGGCCATGTCTGCGCAAATAAATGCAACTTTGACGGTTTCGCCTGCTGCAGCAGCTGCTGCGGTGGTTTCGCCTGCTTGGGCGGCTGTAGCGGCTGTTGTGGTGGCGGCGCCGCCACAAGAAGCGGTAGCTATCAGCATTATACTTGCTAAGATTAATGCAATAGCTTTTTTGAGATTCTTTTTCATTTTTGACTCCTTTTTCCTCAAAAAATTTTGTAGACTCCGTTTTTTGATGTACTCTTAATACATCTCACAATCTCGCGATTGTTACTTTTGTGATTCTAGACGCAAAATCAAATGCTTTCAATAGAAAATGCTACATTTTCGAAGCGAATAAATCGAAAACTCCAAACTGCATAAAAAACTTAGCCTAATTTGTGCATAATGTCAAGTCGTATGCTGATAATTATTATTAATAAGAAAATTAATCGATTAAATACGTAGAAAAACTCTAAAAAAAAAGAATGTCACTAATTATTATATGAATTTTCATTTTCTCTTAACGAACAAGATGCTTACGAGTGAAAGAAAATTATTTATTTTTTATTGACTAGCGCTTTTAATTCAACTATGATTTTAGTGGATTATGCCCTAATCGAAAATAGCGATTGGCGTGCGAGGCGTTATATATGAATGAAAGACAAAAGAAGATTCTTGAAGAAATCAGCGCAAATGAAAACCTAAAGGTTTCCGAACTGGCTTTGCGCCATAAAGTTTCTGCTGTCACGATTCGTACTGATCTCAGACAACTGAGCAAAGAAGGATTAATCAGACGTGTACACGGGGGGGCGGAAAGTTCGCTCGATGATCAGATTGCAAACCGCATGAAGCACCACTATAAAGTAAAAACCAGGATTGCCGAGGCGGCGGCCGACTTGATAAAAGACGGTGAAACACTAATGATTGAATCCGGTTCTACCAATGCATTGCTCGCTTTAAATCTGGGCAGAACAAAAGAAGTCACCATCGTATCTAATTCCTTATATATAGCCGGCTTGATAAGTCGCTTCAACAATGTCAAATTTATCTTGTTAGGTGGTGATTATCAAGCTGACTCACAGGTTTGTATCGGACCCTTAACCCGTCAAGCCTTGCAATCCTTTTATGTAGATAAGGTGTTTATTGGTTCAGACGGCTTTTCTGAGGAAACCGGTTTTACCTGTGTCGACCTTCAGCGTGCCGAGATTGCAGCAGAAATGTCTCGCAGAGCGAATAAAACCATCATTCTTACAGATTCAAGTAAATTTTCCAGCAGAGGGGTAGCGCAACAGCTACCGCTGGAGGACGTTGATGTGTTGATTACGGATGACGGGATTCCCGATAAAACACGCAAGTTTTTTGAAAAATCAGCAGTTGAACTTATCATGGTACCCGGTAAATAATGAGCAACTGTCGATAAGATCTGAGATAGAAAAGCAGCAAACAGCAAAATTATATTTTTCGATTTGAGAGGAAAAAAGTATGGCAGTCATTACAATATCACGCGAATTCGGTAACAATGGCGATCAAGTCGCCACGGGCGTCTCCCAGGCTTTGAATATGCCCATCGTTGACAAGGAAACCATGAGTACCTTGCTATCACAATATGGCATGGTTTCGTTCAAGGAATTTTACGATACTGACCACTCCTTTATGGATCGTTTCTTTGGTGTAAACGAAGACTATGTAAAACTTTTAAACCAGGCCATTCAAACCTATGCACGTCAGGATAATCTCATCATCATGGGGCGCGGTGGTTTTGCCGTACTGCAAGGCTTTTGCAACGTGATTAACATTCTTATTAAAACGCCTTTCGAGAAACGCGTTAAAAACGTCATGGAAGAACAGGGCATTGCGGATTTGGACGAAGCCGAAAAACTGGTAGAGCAACATGACAGGATTCGTATGGGTTTCTTACAATCTTATTATGGTATCAAGAGTGACGATGCGAGTAAGTTCGATTTAGTGATTGACACGAGCATCGTACCGGTTGAGATGGCGGTGCGTTGGATCAGTGAGATGGCTCATCATCTGGATACCGAAATTCCTACGGAATTCTGCCAAACGACCAGCACCATCAGATTGGACTCCAATATGGTTGATGCAGCACGTAAAAGTCTGAATAGAGAAATCTAAGCTGGTTTCAAAGAAGAATTGAGGGACTGACTTGATCGCACCGTTAGGTGCCGGAGGGCAGTCTCTTTTTGTGTGTTGAAAGTGCTCTGGGTTAAGTTATTTGAGGGGATGGGTAGCTTGTTCAACTGAGGGTCTCATGTTAAGGCAATTTTTTCGGCTGTGCATTAGAAAGTCCTAATATTAGAGTCGTTTGCTTGGTTAAGAAGGCATTTTTCTGACAAAAATGACGGAGATGCATTAGAGTTTTCTAATGTTTCACCGCACAGCTGTAATTTTTGTCTGAAAATGACCAAATTTTCCGAACCCCAGTACTTATGAGACAAAAAATCCCGCACAAACGTCATTTTTGTCAGTTCACTAAGACATCTGCAAATTCAAGTAGTAGGTCCTACCATTAAGTCTCGCCAAGTGGACACGTATGGGCTTAAATGGTAATCTTTTTTTGCATGAAGCCATGTCTGAGACGATGTATTCCCACCGATTGGAACTGCGCTCAGGCAGCTTTCTCGAAAGGAATCGTCGCAATATGCTGGAATCCCTAGCACAACTGTCACCACTACAGCAGGCATTGATCGGTACCCTTTTCACTTGGTTCATGACCGCCCTGGGTGCGGGTTTGGTTTTTTTCTTTAAGGAAATCAATCGTAAAGTTTTGGATACGATGTTGGGTTTTGCCGCCGGTGTCATGATTGCGGCGAGCTTCTGGTCCCTTTTAGCTCCGGCTATCGCCATGAGTGAGGAGTCAGGTGCCTTACCCTGGCTTGCACCTGCCATTGGTTTTGCCCTGGGAGGGTTATTTTTAAAGTTGGCTGACTCTATCATGCCGCATATCCACAGAGGTGAGCATGAAACCCAGGAAGGTGTGAAAACCGGTCTCTCCCGTACTATTCTTTTGGTTTTGGCTATTACACTACACAATATTCCCGAAGGGCTGGCAGTCGGTGTTGCGGTCGGTGCCGCGGCCATCGGCGATGGCCAGACTTCATTGGCTGGCTTAGTCATGGCATTGGGTATCGGCATTCAGAATTTTCCTGAAGGGGCTGCCGTTTCCATTCCGCTTAGACGTGAGGGGATGTCACGCAGCAAAGCTTTTCTTTATGGACAGATGTCCGGTATCGTTGAACCGATTTCAGCGCTTATCGGTGTTTTATTGGTAACGGTGATGCAGCCGATTTTGCCCTATGCATTGGCTTTTGCCGCAGGGGCAATGATCTATGTGGTGGTGGAGGAACTGATACCGGAAGCCCAAACCAGCGGAAACTCCGACTTGGCGACAATGGGAACCCTGGCCGGTTTTTTGGTCATGATGATTCTCGATGTTGCCTTGGGTTAGCAGAATAAAGCAAAATTGGAATGTAATAAAGGAATTAGAGATGGATTGGAAAGAACTGAATTTAGAGAATGAGACGATAGCTCGTCAACTGGAGCACCGCACCATCAGGCAATTCAAGGACGAAGCCTTGCCTGAAAAATTACTGAAAAAATTGTTAGCTGTAGCCCAACGCACCGCTTCCAGCACCGGCCTACAGGCCTGTTCAATTATTCGCGTCACGGACCGTGAGAAACGTGCGGCGATTGCCGAAGTCTGTAAGCAAGCTTATGTTAAAGACTGCCCTGAATTTTGGGTTTTAATCGTCGATCAATATCGCAACTACGAAATTTGCGAAGAAAAGGGTGTGGATCCCAGTGGTGCCGCGAGCATGGACTCCTTTTTCCAGGGCTTCTCAGATGCTATCCTGTGTGCTCAAAACGTCAGCAATTCAGTCGAATCACTGGGGCTCGGAGCCGTGTTCTTTGGCTCCATCTTAAACGACCCCCTGCAGATTATCCGTATCCTGGATATACCGCTCTATACTTTCCCGGCGCTCGGCTTAGGCATGGGTATACCGAATCAGTCCCCACAGCTGAAGCCCCGCATGCCGATGGAGTTACGGGTCTATGAAAACGGTTACCGGCGTTACGAAAGCTATCTTGATGAGCTCCGTGACTATGACGTAGAAATGCGCACTTATTATGACCTGCGGGAAGCGAATCGTCGTGTTGACAGCTTTACAGACCAGGTCGTGACCCGTTCAATAACCAATCACCCCGGCCGCAGACAGATTTTACGTGCGGTTCGTGAGCAAGGCTTTGACTTATTGGTTTAATAGATTGGCAAAAGCCACGCAGCAAAGAAAGCAGAGAATTTATGGCATACAAAACTGATATTGAAATTGCACAGGAAACAATGATGCGACCGATTTCCGAGATTGCCGCTAAATTAAACATACCCGAAGTGGCGATTGAGCATTACGGTCGTTATAAAGCCAAACTGAATCCACAGCTGATCGAAGAGCGTGGGCAGACGGCAAAACTGATTTTAGTCACGGCGATATCGCCTACACCTGCCGGCGAAGGAAAAACCACCATGACGGTCGGGCTGACCGATGCCTTGGCACGTCTGGGTAAAAAGGCGGTGCTGGCTTTACGTGAACCCTCGCTGGGTCCGGTCTTTGGCGTGAAGGGTGGGGCGGCAGGCGGAGGCTACGCACAAGTCGTACCCATGGAAGACATCAACCTGCACTTTACAGGAGATTTCCATGCTATCGGTGCAGCCAACAATCTCCTGGCAGCCTTAATCGACAACCACATCCAGCAAGGCAATGCTCTGGGCATTGACCCCAGGCGCATCACGTGGAAACGCTGTGTGGACATGAATGATCGCCAACTGCGCAGTATTGTCAACGGCCTGGGCGGAAAAACCAATGGTATGCCTCGTGAAGATGGTTTTGACATCACGGTTGCTTCGGAAATCATGGCTATTCTTTGCCTGGCTACAGACATCACGGATTTAAAGGAACGCCTCAGCCGCATACAGATCGGTTACAGTTTTGCCAATAAGGCCGTCACTGCTGCGGACTTAAAAGCGCAAGGCGCGATGGCTGCCCTGCTTAAAGATGCATTGAAACCCAATCTTGTGCAGACTTTGGAGGGGACACCGGCTTTGATACACGGCGGGCCTTTTGCCAATATTGCCCATGGTTGCAACTCGGTCACGGCTACGAAGCTAGCCATGAGACTGAGCGATTATACTGTGACCGAAGCAGGCTTTGGTGCAGATTTAGGTGCAGAGAAATTCTTCGATATCAAGTGTCGGACAGCCGGTATTACACCTTCAGCTGTCGTCGTGGTGGCAACCATTCGTGCACTGAAGCATCATGGCGGTGTCGAAAAAGCCCAACTGAATGAAGAGAACCTTAAAGCACTGGAAGCGGGCCTGCCCAATCTGCTTCAACATGTGGAAAATATCGGACGTGTTTACGGATTACCGGTGGTTGTCGCGATCAATCGTTTTGTGAGTGATAGCGAGGCGGAAGTGGACTTGGTGCGCCAAGCCTGCCGCAAGTTAAGTGTCAATGTAGCGCTTTCCGAGGTATGGGAAAAAGGTGGTGCCGGTGGCGTCGAGCTGGCCGAAGAGGTAATCAGACTCTGTGAACTGCATAGTGAGACGACTTTTAATTTTGCCTATCCGCTCAATTTAAGTATCGAAGAAAAACTGGATCTGATTGGCAAAAACATTTACCACGCCGATCGCGTGGTGCTCAGTCCGGCTGCGGCTAAAACTGCCGCCCAGCTGAAAGAAGAAGGTTTCGAGCACTTGCCCATTTGCGTCGCAAAAACACAATACAGTTTCTCTGATGATCCCAAAAAGCTGGGTGCACCGCGTGACGAAGTGACCGTCCGTGGTCTACGCCTGTCGGCAGGCGCGGGTTTTATCGTGGCTCTGACCGGAGACATCATGACCATGCCGGGTTTACCGAAGCAACCGGCTGCAGAGCGCATCGATATCGATGAGCAGGGCACCATCAGCGGTTTGTTCTGAGTCTCGAACAGGCTACTCGAATCATCAAGCGTGAGAAAACGTTAATTCAAAAAAGAGGTGCATATGTCATTCAAAGAAATCAGCTGTAGTGCATTCGTTAGGCAACTGGCTTCCGCAGAACCGGTACCCGGAGGTGGCGGGGCGGCGGCACTCTGCGCGGCCATCGGCGCTGCTTTAGGCAACATGGTGGGCAGCTTGACCTTGGGTAAAAAGAAGTACGCTGAGGTGCAAGAGCAGGTCATCGCTCTGAAAATCCGTTACGACGCACTGCAAGAAAAACTACTGTCTTACATAGACGCAGATGCAGAGGTTTTTGCCCCACTGGCAGCGGCTTACGGCTTGCCCAGAGCAACCGAGGCGGAAAAAGCCCACAAGGCCCAGGTCATGGAAGAGGCATTGCGAGTAGCCGTCACCGTGCCGTTACAGATATTTGAAACCTGCTGTGAGGCACTCGATCTAACCGCAGAAATAGGCCAAATCGGCAGTCGTCTGGCCATCAGCGACGCCGCCTGTTCTGCAGCCCTGCTCAAAGCCGCACTGCAATCGGCTGCTGTAAATATATTCATCAATACGCAACTAATGCAAGACCGCAGTTATGCTATCGAGCTTAATCGCAAGACCGAAGCGCAACTGTCAATCTACAGTGCGAAAGCGGAGCAAATATTTGAGCGCATCGCTCAGACACTCAAAGCAGAAAAGAACTGAGGCCAAAGACCGAAGAGGAGAAAACGATGTCTGTAAGATTAACCGGTAAAGAAGTGGCAGCCGCCTTAAGTGCCGAGATAGCATTAGAGGTTGAGGAACTCAAAGAAGAGCAGATTGAACCCTGTCTGGCTTTGCTGCGCGTGGGTGAATCAGAAGATGATAAAGCCTATGAACGCAGCATTCTGACCCGCTGCGAGAAGCTAGGGGTCAAGGTCGAAGCCTTTCTCTTTTCGACAGAAGTCAGTGAAGCGGAATTAATCGATTGCATTGAAAGCATTAACAACAATGATAAGATTCACGGCTGTCTGATTTTTCGTCCTCTGCCCAAACATATTGACGACGAGCGGGTCTGCGAATCCCTACTCGCCGAGAAAGATGTGGATGGTATTACGAGCGCTTCAATGGCAGCCATCTATGCAGGAAATAGCAATGGTTTTGCCCCTTGTACCGCCCAAGCCTGTATCGAAGTGCTGGATCACTATGGTATTGAACTGCAGGGCAAAAGAGTCGCTGTAATCGGGCGTAGCTTCGTCATAGGCAAGCCGGTGGCCATGCTGCTCCTAGAACGCAATGCCACCCTCAAAATCTGTCATACACGCACTGTCGATTTGGCCGCCGAATGCCGCAACGCCGAAATCCTCATTGCTGCGGCGGGCAAGGCCGGCATTGTTGACGGTTCCTTTGTTTCCGAAGGTCAAATTGTAATTGACGTGGGTATCAATGTCGATGAATCGGGCAACCTCTGCGGTGACGTCAAAACGGCGGAAGTGGCACCCTTGGTCGCCGCTTATACCCCTGTTCCGGGCGGTGTAGGGACGGTAACGACGACGGTGCTTATCAAGCACGTGGTGGAAGCGGCGCAAAAAAGCTTGCGCTGATCCAAAGTACACCTAGGACATAAAGTTGTAGGATATTGGCGTTGCCGAGAACGCGCAACGGTTGCAGGAAAGGCATAGCGATGGAAACCATCATTATTTTTCTGGTGGCGATTTTTGCCACAACGGTGGGAGCAATCTCAGGGGTAGGCGGGGGCGTCATCATGAAGCCCGTGATTGATGCCGTTTCGCGCTCAATGCTCCAGGAGACCATTAGCTTTCTCAGCGGTTGTACGGTTTTAGCAATGTCCCTGGTGACTTTAACGAAGAGTCGCAAAGTGATGCAGGGCTATGACAAGAGCCGTGCTCCCTGGCTGGCCTTGGGTGCGGTCTTTGGCGGCATCGTCGGAAAAGAATTGTTCAACCGACTAAGAGACAGTGCGGCCAACGATGCGGGTATTTCACTTATCCAGAATATTTTCATGGTCATCCTGACAGTCGCTGTGCTTATTTACATGCTCTATAAAAACAAAATCCACACATATACCTTCAATAATAAGGGTCTTTGCGTACTAATCGGCTTGCTTCTGGGTATTTTTTCATCCTTTTTAGGCATCGGCGGCGGTCCCATCAACCTGGTGGTTTTATACTTCTTTTTCTCACTGGAAACCAAGGAAGCCGCTTGGAACTCGATTTTTATCATTTTGTTCTCACAACTTGCGAGCTTCATCTCCAGCCTCATCAAGGGCTTACCTGTTTTTGACACGACCACATTAGTTCTTATGCTCATCGGCGGCATAAGCGGCGGCTTTATCGGTAGCGTGCTTTCAAAGAAGATGAGCGGCAAACAGGTCGATAAGCTTTTTATGGGCGTCATCTTGCTAATCATTTTTATCTCGCTTTACAACGTCTATAAGTTTTCTTAAAGCAAGCGAGAGAACACGGTTCAACGCAGCTGGGCTGCGATTTGCCTGAGTCTGGGCAGCGCATGAGCGAAAAACATTTTATAAGACGGGCAAAAGTAATTGAGCGCCATCTGTCCATCCAGCAATGGCTCGCGGTCGCGCCTACAACCTCCACGACAGATATAGAAAAACTCGCATGTTTTACAAGCCTCATCGATACCACGCGATTCTTCGACAAAACCGCTGGCTTCACGCTGCGCCTCGATTTCTTCCAGGCTATCTGTCACGTAATTTCCCAGTCTCAATTCATCCAACACATAGAAGTCACAGGGATACACCCCGCCATCTGCCTCAATAATGAGCTGATGTCCGCAAATACCCACCAAACCACAGCTTTCCGGCGCCTGACCGACCAACATGCCGAGCAGGTTTTCGAAGTAACGGATGTAGATGAAGCGACCGTGTATCACGTCCTGATACCACAAATCAAAGAGCTCGCAAAGAAAATGACCATAGAGTTCGGGGGTGAGAGAATAGGGGTGTTGACCGCGCTCTTCACCCAGCGGATCCAGACAGGGGATGTACTGCTGATAGAGCAGGTCCTTTTCGCGATAGAAAGCGTAGATTTTCCCGATGTTCTGAGCGGTGTCTGCGTTGACCACCGTCAGCAAATTAAACTCAACTTTGTGCCGACGTAAAATTTGGATGCTTTCCCAAACCCGCGAGAAACTGCCATTGCGCTCCGCGTCAATACGGTACATATCGTGATAACGTCTCGTTCCGTCCAGCGAAATACCCACGAGAAATCGATGCTTGGCAAAAAACGCAGCCCAGGCGTCATCAATGGTAAAACCGTTGGTCTGTATCGCATGATGGATACGCAACTTTTTATGGTTGTAATTTTCTTCAAAGCGAATCAGGTCTTCAAAAAAGTCCAAGCCGCGCAGGGTCGGCTCGCCCCCCTGAAAGGCGAAACTGCACTCCTCTTCGGCTTCCGCTAAGGTCTTGCGCACGATAGCCTCCAAGGTATCAGTCTTCATCATGCCGAAAGAAGGCAGCTCACGATTCGCAGCCACGTCTGCATAGAAACAATAGCCACAACGTAGGTTGCAGAGACTGGAGGAGGGTTTAATGAGTAGATTAATCGGTGGCATATCGTTTTTCCTGTTTGTGTTTCTGTTTGGGCCGCCATGGCGCTTGTCCGTGCATGTCCGAACGCCGGTGGCCATTTTTTCCGGTGGTCCCAGCTCAATATGGGATGCCCGTAACTATTGGCCAGAAAGCTCGGAACGGTGGTCATTTTTTCCGGCGGTCCCAGCCCAATCTGGGATGTCCGTAACTTTTGGCCAGAAAGCTCGGAACGGTGGTCATTTTTTCCAGCGGTCCCAGCCCAATCTGGGATGCCCGTAACTATTGGCCAGAAACCTCCGAACGGTGGTCATTTTTTCCAGCGGTCCCAGCCTAATCTGGGATGCCCGTAACTATTGGCCAGAAACCTCCGAAACGGTGGTCATTTTTTCCGGCGGTCCCAGCCCAATCTGGGATGCCCGTAACTATTGGCCAGAAACCTCCGAACGGTGGTCATTTTTTCCGGCGGTCCCAGCCCAATCTGGGATGTCCGTAACTTTTGGCCAGAAAGCTCGGAACGGTGGTCATTTTTTCCAGCGGTCCCAGCCCAATCTGGGATGTCCGTAACTTTTTGGCCAGAAAGCTCGGAACGGTGGCCATTTTTTCCCAGCGGTCCCAGCCCAATCTGGGATGCCCGTAACTATTGGCCAGAAACCTTGGTGCACGCTTCATAAACTTGCAATCATTTTAACGATTGTTTACCATATTGGCAAAACGTGCGGCAAGCGCGAAGGCAGGCAAGCAGAAATGCGGCAGTCTCACAAAGGAGACGAAATATTAGCGCCAGTCCCCATCTTGCTGTTCTGCTTCTGAGAGACATGGAATTCTCGCAGAACATGGGGTGACGAGGTGTGGAGTTCATCGAAAATTCGGCGGATGCTCCACCGCAGACACGGCTGCGTATATGTCGGATAAAACCCGCGGTAACGCGAAAACAGAGCCAACATTCCCGTAGATTTTTAAACAGGACAATTGAATAGGAGATAATCTATGTGTGGAATTATCGGATTTACAGGAACGCTTGAAGCAAAACAGGTGGTCTTGGACGGCTTGTGTGAGCTTGAATACCGAGGCTATGACTCTGCTGGTATGGCGTATTTTGCCGAAGATCAGGTGGAAGATATTAAAGCGGTTGGTCGCGTAGCCGCCCTGAATGAAGCCGCGTCAGAGTTGAAAACAGCGAGTCATACGGCCATCGGACATACACGTTGGGCGACGCACGGGGAGGCAAACTTACGCAATTGCCATCCGCATGCTTTTGCCAAAGTCAGCCTGATTCATAACGGCATCATCGAAAACTATCGTGAAATTGCCAGCATGCTGGAAAGTGAGGAAATTTACCCACAATCGGAGACGGACACCGAGATTGCAGCCCTTTTAATCGGCTCGCGTTATCGCGGTAATCCTTTGCGTACACTGCGTAACTGCTTGCCGCTCTTTGACGGTTCCTACGCCTTTTGCATCCTCTTCCACGACCGACCGGGTGAGATTTACGTGGCACGTATGGGTAGCCCGTTAGTGGTTTCTCAATTCGCGGAGGGCAGCATTGTTTCTTCAGACATCCTTGCGACCATCGCCTACTCGAAAAAATATTTCCCTATGCCAGAACAGAGCATCGCCTGCCTCAGCGCAAATTCGGTCGAACTTTACGACTACAAAGGTCGCAGCCTGGTTGCCGAATGGGAAGAAGTACACTGGGACATCGAAGGTGCAAAAAAACAGGGCTATGAATACTACATGCAAAAGGAAATCCACGAAGAGCCCGAAGCCTTGAAAAACACCATCCGCCCGCGCCTGCAGCACGGCTTGCCTGACCTCTCCGTGGACAATATCCCGGACTCTTTGTTTACGTCTATTGACAGAATTATCATCAGCGCCTGCGGTACTGCCATGCATGCCAGTCTGGTGGGCCGCGTCTGGTTCGAGTCCTATTTACGTCTGCCACTCAGCGTCGAAATCGCCTCTGAGTTTCGCTATGCCAAACCCATCATCGATAAGCGTACTTTAGTCATTATCATCTCACAGTCCGGGGAAACCGCCGACAGCCTAGCAGCGTTGAATCTGGCTAAAAGCCTCGGTTGCCCAACGCTGGCTGTGGTCAACGTCAAAGGCTCAGCCATTGCCAGGACTGCAGATTATGTTTTCTACACGCATGCCGGGCCAGAGATTGCCGTGGCCAGCACCAAGGCGTACAGCGTGCAATTGGCTGCACTCTATGTGCTGATGCTGCGTTGTGGCATGGCCAGGGGTGTTCTGGCGGAAGATTACGTACGTGTTTTGGTGCAAAAGTTGGAACTGGTCAGCCGTCAGGTGGAAGACGTTTTGAAATACGAAAAGAAGGTCAAAAACGACTGCCTGAGTCTCATAGAAAGCCCCAATCTTTTCTTCATCGGTCGAGGCATTGATTATGCCCTGTCCATGGAAGGGTCCATTAAGCTAAAAGAAATCAGTTATATCCATTCGGAAGCCTATGCCGCAGGAGAACTCAAACATGGCACCATTTCCCTGATAACCGCAGGGGTACCCTGTATCGCTTTGGCAACACAGGAGAACTTACACAGCAAAATGGTCTCCAACATCCGTGAAGTGAAAAGCCGCGGAGCCATGGTTATCCTGATTACCAATGAGGATTTTCCGGAATATGAAGACCTCTATGACCTGCGCTTCAATTTGCCGCTCTGCGACCCGATGTTTAGCCCTTTCTTAAGCGTCGTCTACCTGCAGATGATTGCTTACTATGTCTCTTACGGTAAAGGTTTAGATGTGGATCATCCGCGCAACTTGGCTAAATCGGTCACTGTCGAATAAAGCGCTTTTAAAGGAGCTTTCGACCGTATAAGCCTGTCCTGCGACTACATAATCAAGTATACTTTCAGTATACGAAAGAAGGAGTCAATGACATGGCTAAAAGAACTGCGCTATACGAAACGCATCTGGAATTGAAGGCCACGATGGTGGATTTTGCCGGCTATGAGCTGCCTATCCAATACCCCAGTGGGGTCATTAAAGAGCATCTGGCGGTAAGGGAAGAGGCCGGTCTTTTCGACGTCTCCCATATGGGTGAAGCCGTAGTGAGCGGTGTGAATGCAACGGCTTATCTGGACAAGGTTTTGAGTAATCGCATCAGCGGTATGGAAGGCGGGCGGATGCGCTATGCGCTGCTCTTAAATGAACAGGGCGGAACCGTCGACGATTTACTGGTTTACTGCTACAACCCCGAACGCTACATGCTGGTTTTGAACGCAGCTAATCGAGAGAAAGACGTGGCATTTTTGCGCGCGCATCTCATAGAGGGCGTGAGTTTGGAGGACATCTCCGACTCAGTGAGTCAGATTGCTCTGCAAGGCCCCAAAGCGCTTGAAATACTGGCGACATTGATGGATGCACACGATATTCCCAATAAGTATTATGCATTTACCGTCAACACAAAAATTGCCCATCAGCCCTGCCTGCTAAGCCGCAACGGCTATACCGGCGAGGACGGTGTTGAAATCTACGGTGGTCACGCGGAAATTGTCGCCATTTATATAGCGCTGCTGCAGGCCGGCGCAAAGCCCTGTGGTTTGGGTGCCAGAGACACCTTGCGTCTGGAGGCGGGCATGCCGCTTTACGGACATGAGTTGGGTGAAGAGCTGTCAGCCATTGAAGCCGGTCTAGGCCTATTTATCAAAATGGATAAAGAGGATTTTATTGGCAAAAGCAGCTTGTCCGACTTTGTCCCCGCTCAAAAACGGGTCGGTTTACGCATGTTGGGTCGCGGTATCGCACGCGAGGGCTGTAAAGTACTGGCAGAGGGTCGTGAAGTCGGTCTTGTAAGCTCAGGGACTCAGTTGCCTTTCGTCAAGTTTGCGGGGGCGATGGCTTTCGTGGACGAGGCTTTTGCCGATATTGGCACAAAGCTTATGGTGGACGTGCGCGGTAGACAGATTGAAGCAGAAGTCGTTGCTCTGCCATTTTATAAAAAAGCGAAGTAAAGATTTCGATAAAGTAAGCATACAATAAGCAAAAGTGAAGGAGTTGTAATCATGGGAGTTAAAAAGTACGCGGAAACGCACGAATGGTTGGAGTTGCTGGAGGATGGAAGCGCTTTGGTGGGCTTGTCCGAACATGCCGTGGCGGAGCTGGGTGATATCGTTTTTGTGAACCTCGGTGAAGTGGGCGATGAGTTGAGCGCAGGCGAAGCCTTTGGCGACATCGAATCGGTCAAGGCGGTCAGCGAAATCAATGCTCCGGCAAACGGCGTCATCGCGGAAATCAACGAAACCCTTTTAGACCAAGCAGAACTGATTAATGAAGCGCCGCTTGATACTTGGCTGGTTAGGATCTCTGAAGTGGGGGATACCTCCGGTTTGATGGATGAGGATGCATATTTAGCATTTATTGAGGATTAATTCATGGCTGATTATATCGTGAACAGTCCCGCCGAACAGGCGGTGATGCTGACGCGCGTCGGAGCAAAGTCCGTGGCGGATTTTTTTAAAATCTTACCGGCGAGCGTTCAGTTAGAGGAAGATTTAAAACTCCCTGCCGGGCTGAGTGAGCCGGAAGTTTTAGCCGAACTAAACGAACTGGCTGAGCAGAATCAAGTCTTCAAGAGTGTATTTCGGGGCGCGGGGGCGTATAAGCATTTCATTCCCTCTGCGGTCAACCACCTTGCATCGCGCAGTGAATATGTGACGGCTTATACACCATACCAGGCGGAAATCGCTCAAGGAACGCTGCAAGCTATTTTTGAATTTCAGACGAACATTTGCGAACTGACGGGAATGGATTTGGCGAATGCCTCCGTCTACGACGGAGCCACCGCTGCAGGCGAAGCCATCCTGATGTGTGCGGACAGAAAACGCAAGCACTTTCTCTTGGCTGAAAACCTCAACCCGGGCGTCTTGGAAGTCGCGCAAACGTATTGCGCTGCCGCAGGTTATGCCTGTGAGACGCTTGCTTTACGAGACGGCCTTGTAGATGCCGAGGATCTGGCTGCGAAGCTACGTGCGGATACGGCAGCGGTTTTGCTGGATCAGGTCAACTACTACGGTTTGCTGGAGGATCTGGAAACCTTAGAGCCACTCATCCACGCTCAAGGCGCTAAGCTGGTATTAGGGGTCAATCCGATTGCGGCGGTGCTTTTACCCACTGCGGCTGAATGCAAAGCCGATATAGCAATCGGTGAAGCCCAACCTTTGGGCATCCCTTTAAGCTTTGGCGGACCCTATCTCGGCTTTATGGCTGCGACCAAAGCAGAAATGCGAAAAATGCCCGGACGTATCGTCGGGCAGACTAAAGATAAAGACGGGAAAACCGCCTATGTCTTGACTTTACAGGCACGTGAGCAACACATTCGCCGCGAAAAGGCGATTTCCTCGATCTGTTCCAATCAAGCGCTAATGGCGGTGAGGGCAACGATTTACCTGGCCATGATGGGGGCCAAAGGCTTGGCTGAGACTGCTCAAGCCTGTGTCAATAATGCCCATTATCTGGCGGAACAGCTTTGTGCTTGTGAAGGCTTTAACATGGCCTACCCGCATGAATTCTTCCATGAATTCGTTGTCAATACTAAGGCGGATGCTTTTGCCATTGAAGAAAAACTGCTGGAACAGGGGATACTGCCGGGCTTGGTGCTCAATGAGTCGCAAATGCTCTGGTGTGCGACCGAGTGCAATACGCGCGCCGAGATGGATCGTGTTGTTGCAATCGTGAAGGAGGCAGGCTTATGTTAATTTTTGAAAAGAGCCGCAGTGGCCGCAGGGCATTTCAATTACCGAAATCGGATGTACCGATACATCAACTTGGCAAAACCCGCCCAACACCCCCGGCCCTTGCCGAAGTCAGCGAAATCGATGTGATCAGGCACTACACACGTTTGACGAAGGACATCTACAGCGTCGATTACGGTTTCTATCCTTTGGGCTCCTGTACCATGAAATACAATCCCAAAATTAACGAAGACGTCGCCGCTTTAGCCGGTTTTCAACAGATTCATCCTTTGCAGCCCGCAGCGACAGTCCCCGGTGCTTTAGCTTTGCTTGAGGAAGCAGATCAGGTCTTCTCTGAAATCACCGGCATGGATGCTTTCACATTTCAACCCGCCGCCGGTGCCCAAGGTGAGCTGACTGCTCTCTTAATTATCAAGGCCTACCACGCATCCCGTCAGGATGCTGCCCGCACAGAAGTCATTGTGCCGGACAGTGCGCATGGCACGAATCCCGCCAGTGCCAATATGGCTGGTTTTGATGTGGTGGAAGTGAAAAGTAATGCTCAGGGTTTGGTGGATGTTGAGGCTTTGCGTGGCTTAGTCAGCGAAAAGACCGCTGCTTTAATGTTGACCAATCCCAACACGTTGGGTTTGTTCGAAAAAGACATACTCGAAATTCGAGACATCGTTCATGACGCGGGTGGGCTGCTCTACTATGACGGAGCCAATCTCAATGCGGTCATGGGTCAGATTCGTCCCGGTGACATGGGCTTCGACGCGGTGCACTTGAATCTGCATAAAACTTTCTCTACCCCGCATGGTGGCGGTGGACCCGGTAGCGGTGCGGTTGGTGTAAAAGGCTTTTTAAAGGAGTTCTTGCCTGCCCCTGTGCATGCGGCCAACGCATTTGTGAAACCGGCGCAGAGCATCGGTCGTGTCAAACAGTTTTACGGAAACTTCCTGGTCGTGGTTCGCGCTTTGACTTATGTGAAGAGCCTGGGACACGAAGGCATCAGGCAGACCAGTGAGCAGGCGGTGCTGAATGCCAATTACCTGAAAGCCCTGTTGGAAGATATTTTTATCTGCAAGGACGGCTTTTGCATGCATGAATTTACCGTGAGTTGTCAGAAAATCAAGGATGAAACCGGCGTGACGGCACTGGATATTTCAAAAGCGATGATCGACTACGGTGTTCATCCCGCAACGATGTATTTCCCGCTGGTCATTAAAGAGGCCTTGATGTTTGAACCGACCGAAACGGAAAGCATCGATACGCTGAATGCGACGAGTGAGATTCTGCATGAAATTGTGCGTCTGGCTTACGAAGATCCGCAGCGTCTCAAAGATGCGCCGGTGAAACAAAAAATCAAACGCGTCGATGAAGTCGAAGCGGCGCGCAAGCCGGTTTTGCGTTATGTCGCTCCGGAGCCTCAGGCAAAGCTTGATTGATAAGTAAGCGGATATCATTTTCTGCTCAGGCTCTCGAATATCGCTTTTGGCAAAACACAGACTTCCCAAATTCGCCCTGCGCGGTGGCTTTGGGAAGTTTTAATACTATACGCTCATGGCAACAGTTCTGTGATATTTCCCCATTACTCTGTTTTATAGGCAAAGAGTTCTAAACTAAGGAGAAGGCGGATGAGATGCGTAACGACACAGACAGTTGCGACTCTACTAAGCAAAAAGGAAAATGGCACTTTTTCCGCTAATCCAAGATTGAGGCTGTTTTTAGGGTCTAGCGTTTAGTCATTTGCCCGTTTTAGCGGCATTTTTTTCGATGATCCAAGATTTCGGATTTTTCTGCTTGGATTAGCGCAATTTTTGTCCCGAAAATTGTGTTTTCTTCAGATTCTGCGCATGAGGACTTGGATTATCGAAAAAAATGCCAAGACGTTCAAACAGGTCGGTATTTCTAAGGCGCACCCATCAAGCGGACGGGATTTCGCCCGCACCCATCAAGCGGACGGGGTTTCGCCCGTACCCATCAAGCGGTTGGGACCTCGCCCCATTAAAACATCACCCGATCAGCCCGAAATATCGCAGTGCCTTGGCGATTCCGTCATGGTCCTCGTCGTCGGTCACATAATCCGCTTCGGCTTTGACATAATCAAGGGCATTGCCCATCGCGACACCGATACCTGCTGCCCGAATCATGCTCAGATCATTGCCACCATCACCGAAAGCCATACTCTCCGACGGATCGATGCCATACATCTCGCAAATCTCCAGTAAAGCCGAGTGTTTCCCAAAACCCCGAATGACCACATCGAAAAAAGCCTCAGCCCAGCGTGTGCCCTCTAAGGTTTTGGTTTGTGCCATCAAAGCCAGCTCTTCCTCAAGTGTTAAGAAAAGCGAAGCGCTATAGACCGGCTCAGACAGTGCTCGCCGCGGGTCTTCAACCTTTGGGAGCGGGATATCGTGTGTTTCACATTCTTCAAGAATCTGCTCATCAATATAATTTACGGTATGCCTGTCTTCGTAAATGAAATAGACGGGCACCGTATTTTTTATGGCAAAATCCACCAAGATTTTCACATCCTCCGGATCGAGTGTGTGACTGATATACACCCGTTCGCGGTCGTAAACATACATCCCGTTTAGTGAGATGATAACATCAAAGAGATCCAGAAACTCATCGGGAATAGTTGATTTCGCTCGGCCGGTTGCGACACAGAGCTTGATTCCTTTTGCCCTTAACTCCTCTAACGCCGCCAGCGTCGACTCTGCGACTCGATGGGTCGTCCTGCTGATCAAGGTTCCGTCAATATCAAAAAACACAATCTTTATCATTGGTCTATTTTACCATCTATAGCTAAATCCGAGCAGTTCCGACCCAAATCAAGCCTGTAAAAAGCGCTCCAATTTCGGCAAAAGCCTCAGCCCTTGTTCATAGCCGCGTTGATAATTTGCTTCCAATGCCTCAAAACTCCTGCAACCGCTATCCACCGACATGCGCTCCGGGAAAATTAAAAAGGCTTGCCCCTTTTTTTCCAAAGACAGGAGTTCGTCCAAGCTCTTGTTGTAGTGGAGGTGCCGCTCATGCAAAAGCTGCAGTAACTGCGGGTATTGACGCATGGCCAAGCGCAGCAAACGGTTTTGCTTCGGGGCTGTTTTACGGTAGCCACGCTCCTGTGTCAGCACAACAACGAAGCGCCGGCAGCCGTCGCGTTGTGCAGTCTCAAGTTCGAGACCATTGCGCAAGCCGCCGTCATAATAGTAATGGCCGTCGATAAGCGGTGGCGGCATCAGCACAGGCAGGGTGGAGGAGGCGCGGACGGCTCGCACAATGTCGTCGAGGGAGCTGAGTTGCGCCTTACTCCAGAATCGGGTCTCCGCATTATCCGCCCGGATGGCGCTGATTTTGGCCTCCGCCGGATTGGCAAGGAAAGTGCTTAGGTCAAAGGGCAAAACACTGTGACAACTTTGCTCATAGACCCAGCTGGCATTGAAATAGCCTTTGCCACGCAGAAAGTAGGACCAACCGCCAAATTCCGCAGACTTTACCAGGTCGACAAAAGAGTGTTTGGCCCGCTCACTGTCCCGCGAGAGGTAATTGATGGTGCAGGAAGCACCGGCAGAAACACCTGTTACGTAATTGAAATAGAGTTCAGCCTTGAGCAAGGCTGATATGATACCGGAGCTGAAGCTGGCGCGCATACCACCGCCTTCGAAAATCAGCGCTACATCGTGAATGTTGTTGCTGAGGGACATGTCTTTGGCCACCTTCTCTTTTGGTTCAACTCCAAAAATAACATATAATAAATAGTAAATAGCATTCTCGGATGCAAATTGGCAAAAAACGACTGACAGGTGAGACCTTATGCAGCAAGCACATCGCTTAAAACTTGACTTGTTTCTGGAAAACTTTCAGGGGCTAAAACATTACCTTCCGTTCAGATTGGGTTTCTCCAAGACGATGGCGGCGTATCTTTTTGCGCAAAGAAAACAGGCGCTCAACAAGGAGGGAATAGACCGAGTCAAGAACAAGCTCAGTGCTTTGCCTTTCAAACAGAGTGAATTCAGACATGCGGCCGAGCTCTTTTTATGGACGGAACTGGCGCTTTCTGAGGATGAGGATAAGTTGATAGAGCGGGCGGGGGAGGCTTTTGCCCTGATTCATAAGAATCATCTGGGTGATCCCTGGGTCAAAAGTGTTCTGGCCTTACAAATGGCTCAGCATCTGCAGCCGCAGGATTTTGAGGCGCATGTCAAAAGGCTGGTGTTTTTCAAGAAGACTATGCGACTGAATCATCGCATTTTGGCCGGCCGCTATTACACGGTTTTGGTCAGCGCCCTGCTGCTTAGTGGGGTGGATCAGATTCAACTTTTGGGGCGCATCGAGAGTGCTTATGCCTTGATGAAAATTCATTGCCCCCAACGTATGCGCAGTTATACGGCCGCGGTGGTACTGGCTTTTGCCACTGATATTGAACAGCAGGTGCAGCGCTATGCTGAACTGGGCGAGGCCTGCAAAAGTAGGCATCTTTCGGTTTTTAACCGCTACTCGGTGAACAGTCTGGCTTTGCTGAGCCTCTTACCCGTGGACTTCACCGCGCTGGCGGAAGAAATGTCTGAAATGCATGTCTACCTACGTGGGCAAAAAGATTTCAGCGCCCTCTACACGCCTTTGCATTCGGTCGCCATTCTGACGACTTCTGTCATCGTGACGAGTTTCAGTGAATCGCAGCAAGTGAAGACCGCGGAGCTGACTGCTGCTGAGTTTTGGATCGCTGATCATGCGGTACTGGCGGTCGCCGAGGACCTGATGCGCCGCGCGGAGTCCTCACAAGCGGGCTGATGCGCCACGAGGCACAGGGGAGGGAGAGCAAAATGCGTATTTATCTAATTGGCATGGGTGTGTTGGGCTTGACCTTTGCTCAGTTTTTACAGCAGGCGCAAGACCCCTATCAATTTCGTATCATCGCCAATGAAAAAAGACAAAAGCATCTCCGCCCCGATCAGGTGAGCCTGAACGGAGTGGCGCAGTATTATAATTTTGTCAGCCCGGAGCAAGCTGAAGCGGCGGATCTGATTCTGATTGCCTGCAAGTCTTTTGCCCTGGAGTCTGTGCTTAGGGATATTCAAAAAGCAGTTCAGCCCGGAAGCATCATCATGTCGTGGCTCAACGGCATTTCCAGCGAGGAACGCATTGCCGAACGCTATCCCGAAGCGCGCATCGTGTATGCGGTGGCGCAGGGCATGGACGGGGTACGAGACGGATATCACCTGAAATATCAGAACACAGGGCAGATTTGCTTTGGCAAAATGCCCGGCCAAGGTTCGGAAATTGACTCCGCCATTCAGGACGTCAAAACCCTGTTCGATGCGGTGGCTTTTCCCTATACCGTGGTGGACGATATGCAGCATCATCTTTGGGGCAAGTTCATGCTGAACTGCGGCCTCAACCAAACGGTGGCCTTTTTTAAAGGCAACTATGGTACCTGTCAGAGTGATCCGCAAGCCAAAGCTATGATGTTGGCCGCCTTCCGCGAGGTCATTGCGATTGCAGAAAAAGAAAATGTCAACTTAAGTGAAGACGATATCTCATATTGGGTAGGCGTACTCAATACCCTGAATCCGGAAGGCATGCCGTCGATGCGCCAGGATCAGCGCGACGGGCGACCCATGGAGACGGAACTTTTTGCCGGAACGGTGCTGAAACTGGCTGAGAAACATGTATTGGATGCCCCTGTGAACGCCAAATTCTACGAGCATTTGACGTGTGCTAAGTCTTAGAACGGCAAAACGGCGATGGCTTCGGCCAGCCACACGACGATGACGGCACCGATTGAAACGGTCATTAATGATTTTTCCTTGTAACTGAGTAAAAAGGCAGCCACTAAACCGGCGAGCGCCGAGACCCAATGGCGCGTCGACATAAAGATGGCCGGAATGGTCATGGCGCTTAAAACGGCGTAGGGCACGTATTCCAGAAAAGAGCGAATCCACAGACTCTTAATCGGTTTGCGGAAAAAGACCAGCGGAAACGCGCGCGGAATGTAGGTAACAGCGATCATGATGAGCAGGCAAAGCCCTAAGTCCATTATTCGCTCACCTCTCTCTCGTCTGCTTGCTCGATATGCTCTTCTTTGATAGGGAAAAACGTCGCGCCTGCAGCCGCCGCAAAGACGGTGCTGATGATGATTTTCCAACCGCTGGGGAGGGCAGAAAACAAGGGAAGTAAATAAAGTAACGCACTGACCCCAGCTGCCATTAAGACAATGATGCGTAGAACTTTGTGTTTCTTAGCCGGAGGTACAACGATGGCGATAAACATGGCATAGAGCAGGATACCGAAAGCGCCCTGGACGGATTTGGGCAGGAAGGAACCCAGTAAGGCTCCGACGCTTGTGCCACCTGTCCAGCCGCAAATGGGCAGTATCATCAGACCCATAAAGTAGCGGAAACCAACGTCGGTCTTACGGATCGCCACGGCAAAAATCTCATCCGTGATACCAAAACTCATCATCAGGCGCTGCAATGTTTTAACCCGTGGAGAGACGCGCTGTGAAAGCGAGAGTGACATGAGAATATAGCGCAAGTTGACAAGGAGCACCGTAAAGGCCAGTTCCAGATATCCGCCTTTGGCCAAGATGACACTGATACCGGCAAACTGACCGGAAGAAGTGAGATTGGTCAGCGAAACAAGAATGGCAAAAAGCGGCGAAAGGCCGCCACTGACCGTGTAGAGCCCGAAGGCAATGGATATCGTAAAGTAACCCAGGCCAATAGCTAAACCATCTCGTAAGCCCACTCTGAAAGCTGACTCACTATCCTCATAGGCAAATTCCGAAGCGTTCTGACTCATGCCTTATGCTTGACCTGCGCTTCCTGCAGGGTTTTCTTATAGAGGGTAGCCACCTGTTCGCCAAAACTTTCAGCAGAAAATTTGGCCAGGGCATCGCGCCTGGCATTGGCTGCCATCTCCGCGCGTCGACCGGCATCCGCACGGAATGCTGCCAGGTGCTCTTTGAATTCAGCTTCCTGTAAATATTGCCAACCGTTTTCATCATTTATGATGACGCCTTCAAGACAGGCGTCTTCCTTACAGAGGGCAGGCAAGCCTGCAGCTAAGGCTTCAATATATGTGAGGCCCTGCGTTTCACTCTGGGAGGCAGAGACAAAGAGGTCGGCTAAGGCATAGTAAATCGGGACGTCTGTCGGCTTAATCATCCCGGCAAAACGCACCCGTTCTGTTATCCCCAATTTTGCCGTGTGGTTATCCAAAGTCTTTAAGTAGGGCCCTCCGCCAACAATCAAAAAAATCAGCTGATCATCCGCCAGGTCTTTGACGAACTGCAGGATTTCTTCAACATTTTTCTCCTTGGCCAGCCGACCGAGGTAGAGTAAGACAGTTTTTGAAGCGTCAATCTGTAAATCGTCTTTGATTTGTGCGAGCTTATCCGGATCTTGTGAGGCGGTAAACTGTTCCAACTCAATACCGGTTGGGACGACTTCAACGGGGACACGTACCCTGTAGGAATCGAGCATACGGCTCACTTTGGCGGTCGGTGCAATGACCCTTTGCGTGCGCTTCAGGATAAAGCGGGAGAGACCTACAGCGATACTTTTGCCAATCTTCTTATTGGGGAAAAAGTAATGCGTATAGTCTTCGTAAACCGTGTGATACGTGTGGATGAGCGGGGCTTTACAGACTTTGCCGATATGCCGGGCCATAAGGAAGGTTGAAAACTCGGCTTGGGTGTGGATAATGTCCGGACACCAATTGATGAGCTCCTTAATCAGGCGATTACGCGGTGCCAAAGTGAGGCGGGCATTTGGATAAACCCAGGAAGCGTTCATGGACGCAATATAACTGACATGCCCTTCGCGATAGCTGTGACGATTGGGTGAAAGCGTCAGTACACGCACTTCGTGGCCAAGCTTGAGCAACTCTTTCTCGAGATTGAGAATCGATGTCACCACGCCGTTGATGACCGGGGCATACCATTCGCTCGTGATCAGAACCTTCATTGTCACATTCCTTTATTTCGCCATTTTATTGCGGGCAAAAGCAGCCGCTTTTCAGCTACACAGCATAGCAGATTTCCCGCCCAGCGTCACAGCATTCATTGGCCTGCCGCTGTAAGAGGTGTAAAATGAGCTAAATTATAGCTCTCAAGGAGATTTTATGGCTTTATTAAAAAGAAATGAGGTGCCAACTGAACTCTGCTGGGACCTGGCCTATTTGTTTGCAACGACTCAAGATTATGAACAGAGCTTGGCAGAAGCTGAGCGTAAGACAGCAGCTTTTGTCCGGTGTTACCTGGGGAAAATCTCAACGTGCAACGATACAAGATTTTTAGCTGAGGCGATTCAGGCGTATGAAGAAATTCTGATTATTCTGGACCGCTGCGGTAACTACGCTAGTTTGGCTGTCACGGTCGATTACGGAAACCAGGAGAACGGCGAACGCGAGCTGCGCTTTGGGAATACAGCAGCAGAACTGGGCGCGCAGCTAAGCTTTTTTGATTCCGAAATCAAGCAAGTGTCGGCAGAGCTACTGGAAGCTTTGATCGTGGAACAGCCTGCTTATCAGGCTTACTTAGAAAAGCTGATTGAAGAGATTCCGCATACCCTTGTACCTGAATCTGAGAAGCTCCTGGCTGAGTTTGCACCGATTTTTAACTTACCTGAAAATGCCTATCAACAGAGTAAATTGGCAGATATGCAATTTGATTCATTTCTTGTGGATGGTAAAGAATACCCCATGAGTTTTGTGCTCTACGAAAATGAGTACTGCCACAGCACGAATACGTCTGTGAGAAGGGCGGCTTTTGCCAGCTTTTCGAAGGGCTTGCGCGCCTATGAAAATACGATAGGAACACTGTACTCCGCCCGTGTCCAAGCGGAGAAGACAGAGTCTAAACTACGTGGCTACAGTTCAGTGATTGAGATGTTACTGGCAAAGCAGCAGGTGAGTGAAGAACTCTACAATCGCCAAATCGATCTGATTATGACGGAGCTTGCTCCACATATGCGGCGCTTTGCCAAACTGCTGCAACGTTATTATCAGTTAGATGAAATGCGCTACTCCGATTTGAAAGTCATATTGGACCCGCTATATTCGCCCAAGACGGATATTCCTTCTGCCAAAGAACATATTAAAGCTGCTTTAAGTGTGCTGGGTTCCGAGTACAGCTCCCTGATTGAGCGTGCCTTGCACGAACGGCGTATTGACTATGCCATGAACGAAGGGAAATCAACCGGAGGCTTTTGTGCGACGCCCTATCAAAAAGGCTGCTTTATTCTGCTCAATTGGGCGGGAGAACTGAGTGAAGTCTTTACCTTGGCGCACGAATTGGGTCATCTGGCGCATTTTGATTTATCCCAAGAAACCCAGCGCTTTTTAAATAGCGAATGCTCACTCTACCTCGTCGAAGCCCCTTCCACCTGTAATGAATTGCTTCTGAGCGATTACTTCTTGCGACTGAAATCCGATGATGCACGCTTCCGTCGTTGGGTCCTGGCTTCAATGGTGGCGAATACTTATTATCATAACTTCGTCACACACTTGCTCGAGGCTGCCTATCAAAGGGAAGTCTACCGTGCGGTCGATGCGGGAGAAGCCTTACAAGCTGATGATTTTTCTGCCCTCTTTAAAGAAGTACTGGAACAGTTCTGGGGTGACAGTGTGATTTTAGACGAAGGGGCAGAACTGACCTGGATGCGGCAACCCCACTATTACAGCGGCCTCTATCCTTATACCTACAGTGCTGGACTAACGATTTCGACGGCTGTCAGTCGTCGCATCGCCGCAGAAGGGCAAAACGCTGTCGCCGATTGGCTGGCCTGCCTGCGTGCCGGTGGCAGCCTGCGACCCCTGGATTTTGCCAAACGTGCCGGTGTCTCTATCGATACCGATGCCGCTCTACGTGAGACGATTGCTTATATTGGCTCGATGATTGAGCAAATCGAAGGGCTTCTGCCCGCTGATGAAAACTACGCATTGCATTTCGCAGCAGAGGAAATCAAGTGAGCCGCAGGGCAAAGGTAAATATGGAAGTTGTCACCTGTCGCGGCTTAAACAAAGCCGGGCAGGGTGTGGGAAGCTTGGCGGATGGCTTGACGGTTTTCGTGGATGGATTGATTCCCGGAGAAAATGCAGAAGTCCGTATTACAACACGCAAAAAATCCTATGCGGTAGGGCAGATTGCGCATCTTATTGACGAGTCCTTCGAGCGAGTCGAGCCGTTCTGCGCCGTCTTTCCGCGCTGCGGCGGTTGCAGTTTGCAACATATCGATTATGAAGCACAGTTGCGCTATAAAGCCGATCAGGTCAGAGAGGCTTTTATCCGCATCGGTGGATTTTCCGAGCTAGAGATTCAAGCTTTGCTTCCCAGCGGATCTATGGCAAAAGCCAGCCCCTCGACCCGCCACTATCGCGCTAAATCTCAGATGCCTGTGGGTGGAAATGCGTCAGATCCACAAATCGGTTTCTACGAGAGTGGAACACATCGTATTGTTGATAGTGATTGCTGCCCCATACAAGACCGCTCTGCTGATTTGGTACGGCTGGTTTTACGCAAAGTGTTAAAGGAACACCCAATTTCTTTTTATGATGAAGCCAGTGGTGAAGGATTGTTGCGTCATTTGGTTGTGCGGTCCGGTAAAGCGACTAAGAATGTCATGCTCATCTTAGTAATGAATATAGGGCAAAAACAGTTCGAGAACTTGAGTGAATCTGATGATTTAAGTCTTTTTATTGAAGCGTTCCATGTAGTAGTTAATGATGTATTGAAGTCAGGTGGATATAATCTATCTGCGATTTACATTAACCATCACACAGCCAAAAATAATCTGATTATGAGCTATGACTTCTCAGAAGTGTTTAAGAATCATGAGCTCCGCGAAGAGATAAACGGACTGACTTATCTCATCTCTCCAGGAGCCTTCTTTCAAGTGAATCCGGAGCAAACTGAAGTGCTATACGAAGCCGCTGTGGTCGCTGCAGGAATTGACGAAAGCAGTCGGGTTTTCGACTTATACTGCGGTACCGGAAGCATCAGCCTGCAACTGGCGAAAAAAGCTGCATCAGTTAAAGGCTGCGAAATCGTCGCTGCAGCTATTGAAGATGCGAAGGCCAATGCGGAACTGAATGGTCTTGGTAATGTAGAGTTTGTCAGCGGTAAAGCCGAATTGTTGGTGCCACAATGGGTGAGTCAGGGTGAGAAGGCGGATGTCATTGTTTTGGATCCCCCGCGCAAGGGTATTGAGGCGAGTTTGGTGCAGACATTGCGTGAATCAGGCGCTCAACGTATTGTCTACGTTTCCTGTGACCCGGCTACATTAGCACGTGATTGTAAGTTGATTTGCGCTGAAGGGCTGTATGAGCTAAAAAGCATCGAGGCGTTTGATATGTTTCCCCATACGATGCACGTTGAGACGGTTGTCTTGATAACAAGAGTAAAAGATTGAGAGAGCTGAAAACCCTTATATATCAAGGGTTTAAGCAGATATGGGTATGAAATACACCAGGCGAAAAACATGAAAATATTGCGTCGCGGAAACAAGTCCATAAAGGCACTTTTTGATAGTCAAGTGGTCAGGTTAGATGTCATAGCCCCGCGAGTGGTCGGGTTAGATGTCAGGGGTCGCGAGTGGACAGGTTAGATGTTTTTTCGGATTTTTTTGAGGTTGTGTGGTCGGGTTGGATGTAAGAGCTATATAGAAAGGGGGTTTCAATAAGTGGATAAAACTCATTTATCAAAGTCTGAATTTGATTTAGCAAATAATGCGCTTGAGGGTATACTGGGTGAACCTGTAGAAAATATAGACTTGACCGACACAGTGCCTCCTTTGGCTGATGTATCTGATTCCAATAAGGTATTCAAAGGAAAGCTGTCTATTCTTTTTGTTGATATGAGAAAATCCACCGATTTAACCGACGAATTAAAAGCTAAAAAGATTGTCAAGGTTTATCGTGCGTTTATCCGAATGATTATTCAAGCAATTCGTTATTCTGGCGGTTATACACGACAGTTTGCCGGTGATGGGATTATGGGA
This sequence comes from Oscillospiraceae bacterium, assembly GCA_040766665.1. GTDB lineage: Bacteria > Bacillota > Clostridia > Saccharofermentanales > Fastidiosipilaceae > JAXGQD01. Next base: position 493,066 of record JAXGQD010000001.1, read on the forward strand.
GTATTTCAAGACAGCACAGAAAATGAGAAAACCATACTTTCATCTCAGAAGGCGGTTACCGCTGCACGATATATACATACACTGGTTGATTATTGTTTAAATCCAGCTTTGAAAAAGCACCTAACTGACGTTTGCGTTGCTTGCGGTATCGGTATTTGTACGGGTACCATTATGATTACCAAAGTAGGTATGCGTGGCAAAGAAGCTGATGATGCAGAAGAAAACGAAACCGGCATTGTTTGGGTTGGTTCAACCACCAATTACGCAAATCGCCATTGTGGATTGGCTAATCCACGTGAGATTTTTATAGATGAACGCACGTATGAAAGTGTTGAAGAAAAGGAGCTATGGAGTAAAAGTAGCCGCACTAAAGGAAGTAAAATCTTTACTGGATATACTGTAACCGACTATTATTTGGTACTGCAGGAAGGAATCACACAGGAAGCTGTAAAAGCTGAAGAACAATCGAATCCTGAGATCAATTTTATACAAAACATTTTTGACGAGACACAAGAAAGAGCCTTGTTACTTGTTGACGAAATAAGCAAAAAATCTGCTGAATTAGCAATTGCGTTAAAAAATGTAAAGATGCGAGAAGACCAAGTATCAATTCGTGAAAACAATGCTACTAAAGAATATAACCGATTACAGCAATGGAAGAGGCAGTTAGACTCTAAACAAGTTGATGTTGACAGAAAAGAAGAAAAAAACAAAAAAGATGAATATAACATATACATACAATTGTTCAAGACTGTCCACTGTAAAAGAGGATTAGCTATTGCGTTGGGCAAAGACTTCTGGGAAGAGAAACTTAAACTTCTAATCTTATGCGGAAGCTATTTTGGTAAAAGTGAGAAAGAAGTAAAAAGCGAGATTTGCTATGCATTGGTTGATTTATATCAAAATTTGGATGAATACGATTTGGCATATGATGCTCTCTGTATTCAAGCAGAAACACATCCGTGGATTCATGCTTTTACAGTAGAAAATATTTTATCAAAGACATATTTACGGACACAGCTTAAAAGCACGATTGAAAATAGATTGAATACTGCGCTTAAACCGGATATTAGAGAATCTCTTCAGGAGTGTTTGTCGAAAATCAAATAAGAGAGGTAACAAAATGGAATCAAAACGAACTCGAGAAGAACTTATCGATATTCTTAACCGAAATACCACATGGATCGAAAACTGCGACTCAAAAGCATCTATTATTTTAAGTGGAATAGGCGTTGTTATTGGAATTCTATTAGCAACAGATTATGTGGCAAAATTTCAAGAAATTTATACATATATGATAGATCAAGCTGGATTCTGGTCAATGATTTACTTGGTCCTATCTGCCATATCTATTATTGGTATTTTAATAGGTTGTTTTTCATTAATTCAAGTCTTAATTGCCAGAATAGACCCAAACGAATTTACCGATAAAGGTATTCAACCGGAATCACTTATTTACTTTTCGTCAATTGCGAAATTTAAAACACTTTCTGCATACAGACAAAAACTTGAGAAATGCGATTCGGAAAAAATGAATGATGACCTCATTTCTCAGATATATATTTGTTCATTGATATGTGACAAGAAGTTCAGACATTATAAGTTGGGCTTATTCATATCATTAGTGGGTTTCGCACTATTTATAACATTAGCAGTCGTTGGACTTGCAATATCAAAGTGACCCACGTCATTTTTTATAGGAGGGTATAGACATGGAAGTAACAAATAGAATAGCCTATGATGTTGATAAGAGCGCTGGCCGAATAGATGATATTCTAAACAGCGTAAGCACAAATTATTCTGATAAAGATTCAATACCTTCCCGATCTTCGCTTACATATACAAATGGATTTTACGTAAATATCACCGCATTATTCATTGATATTGTTGGCTCGTCGGATATGACAGATGGAAGCAAGAGACCAACGCTTGCAAAGATTTATCGAAGCTTTATATCAGAGTGTACAGCAGTTATGAACTCGTGGGATCAATGCAAAGAGGTAAATATAAATGGTGATTGTGTATGGGGCGTATTTGAGACTCCTTATAAATCTGATATTGATAATGTTTTTTCAGTTGCAGCGCAATTAAATAGCATGATCAAAATACTAAATTATAAGTTGCGGAAGAAAGGTTACCCAGAAATTTCCGTCGGATTAGGAATTGATTATGGGCGAGCTTTAATGGTGCAAGCGGGATATTCTGGAAGCGATTTGAATGATGTTATTTGGATGGGTGATGTTGTGAATTCTGCATGTAATATAGCTAGTAAAGCAGGGAGAGAAGGGCGAAGCCCGATAATTATATCAAGTGTTTTGAAATCAAACTTAAATGAACATAATCAAGGCCTGCTCAGTAGTATAATAATAGATTATTCGACTTATTATGGTGGAAATATCATAAATACAAACATGGAAGATTGGTATAATAAGAACTGTAAATAAAAAATCAAGGCACTCTACAAAATTTGATGTAGGTGCCTTGCTCGATTTTTTGCTTATTCATTAACGTCTACCGTAACACCGGACTTGAATTCTAAGGTGAATTTTTCCTCAAAGATAGTAACCTTTTCAATCAGCCGTCGGATAAGTTGCTCATCATATTCGGTGAGAGCGGTGGATTGCTTTTTTAAGAATGTGCTCATATCAGCAATCCGCTTTTTCAGTTCATCACGGTTAGCATTTTCAACCTGCAGCTTTTGCTTCTGGTCACGTAGTCGGTGTATCTCATCACCGACTTTATCATAATCGGCATTGGAGGTAGCCAGCTTCAGCAGCTCCGTTTGTAGTTCCTCCAACCGCTTATCGATATCTGCCAAGCCCTTGTCGTTTTCTCGATTTATGACGGTAGCGATGTTATCCCGTAGAGA
>JAXGQD010000010.1:0-71227 GCA_040766665.1 Oscillospiraceae bacterium
GCAAACAGGAAGATGCCGGCCCGACCAATAACTGGGCTGCGCCTCAAGACATGTACGACAAACTCACACCGCTCTTCCGCGGCGCTATGAAAGGCCGTACCATGTACGTCATCCCTTATATCATGGGGCCTGCCGGTTCACCTTTCTCAAAGGTCGGCGTTGAGTTGACCGACAGTATTTATGTGGTGCTGAACATGCGCATTATGACCCGCATGGGTGAAGTGGCATGGCAACAATTGGGCGATTCAGCAGACTTTGTCAAAGGCCTGCATTCCAAAGCCCAAATCGATAAAGAGAATCGCTACATCGTGCATTTCCCCGAAGACAACACCATCTGGTCCGTTAACTCAGGTTACGGTGGTAACGTCTTATTGGGTAAAAAATGCTTTGCTTTACGTATTGCTTCCAACCTTGCTCATAAAGAAGGCTGGATGGCTGAGCATATGCTCATCTTAGGTGTTGAAAACACCGAAACCGGCGAAACCAAATACATCACCGGCGCTTTCCCCTCAGCCTGCGGTAAAACGAATCTGGCTATGCTGATTCCTCCCGCAAGCATGAAGGGCTATAAAGTTTATACGGTCGGCGATGACATTGCTTGGATGCGCCCGGGTAAAGACGGCCGTCTCTGGGCCATCAACCCTGAATCGGGCTTCTTCGGCGTGGCTCCCGGCACCAGCATGAAGTCCAACCCCAATGCACTGTTAACCACTAAATCCAATACCATTTTCACCAACGTTGCTTTGACTAAAGACAACGAGCCCTGGTGGGAAGGCATGGGTGTGGACGCTCCTGCAGAAGCGACCGATTGGCTGGGCAAACCTTGGACACCGGAATCCACTGATAAAGCGGCTCATCCCAACTCACGCTTTACCGCTCCCGCCTCACAGTGCCCCAGCATTTCCGATAAGTGGGAAGATCCCGAGGGCGTTCCTGTCTCGGCGATTCTCTTCGGCGGACGTCGCGCTAAAACCGCACCTCTGGTCTACCAATCATTTGACTGGAATCATGGTGTCTTTGTCGGTTCGACCATGGCCTCCGAGACAACAGCGGCCGCAGCCGGTGCTGTCGGCGTGGTGCGTCGCGATCCTATGGCGATGCTGCCTTTCTGCGGTTACAACATGGGCGACTACTTCCAGCACTGGATTGACATGGGTAAGAAGATTGAACATCAACCGCTGATTTTCAATGTCAACTGGTTCCAAACCGACGATAACGGCAAGTTTGCCTGGCCCGGATTTGGTGATAACTTCCGCGTCATTGAATGGATTTTGAAACGTTGCGACGGCAAAGTGGATGCAGTGGAAAGCCCCATCGGCTATCTGCCCAAAGCTGAAGATATTAATCTTGACGGCTTGGATGATTTCGATGTCGAGCAACTGAAAAAACTTCTGGTGATTGATAAAGATGTTTGGGCAAGCGAAATCGCCGGTATGGAAGAACATCTGGCCAAATTCGACCGTCTGCCTAAAGAACTGAAGCATCAGCTGGACGCTTTGAAAGAGCGTTTTGCCAAAGCTTGAGTTATCGCCCTTGAGACGTTTATAATACGTCACAGGCTGTTAAGCTAAATCAAAGCCTCGACACGCAAGTGTTGGGGCTTTTTCTAAGTGAGAAAGATATGGCAAAAATGGAAGCGTTGATTGCCGGTCAACGCTACAAGCTTGAATCAAGTGCTGATGTTGAGGCAATGCGGGAAGTCATTGCTGAGACAAATGCGCGCCTGGATGAAATCAGGTCAGCGCAGCTCGGCATCGGGCAGCGGGAGTTGTTTGTCCTAAGTCTCTTAGAGGCTGTGGCTGAACTTGGGGATTTACAAGCCCGCCTCCAAGCTGAAACAGCGTCTTCAGAAGATAAGCAAGCTGCGGCTGCATTCAGTGAAATTGCTGCTCTGCAAAGCAGAGTGCAGTTCCTGGAAGCCGCATTGGATTTTGCCCAACAAAGCACGGTGGCCAAGCAGAAGCAAACTGTGCGCAAACGCCGGGACAAGACAAAAACCAGCCCAAAACGCGAAAAAAACAGTCGCGGCATCGACTTTGCCGAACGGCAGCCGGAACTTCCGGGTCTGACGAATGAACCTTTATCCGGAGGCAAGGAAAGATGAGCGGGAGAGATCAAAGATGACATATAAACTCGAGCTCTTGGCTCCGGCCGGAAGCAGGGCAGGTTTATCTGCTGCTATCGCTGCGGGTGCAGATGCCCTCTATTTCGGCCTGGGTGATTTCAATGCCCGGGGCGCGGCAGCCAATCTGAGCACAACCGAACTCCCAGAAATAATGGAGCTCGCCAGCTTATACGACGTTAAAACCTATCTGACACTCAATACCTTACTCCGCGATGCGGAGCTGGTAGATGCCCTGCGCCTGGCTGAAGCGGCCTACCGAGCGGGGGTAGACGCCGTTATTTTACAAGACAAAGGTTTGGCTTTGCTCTTGAAAAGCGAGTTTCCCGATTGGGCTTTACACGGAAGTACCCAGATGAGTCTGACCCACCCGGAAGCCTTGTATGAGGCCGCTGAACTTGGTTTAAAACGTGTCATTCTGCCGCGGGAACTGAGTCAGGATGAGATGACTGTGATGACGGAAACAGCGCGCAGCCTGCAACTTGAAACAGAGATTTTCGTCCACGGTGCGCTTTGCGTCTGTGTTTCAGGCCAATGTGCTTTGAGTTATTTCAACGGCGGACGCTCAGCGAATCGCGGGGCTTGTGCCCAGGCTTGCCGTTTGGATTATCAGCTGGAAGTGGACGGCAAAAAACGGGCCGAAGCACCGCTCTTATCACCAAAAGATCAGGCATTAATCAATGAACTACGTGCGATAAAAGACCTGGGTATTCACTCCATCAAAATTGAAGGTCGGCGACGCACACCCCTTTATGCCGCAACGACATGTGCCGTTTACCGTCAGGTTCTGGATGAGATAGAGGAGAACGATCAAACACACGGAGCCACTGCTGAACAGGAAAAGGATTTACTGCTTGCTTTCAACCGAGGCGGTGCATTTACTCGTCAATGGTTTGCCAACGAGCGTAAATCGGCCTTCCTGAGCGGCGGCTGGCCGGGGAGTTATGGTATCAAACTCGGTCCGGTGGTTGAGATTCAGCCTCAAAACGGCCTCATCCAAGTACGAAACACTGCAGGTGCAGATTTAGATGCAGACATCATTGCAGGCTCTGTGATTGCCTTGCGCGATGATTATGAGCAAAAAGAATTGGCTTCGGCTCCCATCGGAAAACTGCAAAAGAGCGGTGGACTCATCGCCATCAAAGCCTTTCACCCCCAGCTTCTGCGACAACTGACACGAGGTTGCACCGCCTACTTAATGCAGTCCAAGCGCCTGCAACAAAATGCTACCAGTTTAAAGCTACCCAAACGACGGGTCTTGGATTATAGCCTTGTGAGTCATGAAAATGAAACTTTTTTAGTAGGCCAAAGCGGCTCTTGGAGTAGCCGAGTTGCGCTGCAGCAGGATGCCCAATATCCGGTCTTGGACCAAGAAAAAGTCATTCGTTCACTCTCAAAATTGGGTGAGACTCCCTTTTATCCCGGCAAGCTCAAGATTGACAGCGACTTGCAACTGCCCTTGTCTGTTTTGAACGAAGCACGCCGCCAAATTTGTGCGGAACTCAGCACCGCCATAGTCGCGGATAAAAAACGTCATCCCGGGGCGAAGGTTGCTTCCGCCACTCAAACGGCAGGATTACGTGAGTGGCTCAGACCTCTCATTCTACAGTCGCAGACGCATACTTCTGTTCCTGTAGGGAAGGAACTTCGCTATTTTTATAGCAACACACTGACACGTGAACAGCTGGAAAGGGAGTACAGGAAGGATGACAGACTGGTTTTACCGCTAGATCTGGTTTATGCCGACCCTGACTTGCGTGAGTGGGTGGCCCAGGATAAAGCGGGACGAATTGAACTGGCTTTACCGCTTATTTTCAGTCGTGAGAATCGGCAGAACTGGCAAAACAATCTCAAAACGCTCTGTCAATCGGCTCCCCGTGTCCTGCATTGTGCAACAGCGGGCGGCAAGGCCTGGACCGAAGAGATTCCCAATTTGCGCTGGACACAGGACAGTGCCTCTCATGTGATGAACCGTTGGGCAGCCATTTGGACATTGGCTCAAGGTGCTTTGAGTATTTTGCCGGCTGATGAACTTACTGCAGCGGATTGCCTGGAATTAGCCCAGGCGTTGCGTGAAGAGCTTGACGCATGGGACCTGACTCAGGTAGAGACGCGTTTCACGTTGCAGCTAGCCGGTCCGCGCAGAGCCATGTATTGTCGACACTGCAGTCTAGGCTTGAGAAGAGAGGGTTGCCATGCCTGTCACGGAAAGCGTGCCGAACTTGTGGAATGCAGTAGTGAAAATGTGATTAAACTGGTATTTCATCCTCATGCCGACTGCTGCACAGAGCTGTTGACAGAAAAAGCAGTCCTGAATCAAGCCTTTACGGAACTGGCCGATAAGGCCGATTGGCCCGGCAGTATGCTCTTACGCTATAATATCTGCCTGTAATTATTTCCGAAAAGATGAAGTGGGGAACGAGAGATGAAAAATAAACCCAAACTCTATATTGAGCTGATTCGCGAGACGGCCGTCCTGCCTTTCTATGTACACGAGGGCGATGCCGGTATGGACGTCTGCGCAGCCGCCGAGGTGGAGCTTGCTCCAGGCGAAAGCAAATTGGTGCCCACCGGCTTAATTCTACATATTCCCCGGGGTTACGAGGTGCAGGTGCGACCGCGCAGCGGCCTTTCACTTAAAACTAGACTACGTCTACCCAACAGTCCCGGTACCATCGATTCCGGTTTTAAAGACGAGTTGCATGTGGTGATGCATAACAGCAGCCAGCAAACGGACGCTAGTGTTTTGCTTTTGGACTGTAACGAAAAAGGGAATCGGGAAGGACACTACAAAATTCATATCGGTGACCGCATTGCTCAGTTGGTCATGGCTGAAGTTGCGGAAGCGGAAATCTGTGAGGGTAAAGCCCCCGAGGATACGAGCACGGTCGAGGACCGTGGCGGCGGTTTCGGGCATAGTGGTATATAACAGCGGTATTTAGAGGAAACAAGAGTCATGTTGGTATTGGGAATTGAATCATCTTGCGATGAAACGGCAGTGGCCATCGTGGAAAATGGCAGAAAGACCCTCAGTTCAGTCATCGCATCACAAGCTGAATTACACAGCCATTTCGGTGGGGTCGTCCCCGAAATAGCTGCGCGTCAGCATGTTTCCGCCATCATTCCGACGCTCGATTTATGTTTACGCAAAGCCGAGTTAGAATTGACAGCCATCGACGCTATAGGGGTCACTTCAGGTCCCGGTCTGGTGGGCGCACTGCTAATTGGCGTGACTGCAGCCAAAGCCCTTGCTTCCGTAAGCCAAAAGCCCCTATATGAAGTCAATCATATCGCCGGACATATTGCTGCAAACTATTTGGCGCACCCTGAGCTGCAACCTCCTTTTGTATGCTTGGTGGCTTCGGGTGGCCACAGCCATATTGTGTATGTGGAAGACTATACGCGTTACCGCGTCATCGGACGCACACGCGATGATGCGGCGGGAGAAGCCTTTGACAAAGTGGCACGTGTCCTGGGTTTAACTTATCCGGGAGGCCCGGCCATCGAGCAGGCGGCGAAGCAGGGCGACAAACAGCGCTATGCATTTACAGAGGCCAAGGTCAGCGATCATCCCTTTGACTTTTCATTCAGCGGTTTAAAAACGCAAGCCCTTACCCAGTACCAGCAGGCACAGCAAAGGGCGCAGCGAGAAGGTAGAGCCCTGCATGAACTGTTCTCGGTCGAGGATTTTGCCGCTTCTTTTCAAGAAGCGTTGATCAGTAATTTAGTGCATAAAACGATGGCTGCCGCCGCGGAATGTCAAAGCAGCAAGCTCGTTTTGGCAGGGGGCGTCGCTGCCAACCGCGCTTTGCGGGAAAAATTCGCGGCCGCTACGGAGACGGCAGGCCTGGCCTTTTACTGTCCGCCACTATCCCTCTGTACCGATAACGCAGAGATGATTGCCGCAGCGGCATATTTCGAAGCAGCAGCAGGAACGAAGCGCGCAGACGCAAGGCTCAACGCTAAGCCGTCATGGCGCATGGAGATCAGGGCAAATGGCTAAACAAAAGGGTTTCAAGACTATTAGCGACAACCGTAAGGCCTTTCATGAGTACCATATTATGGAACGTTTTGAGGCGGGTATTGTTTTAAGTGGCACGGAAGTTAAATCACTGCGGGCCGGTCGGGTCAATTTAAACGACAGCTATGCCAATGTCAAAAACGGTGAGCTCTACTTACTTGGCGTGCACATCAGCCCTTATGAACAAGGCAATCGCTTTAATCTGGACCCCATTCGCGATAGAAAGCTCTTGATGCATAAACGTGAAATCAATAAACTCTATGGCCAAGTGAAACAAGAGGGACTGACCTTGGTGCCGACCAAACTTTATTTTAAGGACGGACGCGTTAAAGTGGAAATCGCTTTGGCAAAAGGCAAAAAAGATTACGACAAACGACAAACGCAGATTAAAAAAACCGCAGACAGAGAAATCGCCCAACGCTTGAAAAGGCAAGAGTGACGTGCTAAACTGTTCAAGGTTTTTGATGCCCATTACACACACAGGCGTACGAATGTTGCCCAACTGCACAACAAAAAGTTTCGGTGCAGGCAAAGGTTAGTGCTTGTGGAGGAAAAAACAGGAGGAAAATTAAATGGCAGTCATCAGCATGAAACAGCTCTTAGAAGCCGGTGTCCACTTTGGTCACCAAACCCGCCGCTGGAATCCCAAAATGGCGGAGTATATCTACACCGAACGTAACGGTATCTACATTATCGACTTACAGAAAACCGTCAAAAAGGCCGATCAGGCTTATATGTTCATCCGTGAAGTATCGGAGAACGATGGAACGGTGCTCTTCGTCGGTACCAAAAAACAAGCCCAGGATTCAATTAGAGAAGAAGCCGAACGTTGCGGCATGTTCTACATGAACAACCGTTGGTTGGGCGGTACACTGACCAACTTCAGCACGATTAAAACCCGCATCAATCGCTTGAAAGAACTCGAGCGCATGAAAGAAGACGGCAGCATGGACGTTTTGCCGAAAAAAGAAGTGGCCCAACTCGCCTTGGAACAAGAAAAGTTGGAAGCCAATCTAGGTGGCATTAAAGATATGAAACGTTTGCCGGACTGCCTTTTTGTGGTTGACCCTAAAAAAGAACACATCGCCGTAAAAGAAGCTCGTCGTCTGGGCATTCCTATTGTGGGCATTGTTGATACCAACTGTGATCCCGACGAAGTGGACTATGTCATTCCCGGTAACGATGACGCCATCCGTGCGGTTAAACTGATTGCCGGAAAAATGGCCGATGCCGTTATCGAAGGCAAACAAGGCGAACAACTGCAGATGGAAGGCAATGACATGCCTGCCGCTGAAGCAGTCGATGTGAAACCCGATATAGAAGAAATCGTCGCAGCAGAAGAAAGTGACGTAGAAGTTGCCGAAGCGGCACCGGCTGCAGTCGCTGAGACTGTTGAAGAAGCCACAGTAACAGAATAATTGGAGGAAAAAATGGCTGATATTTCAATTGCATTAATTAAAGAGTTACGCGAGAAGACCGGTTCGGGCATGATGGATGTCAAGAAAGCACTGGTCGAGAGCGACGGAGATATGGAAAAAGCCATCGCATGGCTGCGTGAGAAGGGTATCGCAACAGCGGCTAAAAAGTCTTCCAGAGTTGCCGCTGAGGGAATTGTTGATTCATACATTCATGCCGGCGGACGCGTAGGCGTATTGATCGAAGTCAATATTGAGACGGATTTTGCCGCTAAGAGTGAAGAGTTTATTCAGTTTGTAAAAGACTGCGCGATGCAGGTCGCTGCGATGAACCCGCGTTGGGTGAGCCGTGACGAAGTACCGGAGTCTGAGCTGGAAAAAGAGCGTGAAATCGTGCGTAACCAGGCCTTAAATGAAGGTAAGCCCGAAAAAATCGTGGACAAGATTGTAGACGGCCGCATGAACAAGTTCTATTCGGACTACTGTCTGCTCGATCAAGCTTTCGTCAAAGATGATTCGAAGACCATCGCCGATTTGCTGCAGGAAAAGATTCTGAAAATCGGAGAGAAGATTTCCATTCGCCGTTTTGCCCGCTATGAGGTCGGCGAAGGCATTGAGAAAAAAGTGGATGACTTTGCCGCCGAAGTCGCTGCTCAACTAGGTTAAGCGAAGTGCCCCACTCGGGGCACTTTTTTTAAGTCTAAAAAAATCGATAACGCTCGTGTACTCGAAAAGTCTCGGAGGAAAAAGTGATGGACATCAAGTATAAACGCATTCTTTTAAAAGTATCCGGTGAAGCGCTGGCTGGTGAAAAAGGTTGGGGTTTAGATAATAACACCTTGATTGCACTCGGACGCAGCATCAAAGAGGTGGCTGATCTGGGGGTTGAAATAGCCATCGTCGTCGGCGGGGGTAACTTTTGGCGTGGGCGCAGCTCGGAAGGCATGGACCGCGTGACCGCCGATCACATGGGTATGCTGGCCACACAGATTAATGCCTTAGCCTTGAGTGATGCTTTGGAACAAGCCGGTGCCGTGACCCGAGTCATGAGCGCCATAGAAATGCGTCAGATTGCAGAACTGTACATCCGTAAAAGAGCCACCCGTCATTTGGAAAAAGGTCGCATCGTGATTTTTTCCTGCGGTACCGGTAACCCGTTTTTTTCAACGGATTCAGCCATGGCTTTGCGCGCGGCTGAAATTGAAGCCGACCTCGTTCTGAAAGCAACCAATGTTGATGGTGTCTACGACAAGGATCCCAAGAAACATAGCGATGCCGTCAAATTCACAAGTCTCACGCACCTGGATGTGCTGCAGAAACAGTTGCAGGTGATGGATTCCAATGCCGCAGCGATCTGCCGCGATAATCATCTGCGCATCGCCGTTTTCAGTCTGCAGGAGAGCGATAACATCCGTCGTATCGTTTTAGGTGAAGAGATAGGGACCATGGTCTATTGAGCTGACGGAGCGGCTTCAGTGCTTCGGCTTAGTAGAAAAAACCTGAATATAGCGAGCGCCGTGTCCTGCTACGCGGCGCTTTTGTTTTACCATTTTGAGGGCAAAAGTCTCAGCCAAATCGCTCTATGTCCGGGGAGCTGTATCGCTTCAAAGCTGTTATAATGTTAAGGAAAACAGGAGGTAGAGATTATGGCTATCGAATTAACCGCTGAAAGTTATCGTCCGTTTGAAGAACGCATGACCAAAACCTGTCAGATTCTGCAGGACAGCCTGAACACCATCAGGGCCGGACGCGCTAACCCTAAAGTCTTGGAACATATCAAAGTGAACTACTACGGCACGGAAACGCCGCTGTCCCAGCTGGCCAATATCCAGGTTCCGGAAGCCCGTATGATTGTGATTACACCTTGGGATATGTCCAGCTTAAAAGACATGGAGCGCGCCATTCAGTCCTCCGATCTGGGCATCAACCCCAACAATGACGGCAAGTGTCTGCGCCTGAATTTTCCTGCTTTGACCGAGGAACGCAGAAAAGATTTGGTCAAACAGGTACAAAAGTACGGTGAGGAGTCCAAAGTGGCCGTGCGCAATGTACGCCGTGACGCGGTGGACTTGGTCAAATCTTATAATAAGAAAAAAGAAATCGGCGACGATGTCTTGCGCGACGCAGAAAATAACATTCAAAAGCTGACGGACAAATACATCGCCGAAGTCGATAAAATTGTGCAGGCCAAGGAAAAAGATCTGATGGAAATCTGAGCATGTCCATGGCGAAACAAGCTCAAGACAATCCGGTCTCTCTGCCCGGCATCCCCGAGCATCTGGCCATCATTATGGATGGCAACGGGCGCTGGGCGAAGAAACGATTTTTACCCAGAAAATTTGGTCACCGCGCAGGTGCGGAGAATTTAAAGCGTGTCACAGAGGCGGCCGCCCAAGCAGGTATCCGCTATCTGACTGTGTATGCGTTTTCGACCGAGAACTGGCGCAGGCCAGACGACGAGGTCCACAGCCTCATGAATCTGTTCATAGAGTTTTTGGACAAATATGATGCGGAACTGGCCGAGCAGGACATCAGATTGCGCTTCCAGGGCGATTTGCCCGGATTGCCGGAAAATGTGCAAGCAGCCATTGCCGCTTCCGATTTGCGTAATTCCAATCGTAAAGGCATGCAGCTCATTATCGCTTTTAACTACGGAGGCAGGGACGAATTATTGCATGCCAGCAGATCTTTAGCAGAGGCAGTGCAAGCCGGAACACTTTTACCGGAACAAATTGATGCCGATGTGTTTCGTCAATATCTTTATTTGAGTGATGTCCCGGATCCGGATATGATAGTCAGGACTTCCGGAGAAATGCGCTTGTCCAATTTTCTGCTTTGGGAAGCGGCTTATAGTGAGCTATGGGTTCTGGATGTGCTGTGGCCAGATTTTTCCGCCAAACACCTGCACATGGCTTTGGAGGAATATGCACGCCGTGAGCGGCGTTTTGGCGGGGTGTGAAAGAGGGGAATGATCCATGAGTAAAAGAGTAACTACCGGAATTGTCTTCACTTTAATGATGTTCATCGCCATTATCCCGGCCTTTGTCTGGCCATGGTGGACCCTGTTTTTTGTGATCATTCTGGCCGTTATCTTAAGCCTAGAGTTGCATCAGGCCTTATCGCGCATCTTTAAACCTTTGTCTTTGCCACTGACCTTAGCCGCGTCTTTGTCCCTTTTAGCTCCCACGCTGATTTGGTACATCTATCGCAGCTCTCATGCAGGTTGGCAATTCCTGCAGGCCAATGAACTGCAAAGCCCTGATCTGGCGGCTTGGAGAACGGATTTTCTCTTTCTCCTGGGAGCCGGAGTGGCTGTTTTGTTTGCCTATTTGTTCTTCATAATGACCTGTTCCGCAACACTGACGCTGTTAAAGCACGGTCCGGAACGGCTGCCGCAGAACTCTGCGGCCTTGGCCGGAGGTCTTTACATCGGCGTGCCTTTGGCGTGTGTGTGTCTGTATCTTTTCGCCATACCAAACGGATTTCGATGGCTGCTGCCGGCTATCTTCATACCCTGGATTTCCGACGTAGGGGCCTATTATGCGGGTAGCTATTTGGGTCGCAGGCCATTTTTCAATCGCATCAGCCCCAAGAAAACCTTGGAAGGAGCGCTGGGCGGTGTAATGAGTGGAGCGATCATCGGCGGTATATACTTCCTTTTGGCCTTTCGCGGTGACGGGCTGACCATGCAGAGTACAGCCATTGCCTTGGCCTATGGTTTACTGACCGGGGCTTTATTGGCTTTTGCCGGTGAGATGGGCGATCTTTTCGCTTCAGGTCTGAAACGTTGGACAGGCATTAAGGATTTCAGCCACGCCTTACCCGGACACGGTGGCTTCTTGGATCGCTTCGATTCGGTTTTATTTTCACTGCCTCTGAGTATGCTTTTGGCCGTACTATTTTATTTGATTTAGGAATATACAATGAAAGCTCTGGCAATTCTTGGTTCAACCGGTTCAATTGGCACTCAAACCCTGGCGGTTTGTGCAGAATACCATTTTCCCGTTCACGCTCTGGCCTGCGGCACGAATGTCCGCCTTTTGGCTGAGCAGATTGCGCAATTTAAACCTGCTGTGGTCTCGGTCGCCGATGCGGCTAAAGCGGATGAATTGGCAGCACTGATAGAAGGCTTATCGGATGCACCCCGTGTGCTTTGGGGCAGGGCAGGGTTAATGGAGATTGCCAGGGACCCGTCAGCAGATTTATTACTGGCCGCAATGGTCGGTATTTCCGGGCTTGAACCAGTGCTGGAAGCCATTGCCCACGGCAAAGACATTGCGCTGGCGAATAAAGAAGTATTGGTCACAGCAGGTTACTTGGTTGATAGCTATTTACAGCGCTATGGCAAAAATCTCTACCCTGTAGACAGCGAACACTCGGCTATTTGGCAGTGCCTCTGGGGCAATGACAGCTCGGCACTGCGCCGCATTTTTTTGACCGCATCCGGCGGCCCCTTTCTATATCACAGCCGCACTGAGCTGGAAACGGTCAGTCTCAGCGACACTTTAAAACATCCGACATGGAAAATGGGCGGGAAAATAACCGTCGATTCAGCCAGTTTAATGAATAAAGGGCTGGAACTCATTGAAGCGATGCACCTCTTTCACGTTGCCCCTAATCAAATCGAAGTGTTGGTGCACCCGCAAAGCATCATTCATTCGATGGTGGAATGGCAGGACGGCTCGGTCATCGCCCAACTCAGCCATCCGGATATGCGTTTGCCCATACAGCTGGCACTTTCTTATCCCCAACGTCTCGCCAGCCCGGAACGCCGTTTTAATCCTTTTGATCCCACTGCCGCTCAGCTGACATTCCACGCCGCAGATGAGGCGCGTTTCCCCTGTCTGGCCTTAGCCAAAGAAGCGGCCAAACAAGCCAAATCACTGACCATCGTGATGAATGCCGCGAATGAAGTGGCCGTTGCCGCATTTCTCAAAGAGCAAATACGATTTATGGATATCCCTCGCATCATCGAGCGTGTGATGTCGGAACATTACAATACCGGTCTGAGTGCGGCCGATCAATTGGCAGATATTTTAGCGTGTGACCTTTTAGGGAGACGACTGGCGGAGCAGCAAATCTCGTCACTACACTGACACATTCTTCTGTTACAATAAGCAACGCAATAAAGAATTTAATGACAAAAATGAACGCGTTTCGTTTTTGTCATATTTTATACAAGGAGTCCTATGGAAGGTATTTTAGGAGTATTAGTAGGTTTACTGCTGCTGAGTTTGATGATGTGGCTACATGAGTTGGGTCACTACATAGTCGGTAAAAGACTGGGTTTTAAAATTGAAGAATTTAACATCTTCATGGGTCCCGTTTTATTCAGTTATCGAAAGAACGGCGTCAGGTATGCCTTGCGCTCGATCCCCATCGGTGCTTCAGTGCAATTTGCCGGCGAAGGTGAAAGTGACAGCGCAGGTGACAGCGATCCTTCAGAGACTGAACAAGAAAAACCCAATAAAATCACTTCGGCTTGGGGAGAAATAAACAGTAAAGCCATCAGCGGAGTGGATGACCCGCGCCTCTTTAATAACAGACCTAAACGTAAACGCGCAGCGGTGCTCTTGGCCGGACCCTTGATGAACATCATCAGCGGCATCTTGGCTTTTGTCATTATTTTTGCCAGCATGGGCTATGTTACTCCGGAAATATCGCAAATCAGTACGGACGGTCAGGCCGCTGCAGCCGGTATAAAAGTGGGGGACCGTATCACCTCTATAAACGGCATCAGTGTACGCAACAGTATGGACTGGAACTATGCTTATCTCTTTGTTAAAGAAGGAGAAGCGGTCAGCATTTCGTTTATTGATGCGGGCGGTCTGGAACGGCAGACTGAACTGGTTCCCAGCCCGATCACACGAAAAATGATTGGGATTTCCCGTGACCCTGCTGTGCCGGGGGCTGTGGTAGTCTCAGTTGATCCCACTTCCAATAATGGCAGCCCTGTGCTGCAGCCGGGGGATCAAATAGTTGAAGTCAATGGTCAGCCCGTTAGCGGCGAAAATGTTTCCGCAGCCATTGACCAAGCCAAAGATTTACTCATCCGTTTAAAGGTCCTGCGTGAGGGCGAAGCACTAAGTCTGTCGACTCAGGCTAAAGTGGTGGAAAGCTATAACCCTGTTGGTCTGGCGTTTACAGAGAAGCACGATTTGTTGGGCACGATACCCTACGCCCTGAACTTCTCGGTTTCGATTCTGAAGATGACTTTTTCCTCTATAGGGCAACTGATCAGCGGTAAACTCAATGCCCAAGATGCCTTAAGTGGTCCGGTGGGCATAGTGGATACCATTTCCGGGGTGGTGACTCAAGCCCAAGTTAATTTGCTTGAAAAAATCATGCAGCTCTTGCAGCTTTTTGCATTAATCTCTTTGTCATTGGGGATTATGAATCTTTTGCCCATTCCCTTATTGGACGGTTCACACCTGCTCTTGCTCGTGGTGGAGGGCATTCGCGGTAAAAGGCTTTCCGAGAAAGCTCAGACCGCTATCACGATGGCCGGTTTGCTGATCATCGTTGGACTCTTTGCGCTGGGTTTGTATTTCGACATCAGCCGCATCGTGGCAAGGTAAGGAGGGACCGGCGTGGGACTGAAGGAGTCGGAAAAAATCTTAGGTCGCAGACGTTTAAGCCGCAGTGTCAAGGTCGGAGAACTAATGATGGGCGGCGGAAGACTGCCTGTGATTCAATCCATGAACAATACGGATACCCGGGATGTGCAGTCGAGTCTCAAGCAAATTACAGCGCTGGCAGCTGCGGGTTGTCAGATTACCAGACTGGCCGTTCCGGATATGCAGGCGGCAGAGGCACTTAAAGAAATCTGTGCCCGCTCGCCCTTACCGGTCGTTGCTGACATCCATTTTGATTATCGCTTGGCTTTGGCTGCGATTGAAAACGGGGCAGCTAAAATCCGCATCAATCCGGGTAATATCGGCGGGGCAGAACGTTTGCGTGAAGTGGCTCTGGCCTGTAAAGACAGAGGAATACCCATCCGTGTCGGGGTCAACTCAGGCTCGGTTGAGCGCTCCATCCTCGCGAAACATGGGGGTGTAACGGCTGCGGCTTTGCAGGAATCAGCAGATGCCGCGGTACGTTTACTTGAAGAACAAAATTTTGATGATATCGTTATTTCGATGAAAGCATCGGACCCAGCCTTATCTATCGCTTGTTATCGCTTACTGGCACAAAGCAGTTCTTACCCGCTACACCTGGGTGTGACAGAGGCGGGCAGTGTACGGGAGGGGGCGATTCGTTCGGCTGTCGGTATCGGTACACTTTTAGCCGAAGGAATTGGCGATACCTTCCGCGTTTCTCTGACGGCGGACCCGTTGGAAGAAATCAAGGTCGCCCACAGTATTTTGAGCGCACTGCAATTGCGCGAGCATGGCGCGAAGTTAATTTCGTGTCCGACATGCGGCAGAACCGAAGTCAATTTGCAGCAGCTTGTAGAAACCATTGAGCCGCTTTTGGAAAAAGTGCAGCAACCGATTAGCATCGCTTTGATGGGCTGTGCAGTTAACGGACCGGGAGAGGCCCGCGAGGCTGATATCGGTTTAGCCGGGGGCAAAGACGGCTACCTCTTATTTGCCAAAGGCGAAACGATAGCCAAAATAAGTGAAACAGAAGCCTTGCCGCGACTCATAACAGAGTTGCGTGAACGATTCGGTATTGAACTATAGCACGGGGGGAAGAGTGAACACAGTCAATGACTTTCTGGCTAAATTGGGGCTGGGAGAAACAGTAAGGGAGCATGAAATCAGCGCAGTACTTTTAGCTGCGGAACTTCTGTCGATTAAAAGTAGTGGAGACGGGTTGGTTTTGGATTTGCATTGCTCGCAGAACTATCCTGAGGGCAAGCAAATTGCTCAGGCTGAAACTGAGCTTGCTGCTTTACTCAATATAGAAAAAATACTTTTACGCTTGTCCTCACCCGATTCAATGAAAGCTACTTATACCGAAGCCATCCCTGAGCAACGATTCTCGGCTGTGCTGCAATGGCTGGCTACGGATTTGCAACGCAGTCAACCGCTCTTAGCACAAGAGCTGGCCGAGCGACGTTTTTCTTATGATCAGACGACCGACACATACCGTATGGGCTTGAGCCCCTTGGCTTTTGAAAAACTGAATGCCGAAATACAAGCTTTTATTGATAGACATCTAGAAGTACGAGGTGGGTTAAAAAGGACACTGCAATTCTTTTGTCTGCAAAATCAGGAAACGGAGTTACCGCAGGAGGATTCCGCATATCTCGCAACGATTCAGAATCACTATTTGGAACGACTGCAGCTCACAGAAGCTCAGCCGGAGGCGCAAGCCGTATCAGAGCAATTGACAGGCGCAGCAACGGGTGAGGAAAAAAACAATAAGAAGGTTTTTAAGCGTAAAAAATTACCGGATTTGCTCTGGGGACGCATGTATGAGGTTAAGGAAAGCAGTTTGCTCAATGAACTGCATGCGGATAGTGGTATAGCCCAGTTCCAAGGCAAGGTCAAACAGCCGGAATTTACCATGATTAAGTCAGGGGCGTCGGTCAAGGTTCGATTTAATCTAGAGGACAGCAGCGGTGCTGTTTCCTGCATTATGTTTATCAAGCCCGAAGAGGAAGAAGAGCTACGTAAGCATCTTAAAAAAGGCAATAGTATTCGCGTCGAAGCTGAGTTAAGTTACGATGGGCGCTTTAGTCATGACTTGCAAGCCCGGGTCTTGGGCTTTACTGCAGCTAAAGAAGTACAAAGCAAACGAGAGGATAGAGCCGTTCAAAAACGTGTGGAGTTGCACAGCCATACGAAACTCAGCGCCAAAGATGCCCTCTGTGATCCGAAAAAATTAGTGCGACTGGCTGCCGATTTCGGGCATGAAGCCATTGCCTTGACCGATCATGGAGTTGTGCAAGCCTTTCCTGATGCCGCCTCAGCTGTCGATGAACTGGCGCGGGAGGGGAAAGAGATTAAACTGATATACGGCATTGAAGCTTATTTAGTGGATGACGGAAATGCCTCAGTCTACGGTTATGAACCTTTTCCCGATTTAAAGGAATTTGTGGCGATTGATATGGAAACCACAGGCTTGGACGCCAATGTCGACCGACTGATCGAAGTCGCTGCCGTGCGTTTTAGCAAAGATGAATCCGGTGCGTTCCATGAAACTGCCCGTTTCCAGAGGCTGATTCAGCCGGGGATTAACCTTCCTGATAAGATTACTCAACTGACAGGACTCACCGACTTTGACCTGCTCGGACAAGCGGAGGCTTTAGAGGTCCTCCCGGAACTCCATGCGTTTATCGCGGAAGCCCCGGTGGTCGCACATAATGCGCTCTTCGATTTGGGCTTTATTCGTGCTGAGGCCTTTCGTACGAAAACAGCGGAAGCTGCCAAATTAAAGTTTAATCCTTGCCTCATCGACACATTGCAAATGGCCCGCAGTTTTATTCCGGATATGGAGCGTTTCAGCCTGGATAAGGTGGCCACACGCCTGGGCATTAAGCTGAATAAGCACCATCGCGCCGAAGATGATGCGCGTTGTTGCGGGGAAGTCTTTATCAAGCTCTATGAGCAGCTGGGCCAGCCCAGCTTAGAAAAAATCAATGCGCTGAGCGGTAAAATAGCCGCGAGCGAATTTATGGCGAAAAAGTATCCGGTACACCACATCATTCTTTTGGCGGCAACGAGTCTAGGCATCTATCACCTTTATCGCCTGGTCTCCGAATCTCACCTGCGCTATATCACGAATAGACCGCGTATTCCGCGTTCCTTGTTGGATTATCTGCGCCAAGGTTTGATTATCGGCTCTGCTTGCGAAGCCGGTGAAGTTTTCAGGGCAGTTCGTCAGGTGTACGTAAGCTTGGGATGCGATTTTGCCCGAAGTGAGCAAGCCTTACAGGCCTTTAATTATAAGAAGTTGGCGCGTTATTACGATTATCTGGAGATTCAGCCCCTATGCAATAACCGTTTCCTTTTGAATAGCGAGGGGAGTGGACTCTTATACGAAAAGGATCTCATCAATTTAAACGCCTGATGCTCTCATTGGCAAAATCCGTCAAGAAACCTCTCGTCGCGACCTGTGATGTCCACTATCTCAACAAAGAAGACGGCATCTATCGCCAAATGATGTTATCCAACACGGGTTACGCTGATGCCGCGATGCAAGCTGACTTGTATTTCCGCACGACAGACGAGATGCTGGAGGAATTCTCCTATCTCGGTGCTTTAGCGGAAGAAGTCGTCATCAGCAATCCGAGCCGCATTGCCGCGCGCGTACAGCCCGGTCTGCGACCTTTCCCTTTAGGTAGTTTTCCGCCTGCCATCCCGGAAGCCGAACGCGAAGTCACAAACCTTTGCTACGAGAATGCCGCGGCTATTTATGATGCGGGGGAAGGCTTGCCGGAAATTGTTGCACAACGCATTAAACGCGAGCTGGATTCGATTATTTCCAACGGCTTCTCCGTGATGTATTACATCGCACACAAAGTGGTTAAAAAGTCCAATGATGACGGTTATATCGTCGGTTCGCGTGGTTCGGTGGGTTCATCACTCGTTGCAACACTCTGCGGCATCACTGAAGTGAATCCTTTGCCGCCCCATTATTTTTGTCGCTCTTGTCATTACTCCGAGTTTGATTTAAGCGGCAGCCATGGTTCCGGCTATGACTTGCCTGAAAAAGACTGCCCAAAATGCCAAACTCCTTTAACGCGTGAAGGCCAGATATACCTTTTGAAACCTTCCTCGGCTTCAACGGAGACAAGCAACCGGATATTGATCTAAACTTCTCCGGCGAATATCAGTCACGTGCCCATTTGTTTATAGAGGAAATGTTCGGTAGGGATTTTACATTCCGAGCCGGAACCATAGGCGCTTATGCCGAGAAAAATGCGCAGGGTTTAGTCCAAAACTACCTTGAAAGCGTCAATAAAGTGGTGCCCGGAGCCGAGGTGACGCGCCTTGCCGCGGCCTTTGTCGGGGTTAAACGCACGACGGGTCAACATCCCGGTGGAATAGTCGTTATTCCCAAAGATCGGGAAATCTATGAGTTTACACCAGTGCAGTATCCCGCGGACAACCGCGATTCTTTAATGCAAACCACGCATTTTGATTTCAATGCCTTGCACGAAACCATTTTAAAAGCTTGATATCCTAGGACATGACGACCTACCGTGCTGCATATGCTGAGTGAGTTGACAGGCGTTGATGTCATGAGTATTCCCATCCCCGATTCTGAAGTCATGGCCATGCTTCGCTCGACAGAGCCACTCAAATTTGTACTTGCGAACGAACAGAGTGCAAGCACCCTCGGTATCCCGGAAATGGGCACGATGATGGCTCGTGACATGATTGCCGAAACCAAGCCGACCTGTTTCTATGACTTGGTCCAGTTAATGGGACTGTCTCATGGCACCGACGTATGGAAAGGCAATGCGCAAACCCTCATCCAGGAGGGCATCTGCGACATCAATAACGTCATCGGTTGTCGTGACAGCATCATGACCACTTTGATTTACAAAGGCTTACCTTCGAAAGCCGCCTTTGACATCATGGAAAAAGTCAGAAAGGGCAAAGGCTTAAGCAGTGAACAGGAAGCGTTGATGCGCGAACATAAGGTCGAAGAATGGTATATCGACTCTTTGTAAAAAAATCAAATACATGTTTCCCAAAGCCCATGCCGTGGCTTATGCCATCTCCTCCCTACGCGTCGCCTGGTTCAAGGTGCATCACCCGGCAGCTTATTATGCCGCGTACTTCACGGTGCGGGCCGATGAATTTGACAGTTCACTCATGTGTGTGGATTTGGAGCAGTTGATGATTAATCGACGACGCTACCGCAGTCTGATGCAAGAAAAGAATTCCCCCAAAGAGAAGAATACCTTCTATATTTTAGAATTGGTAGAAGAGATGCATAACCGCGGCATTCATTTCGCCCCGATTGATTTATTGCAGTCAGACGCCACGCGCTTTGAACCCTTAAACGAAAAAGAAATTCGTCCACCTTTCAATGTTATTCCCGGTTTCAGTTCAGCCATGGCCAAGGCCTTGGTCGAGACGCGTAAACGAGACGGGGATTTCCATAACAAAGAGGAGTTGGCCAGAAGGGCACAACTGGGGCCGGTAGCGATAAAAGCGTTAGAGGATGCGGGTGTACTGTCGGATCTACCTGATTCAGCTCAGCTCAGCCTTTTTGATTTAATGGCGGGACTATGATCATTGCAGAAGTGGTCTTGCGCGATGCAAGCATTCAATACGACAGACGATACAGTTATCGTTGGCCTGAAGCTTTCGTGGCGGCTGAGCCCGGTTTACGTGTTGCCGTGCCCTTCGGCAAAGCCGATAAAAAACGCGAAGCCTATGTTTGGGCGATTCGCCATAGTCGCGCAGAAGACGAGGAACTCGTACTTAAGGATGTGGCGGACCTACTTTATAAAGAAGCGGTTCTGACTGCAGAGCAAATTCAATTGGTTGAAATGATGCGCCTGCGCTATGCCTGTACCTATGGTGAGGCAATCCGCTGCATGCTCCCACCCGGATTTAAGATCAAAACAGCCTTGAAAGATAGGGAAGAACGCACGGTCAGTATCTCAGATGAAAACCTGGTGTTGAGTGACCTGGAAGAAGGCAAAATCAAGTCCCTTAAACAAGTGCGTGTTTTGGAAATGCTGCTTGAATACGGTGAAATGTCGGTACGCGAAGTGCTGGAAACGGTACAGGTGACAGAAGCGGTGCTGAAACGTCTTAGTCAGGCGGGACTACTGCAATATGGCAAAAGACCCCTGGACGATGAAGTGGAACAGAGCCTTGAGCAGAGCCCTTTACTGAGTGAGCTCGAACCGACCCTTGAACAAGCCGCTGCTTTGCAAGTACTGAGCGATGCCTTGTTTTACCGACCCGAGACGGACAGAAGGCGTCTGAAGGAATACCTCTTACATGGTGTAACCGGTTCTGGAAAGACCGAAATTTACTTACAATTAGCCAAGCTGGTCCTGCAAGAAGATCAATCCTGCCTGATTCTGGTGCCGGAAATTGCGCTGACGCCGCAGATGATCGAGCGTTTTACCCAACGTTTCGGTGACGAGGTGGCGGTGATGCATAGCCGTCTCAGCCAACGCGAACGTTTTGAACAGTGGAAGCGTATCCTGGCAGGACAAGTTCGCTTGTTGGTGGGTGTGCGATCGGCGGTGTTTATGCCTTTGCGTAAGCTCGCATTGATTGTGTTGGACGAAGAGCATGAAAGCAGTTATCAGTCTGATATGAGTCCCCGTTATCATGCCAGAACCATAGCCAGACTACGTTGCCGTGATAAGAATTGTCTGCTCTTACTGGCTTCGGCCACACCCTCGGTCGAGACTTATGCGCGTTGTAAAAACTCAGATAAGACCCGCTTACTGGAGCTGGTTGAAAGGCCGGGTCTGGCGCAACTTCCCGGTACACAGATCGTAGACATGCGCAATGAAATAAGGGAAGGCAATGTTTCCTTATTTTCAAAAGCGCTGCTCAAAGCGATGGAGCAATGTTTTCGCGGCGGGGAACAAGTCATCTTATTTCTCAATCGCAGGGGCTATGCAGGTCTGTACCTCTGTCGTTCCTGCGGCCACAAGGCAGCCTGTCCTTCTTGTTCGGTTGCTCTCACGTATCATCAGCCAAGTCGTAGCAAGCGTGCACGCCTCATCTGCCACTATTGCGGGCACGTCGAGAATCCCCCTCAGCGTTGTCCGGCTTGCGGTGAAGAAAAGATACAGGCATACGGCTTAGGTACTCAGCAAGTCGAAGCAGCTTTGGCGACCTTGTTCCCGGGCCGACGCGTCTTACGGATGGATCAGGATACAACTTATTCCAAATATGCTCATAAAGAAATTCTTGATGCTTTTCGGCGACGCGAGGCGGAGGTATTGCTCGGCACACAAATGATTGCCAAAGGCCACGATATTCCCAATGTGACACTGGTTGGTGTTTTGGCTTGTGATCAATTACTAAACGGCAATGATTATCGCGCGAATGAACGAGGTTTTCAATTAATCACACAGGCCGCCGGCAGGGCCGGGCGCGGAGAACTGCCGGGTCGAGTGATTTTACAGAGTTTTGACCCGCAACAAAACAGCCTGATCGCGGCAGCCAAACAAGATTATCTTGCTTTTTACCAAGAAGAAATGCTTTTCAGAAAAGCGCTTGCTTATCCTCCCTTTGCGTCGCTGGCCAAGCTCATTGTGAGCTGTGCGGACAGTCGCAGAGCAGAAGCACATGCCAGACATTTGGAGGAGGTGATACGCAATGCTCTGACGGAGCAGGCGAATTTACGCCAGGTACAACTATTTGCTGTACAAGCGGCATTTCCGGCTCGTCTCTACGGCAAATCGCGTTTCCAGATTTTACTGAAATCACAGGATGAGGCTGCGCTTTCGTATATTTTACGCCTCGCGCGCCAAGTGCGCAGCGCGGATGAAATCACTCTGGCCTTGATTCTGGATCCTGCTTAGGGGGCCTGGTTTTGCCCTTACCTTGGTCATTCGCTCGAAAAAGCTTATAATTAACTTTATTTCTAAAATACTAGGAGAGCTTATGGCCATCAGAAACATACTGCACGACGGTGACGAAACGTTGTTAAAAGTCTCGAAACCGGTGCGTGAAATCAATGCCCGTGTCTTAGAACAAATCAAGGACATGGGAGAAACCCTTTATGCTGCCGGGAACGGTATCGGTTTGGCGGCCCCTCAAGTGGGTCTCTTGAAACGCATATTTGTTATTGATATGAATGACGGCGAGGGTTTACAGGTCTTTATTAATCCGGAAATTACGGCGACTGAAGGGGAGCAAACAGCCATGGAAGGCTGTTTGAGTGTTCCCGGCATGTTTGGCAACGTTTGCCGACCGGCTAAGGTGAAAGTCAAAGCGACAAATGAGCAGGGCGAAGATTTCGAAGTAGAAGCGGAAGGCCTCTATGCCGTTTGTATTTGCCATGAAAATGACCATCTGGACGGTATTCTTTTTAAAGAGAAGGTAATCGGCGATCTGGTGAAAGCCGAGGACTTGTTTGATGAAGAAGATTAGACTTGTATACATGGGCACACCTGAATTTGCCGTGCCACCATTGGCGGCATTGTTAAATGACCCCGCTTTTGAGGTCCTGGCTGTGGTCAGTCAACCCGACAAGGCGCAGGGGAGACGCAAAGAAGTTATACCAACTCCGGTGAAAACGCTGGCTTTGCAACATAATATTCCTGTTCTGCAACCTTTAAAAATGCGGGACGGCGTCTTACGTGAGGCTTTGCGAGGCTTGGATGCGGATTTTTTACTCACCTGCGCGTTCGGGCGGATTTTGCCTGATGACATTCTCAGTCTGCCCAAATGTGAAGCTTTAAACCTGCATGCCTCACTTTTACCTAAATATCGTGGTGCGGCACCGATTCAGTTTGCCTTGCTTAACGGAGATGCGTATACGGGAGTTAGCTTGATGCGGATGGATGCGGAGCTTGATCACGGGGCAGTTTTTTCGCAACGTGAACTGAAAATCAGCGACGAGATGTATTATCCGGAACTAAGTGCCGCCCTGGCCAATCTGGCTGCCGAAATGGCTGTCACGGATTTACCCAGGATTATTTCCGGCGCACTCTCAGGCGTTGAACAGGCGCATGAGCAGGCGAGTTTTACACGACTGCTGAAAAAAGAGGACGGCCAAATAAATTGGCATAGCGATGCTAAAACCATCGCCCAGCTGGTGCGGGCGACTTATCCCTGGCCCGGAGCTTATGGCTATTTAGGAGACAAACGTTTGAAAATACACCGGGCGCATGTCATTGCGCCCGAATTATGGACAAGTGTTCCGTCTGAGCTTCAGGCTTTAGCAGCTGGTGCACTGATAAAGGCTAAAAAGCAAGGCCTTTTTGTGCGTTGCGGTGCTGGCGAGCCTTCGCTGCTGCAGCTGGAAGAAGTGCAGCTTGAGGGAGCCAAGCGCCTTACGGCAAAGGACTTTAGTTTAGGTATCAAAGACGGTGAGGTTTTGAGTTGAAATGGCAAAACACTTACCCCTACGTTTCCGTTCGCCCTCTAGCGGCCGTGAATTGGCTTTGCAAGCCTTGTATAAAACAGATCAAGCAGGTGCATACAGCACTTTAGCCTTGTCTTCACTCATCAACAAATCCATACTCGATCAACGTGAACTCAAACAAGCCACCGCCATGTTCTATGGCACATTATCCCGGCAGGTGGGGCTTGATTCCTGCCTGCAAAAATTCAGCAAACAGCCTATTGCGGATTTGGACCCGCTTGTACGTAACGCCTTGCGCCTGGCTGCCTTTCAGATTTATTTTTCGCCTAATATTCCGCCACAGGCGGCCGTGAACACAGCGGTCGAAATGGTGAAAAAATACAGCCATCGCGGCTTGAGCGGCTATGCCAATGCTGTTTTACGCGCGCTCTTACGCCAATTACCTGCTTACCCGAGCACCGGAGCTGAAGCTGCCGCTGTGCATCCCGCATTGTTCGAACAAATCAATCACTGTTTAGCGGCCGAGCCTCTCAAGGCAGATACTGCAGGATTAGCGGCCTATTGGCAAGCGGTCAATCAGGAGGCACCCCTGTATTTGCGCCTACGAGCCGGTATAAGTGCGCTTGACGAAAATCTGCTTATTGAGAGTTTGGAAGGCGAGGGGGTCACAGTCAAACGACTTGATTGGCCGGAAAAAACGATCTCCCTTGCGTTGGGCGAACGCAGCCTGACCGATCTACAAGCATGGCAGGAAGGCTTTTTAATCGCCCAAGGCAGGGCGGCTCAATTACCGGCAATCATTGCTGCTTACCATCAACCCAGGAAGGTTTTAGATCTTTGTGCCGCTCCGGGCGGCAAAAGCCTACAACTACACGATCTACTGGCGCCTGCAGTTGAAATTACAGCGAACGATTTACATGCGTCCCGGGTACAAAAAATACGGGAGAACATGGTCCGACTTGGCATCCACGATATCAAAACGCAGTGCAGAGATGCTACGGTAGCCCTTCCTGAGCAAGAACACGGGACGTATGAGCTGGTGCTGGCAGATGTGCCCTGTTCTTCATTGGGCTTACTGCAGCGCAAACCCGAACTGCGTTTGAACCAAGAGCACTGGGACGCTGCACTTCTTGAGACCCAGGCAGCTATACTTGATCATGCGGCTCAGGCACTCAAACCCGACGGTATCCTGATCTACAGCACCTGTACCCTGAATCCTTAGAGAACCAAAAGCAGATAGCCGCTTTTCTCGGGCGTCAGAAAGATGCCTTTACGCTCACAGATTTGAAGTCTCTGCCGAAAGCTTTGAGCGAGATCCCCTTTACAAAGAAACAATTATGCGAAAGCCCCGGACTTTTAAATTTATACCCCCATATCCACGGGAGTGAAGGCTTTTTCATCGCCCAACTCCGAAAGAAAGCTTAACGCTATGAAGAATAAAAAGAAGCCTTATATTTATGATATTCCCCGCGCTGAATTGCTCGCGGAGCTTAGTACGTATGGCCTGCCGGCCTATCGCTTTAAACAGCTTTGTACCTGGCTGGATAAAGGGGTAGAAGAGGCTGAGGAAATGAGCAATCTCCCCAAGGAACTACGCTCTACTCTGGCGGAGCGCTATGCATTTTGCAGCCTGGAGTGTATTGAGGAATATCAGTCAGAACTGGATGAGACCAAAAAATTTGTTTTTCGTTTGCACGATGGCAATATCGTTGAATGTGTTTATATGGAGTATCGTTACGGCCGTTCGGTTTGTATTTCTTCGCAGGCCGGTTGCCGCATGGGTTGTCGTTTTTGTGCCTCGACGAAGGCGGGTTTTGCTAGAAATCTCAGTGCCGGTGAAATGCTGGCACAATTGCGCTTAGTGGCGCGTCGTAGTGGCAAAAGAATCAGTCATGTCGTGGTCATGGGTGTAGGTGAGCCGTTCGAAAACTACGACAACTTAATGATGTTCTTACAAGAAGCACACAAGCCCGAAACATTCAATATCAGTTACCGCAATATGACCGTATCAACTTGCGGTCTGATACCTGAAATGCTAAAATTCACCGATGAACATATCCCTGTAACCTTGGCAGTTTCTTTGCATGCGGCTGATGATCAGACCAGACAGGAGCTCATGCCGATAGCCAAACGTTACACGCTCGATGAATTATTGGCTGCTTGCAGGTATTACGTAAAACACAGTGGGCGTAGAATCAGTTTTGAATATGCCCTTTTCAGTGGAGTCAATGACAGCGTAGCTGATGCACAAAAACTGGTCCGTTTACTCAAATCAATGCTCTGTCACGTCAACCTGATTCCTGCCAATCCTTTCCCGGGCAGTCGCTTCGCATGTAGCAGCATGCAAAGCATCAAACAGTTTAAGCAAGTATTGGACGAGGCTCACATTCCCTGTAGCATTCGCAGAGCCTTAGGCAGAGATATCATGGCCGCCTGCGGGCAGTTAAGGAGAAGACTGGAAGAATGATTGCGGCAATTGATTTTGCAGCAGCGACCGATGTCGGTCTGAAACGCCATAACAATGAGGACTCCTATGTTGTTTTGGCTGGTTCGGAGCGCAATTCTTTTGTCGTGATTCTGGCTGACGGGATGGGGGGACACCAAAAAGGTGAGGTAGCCTCCAGCACAGCCGTCCAGTATGTTTCCACTTCGTTATCCAGACAAATCAATATGAGCATGGATAGCAATCAGTTA
This sequence comes from Oscillospiraceae bacterium, assembly GCA_040766665.1. GTDB lineage: Bacteria > Bacillota > Clostridia > Saccharofermentanales > Fastidiosipilaceae > JAXGQD01. The sequence continues at coordinate 26,225 of JAXGQD010000010.1, forward strand.
AAAAGAATTCTTGCGGAAGTGGTAGAGAAATCCAATGTAAAGGTCTATCTGCAATCCTTGGAAAATAAAGAATTTCGGGGGATGGGTACGACCCTGACCGTCGGCATCGTTAACAATGAACGCTTGTTAATCGGACATATCGGGGATTGCCGGGTTTATGTTTTGAGAGCTGACCGTCTTATGCAGTTGACCAGTGACCATACCCTGGTGCAGGTCTTGGTCGACCGCGGCGACTTAAGTCCTGAAGCAGCCAGACAGCATAAAAGAAAAAATGTCGTTACACGTGCGCTAGGTTCACGTGATTATGTGAAAGCGGACGTGATTGAATTTCGCTTGGCCAAAGGTGATAAACTCTTGTTCTGCTCCGATGGTCTACATGACTATGTCGAAGAGCTTGATTTTAAAAAGGTACTTAAACATGAAAATAATCCGCGTGAAGCGGTCAAGAAGCTGATTAAACTTGCCAATGATACGGCTGGCATGGATAATGTCACCGTGATTGTCGGTCAGGTCAGCTGAGACAGGTGAGGTATTAAATGAACAGCAAAGTTCAGTATGGCTTAAATAATGGCGTTGTGCTGGGGCAGCGCTTTAAAATTATGCGTATTTTGGGACAAGGCGGTATGGCTTATGTTTACCTGGCGCAGGATTTAAAGACCGGACGCAAAGTAGCAGTCAAAGTGCTTAAAGAAGAATTGTCCAATGATGATGAATTCGTTCAGCGCTTTGATACAGAGGCGAAAGCGGCCTCCAGCCTCAATCATCCCAATATCGTCAAAGTCCTGGGTGTGGGTGAAGAAAAAGGTATGCGCTACATGATTCAGGAATATATTGAGGGGACCAGCCTCAAGGATATGATTGATCATTATGGCAAACTGGACTGGCGCGTAGCAGTGCCGATCGGCATGCAGGTGGCCTTGGCTTTGGAGCACGCCCATGAAGCGGGGGTGGTGCATCGCGATATTAAGCCACACAACATCATGATCACCCCGGAACGCAATGCCATGGTTACGGACTTCGGTATTGCCAGAGCCAGCACCTCAAATACCATCACCCTGGCGGGTGGTAACGCCATGGGTTCGGTGCACTATTTTTCGCCAGAGCAAGCACGTGGCGGACTGGTAGGGGAGAGCGCGGACTTATACTCTCTCGGTATACTTTTCTACGAAATGCTGACCGGTGATGTCCCCTTTGATGGAGAAACTTCAGTCGCCGTTGCAATCAAACATCTACAGGAACAAGCGGTTCCACCGCACGAGATTAGTGATGATATTCCTCAAGGCTTGAGCGATATAGTCATGAAATGTATCCAAAAAAGCCCTAGGCAGAGATATGTTAACGCCCGTGAGCTTATTGATGAGTTAGATGCTTTTCTCATTAATCCCAATGGTGTTTATGGCGTTATTCCAGCCGTGTTAGATTCGGCTGAACCCACAACTTCCATGCAAGGGCTGCGGGGAGATGCCAACTATGACAAAATTCAAATGATGGAACAACAGATCCGCGACCGGAGGCGATCCCGCCGTCGGGAAATAGGTATCGTGGTAACAGTCTTACTTATCGGAATTGTGGTGGTCATTGCCGTGGCATCCAATATTCTTAAGACTTTCCAACCGCAGGATGGCACGACGGCCAAGAACATGTATGTTTTAGAAAACTATGTGAACCTCAACTACGACGATGTGGTTCAAAAGTTCCGCAGTGACGGTTTTACTGCTTATGAACCCAAATATGTCGCCAGCTCGGATTTTGCCGCCGGTATTATCATCAGTCAGGACCCGCCGGAAGGAAGCGAACTGAATCCTACCGGTTTGACCAATCTTGTTCTTACCGTGAGCAAGGGCAGTGATTCACTGGTCTTGCCGGACTTTACCGGCCAGGAATTTTTCCAGGTCTCAAAAGCCATAGAGGCAGAAAACAATTGGGTACCCGAAATACAATGGGAAAACAATGCCAATGTAGCGGCCAACACGGTCATCCGCACGGACCCGGCAGCGGGTAGTGTGGTGCAACCGGGCGCTACGATCCTTGTTTACGTCAGCCAGGGCAAAGAAGACGTTATACTGCCGCAATTGGCTAATGAGCGATATCTCAGTGCTGCACAGCTTTTGACCTCCATGGGTTTGAAACCCGTCAAGAGTTTGCGTTCAGGTATGGATAATCCACCGGACGACTCTCTCTATGTCATCGAAACCACCCCGCCGGCTGGTACCAAGGTGCAAGACGGTACGCCTGTGACATTGATCGTTGCAACATGGGGTGATATCCATCCCAGTCCGACGCCCTCTCCGTCACCGACTCCGACGCCCACCCCGACTCCGACACCCAGTCCGAGTCCTTCGCCGTCCCCCTCACCGTCCCCCTCACCATCGCCGTCACCGGCGCCGATCGTCACGGATCCGCCACCGACTGATCCGCCCCCGACCGAACCACCACCGACAGAACCACCGGTGACTGAAGCACCGACTGTTGCACCATAATGATGGAAAGTAGCCCGGCTCAGAATACGGCTCGTGTGATTCGCGCTGTAGGTGGCTTATACACCTTGGCGGATGAAGCGGGCGAAAATTACTTGGCTAAACCGCGTGGCATTTTTCGCAAAACGCAGTTTCTTGTACTGCCCGGAGATTTGGTTTGTTTCAGCCCATCCGGTGATGTCGACATTCCCTGGCGTATCGACGAAGTTTTGCCCAGAAAAAATCTTTTGTTGCGGCCTCCGATGGCAAATTTGGATTTTGTGTTTATTGTTTTGGCCATGAGCAGCCCGGAACCGGATTTTCTGTTTCTTGATAAGATGCTGGCTTACACGGCGAGTCTTGCGCTAGGTCGCTGTATTGTTTTGACAAAGACCGATCTCGCCGAGACGGCGAATTCCGAAAGTATCAATACTGAAATCGCTGCCTATCGTGAAGCGGGTTTTGACGTGTTGGAGAGCGCAGCCACAGTCATGGGAGAAAGTGTCTTGAGTTATGCCGAAGAACACTTGGCAGATAGCGTTTGGGCTTTTGCCGGAGCATCCGGTGTCGGCAAATCGAGTCTGGTTAATGCCATCCTTAATGATGAATACATGGATACGGGTAAAGTCAGTCAACGCTTGGGCCGGGGTAAACATACCACCCGACACGTTGAATTAATCCCTTTTCAGCATGGCTATATCGTTGATACCCCGGGCTTCAGTGCCTTGGAAGTCGGTGATTTGACCTTGAGCAGGGCGGATTTGGACGCTGCTTTTCCGGATATTCAGGCACTTAGTATGAATTGCCGTTTTGCGGATTGCAGGCATAAAAATGAACCGGCTTGCGCCGTGAAAGACAGTTTATCCGAACGTGCTTTACAGGGCGGCAGATATGCGCGCTATGATATACTGTTAGAACAAATTCTTAACGCTGAAAATCTTAGAAAAGAAGGTAGGATATAGCGATGCTTTTCCCTGCGTATGATCCCCAAAACCCTTGTGTTCTCGTTGCTCCATCCATTTTATCTGCTGATGCGGCCAATCTGGGTCGTGATGTCAAACTGGTTTCCCGGGAATGTGACATGTTGCATGTGGACGTGATGGATGGACACTTTGTACCGAACATCAGTTTTGGCCTGCCGATACTGAAGGGCATAAAAGCATACAGCCAGGTACCGTTTGACGTCCATTTAATGATCAGTAATCCAGAACAGTACGTGGGCGCCTTTGCCCAAGCCGGTGCGGATCTGCTGACGGTGCACGTCGAAACCTGTCCCCATCTGCATCGCGTGGTACAAGACATTCGCGCGCATGATATGGGTGTAGGCGTTACCCTGAACCCGGCAACACCGCTTAGCACGCTGGATGAAATCCTGCCCTACGTTGATTTGGTCTTGATTATGTCCGTCAATCCCGGATTCGGCGGTCAGGCCTATATTCCTACCATGACCGAAAAAATACGGCGCCTGCGTGAAACGCTGAACGAACGCGGCTTGCCGGTCCATATCCAAGTGGACGGTGGTGTCACTTTAGACAACGCCGATGAAATCCTAGCTGCAGGTGCCAGTATCCTGGTTGCCGGAAGCGCCATCTTCAATGCTGCCGATCCTCTGGCCGCCATTCGCAGTTTTAAAGTATGCAAGCCTTAGCCTTTTTGGGCGGTCATGTTGCCGATACAGACTTACTGCGTAAACTTATCCGTGATTTTCGCAACACATCTACTGAACAAACGCAGGTTTTTGCTGCTGATCTTGGCGCTGCGACAGCACTGGCTTGTGGGCTGGACATCGATTTACTGCTGGGTGATTTTGATTCACTTGACCCTGCAATACTTGAAAACTTAAAAAAGAGCCCGACAGAGGTACAACGTTACCCGATCCGAAAAAATGCCACTGACGGTGAGTTGCTGATTGAAAGCATCATCTCCAATAAGGCGACACGCGTGTTGCTGTTCTGTGGCTTAGGTCCTGATAGACCTGATCATGTGCTGATGAATATTGAAATGATGCTACGTTTAAAGCGTTTAGGGATGGATGTGGCCTTGTCGGATGGCAAAAGCCTCTTTCGCGCTTTACAAGGCCCCGAGCACTGCAGCTTGGCCTTCTCCAAAGAATTTGCCTATCGACCACTGGTTTCGTTTCTGGCTGTCGGCGCAAGCCTTGAAGGCTTAAGTTTCAGTGGCTTATCGTATCAAAACAAGCATACGATCCCTCGCGGATCTTCCATTGCCATCAGTAATTATCCGGCGTATTTCGATGAAATAAGTACAGCGGCTTTTGCAGCCGCTGTTCAACCTTTATGGCATTTTACCTGTAGGTTAGATTCCGGTGAAGGTTTGCTAATCATTACGCCCCAGGATTAAGGCGCGTCCAATACCTACCGGGCGGGTAGAAGCCGTTTGTTTTAACTGCTTTGCTTTTGCCACGCTGAAATGGCTTGATTAAAAGCTTCAGCCGAACCTTCAATCGTTGACCAGGGCACACAGCTTGAAAGTCTAATATATCCCGGTGCACCAAAAGCCGTTCCCGGCACGGCTAGGATATGGTATTCAGCTAAAAAATCGACGAACTTTTTATCATCTAGTCCAAGTGTCTTAGGGAAGAGATAGAAGCTCCTTCCGGCTTGCTGCAGGCAAGGCCACTTTCATTCAAGATTGCGCAGAGGCGATCGACGCGTGCTTCGTAGGCCTCAAGCGGACAGTTGAGTTTTCCCACCTTCAAAATGACTTGCTGCCAGATGGCAGGGGCATTGACGAAGCCAAGGCTGCGGTTGAGGTAAACCAAAGCGGCGGTCAGGCGCTCATAATCCGCACAATCGGGCGAAACAGCGATGTAGCCGATTCTTTCTCCGGGCAAAGAGTAGGCTTTTGACCACGAATAGATACGTAAAGCATTCTTAAAATGACGCAGGGGTGAGGGGGTGATGTGACCATTAAAAACAATTTCCGCGTAGGGTTCATCGGCCAGGACATAAATTCTCTGCTCTTGTTGCAAAAGCAGTTCATTGAGCTGATCAAGATCGGCGGCCGGGTAGACTCTGCCACAAGGATTGTTGGGTGAGTTGAGGATGATGGCTTTGGTCTTTGCATTTAATGCTTCTTTGAGGGCGGGAAAATTAATCATGAAATCGGTAGGCGCACAATCCACCACTATGACTTTACCGCCACAGTGATTCACGTAGGGGATGTATTCAGGGAAGTACGGCGTGAGCAAAATGACTTCATCACCTTCGTCCAATAAGGCACGTAATGTGACATTTAAACCACCGGCAGCTCCGACCGTCATCACAACGCCTCCGGCCTGAATAGCCTTAGCACTCGCAGCTGTCTCCTGTTCGGCTATGAGCTCACGCAGCGCCATATAGCCGGCGTTGGCCATATAGGCATGGTCATTTTGTTCAGCTGCTGCAATGAGAGCAGCTTTGATTTCTGGGGGTGCAGGCAAATCAGGATTACCCAGACTGAAATCAAACACTTGATCAGCGCCAAATTCAGCACGCAGACGTTGACCCTTTTCAAACATTTCACGGATAAGTGAAGAACCGGATAGTTCTTGGGCAATATTTTTTGCAATCATAGTCGCCTCCGAGATATTAAGAATAGATTTTCTCAGTATACTACAACGACTAAAGATCCTCGCATCGACGTACAAGATAAAGAATTTTTCCCAGGATCTGGCCTTTGCCGCGAGCCTCTTTCCCGTAGCGAATCAGTTCAGCTTTGATATCGAGGGCTTGCAAAAAGAGCTCACGTCCCTGTTGCTTCAGGTAGACCACCTGCGTTTGTTTCTGAGCGTCCATATACAAAGCATAACCCTTTTGATAAGGGGGCTCATTTTTATAGAAAAGCAAATCGCCTTTGCGGAAATTAAGGTCACTGCTTTCAATATCGAGTTCATAGACCTGCAGACTTGCATCCATCATGAGCTCACTGTACGAAATGTTAAAAGCCTGCAGATCTTCCGCAATGGCCAATACATTCTGATAGCGTTTACTCTCATCTTGCTCATGATAAACGGCACTCGAGTCCTTATTTTTGCTGTAGCGAGCAATGGTTTTGGTATAAGGTGCAATGACTCTGTCATAGTCAATCGCCTCTTCAAGAGGAATGCCAAAATGGTAAGAAATCAGACATGCCACACGCAGAGGCAAAGGATACACACCATTTTTCCATCTGGAGATATTGGTATCGGAAACAAGCAAAATCTTGGCTAACTGATTTTGTGTAATCTCGTGTTCACTCAAAATTTTGGTAAGCAGTTCAACAGAATTCATCTCATGTCCTCAGTTTTGCCATTCATCTGATTTCACAATCACGTATCAACTAGGATTCTAAGAAAGCCAGCCTGAGCCCACAAATTCGTAAACGTAATAAGGGAATCAATTACGCCAATGAAAAATAAATCGAAAAAAGAATGAGTGATTTATTGAAAGCGGCCAGTTTTACTTGACAATCTGCTCCGAACGTTCTAACATAGCTGAGTACATCAAGCAGAAGTAATTCTCACCTCAAGTGCTTACGAAGAGGTTAATCAGCGTTCAGCCGTTGGGGGCTTTATTTTTGCCGATGTCGAGGACTATCGGTTTTTTTATTTTACGGAGGTACAAAACCCATCGCTAAGAAAAATGTCGGACAGGCGATCAACGCCGCAATTCCATACAGTAAAGTGCGTTTGATTGATGAAAACGGCCAAATGGTAGGCGTCGTTCCTATCGAACAGGCTTTGGCCAAAGCTGAAGCTGCGGGACTGGATTTGGTATTGATTGCCAATAATCCTGATAACCCGGTTTGCCGCATCATGGATAACGGGAAGTTTCTTTTTGAAAAGAATAAACGCGAGAAAGAAGCGAAGAAGAAGCAGAAGGTTGTGCAAGTCAAAGAAGTCGGACTAAAGCTCTCAACCGAGGAACATGACTTGGCCTATAAAGTGAAGAATGCCGTCAAGTTCTTGCAGGATGGTGATCGTGTGAAAGTTTCGATTCGCTTTCGCGGCCGAGAAATGGCATATACTTCGCAGGGTTACGCCGTCATGGACGATTTTGTCAAAAAATGTGGAGACATTGCTCAAGTTGACCGTCCCGCCAGAGTCGAAGGCCGCAATATGGTGATGTACCTGGCACCTAAAAAACAATAAACAGCTTTCGCCTCGGCAATCAGCATGGCCTGATGTCGTCGGAAAGAAATAAGGAGGAAATCATGCCTAAACAGAAAACACACAGCTCGTCGAAGAAGCGCTTCAAAGTTTCCGGTACCGGAAAAGTTTTGCGTTTCCAAGCCTATAAGAAGCATAAACTCACACGTAAAAGCGCTAAGACCAAACGCAATTTACGCGGTTCTGTTGTCGCCTCGCCGGCTAACGAAGCGAACATCAAACAAATGATCCCGTATAAATAAGCTACAGAAAAGTATTTGATTCGAATGGTCTAGGAGGCTATAAACATGGCAAGAGTGAAGAGAGGCGTCAACAGCAGAGCACGTCACAAAAAAGTTTTAAAACTGGCTAAGGGCTATTTTGGCCGTAAAAGTAAATTGTTCAAAGTTGCGAATCAACAGGTGATGAAATCCCTGAGCTATGCATACCGCGATCGCAGAAACAAGAAACGTGACTTCAGACGTTTATGGATTGCCCGCATCAATGCAGCCGCTCGTATGAACGGTATCAGTTACAGCCGTTTCATGAACGGCTTGAAGAAAAGTGGCATTGGCTTGGATCGTAAAGTTCTGGCAGATATTGCCGTTACAGATCCGCAGGCTTTTACACAGATTTGTGAGCAAGTCAAAAAAGCAATTTAATTATTAGAACAAGAGTGAGAGACGGACAACTTGTCCGTCTTTTGTTATCTTCAGGTTTTAAGGGAAAGTGCAGATGCAGAGCATTCGTGATATAAAAGATCCCCGCATCAGTGCCTATGAGCAGCTTTGGCGCAAGGGAAAAAGCGAGGACTACTTTCTTGCAGAAGGTTATCGCTTGGTTGAGTTGGCCTTAACAAGCAAATTTGAAGTGCAAAGTTGCCTGGTGGATGAAGATTATCCCGAGAGGCAGGCTGAGCGTTTTAACACACTCCAGGAGCTGACAAGCGGGAAGTGCCCGCTCCAAGTCGTTTCCGGCCGCATCATGGCGCGTTTCAGCGAGACCAAGTCACCTCAGGGTGTGGTTCTGGTTTTGAAAAAAACACAGCCCCTGACCGAAACCGCAGTTTTAGAATTTATGAGTGGAAGGGAGCCATTTCGTTGCTTTGTGCTCGAAAAGGTACAGGATCCCGGCAATGTCGGAAGTATAATCAGAACCGCAGAAGCACTGGGTTATGATGCAATCTTTTATTCTGAGGGAACAGCGCAGCCTTTCGCCCCCAAAGCCTTACGTGCCTCAATGGGATCGGCACTTTTCATTCCGTTGATCCCGTTTTTTGGTCCGGTAACCGCAGTTATTGAAAGATTCCGTCAATCCGCCGTATTCTGTATCGGCACGGCGCTTGAAGGTCAAAATCTTGCTGATTTCGCGCCGCTGCAGCGCGTGGCGATTCTCATCGGAAATGAGGGTGAAGGCCTGAGTAAGGAAGCCCTTGCCATGGTCGACAAAAGTGCTAATATTCCTATGTGTGGGAAGGCTGATTCGCTCAACGCGGCTGCAGCTGCAGCTATTTTGGCTTATCATTTCAGGGAGTTATAAGCATATGCAAATCATCATAGCAGGTTGTGAGCGCGTTGGAGCATACCTAGCCCATCAACTTCACAATATGGGGCACGACCTCATCATCATTGAGGAAAAGCCCGAAAACTTGGAAGCTGTCGAAGACATCGATTGTTTGAAAATCCAAGCTAAAGCCATCGACATAGATGCACAGCGTCAAGCCGGCTCTGAAACGGCCGATGCCTTTATCGCAGTGTCGAGCAATGAAAATATTAATGTCATGGCTGCCGAAGTTGCCCAAGTCATTTTTAATGTGCCGCGTGTTTTGGTGCGCACTTTAAACCAGGAAAACAATCAGGTTTTTAACGACATGGGACTGGAAACCGTATGCTCGACCAGTATCCAGGCCGAACATATTATGGAGCGTCTCTTTGATAGTGAAAAATACCGCAGTCTTAATCTTTTTGGTAACAATATGATTCTCAAAAAAGAAAAATTGCTGGAAGATTTTTATGGTCAGTCGGTCTTGGAAGTTGAGGAAACTTTAGAAAAAGGATTCTTGCCGTGATACGCGGGGGGCGGTATCTTTTTGCCAAACAGCAGCTCTTACTCCAGGCGCAAGACGAAATTGTCCTCTTTGAAATGGAGGAAGTAAAATGAAACTTATCATTGTGGGCGGTGATAAAGTCGCCTTTTATCTATGTCAGCTGCTCTTAGCTGAGAAGAGACATGAGATAACGGTTATAGAAAATCGCGATGCACCGAGCCAGCGTTTGGCTGATGAATTGGAAGTGGAAGTCCTGCAAGGGGACGGTACCAAGGTTGCGGTGCTGGCGGCAGCGGGCTGTGCAGAAGCCGACATGCTGATTGCTTTGACCGGCTTGGACGAAGTCAATTTGGTGGCCTGCCAGCTGGCTAAACAACATTTCAAGGTTAAGTCGACAGTGGCAAAAATCAATAATCCCAAAAACGAAAAAGTATTCCAACTCTTTGGTGTCGACAAGGCATTTTCTAGCACGAATCTGCTCGCCGATATTATCGACCAAGAAGTTGAGTATTTAGGGATGAGGGTAGCCTTTAGCGTACCCGGAAACACCAAGGCAATCGTTGAATTTGCCCTGCATGAAAAGGCTAAAGCGGTCGGTAAGACCTTACTCGATTACGAATTTCCGGGTGATGCGAAGGTCGTCTTGATTACGCGCGCAGATGGCTCTGTATTGATGCCTACAGGTGACTTGGTGATGCAGGCGCACGACAACATGTTAATTGTTGTGGACGAAGCCTATTTCGAGTTGCTTTGGAAAGCGATGGTAAATGTTGCATGAATGAGGACGTCGGCGAACAAGAGCTCCTAAATGTAGAAAAAAACGATCAGGTAAAAGCCAGTGCAAAGCCCTTGGCGCGCAGAGTGGAAGCCGTGGCCACGCCTAATGAGGACGATCAAGCCATACAGGAAGCGGCACTGGAAGCCAAGCGCCACAGTAACTATCGCGAAGCAGATGAAGGCTCCCTTTATGGCGATGTGGTAGACCCGGTGCAGCTGGAACATGTCAGTAAACATAAAAGCTCAGAAATAATGACCCCACATAAAACCCTTTATCAAAAGACCAAACAATGGGTTTTCAGCAGCCCTACCCGTACCATCACCATAGGTTTTGCATTAACAATCTTAATAGGAGGTTTCTTGCTTTGCTTGCCTTTTGCGGCACAAAGCGGTCAGTGGACCCACCCTTTAGTTGCATATTTTACAGCCACATCGGCCACCTGTGTGACCGGGCTGGTGGTGGTGGATACCGCGACATACTGGACTCATTTCGGTCAGTTTGTCATTGTCGCGCTGATCCAGATTGGTGGCTTAGGTATTGTCACCATTATGTCTTTTTTCATGCTCGCGGCACGAAAAAAGGTGAAATTTCGCACCATGCTTGCCATGCAGGAATCAACAGGCAGTGAAAACTTTGTTGATGCCAAAGCCTTGGTCAAAAAAATTCTCCTGATAACTTTTTCCTGCGAATTCATTGGCGGTACCATACTAACTTGGCGTTTCGCCCAGCATGTTCCGCTACTTTCGGCTATCCGCCGTGGCTATTTTCAAGCCGTATCCGCCTTCTGTAACGCGGGCTTTGACCTTTGGGGTGATGTGCGCGGGCGTTTCACAAATCTCAATACTTGGAATGATGAGCCGATCGTGCTGATGATGACAGCACTCATGATTATTGTGGGCGGCTTAGGCTTCGTTGTTTGGACCGATTTAATTGATTTGCGTAAAACCCATAAGTTACATTTTCACAGCAAACTGGTCTTGGGTGCGACAGCGATGCTGCTTTTGGTAGGCACACTCTTTTTTGCATTCTTGGAATGGAACAACCAGCGGGTGATGTCCATGGGTCAGTTAGATAGCTGGCAAAAACCCATCGCCGCATTCTTTCAATCCACCACACTGAGGACGGCAGGATTCAATTCCATCGATCAGGTGGCCTTGACGCAGCCATCCAAAGTGATTTCCATCATCTTAATGTTTATCGGTGCCGGGCCCGCTTCGACCGGCGGCGGTATCAAAAACACTACTTTTTCTGTGATTCTTTTTGGTGCCTTTTCCTTCCTGCGTGGTAAGAAAAATCCCGTAATCGGCCGTCACAAACTTAACAATGAGATCTTCATCAAATCCTTTGTCATCATGTTTCTGGGTGTCAGTATTATCGGTGTAGCCAGTTTTTTGTTACTGATCTTTGAAAGAGAACACATCCTCGCCAATCGTTTTGACTTTGTTGATTTGGTCTTTGAAGCCACTTCGGCTTTTGCCACTGTTGGGAACTCAACCACGCCGACGGTCGAACTCTCTATGGCGTCTTGGTTCACCCTGATTCCCTGTATGTATTTGGGTAGGGTAGGTCCCGCGTCTTTTGCCATGAGCTTTAATTTTAAAACGGCAAAAGCCGCAGAACTCGTCTTACCTGACGGTAAAACCTTTGTTGGCTAAACGCCATTTAGTCTCCTTTCGTGTCTTTTCCGCCAGCAGTTGGCGTAACGATTTAGGTGGTGGTTAAAAAATAAAAGAGAGATTCGAGGACCTATGTTAAAGTAGTTGTTGCTGAAAAACAGTAACGAAAGGTCGCAGAATCTCTTATGAACAGTTTACAGGAAATGGCGCAGCAATTCATCTATGAGATGTTTGAAATTGAATTGTTGGAGAAAGGATTTGCCCAGACGAGTGAAGAAATCAGACGCTTGCAAGCGTTTTGCACTGTCGGTGATGAAACAGAAGTTGGAAAGCACCGACCAGGCCTTAGCCGATCATGCCGATTTGAGGCCGGAATGGATAATCCACAAAAAAGTGGCAAGGGTCCAAGAAACCGTCTTAGGGACACTGAACTACACGAGGCGCTATTACGTTAATCGAAAGAATGGCAAACGCGCGTTTCTTTTAGATGTGTTGGTAGGCATCGAGAAACACGAGCGGATTAATCAAGGCTTGAAGGCCGCGCTATGTAATGAGGCGGTTTTGCATTCCTATCGGATGAGTTCAGCCATAGCCTGTGAAAACCGTGTCAGCAAGCAAAGTGTGAAGCGTGTTTTACAAGAGGTCGCTGTGCCGGACGTTGAACTGAAAGCGAGGAAAGAGGCGGTCCCCATTATTCATGTACAAGCCGATGAAGACCATGTATCGGTACAGGATGGTCGTCGTAATCGCGAGGTAAAATTAGCCGTTATTCATGAGCCTGCACGTCGCGTAGGAAAGAAGGGGGTCTTACCCCATAAGGTTCATAAGTTTGCGTATAAAGGCAGTGTTGAGAGTTTTTGGTCCAATGTGGCAGAGCGAATAGAGCAGGCGTTATCCGGAAGCGGAAAACCTTCAAATCTACCTGCATGGTGATGGTGCTGCGGATACAAAGTGGTCGAAGCTGGCTTCCTAACAGTCGCTTTGTATTGGATCGATTTCATGTCTTCAGGTCATAAAACAACTGGCTCAGTGGACAGTGTAGGATCTGGAGTTAAGAGATAGTTTGTTTGATGCGGATAAAAAGGAATTTAAGCGTCTCGTTAAACTTTTGTCAGAGGTTTACGAAAAAGATCCTGAACGTGTCAAGGCAATTCAAAACTACATCCTGAGCAATTGGAAGGGGATAGAAATCTGGACAAAAGACCCCAAGAGCGGAATCAGTTGTGCGGAGGGTTTGTCAGTCACTGTTTGAGTGAGCGTCTGTCGATGCGTCCTATGGCTTGGATGGATGAGGGCTTAGGTCAAATGACAAAGCTGAGAGAGCATTACTTCAATGGTGGAAAAATCACGTGGCATGATTTCAAACGAAGCAGAAAACAAAGACTAGAGCTGGAAGCGATCGAAAAATCTGTTAAACTGGGGGAGCTACGAAAAATCAATGAGTCGGATAACATGCTCGTACCTTCCGTTAAGTTCATACAATTTCCCCAAACGAGATGCACGTTACCAGTTGTTTAAGCGTATTAGCGAAAGTGGCAAGGCTATTTGACGCATAGATCTTCTTTCTCTTACCACCACCATCAAAGTTACGCCGTCCCGCCAGCAGTTCTGTTTGACAGATGTCACAGGCGTAAAGGATAATAGCTAGATAGTTTGCATAAGAGGAGAAGCGTAAAATGGGTTTAGGTGTTGCGCAGAAAATACTAAAAAATCATATGTTGAGTGGCAGCTTAGAAAAGGGTGCCGAGCTGGCCTTGAAGATCGATCAGACCCTGACTCAGGACTCCACCGGTACCATGGCCTATCTACAGTTTGAAGCTTTGGGTATAGACCGGGTAAAAACCAAAAAATCAGTGGCGTACATTGACCATAATATGCTCCAAGCCGGCTTTGAAAACGCCGATGACCACAAATATATTCAGACCGTAGCCAATAAATATGGCGTTGCTTTTCCAGACCCGGTAACGGCGTCTGTCATCAGGTGCATATTGAAAGGTTTGCTGTTCCCGGCCAAACTCTCTTAGGCTCGGACAGCCACACACCGACTTGCGGTGGCTTGGGCATGATTGCCATCGGTGCGGGCGGCTTGGATGTTGCATGCGCCATGGGTGGCGGTGCCTATTACATTACTGCTCCGGCTATTACCAATGTTGTTTTGAGCGGTAAGTTACCGGAATGGGTCAGCGCGAAAGACATCATCTTAGAAATTCTCCGCGTCATGACCGTCAAAGGCGGCGTAGGAAAATTATCGAGTACAGCGGCCCGGCTCTCAGAGACCTGACCATTCCTGAACGCGCGACCATCACGAACATGGGTGCGGAACTTGGGGCCACGACTTCGATTTTTCCCAGTGACGAAATGACACGGGCTTTCCTGAAAGCACAGGGCAGGGAAGAAGCGTTTGCTGAAATTCTGCCGGATGCCGACGCACATTATGACGAGCGCATTGAAATTGATTTGAGCACTCTGGTGCCGCTGATTGCCAAGCCTCATAGTCCTGACAATGTGGTTCCGGTGAGCGAAGTGAGCGGCATTAAAGTAGATCAGGTGACCATCGGTAGCTGTACCAACTCCTCGTTTACAGACATGATGAAAGTCGCCCAAATTCTCAAAGGTAAAACCGTGCATCCGGATGTGTCTTTGGTTATCGGGCCCGGTTCAAAACAGGTCCTGAACATGATTGCCGCCAACGGGGCTCTGGCTGACATGATAGCCGCGGGTGCGCGTATCCTCGAATCCGGTTGCGGTCCTTGTATCGGTATGGGTCAGGCGCCGCGCAGCAATGCGGTTTCTTTACGCACCATCAACCGTAACTTTATGGGGCGTTCGGGAACGAAGTCAGCCCAAGTTTACTTAGTCAGCCCGGAGGTTGCCGCGGTATCCGCTTTGAGCGGCTTTATTACCGATCCACGTGAAACGGGCACCGCGCCGCGAGCAGAAATGCCCGATGCGTTTTTGGCCAATGATAACATGGTCATAGAAGCGGCTCCGGACGGATCTGAATTGGAAGTGGTACGCGGGCCTAACATTAAACCATTTCCGGTCAATCAGGGCATAGGGGAGCAACTACAGGGCAAGGCATTAATTAAAGTAGAAGACAATATCACGACTGACCACATCATGCCTTCCAATGCGCAGCTCCTGCCTTATCGCTCAAATATTCCTTATCTGGCTGATTTTTGCCTGACGCCCTGTGATGCAGAGTTCCCGACACGCGCTAAACGCGAGGGCGGTGGCTTTATCATCGCCGGTTCCAATTACGGACAAGGCTCTTCGCGTGAGCACGCCGCTCTGGCGCCATTGCAACTTGGAATTAAAGCAGTTATGGCTTTGAGTTTTGCCCGTATACATGAAGCCAATCTCATCAATAACGGCATTTGGCCGCTGACTTTTAAAGATCCACAGACCTATGCAGAAATTGAGCAGGGTGATGAGCTTGTCATTGAGCGGGCAGCAGAGCAACTGGCCGAAACCGCTAACAGCGGAGAAGTTGTGGTTAAAAACCTGAGCAAAAACAAAAGTTTCACTTGCTTGCTTTGCCTGACAGACAGACAGAGAGCGATTTTAGCCAAAGGTGGCTTGCTCAATTTCACGGCAGAAATCAGTGCTTGATTTTGCCCGAATTTAACAGAAAAGAGGGTTTTATATGAGCTTTATCACGACTAAGAACCAGCAATTCTTATTGGATAGTTATGCCCAGTCAAAATCGCGACAAGCAATCCCCGCTGATCTGTACCAGCGTTACGAAGTGAAACGAGGTCTTCGTAACGACAACGGCACCGGCGTTTTAGTCGGTTTAACGGATATCGGTGAAGTCTACTCCTATATTATGGATGACGGCGAACGTCTGCCGGTTGAAGGGCGCCTGTTTTACCACGGTTATAGTGTGACCGATTTGGTTAACGGTTTTTATTCAAAGAAAGAATTCGGCTTTGAAGAAGCTGCCTATCTTCTGCTCTACGGGGATCTACCGACTGCCGACAAATTGGAGACCTTTAACAAAGCACTAGCCGAAGCCAGGGCTTTGCCGCACAACTTCATCGAAGACCATATTTTCCGTTCGCCGAGCAAAGATATTATGAATAAAATTGCCCGCTCCGTTTTGGGATTATATGCGCACGATGAGGATCCCGACAACATCAGTCCTGAATATGTGTTGATGCAAGGCATTAGCCTAATAGCCCGTTTTCCTTCATTGGCCGCATATTCCTATATGGCAAAACGCCATTACATTGACCACGACAGCCTTTACATCCATGCACCCCTACCGGAGTATAACTCGGCGGAAAATCTCCTGCACATGATCCGGCCGGACGGCACCTTTACCGAATTGGAAGCCCGGACACTGGACTTAGCGCTGGTTCTACACGCGGAACACGGTGGCGGTAACAACTCTACCTTTACCTGTCGAGCGGTCAGCTCAACCGGCACGGATACCTATTCAGCCATCGCTGCAGCCATGGGTTCGCTCAAAGGACCACAGCACGGCGGTGCCTCGGGTAAAGCTTTTGCCATGATGCAGGACCTTAAAAAAGAAGTGAAGAACTGGCGCTCCGAAATGGAAATTGCGGATTATCTGGGCAAGGTACTGCGCAAAGAAGCGTTCGATCGCTCCGGTCTGGTTTATGGTATGGGCCATGCGGTCTATACACTCTCCGATCCGCGTACCAAATTGTTGCGTGATTACGCACGTGCATTGGCTTATGAGTGCGGCAGGGAGGATGAGTACCTGCTATACACCACAACGGAACGCATGGGGCCTGAGACTTTCCGCAATGTGAAAAAGAGTGACAAAGTGGTCTGCGCCAACGTCGACTTCTACTCCGGCTTTGTCTATGACATGCTGGGTATCCCGGAAGAATTGTTTACGCCCATCTTTGCCGTGGCTCGTGTCACCGGCTGGATGGCTCACCGTCTGGAAGAATTGATTTCCGGCGGCAGAATTATCAGACCGGCCTATAAAACGGTGCAAAAGAGACGTCAGTATCTCGCGATGGAAGAGCGCGAATGAGATTTTCTATGCACCATGGTCATTCAAAATAGGAGAAAGAAATAGATTAATGATGATCAGTCATTAATCTATTTTTGACAGGATGCGCTATTTTATCATTATCATCTTTATGCTTGTTTTAGCCGCTCAATTGACCTTGTCGTGGCAGCTTTTTAAAGCCTTGCGCGAAAAATTTAATAAACTGCGCTATTGGATCATCCTCATACCGGCTATTCTGCTGGCGCTTGTGGCGGTCTATGGTTTTATCCCCGGCAGTTCGGCACCACGCATCGTGGCGGCTTTTGCCGATTATTATCTGGCCTTCTTAGCCTATGCTTTCATGCTCCACCTGTTGCGGGAATTGATTCTTTTAACTATTCGCCTCTTCAGAAGAGTAAAAAGCAGCCCCCGCCTCAGAGCGCAGAGCACCTGGGTCGTTTTTGTACTCGCTTGCCTCATTGTCATCTATGGTACTTGGCATGCCCAAAGCATTGTGCTCAAACATTATGAGCTGGAACTGAAAGACGCAGAATTAGCAGAACCATTAAAAGTAGCGCTGTTTTCGGATTTGCATCTGGGTGAACAATACGGTAGCCAACGTGTCAAAGAGATAGTGACAATGATCAATGCGGAAAAAGTGGACCTGGTTTTCATCGCCGGTGATTTTTTCAACGACAATTATCAGACACTCGATGACCCGGAAGCGATAAGTGCGGAATTGCGCCGCCTCGAGAGCCGCTACGGAACATATATGGTATGGGGTAATCATGATTCGGGCCAGACTTTTGCGCAAATGAAAGGGTTGGTAGAACGAAGTGGCATCGTCTTGTTGGAAGATGAAAGCGTGGAAGTTGCCAATCTTGTAACGCTTGTGGGGCGCCGCGACTCGCGTCCTGTCCTGGCTGACGGAACACGCAGAACCGCAATCAGTTGGACGGAGATTGATAGTAATTTACCCGTGCTGGTGCTGGACCACCAGCCCTCCAATTACATGGAATATCTCGATACCGAGGCGGACTTGATCTTGAGCGGGCATACCCATAAGGGGCAGATTTTCCCGGGGAATCTCATGACGTCATGGATCTATGATTATGACTACGGTTTACATACCATTGAAGGAAGTCAAAAGCAAATACTCATTTCTTCCGGAATAGGGACCTGGGGCCCTCCGCTACGGGTGATGAGTGATTCGGAACTAGTGATCATACAACTGCATTAATAACTATAAGTCTAACTGTAAGAGTGACGGCAAAATAAAATGAGGACATCAGCATGGATTTGATAAAAGATTTTCAGTGGCTCAACGAGGCCGAGGTACTGAGCCTTACGGCAGATGCCTTGCACTTCAAAACAAAGCCCGATACCGATTTCTGGCAGAGGACCTATTACGGATTCTCCCATGATAACGGTCATATGTATTTATGTGAGAGTGCAAAGACCTATTTCAGTTTTTCATGCAAATTCTCTTTTGATGGTTCTGAGCGCTTTGCCCAAGCCGGACTGATTATTTATCAAGACAGCGCGAATTGGGCAAAAACCGGCATCGAGTGCGAAAATAGTGAGTATTCGAATCTCGGGGCAGTCGTGACCAATGCGGCCTTTTCTGACTGGAGTATGGCGCCGATTCCTCCCGACTGCAAATCCCTCCATCTGCGTCTGAGCAGGCGGGGCAGCGACTTTCTGGTGGAATATGCGACAAGCGCCGAAGCATACCAGCCACTGCGTATCTTTCATTTGGATAAAGCTGAGGCTGAGTTGCGCTTTGGTTTTTATGCCTGCAGCCCGGGTCAAGAAAGCTTTACTGCGCACTTCTCGGAAGTGGATTTTGGTCCCTGTCTTTGGCAGGCGCACCAAAGCAC
Organism: Oscillospiraceae bacterium; assembly: GCA_040766665.1. Taxonomy (GTDB): domain Bacteria; phylum Bacillota; class Clostridia; order Saccharofermentanales; family Fastidiosipilaceae; genus JAXGQD01. The sequence goes on from JAXGQD010000010.1 coordinate 45,099, forward strand.
GTAGGCTTACTGCAAACTCACGGCGTAGTTTCACTTACGCAAGGAAGAAAAATTTTACACCGGCAAAAAATACATCTGGCAATTGTGCCAAGCTAATGGTATTATTACTGACGCCTGAACGGCCCTATGGTCAAGCGGTCAAGACGCCGCCCTCTCAAGGCGGAATCACGAGTTCGATTCTCGTTAGGGTCACCACCACAAGCTAAAAGCCCGGTAAATAGGGGCTTTTTGCTTTTTTTGAGCATCGCATAAATGATTATTTTATAAAACAAACATATGTGCTACAATCAAAAAATGAGAATGACAGATAAAGCGAGTGACAGTATGCAGAAATATATCAGGGTCAGAGGGGCCCGTGAACATAATTTAAAAAATGTAGATGTAGACATCCCGCGTGAAAAGCTGGTGGTCTTGACCGGAGTCTCCGGTTCGGGAAAGACGACCTTGGCTTTTGATACGATTTTTGCCGAAGGACAAAGGCGCTATGTTGAGTCACTTTCGGCATATGCAAGGCAGTTTCTGGGTCAGATGGACAAACCGGATGTCGATCAAATCAGCGGCCTTTCACCCTCTATTTCCATAGATCAAAAAACCACCTCAAAAAACCCTCGCTCGACGGTCGGAACGGTGACGGAAATCTATGATTATCTGCGTCTGCTCTACGCGCGTGCCGGCACTCCACATTGTCCGGAATGCGGAAAAGAAATTGTCCGTCAAACGGTAGACCAAGTGTTGGACCGCATTTTGAGCTATCCTCTCGGCGCCAGGCTTTATATCATGGCTCCCGCTGTCAGGGACAGAAAAGGTGAATTCACCAAGCTCTTTAATGACTTGAAAAAACAGGGTTTCGTGCGTGTGCGTGTTGATGGTGAAGATTTCATGCTGGAAGAAGAAATCAAGCTTAAAAAAACGCATAAGCACAATATCTCGGTGATTGTTGACCGCCTTGTAAGCAAAGAAGGTATGCGCAGCAGACTCAGCGATTCTGTCGAAACCGCTTTTCAATTAGCGGAGGGTCTGCTTTTAGTCAGTTATGAGCATGAGGAACTTCAAGAGGCAGGCGAGGAGCTGTTCTCGCAGCATTTTGCCTGCGCTGACTGCCATATCAGTATCCCGGATCCCGAGCCGCGAATGTTTTCTTTCAATAATCCGCTGGGTGCATGCCCTGAATGTCTTGGCTTAGGTCAACATGTCAGGATTGACCCTGAATTGGTTATAGATAATCCCAAGGCTTCGATCAATGAAGGGGCCATTCGTGCCGGCGGTTGGAATCTGGACGATCGCAATTCCTGGGGCAGGTCGTTTATTTTGGCCTTGTCTAAGAAGTATGGTATTGATTTAGATTGCCCGTTTGAGAAATTGCCTGAAACTGCCCAAAATATTATTTTGTATGGCAACAACGGTGAGCGCTTAGTGGTGGATACCTCCAATTCGAAGTACAACAGGGGGGAAGACTATATCACAAAATGGGAAGGCATCATCCCTTCTTTGGAAAGGCGGTCGCGTGAGTCAGGCAACGAGGGCTATGAGCAGTACATGTCTGTTACGCCCTGTCAAACCTGTCACGGAGCCAGGTTACGCAAAGAGAGTCTGGCGGTCAAATTTGGCCAAAAGAATATCTACGACTTGACTTGCTTACCCATTCGGCAGTGTGGAGACTTTTTAGCGGCTGAGACAAAAGCATTGAGTCCCTCAAAGATGGCGATTGCCGATCAGATTCTGCGCGAGCTGAAAGGGCGGCTCAATTTTCTGGTGGATGTCGGCTTGGATTATTTAACCTTAGCCCGTGCATCGGCCTCACTGTCGGGAGGCGAAGCCCAGCGCATTCGATTAGCCACACAAATCGGTTCCGGCCTGATGGGCGTGCTTTATATTCTAGATGAACCCAGTATTGGCTTGCATCAGCGCGACAATCAAAAATTACTTGGCACTTTAAAACATCTGCGTGATATCGGTAACTCCGTCTTAGTTGTAGAACACGATGAAGAGACCATGCGGGAGGCAGATGTCATTGTCGACCTGGGACCTTTAGCAGGAGAACAGGGTGGTGAATTGGTGGGAATCGGTTCCGCAAGTGAGCTGATGAAAAATCCCCGTTCTCTGACGGGAAAATATCTTTCGGGTGAACTCTACATCCCCATACCGACAAAACGCCGTAAAGGTAGCGGTAAATATCTGAAGATCAAAGGCGCGACTAAAAACAACCTGAAAAACATCGATGTGCAGATACCCTTGGGGACTTTAACCTGCATAACGGGGGTATCGGGATCCGGTAAGAGCTCCTTGATTAACGGCATCCTTTTGCCAAAACTGGAAGTGGATTTGAACCGGGCACGCCGGAAATTGGACTCGTTCCAAGATATTGTCGGCCAGGAAAATCTGGATAAAGTCATTGCTATTGATCAGTCGCCTATCGGCCGCACGCCGCGCTCGAATCCGGCGACCTATACGGGACTCTTTGATATGATCCGTCAGCTCTATGCGCAGACGCCTGAGGCGAGGGCGAGGGCTTATAAACCGGGGCGTTTCAGTTTCAATGTGAAGGGCGGACGTTGCGAAGCCTGCCGCGGTGACGGGGTCAATCGCATCGAGATGCATTTTTTGCCGGATATCTATGTACCCTGCGAAGTCTGTAAAGGCAAGCGCTATAATCATGATACTTTAGAGGTTTTTTATAAAGGTAAAAACATTGCAGACGTCTTGGATATGACCATTGAAGAAGCGGTTGAGTTTTTTGCAAATCAACCCCGACTGCTTAAAAAAGTCGAGACCTTGAACGAAGTGGGTCTGGGCTATCTGAAACTGGGGCAGCCCTCAACGCAACTTTCAGGGGGAGAAGCCCAGCGTGTGAAACTGGCGACTGAACTTTCACGACGTTCAACCGGTAAGACCCTGTATATTTTAGACGAACCCACGACGGGTTTGCATACCGCGGATGTGCACCGCCTGAGCTATATCCTCGATGCTTTGACCGAGGGGGGCAATACGGTGATTGTCATCGAGCATAATTTGGATCTTATTAAAACGGCAGATTACATCATTGACCTGGGTCCCGAAGGCGGGGAAGCCGGTGGTGAAGTGGTGTGCAGCGGGAAACCGGAAGCCGTGGCAGACTGCGAGAAATCCTATACCGGTCAGTTTTTAAAGAAGCTTTTGCCATAATTGTTCAGGTTTACACTTTGATATGCCCTTGCCGAGCGTCACATTTGCGTTATAATATCAATATCAAAGATAGTCAAAGATGACTAACGGATTTGTGAGGGAAAGAATGTCACTATGCGACAGTTGCCACGAGAATGTGGCAATTATATATACAAGTAAAATGGTCAATTATAAGCCGGAGTACACAGGTTATTGCATGTCATGTGCCTTGCATAAACCTGAACTCGGCATGAGTAAAATGATAGAACAATCGGGCGTCAATGATGCCAATGTTGATGAAATCACCGAACAGCTGAATACCATGATGGAACCGATGCGCGATGACCCGCCGGAAGTGCTGATGGAGAAGGTGCATGAAATCATGCAGAACATTGACCCACAGCAACTGATGGGGAATATGAATGCATTGATGCAGGACATCAAAGATGAAAAGAATGCAGATGAGCTTGATGGTGATACTGAGACTGGGGATGCTATGTCTGCCGACGATGCAGATGAGGGCATGAATGATCAGCAAATACCCGGCTTAGCGATAGGTGAGAAAAGCATTTCTGAAGCTTTACAGATGATGATTTCGGGCATGATGGGCAGTAGCGACCTGGAGAAGGCCGGTCTGATGCCTGCCGCCAGAGGGGCCGAAAGTGAGCCTGGTGCAAGTCGTTCTGACGAAAAAACAAGCACCAAACAGGACAAAAACCGTCGCGACAGTAAACGCCAACGTAAGTTCTTGGACACATACGGCACGAACCTGACGACCAAGGCACGAAACGGAGAAATGGATCCCATCATCGGGCGGGAAAAAGAACTTGAACGTGTGGTGCAAATACTGAACCGCAAGAACAAAAATAATCCTGTGCTTTTGGGTGAACCCGGCGTCGGTAAAACGGCCATCGCCGAAGGATTGGCCTTGCGTATTGTAGAGGAAAAAGTGCCTGCTAAACTTCTGGCGATGGAGGTCTATCTGCTGGACATGACCGGTATGGTTGCGGGGACACAATTCCGCGGCCAGTTTGAAAGCCGTATGAAAGGTTTGGTTGACGAAGCCAAAGCACTTGGCAATATCATTTTAGTGATTGATGAATTGCATAACATCATGGGTGCCGGAGATGCGGAAGGTGCGATGAATGCAGCCAATATATTAAAACCTTCTTTGGCCAAAGGTGAGGTCCGTGTCTTGGGCTCGACCACGCTGGACGAATATCGCCGTTTCATTGAGAAGGATTCTGCTTTGGAGAGGCGTTTCCAACAGGTTATTGTGGAAGAACCTAACAAAGAGGACAGCTTTAAAATCATTCAGGGTTTGCGACCCAGCTTTGAAAAGCATCACCACGTGCAGATTTCCGACGACGTCATTCAGTACGCGATTGAGCTGGCTGACCGCTACGTCAGCGGCCGCTTTTTCCCTGACAAAGCCATAGACATCATCGATGAAGCGGGTTCTGCCGTAAATCTCAAAGACCAGGCACTCATCGCTCATGAGCAGCTACGTGCCAAGCTGGAAGACGAGCGAGAAGCATTCAAAGAAATGGAAAACAGCCTTGATACTTCTCTGGACCAGAATGAAGTCTTTGAGCGCCAAGCCAAGTCAAAGAGCCAATTGCTGCGACTCGAAAACGAATTCAATGAGAGCGAAAAGAACATGCAAGTCCCGCAAATAGGCCGTGAAGATGTGGCTGCTGTGGTGGAGTTATGGACCGGCATACCCCTGAAGCGCATTAATGAAGGGGACAGCGAAAAACTCTTGAATCTGGAAGTGCGCATCCATCAACGTCTGATCGGTCAGAATTCTGCCGTAAAAGCCCTGGCACAAGCCGTGCGGCGTAATCGCGCCGGATTAGGCAAGCGGCGCAAACCGGCCTCCTTCATCTTTGTCGGTCCCACCGGTGTCGGTAAGACTGAGCTCGTCAAAGCCCTCGCAGAAGCCTTATTTGACAATGAAGAGGCTTTGGTCCGCTTTGACATGTCCGAATTCATGGAAGCACACACGGTCAGCAAACTGATAGGCTCGCCACCGGGTTATGTCGGTTACGACGACGCCGGACAGTTAACGGAAAAAATTCGTCGTCATCCCTATAGTGTCATCCTGCTCGATGAAATAGAGAAGGCGCATGTTGATGTGTTTAATATCCTTTTGCAAATTTTGGATGATGGCCGCTTAACCGACAGTCACGGAAGAACCGTGAACTTTGAGCATAGTGTCATTATCATGACCAGTAATGTGGGAACGAGTAAGCGAAGCGGTGGTTTTGGTTTTGGCAATAACAACTATGAAGCGATGGAATCCCAGGTAAAGAGTGCTTTGAAAGATGTCTTTAGACCCGAGTTTCTGAATCGCGTCGATGACATTGTCGTTTTCGAAACCCTGAAGCCGGAGGAAATTCGCCAAATCGTTGACCTGATGCTCAAGGAAGTCAATCTTGCGCTAAAAGCGAAGGGTATCAGCTTGGTCTTAACGGATGCTGCCAAAGACGCCCTGGCTAAAGAAGGCTATGACGAGAAGTACGGTGCCCGCCCATTGCGTAAGGTCATACAAAAACGCATCGAGAATCCGCTGGCGGACCAACTGCTTGCAGGAGCACTGGAAGGAAAGATTGCGGTCTCATTTGATTATCAAGACGGCGCATTCATCATGTCAGATTTATAAGTTTGATAGAAACATAAAAGGGGCTGTCTTAAAGCGGAGACAGGTCCTTTTTTGCGCTACCTTTGGCGTTGGTGCCGAGATTTTTCCCTTGTACCACAGAAGTCTGCCATGGCCGCAATTATTGACCAGCTGGCTGCCTGTAAAACTTGGTACTTTTTCCAGACGAGAAATCGGAACCCAAACAAAGATACTGCCTCGTCCGCGTAAAAGCGCTTCTGAGACAGCCTCTTTTAAATATATTAACTAAAAATTATCTATGAACGATAACTCGCGTTAATTTTGACGTAATCATAAGAAAAATCACAGGTCCAGTAATGATCCTCGAATGGACCCTGATTAAGTCTTACCAGGATATTGAACTCACTTTGTTTCATGACTTTTAAGGCTTCCTGCTCAGAAAAAGGCAAGGCCAGACCATTTTGACAAACCTCTACATGTCCGATACTGATGTCGACACGCAAGGGATCAAAATCGGCGCCGGAATAGCCTAAAGCCGTGATGATCCGCCCCCAATTAGCATCCTGGCCGAAAAAGGCCGTTTTACAGAGCGGAGATTTAGCGATGGCCAAAGCTGCCAGATAGGCTGCTTCAGGGCTGACTGCCCCCTCAACACGCACGTCCACCAGTTTTGTTGCACCCTCACCGTCGGCTGCAATTTTCCTGGCCAAACCTGTGCAAATGTAATCCAGTGCCTGCTTAAATGATAAGTAATCATCGTGTTCGGGGGAGTCAATCAGCTGACCGCGCTGTCCTGAAGCCATCATGATGACCATGTCACAGACAGAAGTATCGCCGTCAACTGAAGTACGATTGAAGCTTTTGTATACCGCGTCACGCAAGCTCATCTGTAAAAGTTCAGGCGTGATAGCTGCATCGGTAGTGATTACCCCTATCATTGTCGCCATATCTGGATGAATCATGCCCGAACCCTTGGCCATGCCGGCCATTTGTACCAATTCACCCTCGCTGCGGTATTCGCTATGCATCTCTTTGGCAAAAGTATCGGTCGTCATGATGGCCTCTGCAGCCGCATGTCCGGATTCTGCCAACATGTCCAATCGGGCACAGGTATTTCTGATACCCGAGCGCAGTTTAGACATGTCCAAGGGCTGTCCTATGACGCCCGTGGAACCGGTGAGCACCTCATCTGGCATGAAACCCAGTTCAAAAGCGACTTGCTTGGCCATTTCTTCAGCATCTGCATCTCCTTGCGGACCGACGCAGGCATTGGCATTACCGGCATTGATGATCAAAGCTCGTGCATGGGGATCCTGCGCCAAGAGCGCCATCGTGCGCTGCAAGGAATGTCCCTTGACCAGGTTTCTGGTGTAGACACCGGCCGTGACAGCCGCGGTGTTGCAGGCGAGGATGGCTAAGTCGGCTTTTCCGTTATTTTTTAAACCGCAAGCTGCGGCTGCCGCCATAAAACCGTAGGGAGAGGTGATGGATTTCATAAAGCACTCGCTTTCATCTAGAAGTGGAAGGGCTTGCCTTCAATACTGTAAAGACAAGCCCTTCGTGATTTGTTAAGGCTGTCCGATCAGAGCAAAGCGGCGATACGTTCCTCAATTAAGGCCATATCCGTTGTCGGGGCATAACGCCCGACTACCTGACCGTCTCTATCAACTAAGAATTTGGTGAAATTCCAGGGTATATCATTGCCCCAATGCTTGCCACCGGCGACTTTCTTAAAAAGCTCATAATGTTCGAAATCTTCCGGCACATCGATGGATTCCGTGGCTTTGCTGTCTTTCAGATATTCATAGACAGGGGCTGTGTTCGGACCGTTCACTTCGACTTTGGCCAGGACAGGGAAGTCGACGCCGTAGGTCAAACGACAGAATTCTTGAATCTCTGTGTCACTGCCCGGTTCCTGATCCAAAAACTGATTGCAGGGAAAGCCCAGAATGACCAAACCTTGCTCGCGATATTTCTTATTCAGGGCTTCTAAATCTTCGTATTGCGGAGTAAAACCGCATTTGCTGGCGACATTGACAATCAATAAAACCTTGCCTTTATACTGTGCTAAATCATGCTCATTGCCTTGTGCGTCTTTGACCTTAAAATCGTAAATGCTCATATGCTATCCTTTCTCTAAAGAAGACCTCAAAATTGAAGTCCGGAACATGTTGCGATAAAAAAATTATAGCATAGCACTGGGGGAAGAAATATGTCGAAACTCATCGTTTTGGGAAGCGGCAATGCTCAAGCCTTATCCTGTTTTAATACCTGTTTTGCCATTGCTAATGAGAATGAATATTTTCTTGTGGATGCCGGTGGAGGAAACGGTATTCTCAGGCAACTTTCACTGAATCAAATTCCTCTAAGCAACATTCATCATCTTTTCATTTCACACAGTCATAGCGACCATCTTGTTGGCGTCATCTGGTTGGTGAGGATGATTGGTAGCCTGATGGATAAAGGCGCGTATCAAGGAAACTTGAAAATCTACTGTCATGCAGAATTGATCGCTACCATCAGGTCCATCGTCAGTCTGACGGTTCAGGAACGATTCTACCGTTTTTTCGATGAGCGCATGATTTTTCAAGCCTTGACGGATGGGGAGGAGCAAGAGATAAACGGGGAACGCTTTCGCTTCTTTGATATCGCGTCGGAAAAATGCCGCCAATTTGGCTTTCACTATACAACGAATAGCGGTTTCCGCGTCTTATTTGCCGGGGACGAACCACTGCGGGAAGAATTGGCAGCCTATCTTAGAAGCTGTGAGCTGCTTTTGCATGAGGCTTATTGCCTTTATGCGGAACGAGAGATTTTTGAGCCCTACGAAAAGTTCCACGTTACTGTGAAGGAAGCGGCAGAACTCGCCGAAAAATACGCGATTAAACATCTTTTACTCTGGCACACGGAAGACAGTCAGCTTGAACGAAGAAAACTTGTCTATAGCACTGAAGCAGCACTTTATTATGGCGGTAGTGTGTGGGTGCCGGACGACAACGAAGTACTAGAATTACCTCTTAAATGATAGCCTCAGTCAAGCAGGGCGCGATAAGGTTCGAGCCAACGGTAGCAACGGTGCAAAGGCAGCCCCACGACATTGAAAAAGTCTCCTGTAATTTTTGTAATAAAAGCAGCAGCCTTACCCTGCGCTGCATAAGCACCGGCCTTATCAAAAGATTCGCCGCTATCGAGATATCGTTCGATTTCAGCATCCGTTAACTCGGCAAAACAAACTTCCGTTATTTCGCTGGCGCTCTGCAAAACCTCTTGAGCATTCATCAAACAGAGCGAAGTGATGACTTGGTGGGCCTGTCCGGATAAGGCTTCTAACATGGTTTTGCTTTTGTGGCGATTTTCTCCTTTACCGAAGACTTGTCCGTCAAGTAGTACCAAGGTGTCAGCAGCCAAAATCAAGTAAGGCTTTTCATCCGTCCCCAACACATCTCTGGCAGCCTGCGCCTTGGCTTCGCTTAAGGCCTGTGAAAAGTTCAGCGTACTTTCGTTAGGAAAGCGTTCTTTTCTCATACTGGCAAAAGCCTCCTCATCCAAGTGGCTGTCCAGAACAGTAAAAGGAATATCAAGTAAGCTTAAAAGCTCTTGTCGGCGTGGGCTTTTACTGGCAAGATATAGTCGCATAAGTACTTTTCCTCGTCTCGTGTCGTGTAATCGGGCAAATAATCGGGAGCGGAAATAATCTTTTGCGGAAATTATAAATTATCTTGACTTTAAATGCATTGATACATATAATTAGCCGGTGCCGGCGTGAGACAGACAACGGTGGAATTAGCTCAGTTGGTTAGAGCGCCAGTTTGTGGCATTGGAGGTCGTGGGTTCGATTCCCATATTCCACCCCAATCCTGTCTCGCTCCGAGCGACAATGGGATGTCGCCAAGCGGTAAGGCACGGGACTTTGACTCCCGCATTCGTAGGTTCAAATCCTGCCATCCCAGCCAATGATCCGCTAGCTCAGTTGGTAGAGCACCTGACTTTTAATCAGGGGGTCCGGAGTTCGAGCCTCCGGCGGATCACCAGAAAGCCTGTAGACCCTGCGGTTTGCAGGTTTTCTTTTGCCTTTTTACGTATCCGGGTGAAGGTCCGTGCCTCGGGAGAGGAGGCTTTCTCCATAGCTTGCATTGATTTCTTGAATTAACTTGGCCACATGCTCGGACTTGGCTTGCGTTTGCAGGGGGGCTTGCGGCGCTGCCTGAATCATTTCATCTTGTATCTGAAAATCCTCTAATTGCAGCTGTTGAGGGACTTCTTTGCTTTCCAGTAAACTCAAGCCTGTTCCGATAGCCCGCAACTTTTCCCTGAATAGCGTTTCATCATCGAGCAGCTTCAGCATGGCTGCATGCAGCTGATCAATCTTATCACTGGCAAAAGGCAAGCTCGTCTGCCTGGTAAAGCTGCGAAAATGCACCGTTTTTAACCAAATGCTGACACTGCGCGCACGCAACTGATGATCTAGCAGTACCTGATGGTTTTCAGCCAATTGGGCTTCCAAAATGGGCAATGCCGCGGCTCGTGAGTCAATGTCTTCAGCCAGAGTTTGCATCGCTGAAATGGATTTTCTTTCTTCTTGTTCAGCAGCGGACTTGATTGGATCGGCATTAAGTCCCCGTGCTGCCTCGCTCAACCAAGGACCGATTTTTCCCAAAGCGGATTGCAGCGTCTCTACGGGGCAGGCTGCCAGCTCACCGATGCTGGTGATACCTAAATCATGCAGTTTGGCTGCCGCTACCTTACCGACAAACAAAAGCCTTTCTATGGGCAAAGGCCAAACGCGTTGCGGCAGTTCGTGGGGTCGAATCAGCACCAGTCCACGCGGCTTTTGCATATCGCTGGCCAGTTTAGCGATGACTTTATCTTTGGCGATACCGATGGAAATATCTAAACCGAGCCGTGTGCGAATCTCGTCTTGCAGGTTTTTCCCGTAAAGCAGTGGTTCTGCGCTTTGGATGCCCAGCCAGCACTCATCAAGTCCAAAGCTTTCTACCGCTGAACTGTGCTCGCGATAAATCGCCATAGCCTTCTCGGAATAGGCATGATATTTATCATGCTCAGGTGGCAAAACCAGCAAATCAGGTTTGATGGCCAGGGCATCGCTGAGCCGCATGGCGGTTTTAATACCTAATGATTTGGCGGCTTGGTTTTTTGCCAATACGATGCCTCTGCGCTGTGTCGGATCACCGGCAATCACGAGTGGTAACTCAGTATATTGAGGATAAGCAAGCAAGCTGACAGAGGCAAAAAACGCGTCCATATCGACATGGAAGACCCAATTGTTCATGTGGTTTTTCTCCCTACTATGTTAAAATATAGCACAGGGTCAGGGGGCAAGAAAGGAAACGAATTTGAAGATAGTAAAAGACGAAACGAAAGAAAAACTGAAGCAAATCAGCAAGTGGGGAAAAAGGCTATTGTGGCTGATTCCTTTGCTCATCATCTTGATGATCGCCTTAACCAGTTTTTACACTGTTAATGAGAACGAGCAGGCGGTGGTGACGACCTTCGGTAAGTACACGAAGACAGCCAATGCCGGTCTGAATTTTAAGTTGCCGTGGCCGGTGCAGAATGCGACGATTTTGCCGGTAAAAAGAACACAAAAAATCGAACTGGGCTACAGACAAAATCCGGACGGATCTTATGACTCGATTATTGATGAGAGCCTGATGATTACCGGCGATATGAATGTGGTGAGCATCGATTTCTTTGTTGAATGGAAAATTTCGGATCCGGTGAAGTACCTTTATGTGTCCGAACGACCTGAAGCAGTCCTGAAGAATATGTTGCAGAGTTCTGTGCGCTCGGTTGTTGGTACAACCAATATTGATGACGCACTGACCAGCGGTAAAGTGCAGATTCAATTGGATGTTAAAGATCTTTTAACTACTAAGTTGGAAAACAACGATGTTGGCATACAGATACTGGATGTCAAAGTGAATGATTCGGAACCGCCCAATGAGAATGTCGCCAAGGCTTTCCGTGATGTTGAGACAGCCAAACAGGACAAGCAGACCTCGATTAATATTGCCCAAGAGTACCGCAATAGCAGAATACCTGCGGCGAACTCTGAGAGCGATAAGATTATCCGCAATGCCGAAGCGCTGAAACAATCGAAAATCAATGCGGCGACAGGCGAAAAGAATCGCTTCGAGGCGATGTATAACGAATATCAAAACTATCCCATCATCACCCGTAATCGTATGTATTTGGAAGTGATTGAAAAAATCTTACCCAATGTCAATCTCTTTATCGATGACGGCAGTGGCGTTGATAAATTATTGCCCATTGGCAATTGGGACAGCACGACACCTGCAGCGGCGGAAACAACACAAGGAGGTGGCGGATAATGAAAAAGAAATCTTTAACCACCGTAATTGTCCTTGTCGTGCTTTTGGCGCTTTTTGCCCTACTTAACTCTGTATATATCGTGCCCGAGGGTGAATACGCCTATTTAACCCAATTTGGTGCCATTGTGAAAACCGATGAAGAAGCAGGTTTGAAATTTAAGATTCCTTTTGTTCAGGAAGTCAACCGCTTAACCAAAAGACAGATGGTCTACGATGTCAACACCTCAGAGGTGCTGACGGCGGACAAGAAGGCCATGGTGGTTGACAGTTATGCTATCTGGCAAATCAATAATGTGACGACTTTCTACAGTAGCGTGGGTAATATTAATGAGATGCAAAAGCGCATCGATGCTTCCGTTTACTCCGTCATTAAGAACCTGATGGGCTCCCTGCAACAAAGCGACATCATCACCGATGAAGAAAGCTCCAGAACCACCCTAAACGAGCAGATTACAGACATCGTGCGCGCTCAGTTGGAAGGTTACGGTGTCAGCATCGCTGCAGTTGAAATCAAGCGCTATGACTTGCCGACAGACAACCTTGAAGCGGTCTATAATCGCATGATCTCTGAACGCCAGCAAATGGCAGCGGCATTTAAGGCTGAAGGTGAATACGAAGCCGCCATTATTCGTAATGAGACAGACAAAGAAGTGGAAATTATCCTGGGAGAGGCGCGCGCGCAAGCCGATAAACTGAGCGGTGAAGCGGAAGAACAGTATATGCAGATTTTACAATCCGTCTATAACGTGACTGATAAAGCACAGTTTTACACCTTCATCCGTGAACTCGAAGCCTTGGAGAAATCACTCAGGGGTGGCGACAAAACCATTGTTTTAAGCCCCGATTCACCCATTGTACGTATCCTTAACCAAAGTGGCGGTTTGACGGCCAATGATGCAGCCACAACGGGCACTACGCCCACAACAACAGTCCCCTAGGGAAGACGCAAGCACTCCAAAACGGAAATATTTTGATTAATCGGGAGGGAACTTATGTATCTGAATGAAAAGATTTGGTTTGCCGATAACGGTAAACCCATCGAAATGAATCTCAAAATGCTGAACAGACACGGCATGATTGCAGGTGCTACCGGAACCGGAAAAACCATCACCGTAAAAATGCTGGCAGAATCGCTCAGCGAAGCCGGTGTCCCGGTTTTTCTGGCTGACGTTAAAGGGGATTTGGCGTCACTGGCCTTGCCCGGTTCCGACAACCCCAACATGATCGAACGCCGCCAACGTTTCGGCTTGAGTGACGACATTTTCAAATACAGTGCTTATCCGGTTAACTTCTGGGACCTTTATAAAGAAAACGGCATGGCTTTACGCACGACAGTCTCTGAAGTCGGTCCTCTGATGTTGGCCAGAATGCTCGGTCTCAATGACGTGCAAGAAGGCGTCTTATCCATCATTTTCCGTTATGCCGATGAGAACGGTTTGCTACTTCTGGACTTGAAAGACTTGCGTGCCCTTATGAACGTGGTCAGTGAAGAAGCTTCTGAACTGCAAATTAAGTATGGCAATATTTCCCCCGCTTCGCTGGGCGCCATAGCCCGTGCCTTACTGGTACTTGAAGATGCGGGTGGAAACTTCTTCTTTGGAGAGCCCGCACTCGAATTACGGGATTTCCTGCAGGTGGCTACGACCGGCCAGGCCTTCATTAACATTCTGGACGCGACCAAACTTTTCCTCAATCCCAGTCTCTATTCCAGTTTTATGCTATGGCTGCTCTCGGAGCTCTTTGAAATTATGCCTGAAGTGGGCGATTTGGATAAACCGAAAATGGTCTTCTTTTTTGATGAAGCGCACTTGCTCTTTGATGAGATGCCGAAACAATTGCTCCAGAAAATCGAACAGGTTGTAAAGCTGATTCGTTCAAAGGGCATCGGGATTTTCTTTGTCACTCAGAATCCGGCAGATATTCCCGGTGATATTTTGGCGCAATTGGGCAATAAGGTTCAGCATGCTTTGCGTGCCTATACGCCCGCAGAACAACGTGCGATAAAAGCCGCTGCGAAGAGCTTTAGAGAAAATCCAGAATTCGACACAGAAGAAGTTCTAACGCAGTTGGGGACCGGTGAGGCGATCGTTTCGGTGCTTGATGAAAAGGGTATCCCCTCTGTGGCGGAGCGTTGTTATATTTTGCCACCGAAATCACAATTTGGATCTTTAGATCCTGCCTATCGCGCCCATATCATCAATACCTGCCCCTTGAATGATAAGTATGCCGAAATATTCGACCGTGAATCGGCTTATGAGATGTTGACCTCCAGAGCGGCTCAGGCCGCCGACGCCGAGGCACAAGCACGCATTGACGAACAAAGACGCAAGGATGAACTGGCCCAAAAGAAATTGGAAATCGAGCAGCAAAAGCTTGATGCAGCCAGACAAAAAGAAATTGACAGGCAACTCAAAGCGGAGCAAGCCGCCGAAGAAAAACGCATCAAAGAAGAAACGCGTAAAGCGGAATTGGAGGAGCGCAAAGCATATCGTAACAAGCAAAGCTCTGTAGTGACAAAAATCACCAATTCAGCCGTTACGACGGTGGGCAGAGAAGTGGGGCGCTCCCTTATTAGAGGCATCTTGGGCTCTTTCAAGAAGTAAGCAAGTATGCCCGAATTGCCCTTTTACATCGCGCGGATTTCCTTGCACCCTTGGGAGGAGCCGCCAATATCCGGAACACATGGCTCGGGGACGGTATTCTTTACTGGATGCCGTCTCCATTGCGTTTTTTGCCAAAATTATCAGATATCTCAGGAAAGGCAGGGTCAAGCGCTGTCGGCAGAGGAGCTCTTGGACTACTTTATTCGTTTAGAAGAAGCGGGTGCGCATAATATCAATCTTGTGAATCCGTCACACTACAGTAAGCGCCTCGCACCTTTGCTCAAAAAGGCGAAAGAGAGGGGACTAGCCATCCCAATTGTTTGGAATAGTTCAGCCTATGAAAAGCCAGAGGATTTGCGTTTACTAGACTCGTTGATTGACATTTATCTTCCGGATTTTAAGTATTATTCCAATCGTCTCGCCCACCGTTTCTCAAAAGTTGAGCATTATCGCGAAACCGCTCAAGCTGCCCTCGAAGAAATGCTGCGGCAAGTAGGGCCTCCTGTGTTTTCAAAAGGCTTACTGAAAAAGGGTATGATTGTGCGACACCTGCAACTACCGGGACAATTTTTCGACAGCAAGAAAGTGCTGCGCTATCTTCATGAACAGTATGCGGATCAAATCATTATTAGTGTGATGAGTCAATATCAACCCATGTACAGGGCAAAAGACTATCCAGGCTTATACCGTCGACTTTTGCCCATCGAATACGAGAAACTATTGGCTTATGCTGAAGAATTGGGTATCACAGAGGCTTATACACAAGAATTAGAGACAAAGGAAGCAGAGAGCGGTCACACACCGGACTTTTCGCAAGACTGGCTGCATTCAGAAAAAATTATCATGGAAAGCTGAACAACTAGGGTGTTTATCCAGCAACAATAAACATTATTGTTTTTCGACATTGTCCACCCAGCGATCGGCCTTGTTTTCGACAATCGTGAGCACTTGTTCTTCGGCCAATTCACCGAGTTTATCATCCGTAGTTTTAATCTGTGGTTCGTCTATATGCATGAGTACCTTGGCGATACGTTTATCGTCCATTTCCAGTACCTTGAAACGGTAATTGCGATACTCAATCTCCGGCTGCTCATCTTCATCGGGGATACGGTCGAGTTGATGCAGGACCAGACCGGCGATTGTTTCATAATCCGCATCCTCATCATTGAAATAGAATTCAGGTATGCCCTTGACCATATCATCCAGATAAGTCAGACCATCGATGACATAACTGCCATCGGCGTTTTCGGTGAACTCGGGCACTTCATCGTCATATTCGTCTTGGATATTGCCGACAATTTCTTCCAATACGTCTTCAAGCGTAACCAATCCGGCGACGCCGCCATATTCATCAATCACAATAGCCATGGCTTCGTGCGAGAGCTGTAACTCCTTAAACAAATCATCGATATTCTTAGATTCCGGAACAAAAACAGGCTCGCGCATGATTTTTTTAATATCGAATTCAGAGCGATCATATTTGGATATGAAGTATAGTAGGTCTTTAACATTCAGGATACCAATGATCTGATCGATATTATCCTCGTAGACCGGTAGGCGGGTATAGCCTTCTTCTTTACTTAGCTCGAGGACTTCATCATAAGTGGCGATGCTGGATAGTCCGCTAATGTTCTTACGATGCACCATAATCTCAGAAACGCCTTTGTCATTAAACTCAAAGATGTTTTGAATCATCTCGCTCTCGCTGGTCTCGATTTGACCGCTGGAAGAGGAAACGTCTATCATCATGCGGATTTCTTCTTCGGTGATGTTCTTTTCATTAGTATTCGGATCGATGCCAAAGAGTTTCAACACCAGATTCGTTGAGTGGGTCAGAAAGACAGTAAAGGGACGAACGACCAATCCGAAGCCGCGGATGACGTTAACACCTTTTTTGGCTACTTGCTCGGGATACTTCATACCAATCTGTTTCGGCACCAGTTCACCCAGGACCAGCGAAAAATACGAGAGAATGAGTGTGACCACAATTAGTGAAACAGATCTTAAAATGGGATATTTCTCCATAGGATCAATGGCAAAATACAACAAATCACCAAACTGAGATCCGGCAAAAGCTGAGGATAAGAATCCTGCAAAGGTCACACCGACTTGGATGGTCGCCAAAAAACGTCCGGGATTTTCGATGAATCGTAAGATCTTCTTATAGGTTTTATTGCCGCTTTCAGCCAGCTTGCGGATTTTATTGTCATTGAGAGTGATAATCGCCATCTCTGTTGCGGAGAAGAAACCGTTAATAAAAATGAGTACGACGACGATGATAATACTGATGAAGGTTGAACTGCCTTTCGCTTCGGCAGTGAGTAATAGATTTTGTGACTGGCGTAACCAACTGTCAACGTCCAAGTAGTTTAGACCTCCGTACACGACTCCCAGCTGCGTCTACGACTATTAAAGGGCATCCTGCCAATCGTACCGGTACTGTAAGTCGGATGGCCACCTTTGTGACCGAAACAACAAGAAAACTATAATATAGTTTACAAGATTTTTCAATGAATACGCTTATCTAGGCCTACTTTCAGCCCAGCGAAGTACGGATTAAAGAATAATTTTTGATGTTAATTGCAAAATTCTGGAAGAAACAGCTGATTTAGCATAAAATTAATACAGATAAGTTTTTTCTCTTATACATGAAATAACAGGAGGTGTTGAGATGTTGAGAGTAGGTTTGCTGACCAGCGGCGGTGACTGTCAAGGCCTAAACGCTGCCTTGCGCGGCGTGGCAAAATCCTTATATGAACAGGTAAAAAGCGTAGAAATATATGGTTTTCGTGACGGTTACAGAGGGCTGATGCTGGGTGATTATAATTTCATGTCACCCGGTGATTTTTCAGGCATCTTAACCAGAGGCGGAACTATCTTAGGGACTTCAAGGCAATCTTTTAAACTGATGCAAGAGGATATGGATGCAGGCGATTCCGGTACCAGACTCGAAGCGATGAAAGCCACCTATAACCGCCTAAACCTCAATTATTTGGTTATTCTAGGTGGAAACGGCACACATAAGACCGCCAACCTCTTAGCTGAAAATGGATTAAATGTGATCACTCTGCCCAAAACCATTGATAACGACTTGTGGGCAACGGACATGACCTTTGGTTTTCAAAGTGCAGTGAATATTGCGACTTTGGTCATCGATAGCATTCATTCGACGGCTACCTCACACGGTAGGATTTTTGTCATTGAACTCATGGGACACAAAGCCGGTTGGTTGACTTTGCATGCAGGTTTAGCCGGCGGTGCCGACATTATTTTGATTCCAGAAATTCCCTATAAACTGAAATCAGTCATTGCTGCTCTTGAAAAAAGACGTGATGAAGGAAAAACATTCTCGATTATTGCAATGGCAGAAGGTGCAATGACGACCGATGAAGCCGAACTATCGAAAAAAGCCTTTGCCAAAAAACGCAGCGAAGAGGGCTATCCATCAGTTGCTTATCAATTAGCCGCCGAACTGGGTGAGAGGATGGGTCAAGAAATCCGCGTCACCGTACCGGGACATTTCCAACGTGGCGGTGAGCCGAGTGCGTATGACAGAGTTTTAGCCAGTCGTTGTGGTGCCAAGGCAGCAGAATTTATCCTCGATGGTAAGAAAAGCCTGATGGTAGGTATTAAAGGCGATAAAACCGTGGGCTTCCCTTTGGAGGATGTCGCAGGAAAGCTCAAAGTCGTACCTCAAGACGATGAATTAATCCGCTTCGGACGCAGTCTGGGTATACGCTTCGGTGATGAAAAATAAGCGCAACTGCTAACTATTCTACTCACTTATCTCTCTAAGGCTGACAGCCGAGGAGAGATAATTTTTACGCACAAAAAAGGGATGCCTTAGTTTTGAGACATCCCTCGGTATTGATTTTTTAATAGTTTAAGGTGCAAAGAACATCGTGTTGTCGTGTGTTGCGCGGTGATCAAGTGTGCCCCACCATGAACCGGGACTGTATGCATAAGTGGTACAAAAGTATATGACATCTCTTTCGAAAGCGGTAATGCCATATAGAGCATCCATCGCCGCTTGACGCTGACTATCGGTGACGTGAATATTTAGATAACGTCCACTGGAATAAACATCATATTGGTTAGGTGCAGTCAGTACTTCAGAAAGCGTGCCCCACTTGCCGCTGAGAGCACGATTAATGATGGTCTGTGCAATCATCAGCTGTCCTTCATAATCCCAAGCCGGAGAAGACTCGGCAGCCACGATACGCACATACATGTCTACCACTTCAGGTGTGGCGGAAACCACATAGCTTGAAGCAGCGGGCATCGTTTGCGCTACGGTGGTGGGCGCGGCGGTCGTTTCAAGCGTTGTGGTAACTGTCTTAGTAGCTTGCGTTGTCGTCTCGCTTATCTCCGCCGTTGCGGCTGCTGTGGTGCTGACTGTTTCTTCAGCAGCAATACTTGCTTCGGTTGCCGGACTCGTTTCCAAAACCGGCGCTTCAGTTGCGCTTGTTTCCGCTTGGCTGCTACTGTCATTGGCGCTTTCGAGAGCAGGGGATACGGTTTCCTCTGTCATGTTTTTTAATGCGCTGACATTGACCAGAGGCAGATAAATACGATCACCAGTTTTTAGCTGAGTAAAATCAATCTTGGGATTGGCTGACTTAATACTGGCGATGACGTCCTCACTCCCGTAGTGTTTGAGTGCAATCTCATTAATACTATACGTATCACTTCCACCAAGAAAAATGGTGTAAGGAAATGATTGACTAATATTACTCATTAAATAGACGTGGCCTTCCGCCGAAGGGTAGGGGCCGCTTTGCGTTGTGCTCCCGTTTTTCTCTAAGCTATAAAGGTTCTTATTGGAATTGATTGAATCATTAAGCAACTGCTGCTGAGCAGGACTTAAATCCTCATAAGAATCAATACGCGTGATGACGTCCGTGTATAAATCTTCGTTGTTCTCTTTGGCAAAAATATTGTAAGAACCGGACATTAATAAGAGCAAGAGAAACGCGAACATAAACATGGCATACTTCTTCAACGAGGTAATCTCGGCGAAGGATGCAATGAGGTTTGTTACAAAATGATGTAACAAGGGTTTTCTTTTACGAAGCGGATAAACAGGCGGTTCGTATTTTGTAATATTTCGTTTCAAATAGCCTCCAAGGAGAAGTAAGCACTCCTCATCAAACTTGTTTTTATTGCCGTACCAATTCAGTTGTAATATTAAGAAGAGATTCGACATTCGCAATTATAGCACCAAAACATACCTGTCCCACAATTAGTGGAGCATTTTTGACATTATTACCGAAAAAATGGAGTGTAGGGGTGGGGAAAACGGTGTTTTTCCATCATATTTGCCAGTCTAGTGGGGGAATGATAATATTCTGGTAATCTCTCTGTAATAATCTTGAAATAATTAGAATTTTTGTAACAATGTCTCGCGATTGTAACATAAGCATTAAATTACTGTTTGACAATCCTTCTTGCACTGTTTACAATTGCGCATGTTAAGCCAAATTCTCAGGACTTGCGGTCGTGGTGGAACTGGCAGACACGTAGCGTTGAGGTCGCTATGAGGTAACACTCGTGCAGGTTCAAGTCCTGTCGACCGCACCAAATCTAGTACCATCTTTTGATAGAATCCGTTTTATCAGAGGGTGGTATTATTTTGCCTGGAAAGGCCTGAAATCAGTGCATTTGAGGTTTTCATGGTAAAATACGGTGCTGGTTTTAGCCTGGTTTTCTCTCGATTATTTGTCGCGAAGTTGGCTTTTGAGTGTCTGACTCGCCGGTAATCGTTTGACAATAGGGGAGGGTGTGCATTTTTGAGGGCAAATCGTTGAGCAATAGGGGAATCGTTGAGCAGTACATTCTACTCGGCAGTTTCGATTTCTTTAAGTGTCTTACCGTCAGCGGTCTTCCAAGCTTCACGGGCATTGATAGATGTGCCAGTGACAAAACAAGCGGCCACAGCCGGGCTCCTCAGCAGCACATCTTCATTTAGCACGCCGTCTGCACTAACGAGATGTGCATGCTGCTCGCGAGCTTTCTTGGCGTGCTTTGGGCAGGATGAAGCCACCTGTGTTCGGATCCGACTGCCCTTAAGTATGACAAAACCATCACTCGTACGCTGTCCTTTGGCATCGGTCTTTCCTTGCTTGAGCTCAAATCTGACCGCTGGTGCAGAAGGCTCAATCGAATCTGTTTGCGGCGCTATGGAGGTACTTGCGAGTGGCACAAACACTTTATGGTCGAGTGTGCCCATTACAATTTTTGCGTAGTCGATAAACTCTTCAAGTTCGGATTCCTTTTCTTCGGTGATGTGACCGGCAGTAGGATCATTACCGTTCTTGATGATATAACGCTTTGCCGCTGCCGCGAGGTTGGAGAATCGATTTTCAAGCCTGCTTATCTCAGTTGGGCCGAATGAGTTATTGAAAGTGGTAAAAGCTACGGCCTCCGTCCAGTAATCCTTTTCCAGGTTGCGTTTGTGCTCCTGCAGACGCAGGAGAATGCCCTCGCCATTCTTACGCACGCCAGCTTGACCGATATATACAACGTCATCTCCGGTATTGTCGGAAGTACCAAACAGAAAATAGACACCACTCTGCTTCAGGATATCCATGTCCTTGCACTTTTCAAGCTCCGTGCGCGGGATCTTATATGCCACGCCTGTCCAGTTTGCGAGCGTGACTTTTATGCGGCCGGAAGGATCTCCGTCCATCAGAAACAGGTTTATTGATTTACCATGGGGGGTCATGGTGGGCACCTCCTTGTCAAGTCAGACTTTCTTGTATTTTGTCAAGTTGTTTAAAAGAAGTCTCAATTGCCGCAACAATACGTTGCTGCTCGGCGAGAGGCGGGACCGGTAAATAAAGTTGTTTTAATTTTTCCGCTTTAATCCCATATACTGTCGTTCCTGTTTGCTTCTCAGTGAGTTGATCTTTAAAAAAGTCGGTCAGCAAAAACCACATGAACAACCTATTGCTTAAGGATTCATCTTCTGAGTAATTTTGAAATGTTATTATTCTTTGTCCTGCACTATATTCATCTATATCAGCTATTGCGGCGTTACCTAATGGAGCCTCGGTGGTAAATAGAATATCACCTTTTTTCGAAATCCCTCGCCCTTTACGTTCTTCATAGCTCTCGCGGCTAATGTACTCAGCTATTGTATAGTCAATAAAGCCAGCTCGTACATTACGTGCCGTGATCAAAGGAATTCCAGATGATATTTTTTGTGGGGTTACACCCCGGTAATCAATAAAATTATAAAGTTGAATAAAAGTAGACCATTCCCAACCCTGCGGCAAATCATCGTTTCCAATAGCTGAATAGGAGTCACCTTTATCACGCTTGATTTTTTTCATATCAACAAGTCGTTTCCGTGCCGATTTTATACGCTTAAGCAGGACACTTGCGGGTTCGTCATTCGGATCTTGAGGTACTAATCTTCCTTGTATTGCAAGGGAGAGTATTTTTGCTTTCGTAGTGGCAACAGTAGACTGGAGATCGCCTTTATCGCTTTCAACACTCGTAATCTGCTCAAAAGCAAGTTCGATGGCCATTATTATTTTTTTCTGTTCCGCAACAGGAGGTACTGGTAAGAAATATGATGCCACAAAGTCTTTTCCGACGCGCTGTTGGCCAACAGCACCAGAAAACGCTCCTATGCAATCATTGATAAAACGTTCAGTCTTGAAGAACCACAACAGATACTCTGGTAATATCAAATCTTCAAGTATCGGGCGAAATATATGGAGCTCTGTTGTGCCAGCACCAATGCCGTTCACGAGGTTTGTGAAAATGACTGATTTTCTGTTCTCAAGGCATGGGGTAATTTTTGCAAGTCCGATATCACCTTCAGCAAAGTGCGTAAAACCGGACCTGATTTCTCCCCATGGACGTTCCTGATAAGTGAAGTGATTGGAGTACGAGTCATCAATTAGAGGCATCGGCACAAAGGAAGCTATAGTGTCATCTTTGGCGTCATTCCTTGGATTCACAATAAAAACGCTCCCGATTCGCGTCCATGACCAACCTTCTGGTAGGTCATACGGAATCAAATCATCTATACAAGAGACTGAATCATCCGCTGATTTTTCATAGATAAGTCCGTCATCGCCCGCAAAAATGGTGCTGCCATACTTGTCTCTTCGCACTTCACCTTCCTGAAGAAGTCGGATTTTTTCGACACGGATCTGTTTGAGTAAAACATCGGCATGTTCATTGGCAATATCTTGTTCAACAAGTTGTCCCTTAAAAGCAAGATCAAGTATTTTTAGCCGGAGCAGTTTTGTATTCATTCTTCGACCTCGCCAAATAGCTTTCCAAGACTGTCCACAGCGTTTACAATCGAAGCTGATTTCGCTTTTATAAGATCAAGTAATTCCGTAAGTGTAAAGTCCTCCGTACTGTCATTCGCCTTTATCCACTTGATGTCAAGGTTCGTCTTATCGCGGGCCACAATTTCCTCATAAGTAAACCTGCGCCAGCGACCATCAGGCTTTTCTGCACTGTATGTCTCCATCCGGACATGACGGTTCTCAGGGTTGTAGCAGTTCACGAAGTCGTCGAGGTCACTTTCGTACAAAGGCTTTTTCTTTAGCGTGTGATGTATGCCAGTACGGTAATCATAGATCCATATTTCCTTCGTCTGGTTAGTTGGTGCGGCAACCTTGTTATCAAAGAAGATAACATTAGCCTTTACGCCCGGTTTATAAAAGATACCTGTAGGCAGACGCAGTATTGTATGAAGATCTGTATTTTGAAGGAGCTTCTTTCGTATTATCTCGCCAGCGCCACCTTCGAAGAGTACATTATCCGGAACAACAACTGCAGCGGTTCCGGTTGTTTTCAATATGGTATGAATATGCTGTACAAAGTTAAGCTGTTTGTTTGAGGTTGTTGCCCAAAAATCCTGCCGGTTGTATACGAGATCTTCCTGTTCCTGCTCGCCTTCCTCATTGGTAAAAGTTATAGATGATTTATTGCCAAAAGGCGGATTTGTAAGGACGTAGTCGAACCTATCGCCAGGATCCGAGAGCAACGAGTCCGCGCGGGTTATCGGCGGAGTGCCTTCAAAGTCGCTTATATTGTGCAGAAAAAGATTCATAAGACAGAGTCGATAGGTGCTCTGAACAATCTCCCAGCCTCTGAAGGTGTGGAATTTCAGAAACTCCTTCAGCTTTCGATCGAGTTTTGGTTGATATTCCTGCTCAATAAAGGCTTTCGTTGCAAGGAGAAATCCTCCACTGCCGACAGCCGGATCCGCCACCGTTTTACCGGGCTCCGGTCGCACGCATTTAACCATAGTATTGATGAGGGCACGAGGCGTGAAATACTGACCGGCACCGCTCTTGGTATCGGCAGCTATCTTTTCGAGCAGGTCTTCATATATGTCGCCCTTTACATCACTCGACATAGATGACCAGTTCTCGGAATCCACCATTGTTATAATGCGGGCAAGTTGAGCGGGGTTTGATACCTTGTTCTGAGCGCCGGTGTATATCTGTTGAAGCGTGCCATTTTGTCTGGTAAGGGTCTTTAAAATCCTCCCATAATGAGCAAAGAGTTCATCTCCGCTTTTATTTTTGAGTGTGTCCCATCTGCAGTCAGCTTCTTGGACGTCGTTACCGTTTTCGTCTTTAGCCTTCCGCGTTCCGTCTGGGATACCAATATTTCTGTTGTAGGGCGGCTTAGAATACTCGTCCGCCATCTTCACGAATAGAAGGTAGGTCAGCTGCTCAAGGTAGTCGCTCTTTCCGATGCCGTCGTCCCTCAAGGTATTTGCCATTGACCATATCTTTTGTCCGATGTTCGCTTCGGCCATTATGTTTTGTCCTCCAACCTTATGCTGCTACTTCAAGTAGTGCATAGTTCATTTCTTTCAATATTTCCTCATATTTGCTGCCGAAAAGTTGATAGAACTTTCCTCGGCCACCCTTGGAATCAAACGGCGTGTAGTCGAGGTCGTCAACTGTGATGCTCATGGACGTGGCGATGTGATCCCTTATCATGCGGAGCCATATAGTTTGCTCTTCGGTAAACTGTATATACCCGGCATTCTTTTTAAACATCCAGTCTTGGAATCGCAGGCTTACCTCAAATGAGAAGAGCTGCAGCTCCGTTGTCTGGCCGAGCTCGAACCGGATCAGCGATACTATTTCCGTGAGCTTATTGACCACACTCTTGTTTATGACCTTCGCAGGTTGAATAACAGCATAAGCACCCCAGAGCCTTTCTGTGGATAGGTGATACGGTGAGTGCTGCATGGCTTCGTACAGCTCCTCGATCATACGAAGCGTCAGCGGCCGCCGACGGTAGCTTTGCGTGTATATGATTTCAAGAGCGTCAAGGATGTCCTTGTTATTATCGATAAACTGCCTGAATGTCATAATGACATCCTTTGCGTTATTCGCATTAGCAGAGTCCCAGCCGCTAAAGGTCACGGCATCTATATTAACGTTGTCGATTACTTGGTCATGATTTTTGCGGACGTTTTCGATATATTCTCGCAGCTTAGCATTATGAAATGGCGAGGACGCCGCGTTGGCCATCTGGTCACTGACGGCGTCATACTGATCCTCTGTTACATCATCCGGATCGTCAATACCATACTTCTTCTGAGCGGTCTCCGTTATAACGTCCGCATCAAAAGCATTAAGCAGGGTTTCCGCAATCGTGATCGGAGAGATCGTATCCTCGTGACAAGGAATCTTGATATCGCCCTCTATTACATTACCAAGTTGGATATGTTCTTGTGCACAAAGGGAGATGAACTTATCCTTTTCAGCTGGGGTCATCACCTTGTCGAGCCGCTCAAGTCGGCTTGCTAGAGTGGTGAGCGTATCATCATCACGAGCGCCCATCGCTACGCTCATCATTAAGTCTCTTAGCGGCACCTGGGGTTTGCGCTCCAGCTGGCGGGATGTGGTCTTTATAGACTTGGTAACACCGACGGTGTCGACGACGATATATCCCAGCTTCCGCTCGGTAGCCGATGGAGACACTTTATGCAGATCCTCATAGTCAAGCGTTCGCGTAGCGCGACCAAGCATTTGCTCAAAGTAATTCTTGCTCCGGACATCACGCATAAATATTAGGCACTCTATAGGCTTTACATCCGTACCAGTTGCGATCATGTCAACCGTGACAGCGATCCTCGGATAATAATCATTTCTGAAGGAGTTCAAAACACTCTTTGGGTCTTCTGTTGCGGCATATGTAATCTTCTTGCAGAACTCATTGCCTTCGCCGAATTCCTCACGGATGATGTTTATTATGTCGTCCGCATGGCTGTCGGTCTTTGCGAACACGAGCGTCTTCGGGACTTCCTTTCTAGTCGGGAACATAGAGGTAAAGACGGCATCCTTAAAAGCCCGGAGGACACTTCTGATCTGCGACGGATTTACTACATCGCGGTCAAGCTCCGTGGGCTTGTAG
>JAXGQD010000011.1:0-65651 GCA_040766665.1 Oscillospiraceae bacterium
ACCAAAAAACAGTCGCGGATGAGAAGGAAAATTACAGCAAAGAAGATTTTCTGCGCATCTATCACGACATGCGCATGATTCGCGAATTCGAAGAAATGCTCAACTCCGTTAAGACAACCAACGGTTATAACGGCATCGAATACAATAACCCGGGTCCTGCCCATCTTTCCATCGGTCAGGAAGCTGCAGCAGTCGGCCAGGCTTATCTGTTAGACAAAGATGATTTTATCTTTGGTTCCCACAGAAGCCACGGTGAACTGCTTGCCAAATGCTTCTCCGCCATTCATAAAATGGAAGATGCTGAGTTACAGAACATCATGGAAACCTTTATGGAAGGTACGACCTATAAAGTCATGAAGGGTATGGCAAAAGACCGCGAGACCACCAAAAAGATGGCCATCTCCTATGTCATCTACGGTACGTTGGCTGAGATTTTTGCCAAAGAGACCGGCTTTAACAAGGGTTTGGGCGGCTCTATGCACTCCTACTTCCTGCCTTTTGGTGTGTTCCCGAACAATGCCATCGTCGGCGGTTCGGCTGATATTTCCGTCGGTGCCGCTTTGTATAAAAAGGTTAACCGCAAAAACGGTATCGTCATCGCCAACATCGGTGATGGTTCTCTGGGTTGCGGACCGGTCTGGGAAGGCTTCATGATGGCCGCCATGGACCAGTACACCACACTCTGGGAAGGCGATATGAACGGCGGCTTACCCGTGCTCTTCAATATCAATAACAACCAGTACGCCATGGGCGGTCAGACCCGCGGTGAGACCATGGGTTATGAGTTCCCAGCCCGTGTCGGTGCCGGTGTCAACCCGCAGCAGATGCATGCTGAGCGTGTCGACGGCTTTAATCCTTTGGCCGTCATCGAATGCTACAGCCGCAAACTGGATATCCTTAGAAAGAAAGAAGGCCCCGTCCTGCTGGATACCGTGACCTATCGCTATTCCGGACATTCACCCTCGGACGCGAACTCCTATCGTTCTGCCGAAGAAATCCAAGAATGGCGCGACAACGACCCCATCCCCAACTTTGCCGAGCAACTGGTCAACAACAAAATTGCGACACAAGAGGAAATCGATGCGCTTGATAAAGAAGTTGTCGATGTCATCACCGCCGCCATGAAACTGGCTTCCGACCCCGTAGCTTCGCCGCGTATGGATCTCAAAGCCGATCCTGCAGCCATCGAGCGCCTGATGTTCTCCAATGAGCACAAGCCCGCTTTGAGTAACGCTAAACCGGATATGCTGCAAGAGCGCTCCGAGAATCCGCGAGTCAAACAAATCGAGAAAAAATCGCGTTATGGCTTTGACGAAGAAGGCAAAGCTGTCTCGAAGAACAAGGTCTATCAATTCCGTGACGGTGTTTTTGAAGCCATCCTCGATAAATTCTATGAGGATCCGACATTGATTGCCTACGGTGAAGAGAACCGTGACTGGGGCGGTGCTTTTGCCGTATATCGCGGACTGACCGAAGCTGTGCCTTATCATCGCCTCTTTAACTCACCCATTTCCGAAGGTGCTATTATCGGCTCCGCAGTCGGTTACGCCATGGCCGGTGGACGTGCCTTGGTTGAGCTGATGTACTGTGACTTCCTTGGCCGTGCCGGTGACGAAATCTTCAACCAGCTGCCCAAATGGCAGGCCATGTCCGGTGGTATTCTGAAGATGCCGGTCGTCGTGCGTGTTTCTGTTGGCTCCAAATACGGTGCCCAGCACTCACAAGACTGGACCTCCCTGGCTGCTCATATTCCCGGTATCAAGGTTTGCTTCCCGGTTACCCCGTATGACGCCAAAGGTCTGATGGCCACCGCATTAAACGGCACCGACCCGGTCATCTTCTTCGAGAGCCAGCGTCTCTATGACGTCAGCGAGCAGTTTGTCAAAGAGGGTGTTCCCGCAGAGTCTTACGAGATACCGTTCGGCGAGCCGGCCCTGCGCAAGCAAGGCAGCGACGTGACCATCCTGACAATTGGTGCCACGATGTATCGTGCCCTTGAAGCGGCGAAAGAGATGGAAGAGAAATATGGTATCAGTGCTGAAGTCATTGACGCCCGTTCCATGGTGCCTTTCAACTATGACATGGTGCTTGAATCCGTGAAGAAGACCGGCAAATGCATCGTCAGCGGTGATGCCAGTGAGAGAGGTTCTTACCTCAACGACCTGGCTCGCAACATTGGCGATTTGGCCTTTGATTACCTTGACGCACCGGTGGGGGTCGTCGGTTCACGCAACTGGATTACCCCGGCATTTGAATTGGAAGACAGCTTCTTCCCACAGAAGAGCTGGTTCATTGATGCTTATCATCAGAGAATTGCACCGATTCAGGGCTACACTCCTCAACAGAGCTTTACCGATGTCGAAATGTTGCGTCGCAGCAAACTGGGCGTCTAATCCCAACGAAACCTATAAAGCAGACGGGGAGCAGAAAAGGCAACTTTTCTGCTTTCCGCCGCTTACTTTTCACCTGAAAGCGAGGACACCTTATGTATAGCGATAAGATAGAGAATTTGATCAGGCAGTTGTATGCCCCTGATTCGGAAACGCGCCTGCAGGCCTTGAGAGAGTTGCGTACTGCAAGAGACAAGGCCGAGTATTTCTTCCCGAGCGCTACGGATGATGTCAACAGTCACATCCATACAACGTATTCATTTTCACCTTATACGCCCGCGGCAGCGGTGTTCAAATCGATGGAAGCGGGGCTGGCGACAAGCGGCATCATGGACCACGACAGTGTTGGTGGTGCACGCGAGTTTACCGAAGCCGGCAGGATCATGGGTTTACCCACCACACAAGGTTGTGAAATTCGTGTCTCTTTAAAAGATACTTTTTAGAAAATACCCGCGTCAACAACCCTGATCAAAAAGGTGTAGCCTATTTGGCGTTTCATGGTATACCCGACAGCGCTTTGGAAGCGACGGCTGCTTTCCTGGAACCTTTACGCAAAGCCCGTCTGCAGCGTAATATGAGCATGGTCGAACGCCTGAACGGGATTATTTCCAAACCGGAATTACACATCGACTTTAATCAGGATGTGATGAATGTATCTTTGTTTACCTCAGGGGGCGAAATCACCGAGCGCCACTTGCTCTATGCCTTGGCAAAGAAACTGATTGAATTTAAAGGCAAAGGTCCGGAATTGACCCACTTTGTCAAAGAGCACTTAGGCTTGCCACTAAGCGATAAGATTAAAGAACAGTTGGACGACGTGGAAAATCCGCATTATGCCTACGACCTGCTGGGCCTGTTCAAAGGTTATTATGTTTTGGCTTTTTATGTTGATGCGACGGATGAATGCCCACCGATACGTGAGGCGGTGGATTTTGCCAATAAGCATGGCATTATTGTAGCCTATCCATATTTGGGTGACGTGACGGCGTCGGTGACCGGGGATAAAGCGGCACAGACCTTCGAGGACGAGTTCCTGGATAAGCTGTTTCCCTTCTTGCAAGGGCTAGGCTTTAAGGCGCTCACTTATATGCCATCGCGCAATACTCCGGCACAAATCGATCGCTTGATGCAACTTTGCGAAGAATACAATTTCTTCCAAATCAGTGGGGAAGATATTAATCAGCCGCGGCAAAAGTTTATCTGCGAAGCCATGCGTGAGCCGAAATTTCTGCATCTGACGGATGCAGCCTGGGCTCTGATTGGTCACGAACGAGCCGCCTCCAAAGATATTTCCAAGGGCATGTTCTCGCCGGAAACCTTGGCCGAGACCCCTGCATTACAGGATCGTATTCTGAAATTCAGACAGTATGCCTTAAGCGAAAAAGCAGCGTCAGAGCAAGAAGCCTACAAAACAAAGGAGTAAGCATGGGAGATCAAGTAAAGGTATTGGCATTTGACTTTGGCGCCTCCAGCGGACGCGCCATGTTAGGACGCTTTGACGGAGAGCGTATCGATCTCGAAGAGGTGCATCGTTTCTCCAATGATCCCGTAGTCTTGAACGGCACGTTTTTCTGGGATACATTGCGTCAGCTCTTTGAAATCAAACAAGGATTAGTCAAAGCGAAAAATCTGGATGGCTTTGACAGCGTGGGTATTGATACCTGGGGCGTGGACTTCGGCCTTTTAGACGAGCACGGCTATCTGCTGGAAAACGCAGTGCACTACCGTGATGCCCGCACCAATACAGCGGTCGCAGACTTGGCAAAGCTCATACCTGACGATGAACTGTATAACCGTACCGGCATCCAGTTCATGTACTTCAACACCATCTATCAGCTTTTTGCCTTGAAACAACAGCGCCCCGAGCTCCTGGAGCGTGCGGCATCCGCCTTGCTGACACCGGACCTGATGGCTTATTTCCTGACCGGCAGCAAACAAAGCGAGTACTCGATTGCCTCGACCACGGCATTGCTGAACCCCTGGACTAAACAATGGGATGCCGAACTCTTTGAAAAGATTGGTGTGAAAGCCGACTTGTTCCCGCCGGTCGTACCAGCCGGCACTGTCGCCGCACCGCTGTCCGCGGAGCTTTGCAGTGAATTAGGCTTACAAGCGGTACCGGTGATTCGTGTTGCGTCACATGATACCGCATCTGCCGTCGTCTCAGTTCCGGCTATGGAAGATGACTTTATCTACATCAGTTCAGGTACTTGGTCGCTGATGGGCATCGAAAGCCATCAGCCGCTCATCAATGAGGCGACCTCTCTCCTGAAGTACACCAATGAGGGCGGTTATGGTGGCAAAATCCGCTACCTGAAAAATATCATGGGTCTCTGGCTGATTCAGGAAGTCAGGCGTCAGTGGATTCGTGAAGGTCTCAACCTGTCTTATGCTGACATGGAGCGGGAAGCGCTGAAACAAAAGGCCTTTGTCAGCTTCATTGATCCGGACGATCTGATTTTCGCACCTCCCGGTGACATGCCCGGTCGTATCCGTCAACGCTGCCGTGAAAGCGGACAGCCCGTACCCAATGAAGTGGGTGAAGTGGTGCGCTGTATCTACGAGAGCTTAGCACTCAAGTATCGCAGCACCAAAGAGAACATAGAACAGGTAGTCGGTCATCCCTACCACACCATGCACGTGGTCGGTGGCGGTACCAAAGACGGTTTATTGTCGCAATTTACAGCCAACGCCTGTAATGCCCACGTGATTGCCGGTCCGATCGAAGCCACCGCCATGGGCAACTGTGCCGTGCAACTGATGGCTCTGGGTCATATCCGAGACCTTAAACATGCGCGCGAGGTCATCAGCCGTTCTTTTGCTACCATGCACTATGAACCACAGGAGACTGCCGCATGGGACGAAGCTTACGAAAGATATAAGAAGTTCTGGGGTTAATCGTAGAATTTTTGCTTGTTTGTCCCAGAAGCAGATCGCATAATGAAGGCTGTATGAAAAGTTACAGTCTATGAAGCATGATTATGGGAGGTTTAGATGAAAGACCCGGTACTCGTAGTATTAGCCGCAGGCATGGGCAGCCGTTACGGTGGTATGAAGCAAATTGATCCGGTAGGCCCGAACGACCAACTCATCATCGATTATTCAATCTATGATGCCAGGCGCGCCGGTTTCAAAAAAGTGATTTTTGTCATCAAGCATGAGATCGAAGAGGCTTTTAAAGAAGCCATCGGTAATCGGCTATCAAAAATCATGGATGTGGAATATGCGTATCAGCAGTTGGATGACTTACCGGAAGGTTACAGTGTTCCGGAAGGACGCACCAAGCCTTGGGGCACCTCGCATGCAGTCTTGGCTGCGCGGGATCTGATTGACGGGCCTTTTGCCGTGATTAATGCGGACGATTATTATGGACCGGAAGCCTATCAAGTCGTTTACGACTATTTGGTGGCACATCAGAATGAGCCTTCTGAGTACTGCATGGTTGGTTTCTTATTGAAGAATACGGTGACCGATAATGGCTCTGTGGCCCGAGGCGTCTGTGTTGCAGGGGAAGACGGCTATCTGAGTGACATCAATGAAAGAACACGCATCGAAAAATTCCCTGACGGTATCAAGTTTACCGAGGATGATGGCCAGACATGGACCACCTTGCCGGAAGACACGCCGGTCAGCATGAATCTTTGGGGCTTTAATCAGAGCGTTTTGCCTGAGATGATGCAACAATTTGCCGGTCATCTAGATCGTTTCTATGTTGAAAATCCTTTAAAAGGCGAATTTTTTATTCCTCTAACGGTGAGCCAACTTATCAAAGAGGAAAAAGCGCGTGTGAAGATTCTCAGCAGTAAAGACAAATGGTTTGGTGTGACCTACAAAGAGGACAAACCGGACGTCGTTGCAGCCATCAAAGAAAAGACCGAAGCCGGGCTCTACCCGGAGAATCTTTGGGCTTAGGCTATACATGAGATAAGAATTCATTAATTCGATTATGAGGACTGCCTTGGACGCCACAATGGGTGGCAAAAGGCAGTCTTTTTTATGTCAACATGCGATGAAAAACTACGGGCACAGCGCTTGCTAAATCAAGGCGAGGAAGCGTCCGATTGAGATAAAAAAGAGCAAACTGAAGGCAGAAAAGACAGAAGTATAGACCAGAATCTGTGCCGAAAGCTCCGCATCTTCACACATCTGCTGCGCCATGGTGTAGGAAGAGACGGCAACAGGAGAGGCAAAAAGTGCTAAAAAGGCGATGAGTGACTCCGCCGGAAAACCGATTTTGACCGCGACAAACAGCACCAGTAGTGGAATGAAGAAAATGCGCAGTGTAACAGTCGGTACTAAATAACGCAGATACTTGCGCCCCGAGGAGAAGAAGAACTGACCGCCCAGTACCAAGAGAGCGAGTGGGGTTGCGGTTTTTGCCAATGTACTGAGGGCAGGAAGCAGGGGCTCCGGAATGACCAAGCCCAGCTGTTTGACTAGAATGGCCAAAACACAGGCGATAATCAGGGGATTGCGGAGAATGCGCCCGGCCACTTCTTTGAGGCTGAAACTTTTGCCACCATAATAAGAGAGAATAAAAACAGCCAGAAAATTATAGAGTGGAATCACAAATGCAATCAGAATCTCCGTAATACCGCTCGTTTTATCCCCTAAAAGCATGCTGCTCAAAGGCACGCCATAAAGCACAAAGTTACTGCGGAACAAGGCCTGAATAATCATTCCTTTGAGCTCGCGACGTTTGACAAGCAAGGCGACCCCCAGCCAGGCAACAGCAAAGATCAGCAAGATCGTCGTTAGGGCAAAAGCCAGCTCCCTCACAGGCAAACGCACAATCGTCTCTGTCCCATAAATATTCATGAAGATGAGCAAGGGCAAAAGCGTCTTGAAAATCATGCCGTTCATTTCACGCAGCGTCTCCGCGGAAAGCATCTTTAATCTGCGTATCAAATAACCCAGGGCGATTGGCAAAACAATCGGCAACAAGGCATTGATTGAATATAGCAAGACATCCATTCTTTTCGCTCCGTCACATTTCATTTGTGAGATAATGTCAATAATTACACTAATGAAATGAGTCTCGATGATAAAGCACGCCAATCATTTTGCTTGCGGCGCATCTGCTGCTGAGGAACTTATTCTATCACTCTTTTGGGAGGCGGATGAAGCAAATCCGCCCGCTGCTCATGCTTGTATATCAATCAAAGAGATCTGTGCCAGTGCGGCTGTAACCGAACGCCGCTGGGCTTACAATACGGTGGCGACCTTGCTCAAACGGTTGGAAGGGCGAGGCTTTGTGCGTCGTTGCGAGTCGCGTGGCGGTAAGCCGTTCTATTATCAAGCGACTCTCAGCTATCAAGCGTATCGCGATCTGTTGGTGGAGGCTTTTGAGCTGCGATACCCATTGTGAGTAGCATGCCCCTGTGGGCGTGTGCCAAGATTTGCGGTCAGCCAAGAAAAATCCTGGCTAGGCGAAAATGTTGGCACCTTTTGTGTCAAGATTTGCGGGAATCCAAGAAAAATCTTGGCTAAGCGAAAATGTTGGCACCACTAGTGCCAAGATTTGCGGGAATCCAAGAAAAATCTTGGCTAGGCGAAAATGTTGGCAGCACTAGTGCCAAGATTTGCGGATATCCAAGAAAAATCCTGGCTAAACGAAAATGTTGGCACCGCTTATGCCATCCGACCTAGCAGACAAAGAAAGAGAGGCCGACAGTCTCGGCCTCTCCGTAAAAACAGCGGAGTCGCGGCATCCAAACAAGCGACGGATAAACAGCGGAGTCGCGGCATTCAGTTATGCGACGTATTAAAGTAAGTTACCGGCCATCCAGGGCTATAGCAACCTACAGCTGCCGGTAACCGCTTTCATCAAACCTTTTCCAGCGCCTGTTCGATATCTGCCAGAATATCAGCTGTCGCCTCACAACCGCAGGAAATACGCACCAACTCTGGTAAAACCCCGCAAGCCACCAAAGCCTCATCACTGAGCTGACGATGGGTCGTGCTGGCCGGATGCAGCATGCAGGTGCGAATGTCGGCGACGTGTGTCGCGATGGCGCCTAACTGTAAGTTATCCATGAAACGCATCGCCGCTTCACGACCGCCCTTGATACCCACAGTGACAACACCGCAAGTGCCATTGGGCATGTACTTCTGCGCCAGTTCGTATGAGGCATCGCCCTCCAATTCAGGAAAGGTCACCCAGGCGACTTTTTCGTGTTCGGACATGTATTTTGCCACCGCTCTGCCGTTCTCGACGTGCCTGGCCATGCGTAAATGCAGGGTCTCGACTCCCAGATTGAGCAGGAAAGCGTTGTGAGGTGAAGGGATGGCTCCCAAATCACGCATCAGCTGGGCCAGAATTTTGGCAAAATACGCAGCCGCACCAAAAGCCTCGGTATAAATAATGCCATGGTATGAGGCATCCGGGTTAGTCAATTCGGGGAACTTGTCAGCATGTGCGTTCCAGTCGAAAGTGCCGCCATCTATGATGATGCCACCGACCGAGGTAGCATGGCCGTCCAAATACTTGGTTGTTGAGTGAATGACAACGTCCGCACCCCACTCGAGCGGACGGAAATTGACCGGTGTAGGGAAGGTGTTGTCAATAATCAGGGGTACACCGTGTTCGTGGGCGACTTTGGCGAATTTTTCGACATCCAAAACGTTCAGAGCCGGGTTGGCCAAGCTTTCACCGAAGACAGCTTTGGTATTGGGCGTAAATGCGGCAGCCAGTTCTTCAGGGCTACAGTTAGGATCGACAAAGGTGAACTCGATGCCCATCCGGCGCATGGTGACGTCGAAAAGGTTAAAGGTGCCACCATATATCGTAGAAGCACTAATGATGTGGTCACCGGCTTTTGCAATATTGAAGATGGAGTAGAAAGAAGCAGCCTGACCAGATGAGGTCAAAATGGCCGCTACACCGCCTTCGAGCTTACAAATTTTTTCTGCGACCGCATCGTTGGTGGGATTGGCCAGACGTGTATAAAAATAGCCTGATACTTTGAGATCAAAGAGGGCAGCCATGTCCTCGCAGCTATCGTACTTGAATGTGGTCGATTGAATAATCGGAAGAGCCCGAGGCTCACCGTTCTTGGCCTGATAGCCAGCATGGATGCAGTTCGTTTCAACACTATAGTCTTGCATATGATTTCCGTCCTTCTGTTACTGTGCGGGTTTTGCCCGTAAGCGGTGTAACTTTCGTATTAAGTAATTTTAACTGAAAAAATGTAAATAATGAAAGCTCTATAAGAAAAAGTTGGAAGTTTTGCTTGAATATCAAAAAGCAGGCAAAATAATGAATGCAGTGCAACTTTCGTGAAAATTGCTCAAAATACTTTCTAATAAATTCTGTGCTCGTTGCCGTATATAGACAAATTGTCAAAGTTTACGAATTCACGGCACAAAATATTGACATAAGGGACAGTGGGTTTTATAGTGTAGACAAGCTCCAGGGAATACCAAAGGTAAAACCAAAAGGAAGCCGCCGTAGGAACTACGGAAGACGAAATGGTGTAGAGAGACATAAAGCCAAAAGACTAAAGTAAGAAATACGTAAACGAGTCAGTAACATAGAAACAAAGACAAAGAAAAAACGTAAAATCAGAAACAGTCAAGAGAAGAAAAAAGGGTAGTCGCTACATAAGTCAAAACCAGTGAAGTAAAAACGTTGAACATTGAAATCTGAAAGAAACTAAGTAAGAATCCAAAACTAAAGATCTTGGAAACTGAAAAAGCGAAAAAGAAGTTTAAAGTAAGTAGAAAATCAACGGGAAACTCGTACAAAGAATTAAAATAACGTACGCTAGGCCGAGTGAAAAGAAACCGAAATAGACGAAAGCGAAAAGTAGAAATCAGAAAGTAAAGAAAAAGCGAAATTAGACAAAAGATTCTAAAAAAAAACGAAAGAATCAAAAGTCAAAGAAAAAGCATTGGTAGAGATAAAAAGAGTTTCGCATAAAGGGTAACCAAAAAGGTGAATAACGGGTTCGTTGGAGCTTCTTATATAAACCAGACCTCTGGGTTTTGCCTGACTCAGAGGTCTTTTTTGGTGTTTATTCGGAGTGTAAATGAAAGCTTGGCAAGATAACCAGTTTCGCAGCATCTATTCAGAAGCTCAAATCGCAACTCGCATCAAAGAAATGGGTCAGGAAATCAGCAAAGACTATGCTGATATTACGGACCCCTCTTAGTTATAGGCATGTTACGTGGCTCTCTCTATTTTATGGCCGACTTAACGCGGGCTATCGATTTGCCCCTGACCTTTGATTTCATCGGCATCAGCAGTTTTGATCCTAACAGCGAATTAAGCAGTATCAGGGTGACGAAGGATTTGGTCGTCGACATCCGTAATCGTCATGTTTTGGTGTTGGAGGAAATTGTCAGAACCGGCTTAACGACCAGCTACATGATGCAATTCTTAGAGGATAGGCAACCGGCCAGTCTAGCCTTGGCTGCTTTCCTGGCTTCCGAGGATCAGCTTCTGATTGATCTGCCGCTTAAATACACCGGCTTTGAAATTGACTACACAAGGGTCGTGGGTTACGGCATGGACTTTCAGGACAAAGCCAGAAACCTGCCCTTTGTGGCTGAGCTGGAAAAAGATAAGCTGCTCAGTTTATCCTAGTCAGCCATTTTTAAACTATCCTTCATCATGGCAAAACAATGCGCCTCCCCATGCAGGCTCAGATCCTCCAAAAAGCGTCGCATCCAGTGATCGGTATGCGCGCTGATTTGGTAATGTGGGAAAGAGTGTAAGTAATACTCATAGGCACTATCCGGTCGATACGTTTCACCCATATATATTTTACAAGCTGCAATCCGGTCACAGACGGATTCAACGATGTATTTTAGCGGCATATCGATAGCGCCGTATTTTCCACCACCCTGAGGATAGTCGTTCCAATATTCGAGGTGGTGTTTGTTGCGCCCTTTATGGTGCAGCCAGGCTTTTGAAACGCCCTCTGTTCTTCTTTCCAAGTCGTTGGGGCTACGTGTGCCCTGATAGTATTTGGCACCGGCAATAAATTCAGTCGGACCGTACTTCGATAAGTCATGCATCAAGCCTTGCCAAAACAAACCGGATTGGCGGCAGTAACGCCAAACCAGCAAGCGATGTTTAGTTATTGTCAGCCAGTGGGCCAGCGGATGAAAGGCCATTTTAGGATCCCTTCTGTAATGTTTCGTAGACTTGCACCACTGCCAGCGTGTGTGCCTTCCATTGCTCATAGGCTTCGGTATCTTTATCCATCAGGGCGGCAGAGAAATCCAGCCATTCGTGTTCCAGACGCTCGATGATGGGAGGGGAGTAGGCCAGTTCGGGCAGATTACTTTCAACTGCGGCAAGACTACGGCTTTCTTCTTTCATATAGAAATAGCCTTTTTCGCCTTGGATTTCGACACCGTTGCGGCCGTTGCTGTCTTTTGCCCCGAAACATAGCGCATGAAAGCCATCATAGCTAAGCACCGCCACGCCACTGGTATCGACCGTATTAAAGCCACGATTGGCAAAATACTGCGACTTCTTCGGCGCACCAAAGAGGCCGACCGCGAGATGCAAGTTATAAATGTTCAAATCACCTAAGGACCCTCCTGCAAAAGCAGGGTCAAAAATATTGCTGACCTCACCGGACAAATACTTACTGTAGCGTGAAGAAAACTGCGAATAATTCGCATAGAAGTGGCGTACCGGACCTAGTTCTTTAAGATGCGTTTTGAGGTACTTATAACTTTCGTTGTGAATCGTGGTGATGGCTTCAAAGAGCATAATGCCTTGCGCATCAGCTAGCGCAAAGAGCTCCTGAGCCTCGCTCAAGGTCTGTACAAAGGGCTTTTCCAAAACGACGTGCTTTTTGGCCTGCAATGACCGCTTAGCCTGTTCGTAGTGCAGTGTATTGGGGGAGGCGATGTAAACGAGTTCGACCTGAGGGTCCGCCAGCATCTCATCAAAGTTGTCGTATGCTTTATTCAGGGCATATGCCTGAGCCTTTTCCAGACTGCGCGAATAAATCGCGTAGGGCTGCACCGCCGGCACGTTCTTTAGCGCTGCCAGGGTCTGCTCCGTGATAAAACTTGTACCGACACAAGCCAGATTCACTGCCATGTTTATGGGCTCCTTTAATTGATTATTACTCATTTCAACAGTTTGGCAGAGATTCGTCAAGAACGACAAAGCATAGCGCCTGCACCTTTGGTATGATGAGAGTCACGAAGAAAAAACGCATCTGAGAGGTAGAAACGATGAAAGTTTATGATGTTAGCCGCAGCATCAGCGAGGCGATGACCGTATATAAGGACCGCGACAGCAAGCGTATCAGCCGCAGGATTGAGGCGATTTTTGCCGAAAGGATGGTCAATGAATCCTCTTTGTGTATGAATATGCATACGGGAACGCACGTCGATGCCCCTTTTCATATGCTGGCCGACGGTATCACGATGGATGCGGTCGATCCCGCCTTGTATTTTGGACCGGCGAAACTCTTTGATTTGACGAATAAAGCGGAAATCATCACGGCTGAAGATATCAGCAAGTTAGATATTCAAGCCGGTGATATCGTCATCTTTAAGACACGCAACTCCTATAGCGAGAAGTACGATCCCAAATTCGTATACATTGAAGTGGATGCGGCCGAAGCCTTGGTCGCTTTAGGTATTAAAACGGTCGGCATCGATGCGATGAGTTTGGAACGTGATAAAGCGGAACACCCGACCCATTCCTTGATACTGGGAGCGGGCATCGGGGTAATTGAAGACTTGCGTCTGGCGGAAGTTCCTGCAGGGAGATATTTTTTGATGGCTTTACCCCTGAAACTGGATGGCTTTGAAGCTTCGCCGGTCAGAGCTCTGCTTGTCGATTATGATTCGGAATAATCGCCTCTGTCCACGGCTAGTGTATAGCCGATCTCCTGCATGCTTAACTCTAATTCTCGCCAGTATTCGGCCGCTTCCAAGCCGCTGCTTAATTTGTGGTCATAAAGGGCATATTTCGCTCTGACCGCTTGTGGCGAAAGATTAGGCATCAGGACATTGGCACCTGCCAAAATCCCTAACTGACGGCCTTTAGGGTCTATGCTGCCCAAGGCGGTCGTCGCCGGAATCATGGCAAAAGGATTCATGATGCGCAGCAAAGCAATAAAGAAAAGCACCTCTTCCAGGCGACCTTGGCTTTCTTGGGCAAAAGGCGTCCCGTGTGCCGGAATAAAGGGTCCGATACCAATCATCTCCGGCTTAAACTCAGCAATAAAAAGCAAGTCATCAGCCAGACTTGCCGTGGTCTGGTAGGGTGAGCCCACCATGAAACCGACCCCCACTTGAAAACCGATTTTTTTAAGCGCATTCAGACAAGACAAACGCTGGGCAAGGCTCAGTTCGGAAGGATGAAGCTTAGCATAGTGGGCCGCATCCGCCGTTTCATGGCGCAGCAAATAACGGTCCGCACCCGCCTCAAACATCAGACGATAGTCTTCTTCAGAGTATTCGCCTAAGGATAAAGTCACTGCACAATCTGGATAAGCCTCTTTGATGGCCCTGACCAAGCCTGCAACGCGTGCCGCTGTGAAATAGAGGTCTTCACCGCCTTGCAGGACGAAAGTACGAAAACCCAACTGGTAACCTTCAGCACAGGCACTGAGAATTTCCTCCTGATTGAGGCGATAACGGGAAACACCAGCCTGACTACGACGAATGCCGCAGTAATAGCAATCGTTTCGGCAATAGTTACTGACTTCAATCAAGCCACGTGTATAAATGCGATTGGCAAAATGAGCCAAAGACATGGCTCTGGCCTTTGCAAAGAGGAGGGCATCGCTTTCTTTATTGTGATTATCTATCCATCTCATCAGCTCGGCTTTACTTGGTAAATAGCCCGAGGCGGTGCGTTCAATCAGATTTTTCATAGGACTCCTGTCGCAAACGTTCTGTGCCATTCATTTTAGCTGATTTTTGCCCTGCTGTCGTTTTACAGATGGTCAAGATTTTACCATTAAAAAAGCTGCCTCCCTATGGCTAAAAGCTCCCGGGAAACAGCCTTCTTCAATTGACTTAAGTAAAAGGACTACCTAAACAAATCCAGGAACTTCTCCAAGAAGCCTTTTCTTTCTTCGACTACAGGCGCCGTCTCAACCGTTTTTGTGACAGCAATTTCCGGTGACATCATGACAAACTGCACGGACTTAATTCGGCTGTTCTTCGGATCCGTGAACGATTTCAAAGTAAAATCTCCGCCAATCATATTCTCGATTTCTTGGTTCATTTTATCTTCGAATTCCTTGTCGATGTCCTTAATCGAATCGTTAAATTTTTGCGTACCTGCAGCCAATTCGCCCACTCCGTCGGAATAGGTTCTCAGGCCGTCTCTAAAGGTATACAGACCGTCTGAAAGTTGCCTGACCCCTTCACTGTACTGTTTCACGCCGTCAGCTGCTTCAGTTGCCCCGCTGCTCAGGCTATTCGCTCCATTTTTTATGGAACTGCCCGATTTAACCAGCTGTTTGATGCCGTCACCTAGGCCGACTAAACCTGAATCAATTGAGCCTGTATTGGAGGCCAGTTGGGCTACTCCATCCGTATAGGCTTTGAGACCGCTATCGAAGCTCGCATACTGTGTCGAGAGTGTGTTGATTCCCTCAATCAATTGCGGCAGGTTGCCGACTTGCGTCACCAACGTGGCAATGCCCGTATTGAGGGCTTCGTATTCTTTAACCAGTGTCGAAAGACCACTGCTCAGCGCAGTGAGATTTGTACTGATTTCATTGAGACCGGCGGAAATCTTCGTGAGATTTTCGGCTATTTGAGGGAATGCGTCGGACGCTAAAGCCAAGTTTTCAGCCAATGTCGTATAGGCACCCAAGAGCTGATTTAAACCATCTTTTAAGCCAGCAATTTGTGCACTACTTTGCCCTGAACTACTTTCGATAAAGCCGAGTAAAGTTTGCACATCCGCATTGCTTGGATCTGCGAGAGCGAGTTGCGCAGCCAGATCAGCCCCGCTGACCGCAGGGGGAACCACCATTTGGTCGATCAAAGTGGCAAAACTGCCGTTGCTCTGCTCTAAACCGGCGACGATCTGCGGTAAGCCCTGAGCGCTTGTATTCAAGCCTTCTGCCAGCGCGCTCAGCCCGGCTGCGGTCTCGTTCAGTGGCGTACTGATGGCGCTGAGGCCACCGTCTATTTGCTTAAGTGCTTCATAGAATTTTTGTGAGCCTTCCGCTAAAGTACTTAATTGTGTGGGAGCTTGTGGGTCCGACGAGGAAGAAGAGGCGGAAAGTTGCTTGGACATCTCGGCTAAAGCGGAAGCAATTTGGCTTGAGCCAGCGGTGAGCTCTGCGTTTTGTTCTGAGAGTGTATCGAGACCGGAAGCAAAGCTGCGGAACCCACTTAAAAGTTGTTCGCTGCCGCTGCCCAGCTGACCCACCCCATCCACATAGGAGGAGACACCTGAAGCGCATTGCGAGACGCCGCTACCCAATTCTTGTATACCGCTGACTAACTGCGGGCCGTTATCGGCCAAGGTCTTCGCACCATCCGCAGACTGGCCTGCACCGTCGACCAATTCCAAAGCGCCGGACTTGAGCTGCTGAGCGCCGCTGTTGAGATCGGCGACCCCGGTATGTAAGTCCGCAAACTGATTGGTGTACTGTGATAAATCGGGCATTTGGAATTCGAAGTGCAGCGGTACGGCACTGATCTGAATGCCATTCATGGCAAAATTCTGAATATCGGCAGTGAGGCTGTAGGCCGCGGTTTGCCCTGGCAAAACCATCCAGTTCACTACTTTATCCGCCCCGGCATTGGCGATTGTCGCTTCTTCAGCAACAAGATTGCTTGCCTTATCCGCATTAACCGTCAGGCTAATCTGTAGGACATAGTTTTCAAAGAAGACCGGATCCACTTTTTGGTTGCGGTCGATTTTGATTTCGAGTTCCATTTTGCCACTCTGACCGGAAAGCGCAGCAGCGTTCGTGGTCAAACCATTGAGTTTGTATTTGAAGGTGATCAACCAAGGCAGATCCTTCGTCCGCATATGTCCCTGATAATAAAAGCGCCCTTTATCCGCACTGACCGCAATGGTTCCGTTTTTATTGTCTATGCTATTGGTATTGCTGAGGTTCAGCACTTCACTGTAGTTGCCCTGGTCCGTAATCAGACCCTTTTCCGTGAGGTTGAAGGCATTGACGACATAGACTTCCTGAACAGATCCGTCTTCAGCCAGTTTG
This sequence comes from Oscillospiraceae bacterium, assembly GCA_040766665.1. Taxonomy (GTDB): domain Bacteria; phylum Bacillota; class Clostridia; order Saccharofermentanales; family Fastidiosipilaceae; genus JAXGQD01. The sequence continues at coordinate 16,565 of JAXGQD010000011.1, forward strand.
CCGTAGACCACTTCTTCTGTATCAGGGGCAGCGGCGCTTATTGGCTGTTTAAATGTAAAAGGCAAAAGTAAGCCCAAACAAAGGCTCAAGGCGAACAATCTTTGGGCGTGTTTGCTTCGGCGATGGTGGGGATTAGTGAGACGTTTCATGAGGGACCTCCTCATCGCCCGTAGCGATGACTTGTGTATTGGTTATGGTTTTCGTTTGTTCAGAGTAAAAATCTGCCTTCCGAGTACTGCGCTTAATTATGGGGTCAAAGAGCATCATCAAAGTCGGTAGGAATGTCGCCACCATGACAAAGGAGAGTGCTGCGCCTCTACCTAAGACGGTACCGAGCTCGCTAACGATGGTGATACTGGAGACAATGCCCAAGATATAACCGACCACGGTCAAAATGAGGGCAGGTGGCAGGAGAGAGGGCAGTGCTTCTGCCAGGGAGAGGGCAGCGGCTTTTCTTTTGCCATAAATCTTACGATTATCTAAATAGTGTTGTGTATACAAAATGCCGTAGTCCACCGTGGCTCCCAGCTGTACCGTACTAATGACTAAGTAACCGATGTAACTAAGTTTCATATCTGCAAAATAAGGGATGCCGAGGTTAATCCATATGGAACCTTCGATAGTCAAAAGTAAAATCAAGGGGAGGCTGAGCGACTTGAAATTAAAAAGGAGTACCAAACCGACTGCGAGAATGGCCAAACCGTTGACAATCGCATTGTCCGTCTGAATGGTGTCGCGCATGTCCAGGGTACTGAAGTTTTCCCCAGCCAAATAGGCGTTTTCGGGATAGATTTGGTAGACTGTCGCGCGGATATTTTCAGCAAGGGTAAAAGCATGCTCTCCCTCCGCCAAAGAATCGGCAATGACCACAAAGCGATTGTAATTCGGACTGCGCAACTGTCAGATTTGCGACGCGGGCAGCATATCGACAGGGATGTTGGCGCTCACCATGCCAACCAAAGAAATGACCGACTTGACCTCGGGAATTTCAGTTAATGCTTTCTGTAAGGCCTCCTCTTTCACCGGCTCTCCGTTTGGCACCAAAACAACCATTTGCATGTTATTGCCAAAATGAGTCCGGATGAGGTCGCGGTCGCGTTCCTCGCGCGAGCCTGTCTCGTAAGCCCCCATGCCATATATGAAATCGTTCTGTTTTTGAGCGAAGAAGGAAGGAACAATGATCAGGACCACAATAAGCAGAATCGGCCAGCGCAGTTTCACCACGACTCGCCCAAACTTGGCGAATGAGGGGATAAAAGAGCGATGCGTCGTTTTATCCAGCAACTTATACAGATACATGGTCATTACGGGTAAAAAGAACATGACGGAAATCAGACTGAAAACTACGCCTTTAGCCAAAACAAAGCCCAAGTCGGGTCCGAGTTTAAAGCGCATGAAAACCAGCGCCAAGAAACCAAAGACGGTGGTCAAGGCCGAGGAGGTGATGGCCGAAAAGGCTTTGGTCATTGCCTTTTCCATGGCTTCCGGCGTGTCATAGCCATCTAAACGGTATTGATTGAAACGGTGCAGCATGAAAATGGCATAATCCATTGAAACGGCAAGTTGCAGCACCGCGGTGATGGATTGCGTGATAAAGGAGACCTCGCCAAAGAGTAGGTTCGTCCCCATGTTAAGAACAACCGCGACCAAAATCGAAATCAGGAGAATTAGTGGTTCAATCCACGAGTGCGTCGTTAATAAAAGGATAATGATGGCCAGAGGAATGGCAAAAGCCAAGATCATCGCCATCTCACTGGAGACGGCTAACTGGGCTTGCGCCTGCTCAACCAAAGGCCCGGATACAGCCCCTTGCTCGCCCGCAATATCTTGCAGTGCACGTAAAGCGGCTGGCTGATTTTCGGCGGAGACGGTTACTTGGAAGAGTGCTCCACGGTCTTTGTAATAGGCTTCAACGGTTTCCTGATCCAAGAACTCAAGCGGCTTATGAATATCCGCATTGTCATCCAACCACAAAACATCCGTGACGGACTGACTCTCTGCAATTCGTTCTTTGTAATCTAAGGCTTCCGGCAGATTCACATTCGGAATATAAACCTGTGCATTGGGGATGGTGGCGGTAAACTCCTTATTCATCAGTTCTATGGCCGTTGTCGAACTAGCCTCATCAGGCACATAGTCGGCCAGGTTGTAATTGACCTTCACTTGAGGAATTAAAAGCGCACTAATGATGAGTGCGAGGAGAAAACCGAGCAGGAAAAGTTTGCGATGACGCAGGACGAATTTAGCAATAGCGTTCAAAAAGTTTGCCCCCTCAATAGCCTTTTAAAGGCAAAAAACTTCTTCATAATTATAGCGAATAATTACGGATTTATAAAACTAACATAGATAATTAATTATTAAATATTCCACACATCGCAATACTTTGATGCTTACCCAGCGAAATCCTTTTTAATGCTGTTTTAGTAGTGTTTTGCCATATGAATAATGCATCCGCGACTACTGTGACTTATGAACACAGAAGGGCTAATCTGGGCTAAAATAGAGTGAGAAGTAACGGATTCGCTCATTTGTGTTCAAGATTCAAAAGGAGGCGTCCGATGGATTCAATCAATTATGTGGAGCTCATCAAGCTCGCTCTGGCTGCCAGAGAAAATGCCTATGTACCTTATTCCAACTACAAAGTCGGAGCCGCTCTGCTTGCCGTTTCAGGAAAAGTTTACTGTGGCTGCAATGTCGAAAATGCTTCATACGGTGCCAGTCTTTGTGCCGAACGCTCTGCCATCGCCCAAGCCGTTTCGGCAGGGGAAATCCATTTTTCCGCTATAGCCGTGTGCGGATTCAGCGATGAAAAGGAAGATGAAAACGCCCAGGATGTCCATGATTACGCTTTTCCTTGTGGCATTTGCCGGCAGGTTTTAAATGAATTTTGTGCCGCTGACATGCCCGTTGTCATCGCCCGCAATGAGCGCAATTACCGCTTGAGCAGCATGTCCGCTTTGTTACCGGAGGCTTTCGGGCCCCTAAATCTCAGCTAATTGAGATTTTGATTGACATGATTTACTACATTTCAGATACACATTTCGGACATGAGAACATTATTACATTGTGTTCTCGCCCTTTTGAATCTGTCGAAGCGATGGACGCTTTATTAATTGAAAAGTGGCAAAACAAAGTCCGTCCACAAGACGAGGTCTATCTCGTCGGGGATTTTGCCTATCGCAATAAAAAGTCGTTTGTATCTTACTTGGAACAACTCCCCGGGAAGAAGCACCTCATCGTAGGTAATCATGACAGCAAGCTTTTGCGTAACAAGGAGGCAATGTCTCATTTTCGTTCCGTTAACAAATTATTGGATATCCGCGATCCAAGCTTAGACTGTGATGTGACGCTTTGTCACTACCCCTGGCTAGTGGCCCGGCTATTTCCGTGGCGCCTATCACGTTTTCGGTCATCTACATAACGTCAGAAATCAGAGCTTTCATCTGATGAGCCAAGTGGAGAGGGCACTCAATGCGGGAGTCGAAATTACGGATTATGTGCCCTGTAGTTTAGAGGAACTGATTCGCTGCAATGAGCGTTGGTTGGAACGGGCGCGGGCATGAGTGTTTTGGATAGGAGTCGCATTGCTGGGCGCTTGTGACAGCTCTATTTTAAGTGCGGTTTCCTGTGCTTTGCTTGTGTCGCCAGTGATGCGACCGTAAAAATTTCCGATAATCCAAGAGCCCATGTACGAAAGCATGTGAAAATACGATATTGAGGACAAATATTGCGATAATCCAAGCAGAAAAATCCACAATCTTGGATTATCGAAAAAACTGTCCCTAAAATGGGCGAATGACAAAACGGGCATGCGGACAAAAGTTGGACATAGATGCAGGAGGTAAATCTGCATGTATAGTCGAGAAGTCATGGATTATGTATTAAGTGTTTACGATGAGATTGGGAATGTAAATAAGACGGTAAAGACATTGAAGTATCCCAGCCGAGGCTCTTTACAAGGCTGGATTAAACGTCGAGAGGCAGGAACACTTCCGGAGATCAAAGAAATTCGCATCAAAAGAAGAGACGCAAGTTCACTGCTGAAATGAAACGCGAAACCATTCAAACGATGCATCGAACAAAACTTATCCCCTATTGCTGTCGCCAAAGAGCTTGGCGTAGAGAACCGACAAATCTATACTTGGCATGAAAACTACAAGAGGAAGGATTGGTGGGAGCATTGCCCAAGAAAAAACCACCCCAAGCAAATGGAGCTACTCCGTCTGATGCAGAGCTGATGAAGCAGATGAAGGCTGAAATGCGCCACATGCAGATGCAAATCGACATTCTCAATGAAACACTCAAAGTGCTAAAAAAAGGCCCCGGCGTCATCCCGAGTCAACTGAAGAACTCGGAAAAGGTAGTGATCGTTGATGCCATACGGGAAAAGTATTCACTACCGGAGTTACTAGGAGAACTCCAGCTGAAACGAAGCAGTTACTATTACCACAAAAGCAGAAAAGATTCATCGAATCCATACGAAATGGTCAGAGGAAGACTGCGAGAACTGTTTAAAGCAAACCATAGAAGGTACGGTTACAGACGGCTCAAGGTGCTGTTGCAACGAGAGGAAATTCGGATATCGGAGAAGATTATCCGACGTCTGATGAAAGCGGAAAGGTTGGTTGCTAAAGGACATAAGCGTCTCCGTTATAACTCTTATCTCGGAGAAGTCTGTCCTCCCGCCCTAATCTATTGGAACGTGACTTTCATGCGGATGCGCCAAACCGTGTCTGGCTCACAGACATCACCGAGTTGCCATACCGGCAGGCAAGGTCTATTTGAGCCCCATTATTGATTGTTATGATGGTCTGGTGGTCTCACGAAGCATGGGTGTGAGCCCTAATGCCGACTTGGCTAACAAGAGCCTTGATTTAGCCGTAGCGTCTTCAAAAGGAGCAAAGCCGATTATCCATAGTGACCGCGGAGCACACTACCGATGGCCGGGATGGCTAAAACGCATAAAGAAATACGGCCTAACACGCTCCATGTCGAAGAAGGGCTGTTCTCCTGACAATGCAGCCTGTGAAGGTTTCTTTGGAAGATTGAAAAATGAGTGTTTTTATGGTGAGGATTTTAATGGATACAGCATTCAAGCATTCATCCCATATATCGATGAATACATCGATTGGTATAACGACACGCGAATCAAAGTGAGCTTGAACCAAATGAGTCCACGAGAATTTCGCCGGTCAAAAGGTTATTGCGCGTAAAACCGTCCAACTTTTTGTCCGCACCCCCAACGCTTGACCCCAAATTCAGCTTCTATCTTGGATTAACGAAAAAACTGCCATTCTTCCTTTCTTGATCAGCGGAGTCGCAGCCGTCGAAGCAGCGCGACGATTCAGGTAGGCGGAGTCGCGCTTTGCCTGGCTTTGAGACGATTCGTATTGGCCTGAGCAAAATAGAATGGACAAAATTTTCGGGGATGTGGGCATTTCAGTGTTTATACGGTCTCTGCTCGGGTCAAACACACGATTTTGTGGCACTTTTGACGATTGTGTGGTCGCCGCCACCACATCCCTGTAAAAAGTGGGCTGAAAACAGCCTTTAGACTTGTCCTCCAGCTGTCCATGGGCGCTTTTAACCACATCCCCGTAAAAAGTGTGCTAAAAATCGCCTCCTGATAAAACTCAGCGAAGCGGAGTTGCAGCCGCCAAGTACCGCAACAGTTTGGGGTAGGCGGAGTCGCAGCCGCCCAAGCCCTGCGACAGTCTCAAATCCACAAAAACATAGACGCTTAAAATTTGCTGTCGTCCACCTGATCCAGAAAGTCTCGGGCTGCAGGAATGACAGAAGCTAGGCAGCCTTCTTCAAACGGATTGCGCAAACCGGCCGCCGCGACCAATTCGGTAAAAGGCAAACTACCGCCCAGGTCACAAAGCCCGAGATAGCGTTCCAACGCCTCGTTTGCATTTTTGCGTGAGTCGTCCCAGAACTGCAGGGCGCAGGTTTGAGCAAGCGTGTAGTCAATGTAGTAAAACGGCGAACTGAAAATATGCGACTGGCGCATCCAGAAGCCGCCCCTTTCAAGATAATCCATATCGTCATAGACGCGGCTCGGGGTATAGAGCTTCTCCAAACGGCGCCATTCCGCCTTGCGCTCCGCAGGGCTCGCCATTGGGTTCTCGTAAACCCAATGTTGGAAATGGTCGACAGTCACACCGTAAGGAATGAAGAGCAGCGCTTCGGCGAGATGATTGAACATGAACTTTTCGGTTTCGTCTTCGAAAAAGAGCTGCATCCAAGGCCAGGTTAAAAACTCCATACTCATCGAGTGAATCTCACAGGCGTCCATGGTCGGGAAGTAATATTCGGGTGCCGGCATATTGCGACTGCGGTACGTTTGGAAGGCATGTCCCGCTTCGTGTGTGAGGACTTCGACATCACCGGCGGTGCCGTTGAAATTGGAAAAGATGAAAGGCACTTTGTAATCAGGGATGAAGGTGCAGAAACCGCCACCGGCTTTGCCTTCTTTTGCCACTAAATCGAGTAAATCCTGCTCGACCATGACTTGAAAAAATTCGTCACTTTCCGCCGAGAGCTCCTTGTACATGCGTTTGCCGCGTTCGAGAATCCACTCGGGATTGCCCTGGGGTTTGGCGTTGCCACTGAGAAAGGCTAATTTCTCATCATGGAAGTAGAGTTGATCCAGGCCGAGACGCTCTGCCTGACGCTTGCGCAGGGAAGTGGCGAGCGGTACCAGATCACGCAGGACCTGAGTGCGGAAAGATGCCACTTCGGCAGCTCCGTAATCCGTGCGGTTCATGCGTCTGTATCCTAAGGGGATATAGTTGTCGAAGCCGAGTTTTTTGGCCATGCGGTCACGCACGGTCACCAGCTCCGAGAAAATCTTGTCCAGCTCTGTTTCGTGTTCGGCAAAAAACGCGAACTTGGCGGCGACGGCTGCCCGGCGCTGCTCACGGTTGACCGATTCGGTGTAGGAGTCAAGTTGGGAGAGGTTGAGGGTTTTGCCATAGAATTCAATCTGAGCAGAGGCAATCAATTTGACATAACGCGAGGTCAGGCGATTTTCTTCAGTCAAATCTTCCATGATGGCGGGGCTGAAACTTTCCAGAGTCAGCTCGGCCAGTCTGAAAAGATGCGGACCGTAGTGCTCTTCCAAAGCTTGGCGTTGTGACGCTCCAAGCAATGCTTTGTAATAGCGATTTTGCATTTCTTCAAAGCGTGGGGAGACCTCATCAAAAAAGTTTTGTTCTTCATCATAAAACCGATTGCGGGTATCGATTTCATGACGGGTACTTACCAGCGTTTGCAACGTTTCCAAATGGTTGAAGAAGGCTTGGATGGCCTGAACCGCGTCGAGTTGCTCGGTGGCAGAACTTGCGCTGCTTAAGTTGGTAAGCAGCTTATCGAATTCGGCGTCGAGACTTACTAAATCGGGTCGTTGATAGGGCATGTCGGAAAATTTCATAAACACCTCAAAATTCTGGATTTGCAGTTTTTTATTTTAACAGTTTTTGGTCCTTTAGACGGCTATAAAGCAGGGTGCCCAGCAAAGCTCCGAAGGCGCCTTGGCCGAGGTTGGCGGGAACGGAGGCGAGTGCGGCTGGCGCACCATAAAGTAAAATCTCAAATAAATAGTATCCCAGAGCCATCCATAGACCACAGAGCAGAGCGATGAGTAGGGGATAGCGGCGTAAGCGGCTTTTCATCATAAGACCGGCAAAATACCCTTCCAAGCCTTTCACAAAGAGGGTAATTGGAACATAGGCGGTGTATCCCAGCAGCAAGTCAGCCAAAGCACTGCCCAAACCACCGCTGACCGCTCCGAAAAGCGGGCCTAGCAGTAAGCCCGAAAAAATAAGCACTGCGTCTCCGGGATTGACATAGCCTTGTGTCCCCGGGATAGGGATGTGAATCAAGGCTGTTAAGACCGTGACGAGAGCGACGAGTAAGCCGCCTAAAACTAATTTCTGTGTTGAATATATTTTGTTCATCGCCCCAGATTGTAGCATTTTGTGTCAGGCTTTGTTTAAATAGAGGGTGATTAATGAGTGCATTTTGCCAAAAGAAAGGTAATCGATATGCAAACAAGTGCCAAAGAAAGAATGCTCGCCGCCCAAGCGCAATACGAGCAAATAAAAAACGATAATGCCGAATTAAAAAAGTTCAGGGATTCCCTGGACAAAGTATCTGAGCGTATGGGGAAGTTGCTGGAGTACTATGAGTCAATGTGGATGGAGGATATGGATTTGCTCTATAAAGAGGGTGAAAACATTGAGGTTATGGGACAGGATCCGATCTATGATGAGATCGTCGAACAGGATCAAGTCATTAAAGAGATCCTTTTGAAATGCGCGGAATACATTAATTAACAATTGATGAGTCAGGCTCAACGGGCTTAAGCGCGTTAGCAAAGAGCGATTCGATGATTAGAGAGTGGCCTTCCATCCGAAAAGCAGGGTGGAGGGCATTTTTTAAGAAGAAAAGAGCTGTGATTTTGCCAAAAACGCACAAGAGCAGAGCATCATGAGGTTTTCGACGCCATGGCTTGATATAATACGGCTTCAACTGAAATTTTTTATCGGGGGAAGACTTTATGCAAGCAGAGCAAGTGCAGATCTTGATTGCCATGGTCGCCTATATGGCTATGATCGTCGGAGTTGGCCTTTACTACTACAAGCGCGCCAACCAAAGCTCAGAAAACTACTTCTTGGGTGGCCGAACGCTGGGTCCTTGGATTACGGCGATGAGTGCTGAAGCATCCGATATGTCAGGCTGGCTGCTGATGGGCTTACCGGGGGTTGCTTACTGGAGTGGCATTACAGATGCTTTCTGGACCGCACTGGGTTTGGCATTTGGCACGTATCTCAATTGGCTCTTTGTTTCTAAACGCCTGCGCTGCTATTCTGAAATTGCCGGTAATGCCATTACCCTACCGGAATTCTTCTCCAATCGTTATAAAGAAAAAAGGCCGGTGCTGATGATCATCGCCGCGCTTTTCATACTGATTTTCTTTACGGTCTATGCTGCAAGTTGTTTTGTGACGGTTGGAAAGCTTTTCAGTGTCTTGTTTTCAATCACCTATCTGCAAGCCATGATTTTGGGTGCCGTGTTTGTGGTGATATATACCCTCATTGGTGGTTTCCTGGCTGAAAGTGCCTCGGATTTTATCCAATCCATTGTCATGATAGTCGCACTGGTTGTGGTCCTTGCCACCGGTCTGAATGCCGCTGGTGGTGTCAATCAAGTGGTTGAGAATCTGAAAGCCTTCCCCGGTTTTTTGGACTTCTTCGGAATTGCGGATCCTGTGATGCAAGATGGTAAGCAAGTGGTCGAAAACAGCGTGCCGCTATTCAACAAAGACGCATCGCGCTATGGTTTGCAGACTATCCTTTCAACGGTATCCTGGGGTTTAGGTTATTTCGGTATGCCTCAGGTTCTGCTGCGTTTTATGGCGATACGCCATAAAAATGAACTCAAACAATCGCGCCGCATTGCGACCGTCTGGGTCATTATTTCTTTGTTCACCGCGGTAGCCATTGGTCTGATTGGTAGGGCTTTATATCCTACGGCGTTGCTGACTGCTGCAACTGCAGAAAATGTCTTCATTCATTTGGCGACCAGCCTCATGCCGGCGCTCTTAGCTGGCATAGTCATGGCCGGTATTCTGGCTGCGACCATCAGTTCTTCAGACTCTTACTTACTAATCGCATCATCAGCTGCGGCAAAAAACATTTACCAAGGTGTGTTTCGCAAGGCAGCCAACGATAAACAGGTCATGCGCATGACGCGCATTGTTTTTATCGTAATTGCCCTGATTGCGATGTACATCGCTTTGGATGAGCATTCGGTCATTTTTGAAATTGTTTCATTCGCCTGGGCCGGATTCGGTGCGACCTTTGGGCCTTTGGTTTTGTTCTCGCTCTTCTATCGCAAGGTAACTGAAAGCGCAGCGATTGCCGGTATGGTCACGGGTGGCGTCACGGTCTTTGTTTGGAAGCTTTTGATTCGTCCGTTAGGCGGTATGTTGAACGTGTATGAGCTTTTGCCCGCGTTCATACTTTCCTGTTTTGTGATTGTCGTGGTCTCAGCCATCAGTAAACCGGTGCCACAAGCAATATTAGAGGAATTTGATGCGGCTAAAGCAGCCGCGCAAAGCGACTAGCACTGTTTAGCCTGAGCGGTGATTAAATGAAAGACCAATGTGCTGTCGGGAAAAGTCAGATGTAAGTGCAGTGATCCAAGGCTTCTTGCAAGCGTTCGGCAAAAAGCCCGACGTGATAACCGTCTACAAAGGAATGATGCACTTGTACCGAGAAAGGCAAGAGGGTTTTACCATCGCGGGAATAATACTTACCCCAGTCAAAGAGCGGCGTGGCCTGTTCCTTTTTTCCTGAAATGGTATGAGAAACGTGCGTAAATCGAATCCAGGGCAGGGGCGAAAACTGAAACACATCATTACCTAAGGGACCTGTAAAGTAGGCTTGCTGCTCTTCGGCTGTCTTTTTCGCCAAATGCACATAATCTTGGATTGTCGTCTGAAGCGGTACACGCACGACTTTGAATAAGTCACTGCCCTCAGACATATAGGTGAAGGCGGTATCGACTTCATCATAAAGCACGACTTCCCCCTCCAAGAACCGGTAGCGGAAAGCCTCAATGCCATTGGCTACCCGGCTGACTAGAAAGATTAAGGAAAAACTAAAGGGTAAAGTGGCTGTGCGTGTCGCCTTTATAAACTCTGTAATGTCCACTTCAAAACTAACGGAATACGAGGCTTCCACGTAGTTGCGAAAGACTTCACAGTGCTGGCGTCTGGGCCAATATTCAAGTTCAATACGACGATAGGATTTGCTCATATTTCTACTCCTCGAACGCTACGCGCGACACAATCATTTCCAAATCCTTATCCGTTTTAGGCAGCTTTTCGGCAAAAAACGTCGGATAGGCTTCATACTCCAAATAGCGCTCCAGGGGAATCCATTCCAGATGCTCGATGCTGCCATCGTCATTCACTTTCTCCCCTAAGTCGATGGGCATGTCGGGCTCATATTTCATCAGATAATAGAATGCCAGCTCATGACAGTGTAGGGGATGACCAAATTTGAAGGCGAGTCCCGGAAAAAAGTTTTGGTGGATGAAGGCGAGATGGTCAATTTCCATAGCCACACCTGTTTCTTCACAAACTTCACGCAACACGGCTTCTTCAGCCGTTTCATTATGCATCACGCCTCCACCGACGGCATAGTAAAAGCCTATCTTGTTGCTGGTCGCCATCAAGACTTTGCCCTCGTGTTGGATTATCCCGCAGGCGCGAAAACGAAACCATTCTTCTTTGCGGCGAAATGCAATGTCTCTGTCGTCATTCATGAATAAGGCCTCCTATGAGCCGGTGAGGTAAGTTAAATTCGAATACTTTTATGATAGCGTTTTGCCACCTTCTTGTGCAGCTCGTTTGTTAAATCTTTTGAATGGCTATTGACGAGTATAACGGGAGACGATATAACAAATATATCGGAAGATGTTATAACGTCAGAGGATAATGAAAGGAGCAGCGCGTGGATAATATTGTTCTGACTGAGGCGTTCTACTACATTCTGCTTTCGCTCTTTGAACCTTTACACGGTTACGGCATTATGCAAAAAGTAGAAGAGATGAGCAAAGGACGTTTGCGTTTGGCCGCCGGAACGCTATATGGGGCACTTAATTCATTAATGGCAAAAGACTGGATTAGCGCCTTACCCGTTGAAGACGGGAGCCGCAGAAAAGTCTATGAAATTACAGCAACTGGAAAAGCATTGGTGCAGTTTGAAATTCGGCGTTTGCAAGAGTTGCTGGACAACGGCTTAGCCGTGAGCGGAGGAAATCAAGATGACTAAGACAGTGAGAAAACTTTTCCTGGCATGGCAACATGAAAAAGAAGAGCAGTGGCTGAATCAGATGTCTGCTTCCGGTTGGCAACTGACGCATCCGGGATTGTTCAATTATCGTTTTGAGCAAGGGCCCCCTAATCAATATCTATATGCTTTGGAGTATATCAACTTAAGTGATGCGAAGATGAAAGATTATTTCGCTTTCTTAGAAGAGGCCGGGATTGAAATCATTGGACAGACCCTTAATTGGGTTTACTATCGTAAAGCCAACGACGGCAGGCCTTTTGAGATTTTTAGTGATCTTGCTTCCAAGACGGAACACATGCAACGTCTACTTAAGATATACTACATATTTTTCGTATTGGAAGGCTTTTTCTTCATTGATAATCTGCTGGAATTACTGTCTGGTGATTTCGGTACGCGCCATATCGTTATGACCATTCTCTTTGGGCTCATCACGCTGCTTTTTGCCACGGCTATTTTCAGCGTATTGCGCCAGATTCAACGCTGGAAAAGGGGGGGAATGAGATGAGAAAGTTTACTAATCGTGTCGTGGTGATTACGGGTATCGCTCAGGGGATTGGAGCGGCAATGTCCAAAGCGTTTCGTGATCGAGGTGCGTTGGTCTGTGGCATCGACCTGCAGAGTAATGATTACTTCGTCGGGGATCTCGCCGATAAAGGGACGCTTGAAGCTTTTAGTGAAAAGGTCATTAAGGACTATGGACATGTGGATATCCTAATCAACAACGCGGCACCCCTGATGAAAGGCATTGAGACTTGCTCCTACGAGGATTTTGAGCGGGCTTTACGGGTTGGCGTGACGGCGGCTTTCTATTTAACGAAGCTCTTTTTGCCATACTTCAGCGTAGGAGCCAGCATCATCAATCTCTCATCAACGCGCCAGCATATGAGTCAGGCGCAAAGTGAATCTTATTCCGCTGCCAAAGGGGGCATCGGAGCCCTTACCCATGCCTTGGCGGTGAGTCTGGCCGGTAAAGTCAGGGTCAACGCTATTTCCCCTGGTTGGATTGAAACGGGTGAGATGGATTGGCAAGGAGCAGATGCGGCACAACATCCCTCTGCTCGTGTCGGTCAGCCTGAAGATATCGTTCAGACTGCCATGTTCCTCTGTTCTGAGGCAGCCGGCTTTATTAATGCCGAAAATATCCGTGTTGACGGCGGCATGAGTCGACGCATGATTTATCACGGAGATGAAGGCTGGGAGCTCACGGCGTTCTAAGCCTCACTGATTAAGATTCCAAGATTGCATGCACCCTTTGTTTCAAGACAGGTATGACCTCCGTCTCAAACCAGGGATTCTTCGCCTGCCAACGAAAATTGAGTGGGGAAGGATGGATAATAGGAAATATTTCGGGCAGGTACTCGTGGTATGCGCGCACCGTTTCGGTGAGATTCTTTTTGGCTCTTTTCCCGAGATAGTACTGCGCCGCATATTGCCCGGCCGTTATGATGAGTCGCAGTTGCGGCATCTCTGCCAGTATGAGTGGGTGCCACTTCTCGGCAAAACCCTTGCGCGGCGGGAGGTCGCCACTTTTGCCCTTACCCTGAAAGTAAAAATCCATCGGCACTAAAGCAAAGTTCTGCGGATTGCGAAAGGTGCGCTCATCAATCTCGAGCCACTGTTTGAGCCGCTCCCCACTGGCGTCACCCCAAGTCAAAGCAGTGGTCTGAGCTTTGAGTCCTGGCGCATGACCGACAAGCAGGATTTTCGCTAAGGGGTCGGCCACAAAAAGTGGGGTATAGCCCAGCTCCTGAAAACGGCGATTCGCCTCATCCGTAGCCACCAAGGCACGGATTTTTTCTATGGCATTTGTTTCTTGCTCTTTTGGCATCTCAATAGCCCATTTCTTCACCGATTAGAATAACTTTGATGCGACCCTGCTCATGCGATCTTCTGGTGACGACTAACTGACTACAGACGGAGTCGGAGCCGTAGCAGTCGCCGCAGCGCCCTGTCACTGCACAAGGGGTATTCTTTTTCAACCTTACGGTGTTTGGCGGAGCAGCCATATTCTGAACACGGGCAATGCCCGAAGCGACGTCCGGCACGACTTTGTTCATTCCGGCAAAAACCAGCACATGTTCCGGACCAAAGCACAAGAAGGCCACGCGATTGCCACGTCCGTCATAATTAACCAATTCACCGTCCAGGGTGATGGCGTTGGTGCTGGTCAGGAAGTAATCACAGCCGATGATTTCGGCATATTTCGCCTTTTTTTCTGTCGCTGTTTTGGCCTCATCGCGGTCGATAAGGGCATAATTGGATTCACGTAAAACTGTCTTTAAGCCCATTTCATCGATGGTCATGGAGCCGCCCCAGGAAATGCTTGAGCCTTCGGGCATCAGTTCAAGAGCTTTGCTTACGGCGCTCGCTCTATCGGGGCAGTAGAAGGCTTCCATCTGGCGCTTGGCCATTTTCTTGATTATCGTTTGCGCAAGGTTTTCGTAGTACTGTTTTTTTGCTGACATTTGGTCCTCCTCATCAATTCAGTTCCGCTTACTCTATTTTAGGACAGAATCTTGCTTCGGTGGGCCATTTTTGTGTATTTTAAAGCAAATACGAAAGAGGTGAGCACGGCTGAACCCCTACTACGAAAAAATCTATGCCTTGGTCGAGCAGATTCCGGAAGGGAAGGTGCTTTCCTATGGACAGATTGCCCGGGCTTTGGGTAAGCCGCGCGGTGCGCGCGAGGTAGGGCGGGCCATGCGCTGTGGCAAAGCCGATTTGCCCTATCACCGTGTAGTGATGGCTGACGGCACGGTTGCGGGGGGACTTTTTGCAGACATACGGAAAGCTTTTCTAAAAAATGAAGGGGTTACTTTTCTGCCGGACGGGCGAGTGGACATGGCGGCTTTTGCTTGGGATATGCGTGAGCTCTTGGAGCCCGATGAGCTCCGCTAGGAATTACCGAATAATAAACACGTCCGGATCATCAGGCAAGTAAAGCACAGGCCGCATTTCTCCCACAGAGAAGCGATGCAGATCCAACAGCGAAGTGATTTTCTTGAACTGATGATAATGCGTCTGCCCCCTGCTATCACGAAAGTTGATGCTGTATGAAATCTCCGGTTGCTCGTTGACGAAGACGCCACTTTGCTTGGCAGCCGTGATCTCTGCTTCTCCTAATATCCCATAAAGATGTAAAGCATTGCCCTGACGCATGTCACTAACCTTCGTGAGTCCTTCGAGTTCGATGGACATGCCTCCTTTGCCAAATGCTGTAACACCCTTACCAAGCAGTATGCCAAGATAGGGCTGCCAGACCCAGGGATACCAAGGGACCATGAAACGCCAGCCCATGCCTTTGCTGTAGAGACGATAGGAAATCAGAAAATATGTCACAGCGAAAAGCAAATTGAAAAGCACCCAAAGGATTGGGAAAACGAATTTACGCCGATAGCTGGCTCCCTCTAACTGATAGGGGAGTGTACTGAGGTCGGTATTGAGGCGCAGCGTGATAAGACGATCCTTGGCAAAACGATCCTCCTCAGGTCGACTGTCAGTTAATGTCATCTTACTTTCAATTTCTGTATTGGCCAAATTCCTAAAAACAATGCGCAGTTCCAGTACCTCGCTGCCATCTCTATTACGCGATAGCAGCGATTTGGATAGCACACGGGCTTGCACCGCATGACCACTTGTTTCATTGGCTCGTAACTGACGCAGTAAACGACTGGGTTTGAAAATGTAGTTGCGCAGAATGCTCAGACAAAAACTCAACCAGCCCAGTAACCCGAGCGCCAAGCCCGCCGTGCCCAGCCAAGGACTACCGCCCCAATGACCTAAATAGGAGAATATGGGTGGGAAAACATAGATAAAGAAAAGCGTGAAGAGGATAGAAAATAGTGTGCTCAATTCAGTTCTCCTCCGTTCGGATGATTTTGCCATTCTTATCATAAATGAGCGTTATCGTACTGCGCCCCGTGTCCAGTCTCACATGGAACTCAAGCGCTTTATCTCGATATGGCCTGAGTTGGACCGCATTCACAGCAGTCAGTGGCAAGCCCTGATCTGCCGCGAAATTCAGCGCATCCGAGTAAATCGTACTTAGCACGGAAAAATCCAGATCGCTCATTTCGGCAAAAAACCATCCCTGCGTCGCGTCATTCAGCTTGATAGGTTGGGGCTTAGACCAGGCTTTGTCTTTTAAGTGATACACGAAACGATTGGCCTCGTTTTCGTTTGCCGGATCATATAGTGAGACGACCATATAGTCCAGCGCAAAGTAGGCTGTTTCATAGATTTTGAGATTTCCTCCAGGATAAATAGCTTCCAACATTTCTTGCGCTTCAGAGAGCAAGTCCGGTTGCGAAAGCAGATTATGTGATTTTTCGTATTCTGACAGTTCCTCAATAAGCGCCTTGAGTTCTTGCTCAGATAAAAGCTGATTATACGCTTTCTCATGGATGAGGCTTAAGTCCAAGAGTTTTGATGAAGCAATAAGCTGGTCCGAAAAATCTCCGGTTTGCTCAGCGCGCAATCTTAAGCGCTCCTGCACATCCTCAAGTATTCTTTGGCGATAATCAACGTCATCCTGAAATGTGCTAAACGTGTCCAGGTAGGCTTGTTCAATAGCGGAGCATGAACTACTAAAGAGCAGGAAAGAGGAGAGCAGGATCGCCAGAACCGATTTCACTACACGCATGATATGATCACTTTCTGTTTCATTAATTGTCATGTGTTAGCAATAGCTAATTCGCCTGACAAAAGCATAACAATAAAGCGCTCAAATAGCTATGAAAGCAATCATATTTAACAGGATTTTAAACTTGGACCTTTCCTTTTTCATTCTTAAAGATTTTGGCAAAAGTCCATACAAAACCTACCGACAAGATGATGTGACCCAGACCGCTCATCCCATCGAGGGCTGCTCGACTAATCGTTTTTTGTCCCAGACTGACTACTTCATAGATGCCGATACACATCATGCTGACCAAAGTCAAAGTCAATCCTGAAAGATAGATATAGAGCGGCTTTTGCATTTTTTTAATGAAATCGTGAGGGGAAGACTTGCATAGTAAATAAACAAGGCTTAATACGACGACGCCCAGAACCAAGGCGTGTACATGCATCTTTCCGAGGTGGGTTACTGCCGTATAAGCGTAGAACTTTGTGAATTCACGATAAAAAGCCCCGACAAAGAGGCCTATAATGACGAAACTAAAAGCCGTCCCCAAGATATGGCTCGCCGTAAAGGGACCCACGAAATACTTATAAGCGAAAACCACAATTAAAAGATAAACCGTTGTTTTCGGCATCATCAGAGCCCCGACAATGGGGAATTGTGCACTGAACAGCACGACAGGGATATAGAAAAGGAAACTCAAGAGAATCAAGAGCCACATATGCTTAAGCCCTGCTTTGTCGCGCGCTTTATAAGTCCAGCTGATAAGCAAAGCACCCAAGATGGCAAAAGGCAGGTTCCTCAAAATACCGAAGAGATAATTCCCCGGCATCTGTCCCCATTGATTCTGGGGGAGAAGAACAAGGGCGATACGCAGCGCTACCAGGGCATAGACCACGATGAGCTTCTTCTTGTCTGTATCATCACTTTGATGGCGATAAAAATAATAGAAGAGCAAATAGAAAATCGTCATCGTGATACTGGTAATAAACTGCCCCCACGAAAGTGCAAAAGCATGTCCCTCAAAGCCCAAAGGACTGAGATGAGCGATGATTCTGGGCAATAAATGAAAAGCATCCCCTAAGCCCAGTATGATCGCCATGACGCCAAAAAGTTTGGCTGTTTTTTGCCGTTCTACTAAAAGCCTAATCCCTAAGGCAAGCACAAGTCCCAAATACAGTAAGTCAAAAAGACTTTCAAAGATAGCCACTAGTTGATTCCTCCGATGATCCAAGTCACGTATTGCTGATATATTTCAGTAAACTGTGCTTTCGTCCAGTTCTCCTTGTAATTCCTTTTGATTAAGGAGTGGATGATGCCTTTCAAAAACTGCACTTGTTCCATGCTAAGCCTCTGAGCGGCTGTCCCAGCTGTGAGCACGTGAGTTGGAGCATCCTGAGACTTCAGCCAACGGTCGTTCAGGCTCTCATCCCAATGCAGATAAATATTGCGATAAACAAGAGAACTTTCATCGTCAAATAGTACGACGGCAAGTTGATCTCCGTAAGCCAGTAAGGTTTGTTCCAAATCGGCAAAATGATTCTGGAAAATCTGTAAAAAGAGCTTATGGATATTCACCACTTGATGATTGAGAAACTCAAAATAGGCATCCTCCAGGTCCTCAAAATATTGGTAAAAACTGCCTCTGGCAATATCTAGTTCTTGAACGATTTCTTTCACCGTTATTTCGTGGAAAGGCTTTGTCTGGAAAAATTTTTTTAAGACACTTGAGACTTTATCCTTCTTATCGGGATTCAAATTATCAAACGTATCTTTAGGCATAGAAAATTCCCCCCTTTTGCAGAGATATGACACTGTGTCACTTATTTAAAGATTAAATGACACGGTGTCATTTTGCAAGAGGGCGCAGTGGGTATTTTCCTGAAGATTCTTATGGGTATTTTCCTGAAGATTCTCAGTAGTAAGGATAATGCTTGAAGTTGTGGCAGCCTTTAGCGATGGTGGTGGCCAATTTTTTCGGCGGTCCCAGCTCAATCTGGGATACCCGTAACCATTGACCACAATACCTCACTGATTGGCCAATTTATCCGGCGGTCCCAGCGCAAACTGGGACGTTCGCAATTATTGCCCAATACTCCCTCAGAATGGCCAATATTTCCGCTGGTGCCAGAAAAGATTGCCATTACTGCAATTGTTGCCCAGATTACCTAGCATGATGGCCAATATTTCCGCTGGTGCCAGAAAAGATTGCCATTACTGCAATTGTTGCCCAGATTACCTAGCATGATGGCCAATATTTCCGCTGGTGCCAGAAAAGATGATTAAGTCCATATAGTGGTGTAAAAAGAAAAGGAGCCATGAGCTCCTCCATTCGGTACACTTGAATTAACGAGATTCAGTGGTACAGACGAGGAGAAGACCATGACTCAATTACATTTACGTTAGGTATGGACAATTTACAAGAGTTGTTCAAAATGGGGCGCGAAGAAGCGTTTGGGAAGTTAATGGAGAATATCCTAAACCAATTTCTTTTAACGGAATCCACAGAGAAATTAGGAGCACAACCCTATGAGCGGCAAGAAGAGCGAAGCGATTACCGAAATGGTCTGAGGCATCGACAGGTTAATACCCGCATCGGAAAGCTCACTTTGGCCGTGCTAAGAACGCCTCGTAACGAAGCCTTCCATACGACCTTTAGCAGAAACTATCAAAGGAATGAACAAGCACTCATTGGTCTTTATGGAAATGATGGTTCACATGGTGTAGCCACCCCGAAATGTTGAGAGGATTACAAAGAACTCTGTGGTGTGGAATTCTCCAAGTCCAATGTGTCCGAACTGTGCAAGGCATTAGACCCTTACGTTGAAAGCACAAGAACCGCCCTCTAGAAGGAGACTATCCCTTTGTTATGGCGGATGCGATGTATGTAAAGGTCCGAGAGGACCACCGGATACGCTCAAAGGCTTGCTCATGGCCATCGGCATGAATAACGATGGTCGTAAAGAGGATCTTGGGATTTGAGGTATGTGAAAATGAAACAGCGTATCACTGGGAGCGCTTCTTTGCAGGTTAAAACAAAGAGGCTTAAAGCAGGTTGACCTGGTGACATCGGATAGCCATAAAGGTTTGGTAAGCGCCATAAAGAAAGTGTTTCAAAACGCCAGTTGGCAGCGCTGTTTTCGGTTCCACTTCAACGAAACATCGTCAACCATGTTCCCAAACGCTACCAAGCGGGCCACAACCAGTGAACTCAGTGAGATGTTTAACGAATTAACGCAGCGCAGCGCGGGACGAAAGAATCAGATTATCGAAGAATACAAAGACATCTCTGCGAAAGCCATGCAGACGCTGGAAGAAGGTTTTCGCTTGAGGCCATGAATGTGATGTGCTTACCTGAAAACATCGCAAGAGCCTTAGGACCACCAACATTATTGAGCGAGAAAACCAGGAGTTACGCAGAAGAGAAAAAATCGTTCGCATATTCCCCAATGTCGCTTCAGTAGAGCGTTTACTTGGAGCGATTCTTTTAGATCACCATGAAAGTTGGTCCATGCTAAACCGTGTGTTCGATATGACAGAATATTTAAATAACCGACAAACGTACAAAAATCAGATGATTGAAACGAAGTAAAAGCGGAGGTGTTACTGAATGGATCAATTTACACCACTTTATGGACTTGACTGAAAAGATTGCCATTACCGCAATTGTTGCCCAGATTAACCAGGACGATGACCAATTTTTCGCTGGTGCTAGCCCGCTCAAGCCAGAATTGGAATTTCTGACCAAAAACCCCAACACAAGCACCCACCACAGCTAAAACCTAAATCTTGACCGACATCATCTATCTAGCGCTTAATTCAGCATCATTATGTGAGCAATAATCTTATTGTTTTAATGTAATATACTGCGTCGAATTTTTGGCTGAAATGGAGAAAAAAATGACGATTGAATAGTTTGTTTGAAGTATTTACTTCTTTGGCATAGTCTATTAAGTGAATCAGTAAAAAAAGATTCATTAAACGAGTGAAACAAGTCGTGAATAATTAAGGATGCGGGTGAGTATGATGGAAAAACAATTGGAAGCGCTGTTTACGCCATGGAAAATTGCTGATTGCGAGATTAAGAATCGTATTGTGATGACCTCAATGGGTGGAACCAATTTACTGGGCTGGATGGAGAAAAACCACTTTGATAAAGCCGGCGCACGTTTTATAAAAAAAGTCGCCGAAAACAATGTCGGTCTGGTTTTGCCGGGTTGCCAGCCGGTTTATAATCCCATGTTCGGTCAGTGGCTACATAAAAATAAAAAGATGTACCGCGACTTAAAAGAGTGGCTACCGGAGTTCCATAAAACAGGAGCTAAGTTGTTTGTCCAATTGACAGCGGGTTTTGGCAGATCTTTTACCATATCGCATCTGATGGAAATGCTTTATACCAATCCTGTTTTACGTTTCCTCTCAAAACCGGCGATGGACTTGGATCGCATCACGGCCTCTGCCAGCCCCTCTCCGAATCGCTGGTCGGATAAGGTGCCTTCGAGGGAAATGACTGTTGCTGAGATTGAAGAGATGATTGAGGCTTTTGCCAAAACAGCCAAACTGCTGCAAGAGGCAGGCGTTGACGGTGTCGAGATTCATGCGGTGCATGAAGGCTATCTGCTGGATCAATTTACACTTAAGTATGTCAATAAACGTACGGATGAATATGGGGGCAGTCTGGAAAATCGCTATCGTTTTGCCGCTGAAATCGTTAAGGCAATTAAGCGTGAATGTGGCAAAAGTTTCCCGGTTTCTCTACGCTACAGTGTCTTGTCAAAAACCAAAGATTTTAGGCAGGGTGCTTTGCCCGGAGAAAGCTATATCGAAGTCGGACGAGATATGGCGGAATCTGAAATTGCGGTTAAGTATTTACAAGACGCCGGCTACGACATGCTTAATTGCGACAATGGCACTTACGATGCCTGGTATTGGGCGCATCCGCCCATCTACATGCCAGAGAACTGTAATTTAGCCGACGTCCAGCACATTAAGAAATTTGTGGATATTCCTGTGGTGGTGGCCGGACGCATGGACCCTTATGTGGGGGCGCAAGCCGTTGCAGAGGGCACGCTTGATGCGGTGGGTTTTGCCAGAAACTTTTTGGCTGATCAGGAATGGGTGACGAAACTGATTGAGGGTAGGACAAAGGACATTCGCCCCTGCATTCTTTGTCATAATGCCTGTTTTAATATGAGTCACTATCAGGGTGTCGCGAATGACCAGGATTTGCATGACAGTTTGGGCCTGAGTCGTTGTGCCGTCAATGCGGAGACCATGCAATGGGATGAACACTACATCGAAAAAACCACAAAACCTAAACGCATCCATATTGTGGGTGGCGGCATCTCGGGGGGATGGAAGCCGCGCGAGTGCTGAGTTTGAGAGGGCGCAAGCGGTGATTTATGAAAAAGAAGCCGTATTGGGCGGGGTGTTTATTGCGCTGCTACCGAGTCCTATAAGCAAAGGCTAAGAGATTTGCTTGATTGGTACCGCAGACAGATGGATGTCTTAGGTGTCGAAGTTCAGCTCAACACGGAGATTAGTCCTGAACATGACTTTGGCAGCGATCCGGTAATTATTGCCAGCGGTGCGCAAGCCCTTGTTCTGCATCAGGTTCCCGGTTTTGGCAAAAGCATCGAAGCCATCGATTTCCTATCCGGGGCCACAGTCGGCGAAACGGTGGCGGTCATTGGTGGCAGCCTAACCGGTAGCGAAATAGCCTATGAGCTAGCCTTGCAGGGCAAAAAACCCTTCATTGTGGAAATGAAAAATGACTTAATCGCCCAGAAAGGTGTTTGTCTCGCTAACAGCTCATATCTGCGAGAATGGTTCGCCTTACATCAAGTCCCGGTGTACCTGAATAGTATCCTGGAGGGTATTAAAGATCGACAAGATGATCCAGAAGACCGGCAGGCAAGTATGCCAGTTCAGGAAAAACCACTCACGGTTGTATTCCGCAATAGTAAAGGCGAACTTGAGGAACGAGACTGTGACTCGGTGATTTCCTGTATTGGTTATAAAGCCAATCCCATAATGCAAAAAGCTAGGAATCGTTATTTGGTTGGAGATTGCCATGACGTGGGCAATATGAGAACCGTCATTTGGCGAGCTTATCAAGTCGCAATGAAGATTTAGGGAGGCTTTTGCCACTATATAAATGTTAGACGTCTTGCAAATAAAGTGGAGGGAAGAGATGAAACTAAGTCTAGAAGAAAAAGCGATATTGGCTGGGGACTCCGGTCCGGTTATGGCAAAAATTATGCAAACCCTCGTGCGATACGGTGAGCTTTTCGGTGCAGAGAAACTGGTCCCCGTGACCAGCGAGTACGGGCATTTAGTCACCAGTTTTGGCCTAGGTGTTATCGCCCCGGTCTATGAGCTGATGGATGAAATCATCGCATCCGGGATTAGCGCGAAGCAAAAGTTCTCCATGGATCCCAGGCCTCTGGATCCAAAGGTGCCCAAGGGGCTCATACAAAATCTGGTGTTCAAAAAGTTTATGTATTCCAAGCAAGAACAGTACGAAAAGCAAATGGAAAAAATCGGCTTGCTTAATGATCGTGCCTTCACTTGCGCAGCCTACTTTGACGAAGTTGGTAACACGCCCAAGCGCGGGGACATTTTAAGCTGGGCTGAATCTTCAGCTGTGGTCTATGCCAATTCCGTCTTAGGTGCCCGCTGTAACCGAAATTCCGGCATCATTGAGCTTTTCGGCTCCATCCTCGGTTTAGTGCCGTATTTTGGCCTTTTGACGGATGAGGGACGGAAAGCAAAGTGGAAAATTCAGCTGGAGCTTTCCGAGCTACCCAATGCCCAGGTTTTAGGCAGCGCCATCGGTATGAAAGTCATGGAAGATGTGCCTTATGTCTTTGGTCTCGACAAGTTTCTGGGACAGGCATTGAATGAAGAGAACAAAACCTACTTGAAAAATTTCGGAGCGGCAACGGCTTCCAATGGCGCCGTCGGGCTCTACCATATCGATCACTTAACTCCTGAGGCCAAGGACTTTGGTGAGCAATTGATTCTTCCCGATGCTCAAACCTATGTCATCGACGATGCCGAATTGGCCAGGGTCGTCAAGTCTTACCCGGTGATGTGGAAAGACCGTGAAGCACAGGCTAAACTCTGCTTTATCGGCTGCCCTCACGCTACACTCGCCGAAACGACGCAGTGGATTCAGAAAATTGCTGCGGGTTTAGATAAACACGGCAAAACCAAAGTCCAAATTAAAACCGTCATTACCACAGCTCCTGATGTCTTGACCGCATTCGAAAAAACAGCGGAAGCGGAATTGGCTAATAAACTGGGCATCGTGGTCAGTTATATTTGCCCCTTAATGTACATGAACAACCCACTCAGCGAGAAGATGCCAGTCATTACCAATTCCAACAAGCTGCGCACCTACTCCAGCAGTCGTTTTTATGAAGACGCAGAGATTCTTAAACAAATTGTCGGAGCTAAGTGATTTTTATTAAGGCATTCAGAATTCTTAATGACAGTAATTCGTTAGGGTTTTATTATTAAACGCTATACAAATGGGAGGTCAATCATGCGTACATTTAAGGGAAGAGTTGTCGTGCCGGGACGTGCAGAAGCAGAAGCGCTCGTTTCGCGGCAAGGATTTAATACTTTAGCAAGCTATCAAAAGAGTTTTCTGATTGGGGATAAGAAGGCGAGCTGCAGTGACCAAAATAATCCTGATATTTACAAGAAACCTTTAGCGGGTGTTGCACTGTGTTTGCCGCAAACCATCGGTTCAACGACCGGTGGAATGATTCTTTACACCGCTGCTGCTTATGGGCGTCAGCCTGCTTGCCTGCTTTTTTCCGAACCTATCGACTCACTGGCTGCTGCCGGCGCATTACTGGTCGACATTTGGACAGAGGCGACAATGCCAACGGTTGACAGTCTAGGATCAGAATTTTTGGAGTATGTACAAAGCGGTATGACCATCAGCATCGAGCCGGATGGGGTTGTGAACGTTACTTAGATTGTTCAAGATTACTTGAAGTGCTTAGGACAGGTCGCTTTGGCGGCTTGTTCTTTTTTGAGCAAATGAAGATTAAACATTAGTGAAAAATAGATTTCAACATTGACATCAGTTATAGACTGTTATATGCTGTTACATATCAAGGAGGAAGAGCCATTGAAAATCATTCTTGTTTCCGGAAGCAGCATTCCTATATTTGAACAAATCATGAATGCGATTAAAGAAGAGATACTAAATGGAACACTGACAGGAGGGGAGCAGCTCCCATCCGTAAGAGAATTATCTAAAGAATTGAAAGTCAGTATTTTGACTGTTAAAAAATCCTATGACCACTTAGAAATGGAAGGCTTTATCACGACCAGGCAAGGCTTAGGTAGCTTTGTTGTCGATGATCACGCCGAATTAATGAAAGAAGAAAAACAAAAAGAGCTCGAATCCAATTTACTGACAGCCATACGCTTATCTCAAGAACTGGAGATAGAGAAATCAAAATTTATTGAGCTACTAGACTATTTATACGAGGAAGTAAAAAATGATCGCTGAACTTTCAATACATGATTTAAGCAAAAAATATGAGACCTTTCAGCTTGAAAATGTGTCATTTCAAATTCCAAAAGGCTACATTACCGGTTTCATCGGACGAAACGGCTCCGGTAAAACGACCACAATCAAATCAATCTTGCAGCTGATTCATTATGAAGGACTCATTTCTTTCGACGACCGGCCAATGCAGCTGGGTGATTTGCAGGATATCGGCGTCATCATGGATGAACCTTTATTGGCAAAAGACTGGGACATGAACCTGGTCAACCAAGCCATGAAAATCGGCTACAAAAAATGGCACGAGCAGGACTTTTTTGCCTACCTCGAACGATTTAACATCGATAAAAAACTCAAAGTCAAAGAACTTTCCCGAGGCATGAAAATCAAACTCATGCTCTCCATCGCTC
This sequence comes from Oscillospiraceae bacterium, assembly GCA_040766665.1. GTDB lineage: Bacteria > Bacillota > Clostridia > Saccharofermentanales > Fastidiosipilaceae > JAXGQD01. The sequence goes on from JAXGQD010000011.1 coordinate 41,993, forward strand.
TCTCTCACGAGGCGCATTTGCTCATCCTGGATGAACCCACCAGCGGCTTGGATCCGGATATGCGAGACGAGTTGATGGATATCCTGAAGCAATTCGTCGAAGACGAAAATCACACCGTTCTCTTTTCCACACACATCACCTCTGACTTAGAACAAATCGCTGACTTCATTGTTTTTATCGATAAAGGAAAGCTCGTGCGCTTTGAAAGTGTAGAGGCATTATTGGAAGCGTTCCAAAATCATAGGGACAAAGGAAGAGGTGGATCAAGTCAAACCAGAACTAATCTTAGGCAGAAAAAGATACATCCATTGTCAGTGGGAAATATTAGTGGAAAAATCCTCATCCACCCATATCCCAGAACCACTAATCCAAGACCAATTGAACTTGGATAAGCTGCTGATTCTATACGGAAGGAAACAGAAATGAACAAAATATTGAAAATGACAAAGCTTGATATTCTATCAATCCGCCCCTATTTAACGATGAAAAACTTTATCATCTTTTTCGCGCTGGGTGTTTTCTATTCAATCATCAGCAAGAACCCTTACATCACGGTCGCGATGTTTTCAATCGGGGCTTTGTTGTATAGCACCTATCCGTTTTTGGTTGGTGATGAAGCAGGCATTGATTCCCTCTATAAAATCTTTGGTTTCTCTGCAGATGTAGTCAAAGGTCGATTCCTAACAGGCGCGTTCATTATTGTCGCATTAACTTTAATCGGCGTTTTGTTTTCCGTAATTGCTGCGACGTTCATGAAGATTTCCATCGATTGGCTGATGATTCTGACCGCCATCAACCACAATCATGATTACGACTCTCATTATGAGCTTGGAATATCCATTATTCTTCAAGTTGGGTTATACCAAAGGCAAATTAATCGCTAGCTTCCCATACTTACTGGTGACCATCGTCGTTATTGGCACCTCATTGTTTCCGGACATCGTTAAGCCCATCTTTGGATTTTTCTCGAAGCACCAAGAAATCCTCATCGTCGCATTAGCCGCAGTGTGGCTAGTGGTCATCATCGGATCGATTCTTTTGTCTGAGCGGTGGTATAGAAGAAGGGAATTTTAGGGAGAAATTTCGGAAAGAATACGAAATTAATTTTTTTAGCAGGTGATTCCATAGAATATTCGATGAAGTACCGTGATTATTGCTTTACAGGAAAGATTCATTCGTATATAGCAGTACATGTAATACAATCAGAAAGGGCTGTTTTAATGCGTACAATTTCTTGTCGCCTTAATGATGAGGAAGCAAAGCTTGTTCAAGCGTATGTGGACGTTCATAATCTCAATTATTTAATCCACTAAATTGAATGAATCTCTTTTAATCGATTCCTTAGGCATATTGAAAGAATTCAAGCAATATAAATCCAACGAGAGTGCTACTATGGGATGGAGGCTTACTACGGTTAAGCGCATCCCTCGAATGCTTCGTTAAGTTCAAGGAAGCACAGAAGTAGGCAAGTAAATCTCGATGAACCGTAGATCGCCTTCATAAAAAAAGAAGGGTTTTTGTCTCATGGGCTTTGATTGGATTAGAGAGATTGTCGTTTTCGATAAATATAAAGTGTAGAAGAGGAAGCTAGATTATGGAAAAATATCCGGAGCTATTTACAACGGAAAAGTTTACAGGCCTAGAGAAAATGCTCTATTATTTCTTTTATTTGCTGCTTATTTATTTCGGTACAATCGTCATTGCTGATGTGTTTTTCTATCAACTCCTTAACTTTACGTTCGAGGTGAATCATTTTGCCATCAATCGATATCTTTTTTATGCGCTCTTGTTACCTCTCGGCGCTACCGCGCTCCTTTATGAACGCTCTCTTCGAAAAAAATATCGGCTGTCATCCGAGCACAGTGCCAAGCATTCAAAGCGTTTAAAACTCATCTGCATACCCGTTGTTTTGCTGGGGCTTGTATCTGGGGTTTTTATTAAGTTAGTTAGCTAGGCAAATAGTAAAAATAGATATGGGTGAGGGTTGGCTAGTATTTCTCATATAGCTCATCAAGCAACATCTCTTACCTCACATTCCACAATATTGAATTGCATGAATTCCGGGATAGCTTTTTCTAAGACACTCCTAAGAAGTGAATATTTGAAGGTATTGTTATGATTCGAAAGCTGCTACTAATTCTCTCACTGATTGCACTTGTCATAAGTCATTTCGTAGAGTCTGCGCCCATGATTCTTGGACTAAATGTATTCGTGATAGTGGGATTAGGTTTGGCCTTTGTTTCACTGCTTCTGACAATGTTAACGCCATCACATCATGCGGGAGAGAGTAACAGTCGCGGCACGCTTATTTACTTTGGCGTTATGGCTATTGCAACCATTGTTATTGTAATTCTGGCCGTACAGTATCTACCCAATATGAACGATATTGAATCCGGCAAAAGAATTGCTTTGCCACTGACCTGTGCCAGCATGCTCGCGATTGGGTTTGGTGCCAAACACATAAAGATGAACCGTTATTTGGGTTTGAGAATGCCTTGGCTTTATCTTAGTGAAGCACGCTGGGATGCAGCTCATATTTGCCTGTATCATATCTCCTTACCATTGACGGTAATTTACGCGGCTGTTGCTTTTTCTGCACCTGCATCAAGTCTGGCAAGTATTTCGATCATTGCCTTGATCTTGTGGATTGCCATACCCAGTGTTTATCCGCTTTTGAAGAAGATTTGAGCAAAGAAGCAATACTTAAACTTTTTTGTGTCATATGGAAAGAAGGCTTTAATTCAGTCAACTATTATTACTATCCATTGTTTATCCGAAAAGAAATTCATCTAAATCGACCAAGGCTTCTTTCAGTTCTGAATCTTTCTCCTGCTTGTGCCGACGGACTTTGTCCAAGAAATTGCCGAGATAAAATGTCCATCAATAGCCGATAACATTGTCCATGGTACAGCATGAAGAAAGCGACCCAGAGATCGCCTTCCTAATCAAATCAGTTCTTGCTCAATGACATACCGCGCAAGTGCGTCGTCCAGAATTTTCTTGTTCTGCGCAGACATACATCAAACAATGTGTGCAGGCCTTGTTAATCAGGCGAGCGCTACCAGCGGAGTATCCGAAAATCTCGCTGAATTGCCTGGTCGGAGAAGATTTCGGACTGAGACTTTGCAAAGTTCAAATGGTGGAGGATATAGGCTTTTGTCTGAGCCTCGTCAGATAGGGGTTGTAGCATTTGAGATTCTGCTGCTCGATGGCAAGATACGCCTGACGCCGGAGCTTGTCGGATAGTTCCGGCTGACCGACGAGAAAGTAACGCCTTCATAGGACTGTCGGAATCAATCTTGAAATTCAAGAGGAATCGCAATTCTTCCATCGTTTCCCGGTCAGAAGATATGCCTCATCGACGATTACGACAGGTTTGACGTGTTGGATGCTCTACAGCACTTCGATCTCGCGGTGCAATCTTCGCTTGGCGTCGCCGCGATAGAAACAGCCTTCCGCTCCGAGCTGTCGAAGGATTCCGTTGTAGAAGTGCCGAGGCGTCAGCTGCGAATCTGCCAGATAGTGTCCGATAACCACTACTGTCAGCTTGTTCGTCGGTTGCGAATCAGCGTGGATTTCCCGCTGCCGCAGTCTCCGGTAAGGACGGCAAACCAGCGACGCTCCGCCGCATAGGCAAAGACGCGCCAATACTTCTTCCTGTTGCGGTGTGGTAAAGAGACGATTCACCGGAAGGTTTCGTGTGAAGGGTATTGAGGTAAAGTATAGTATTCTTCAAACATGGCCCGTTATCCTCCATAAACCCGCGAAATTTGTCGCCTTAGCCGGGTTTTCTGTTGGTCGTGCTTCTTTGCCGCAGCATCGAGAACCCGGGACGTGGTAACCGTGGTATCGCTGAGGATTTCTTCTTCCGGGAACAAAAGGAACTGGGGCGGAGTTCGTGAATCACGCGGGTTCTATGTTTGGATGAGAGACCATCAGTTCTTCCGGGTTCTCCGGGCTGTACTGTGTTGTTACTTTCAATCCGATCCGGTCCCACATCCCAAAGCCGTGAATGGAAGGAGATACAGCCGGTCTTGTCGACCAGTCTTTCTTCGGTTGTGGTAAAGGCGAAGTTCAACGTGTCGGGGTGACTTCAAATCGAAGTTCTTTGCGGTCTCTCGGAAGGCCTGTTCGGTGTCCTGCCATGGAGAGCACTGTGGGATCTTCTGTTGGTAGAATACGGAAAGCCACAGATCCAGTTCGTGCTGGACTTCACCACGCTCTGCGGGTGCTTCAGCTTCACTTCCGCAACAAACTTATCGAGGTATTTGTTCAGTGCCTCCACTTTGCCCTTTCGAAGCGGCCGCATAGGGTTTGGCGTGCATCAGGCGGATTCCGAGCTTGTGGCAGGTTTGTTGGAGCTGTTTCCCAATGTACTGCCCGGCCATTGTCCGTGTAGGAGTTCTTCCGGCACGCCGTTCGTCTCGATAGCATGGCGGAAACCAGTCCGTAGCGCAGCGGATATCCTGCCGCTCATATACGCCGAAGTCCCGTTACCAGGCGTGTCGCGTCGTCAGAAAGACGTCCAGTGTACAGCTGTACGGCGGGACGCTTGGCCGTTGCCGGAAGGACCAGAAGGTATTTAATATCCGCCTGCCCCAGCTCGTTCTGCCGGTTCGTTCAGATCGCCGGGAGGCTCCCGCACTTCCGGTGTTGTACATCGCGATCTGTCTGGCTCCGTATCCACGCTTCTCCATTGATCCTGCAGTGTAGATCGCTTCACCTGTCCCATACGGAATTCTTCCTTCCAGCTCCAGAATCCGGATCAGGTCCGGAGACGCTTCTTGTCGGAACTTCCCGCCGCAAGACCACAGCGGCATCCACGATCTCCTCGGTCACGGAACTCGAACGATCGTGCGCAGGTTTCGGCTTTGTCCTTCAGGCCGCGAAACCCGTCCTCCGCATAGCGCGACAACCACCTTCGGACGGTTCTTTCTGACAATTGGTGTTGCTCGGCCACCTTTCGGATCTCGTAGGCGCGCGCTTCGCGGATGCGCTCGCCCGGGCAAGGGACCTAAGATCTGGCACCGGGCATGAGCAATCTCTTCGGCATTCTTTCGATCGATTCATGGTTTTGCCTCCTTCTTATCTCTGCTAAGAGGAGGCTATCGGTTCTGTCACTGGTTGAACACGCCCGTTCGGGTGGGTTGTCAACATCCGCTGTTTACGGCAGCGGTGACCATCGCAAGAAAGCTGGGGATCTTCTTCGGGGACGCAAACGTCTGGTTTACAAGTCGCTTCCAGATTCCGTCCAGATAGCTCGGATTTGGCGATACCATCTGCGAATTTTTTTGCCGTGTCCGCTCATCGTCCGGAGAGCCGGTTCTACTTCCGGCAAGCACATCTTCGATACTTTCTCGGCTATATCGCTTGTAGGGCACGAGGAAATCCGGCAGTTCCGTGTGGAGCTTCTTGCAGTGCGTACAGCGCAAACGGCGTAGGAGAAGGATGATTTTCCCGCTGGATCGAGTGTGCACTTTTCGCTTCTTTCGATCGTAGGCGGCAAGATTTCCTCCACAAATCGGACAACTCAGAGGCTCCGTCCCCGAAATAACAAAAATTCCTTCTCCCGTTTTCTTGTAAAACTTGATACAATAACCACGTTACAATGATTAAGAAAGCCTCGGGATGTCCTGCTGGTAACAGGACTACAACACCCGGGGCTTTCGCCTTTCTGTTAGAATGTCATTGACAAGTATATCCGGCTAACGACGGACAGGCAATTCCGTCAGCACAGAATGCAGTCCGTCGGCACAAGCATCTCCTATAAATGTATTGTTCAAGCTTAAGTGCTTCATAATCTCCAAGTTCATAACCCATAGTGTACGATGACTCCAAAAGATTTGATAAGAATGAACTTTTCTTTGTCCTCTTATGATCTCTGCAGTACTCTTCTATCAATATTCTTGAATATTCGTCCATTACTTTTTTCCTTGTATTTGACCATATTTTGAATGCGATAACCTATATTGAACTCTTTGTACTCAGAAAAGGAAATGCGTTCTAAAAGTTGCTCCATCATAATTTATACAGATTTCCTCTCGTGCTAATAATATCTCTTGAATTAGCACAAAGGAAAAACAGCAATCCAATCCAGCGTAGTTGCCTGTCACACTGAAATTGCCTGCTTGGTTTGCCTATAAAAACTGTGCCATGTAGAAGGGCAGATACTTAATCTCTCCCTCTTTCCTAAAATCTTTTGTATGAACCACATACTGGGATTTGATTCTATCCGAGTACTTTTTCGAAAACTCATCTCAAGGAGCTTTTCATAGATTATTCCTTTGAACATTGGACACCTCTATGCAAATACGCACTTCATTTGAGGCTTATTTACTGCAAATACGCACTTCTCGACTCAAGTTTGAAGAAAACACGACAAGTCTGGTTGGAGTTTTGCCCTCGTTGAAAGCGTAGCTGATAGTTATCATCCCAGGCCTTAAAATGTCGACATCAACATATCGTCTGGCATGTACTCGGAGAAGACGAGAAAAGTTTGACACGTCGTTTCTAAAACGAGAGTTTATCTAAGGCTTTGTTGTGGTCTTCTTACTAATCGTTTAAAAGTTAAAGTAAGTGCGGATATTGGTACAAACTTAGACGTAGTAAGAGATTCTGTTTTAGCGAAGCAGATAGTATTTAAAAAACCTTTAACATTGACAACCCGACTTGCAATTGGAGCTCAGACTTCGTTCATGATGGACTAGGTCCAAGCTCCTCCCGTTTGAAAAGCATCCGAGTCGTAAATGTTATAATTAATAAAATCTTATCAAAAGAAAGGTGACGCGTATGAATGAATTCAAACAGCTAAGTAAACCAGGAAAAATCGGCACGATGTGGTTGAAGAACCGCATGATCATGCCCGCTATGGGTACCAACTTAGGCAACGCGGATGGCACAATTTCCGACAATATTGTCAACTATTACGCACGAAGAGCTGCGGGTGGTATTGGATTGGTCGTTACAGAAGTCTGTTCTCCAGAACATGAGGGCATCTGTATCCCAGGAGAAATGGAAATTGAAAATGTTAAATTTATGCCTGGCCTTTCCAGAATCCCACACGCGGTGCATGCGAACGGTGGTAAAGTGGCTCTACAACTGGCCCATGCAGGATGTTTTGCCACTGAAGAATTGATTGGGACAAAGGCGAAAACACCTTCGGGGATTGGTTCCTTGCAACTCCCGGGTGAAAGCCCGCGAGCGGCGACGACCGAAGAGGTTAAAAAACTGATCGTGAAGTACGGCGTTGCGGCAAAACGTGGTCGCACCTGTGGTTATGATGCAATTGAGCTGCACGGGGCACACGGATACATGCCGCTGCAGTTTTTCAGTCCCTATACCAATCATCGCGATGATGAGTATGGTGGATCTTTGGAGAACCGTGCGCGTTTTGCCCTTGAAACGATTAAAAGTATTAAAGAACATGCAGGCGCTGATTTCCCGTTGATTTACAGGATGTCAGGGGCAGAATATGTAACCGGTGGATTTACAACCGAGATGGCCTGCCAACTGGCCATTTGGGCGGAAGAAGCAGGTGCGGATGCCATTCATGTCTCCGCGGGCACTTGGGATGCGCGCATTCAGGATTTCTTCGATGTTATGGCTGGCAAAAAGAAGCCTGAAGGTTTAGACCTGAGCGAAGGGGTTGGTACGTCGGTCTGGGTTCCCTCTCATTACACGAGGCGCGGTAGCTTAATGCATCTGGCTGCGGAAATCAAAAAACACGTCAGTGTTCCTGTGATTGCGGTGTGTAGCATTACGCCTGAAATGGGAGAAGAAATGCTTGAGAAAGGTGAGGCGGACTATATCGCTTTTGGAAGACAGAGCATTGCCGATCCTGATTTCCCTAAAAAGATTATTGAGGGCAAAGCGGATACCATCCGTGCCTGTCTGCGATGCAATGAATGTCTGGCTGAGGTGATGAACAGTTGTGGCCTAATGTGTGCCGTGAACCCTGAAGCCGGTCAGGAGTATGAAGGATACATCGACTGCAAGCCTGCGACGAACGTGAAGAAAATTGCGGTTGTCGGTGCTGGTCCGGGAGGCGTTGAGGCTGCATTGACGGCAAGTGGTCGCGGTCATCAGGTAACGCTCTTTGAAAAAACGGGACGAATCGGTGGGCAGCTTTATTATGCGTCTATCCCGGATTTCAAATTGGATTTTCAAGATTATCTTCGTTACCTTGAAAACAGTGTCAAGCAGTCTACGGTAGTACTGAAATTGAATACGACGGCTGACGCTCCGCTTCTGCGCGAGGGTGGTTTTGACGAGATTATTGTCGCGACTGGTGCGGTTCCTGTCGTGCCGCATGTTACTTCAAGTAAAGAAGATGTGTTGAATGCATTGGATGTTTTGGATAAGAAAGTTGAAGTTGGTTCGTCTATTATTGTGTGCGGTGGTGGCTTAGTGGGCTGTGAAGTTGCTTTGGAATTGGCCGAACAGGGTAAAAAAGTGACCATGACGATTTTGCTGGACAGGCGGAAGTACCCTCCAGGCATGGCACCATCGAAACAGGTTTTGCAAAGTCGCCTAGCTGAAGCCGGTGTTAGGATTCATCCGTATCATGCAATTTTCGAAATGTCTAAAAATGAGGTCTCTTGTCGAAATTTGAATACGGAAGAAGTTGTAACGCTTCAGGCCGAAAGTGTCATTTGCTGTCTAGGGATGAGAGGCGACCGAAGTTTGCTGGATGAGTTGCTCTCGAAGAGGGAGATTTAAGTGTTCATGATTGGTGATGTTAACCGTGCAAGAAAAAATCATCAACGCAACTCAGAAGCCATGCCGTCGCACGTCTTATCTGAAATTATTGAATGCCTGCGCATTTTGTGCTACTAGGACTTGAAAATCAAAGGTGGCTGTTTTCAGTCACCTTTGTTATGTCGTGACGAACAGGTCTGGTTGCGGTTCTTGCGAACTATGTCTTTACTAAGTTGCGGCGCAATAAACAACGCATTTAGCGTAGTTTACTCCAATCGATTGTGGCGGGTGGCAACAGTTATCTGTTCATAAGCAAATGATGAGTGGTTTGTTTGAAAAAGTCCGCACTCCAAACTTGTATTGATTCAAGATTTCTTGTGAAAGGTAGAACGTCTGCTTTGGCTCGCTTGAAATCGATATTGTCAAAACGTTTACTTAGATGTTGTTTTAGGTCGTCAAGTGAGAAACTATCTTCTGTATTCAAATACCCGCTTTGAATGAGCCCAGTATGAAGATGATCCAGATTGACAGCTGTGTTGCGTGCCAGAAAAAAGACATAATCAGCAGATCACGCCCTTTGGTTCTATTCTTCCAAGCTCTACAGAGTACGGCATGGATTTTACCTGCGAATAAGGAAGGTGCATCGTACAAATTAATTTCATAGGAGAGGTAACAGGCGATACTGGCGATTAAAACTAGCAAAATCAGGAGGGTTAGTATCCACTTCGAATTTAATACGTATTTTTTCGCCTGAATTAATGCCAGGCACATCTTGATTTCCATAGAAAAATAAAAGATGTTCTTTGGTGTTAGCCTTCAAAAAAGCCGATTGAACTTGTGAATCAATACTCTTATGCTTTTTCTCAAGCTCAACTCGCATACCAAATGCTGCCAATTCCTTTTCCAAGACTAGTAGGGAAGCAGTCAGCCAGCTCAAAATTTTCGTTCTTTGTCATATGTGAAATCCAAGTCTTCAGAGAATCTATCCAAACCGTAGAAGATGCGCAGAGCGGTTCCGCCATAAAAGGCAGCTTCTTTGAAAAATCCGGCTCTGGAAAGACCGCACAAAACCATCTCTTGCATAATCTCTTTTACAACATGCTTTTTATCAAGAGTTGGCGATTCATCATATGCGTTTATCATCTGTTCGATAATAGTGCTCATGCATTCCTCCTCAAGTATCGAATCAAAAGTTTGTGGTTTTTTGTTTTGTAAAGGCTGCATATTGGATTAATTTCTCTGAGCTTAGGCTCTGAAAAAGAAACTCGGTCAATCCGAAGGTCATTCCAAAATAGGTTTTCAAGGTCCTGCATGTTAGCGGTAGGAGATAAGGTATAAAGCTTATCGCATAAAGCTTTCTCCGGTTCGGCGATGAGAAAAGAATAAACTCCATCTTGCATGATTTTTACTCCTGCCGGGTATGCAGCTTTGGGTACATCCCTGTATGTAAACACTCCAAAGTCTGTTTTGAACTGCTTAGTCTTCTTTATCATAGGTAGCGGAAGAATAAACAAATACTGCTTCCGGGATTAGTTGCCAATATGACAAAGCAAAATCGAAAGAAAGGTAGGAAGGGCCGTATATGCTGGCGGCTAAAGAATGCCCCGGTATGTTTTTATCTGTTACATACAAACCACGAATAACCTGAAAAATATCACCATGTTTAACCATACGCGCAAGCTTGTGGGCAGGGTAATGATAATCTTTCAATTCTTCTAAAAGCATTGTTGTCGTTTTAATCATATTTTCACCATTTAATGGAATAATAATCCATTATCTGGTGAAAATCAAATAGATATATCGCTCATAGCATCTTTAATTTTCAGTTTCTCAAAGACGGGCTTAATCTTGAGATTTTACCCTCAATCTTTTTAAACTGGGGACAAACTTATTCAACTGAGCCCTAGCCTTTCCTTCACCGTTTTTTCGGGCAAGATGAGGCACGCCCTTTTCTACAACGTCAACACCGGGAGCACTGACAACCCGGCTTGCAACTAGGGCTCAGACTTCATTCTCACGAACTCGTCTTCGCTAAGTTGCTGCGCAGTAAATAACACATTTAGTGTCGGTTATTCCCACTCTATCGTCGCAGGGGGTTTGGAAGTGATGTCGTATACGATACGGTTGATGTGGCCGACTTCGTTGACGATGCGATTGGATGCGCGTTCCAGCACCTCGTAGGGGATACGGGCCCAATCGGCGGTCATGAAGTCGGTGGTGGTCACGCCGCGCAAAGCTAAAGTGTAATCGTAGGTGCGCGTGTCGCCCATCACCCCACGGAGCGCATGTCCGTCAGTACGGCAAAATATTGGTTAACTTCGCGATCCAAGCCGGCCTTGGCAATCTCCTCGCGGAAAATCGCGTCGGCACCTTGCAGAATCGTTACTTTTTCTCAGTGGATGTCGCTGATAATGCGCACAGCCAGACCGGACCGGGAAGGGCTGACGCCAGACAAGATGAGCGGGGATGCCCAGTTCTTCACCGGCACGGCGCACTTCGTCTTTGAATAAGTCACGCAAGGGCTCAACCAGCTCGCTGAAACCGATGTCTTTCGGCAGACCGCCAACATTATGGTGTGATTTGATGAGATTTGCCGCATCGCCGACACCACTTTCGATGATGTCTGGATAAATGGTGCCTTGGACGAGGACGTCGATGGCGCCGATAGCTTTGGCTTCTTCCTCGAAGACGCGGATGAATTCACTGCCAATGATTTTGCGTTTTTGTTCGGATCTCTGACACTTGCGAGTTTTCCTAAGAAGCGGGCACCGGCGTCGACACGCTTGAGATTCATTTGGAAGTTTTTGCCAAAGACTTTCGACTTCAACCGCTTCGTTCTTACGCAAAAGACCATGATCTACGAAGATGCAGTGGAGGTTTTTGCCAATGGCTTTGTGCACGAGCAGTGCAGCCACCGAAGAGTCAACCCCACCAGAGAAGGCACAGAGCACCTTGCGACCGGCCAGTTGGACCTTGAGATTGGCGATGGTGTTTTCAACAAATTGGGCCATGGTCCAGTCACCGCTGCAGCCGCAGATCTTGTAAAGAAAATTGTGCAGAATTTTCTGACCTTCTTCCGTGTGGTTCACTTCTGGATGGAATTGCACGGCGTAGAGGCTACGCGCGGCGTTTTCCATGGCAGCGGTGGGGCAGGATTCCGTGTGTGCGGTCGTCTCAAAATCAATCGGTGGGGCGCTGATGTAATCGGTATGACTCATCCAACAAATACTGTCTTGTTTGACACCCTCAAAGAGTTTGCTTTCAGCATCAATATGAAGGTGAACGCGACCATATTCACGTTTTTGGGCAGGGCTAATCCCACCGTTCAGTTGATATGCCATGAGTTGAGCACCGTAGCAGATGCCAAGGATAGGTACACCCAGTTCGAAAATGGCGGGATCGCAGAGTAGCGCGCCATCGTCGTAGACGCTATTTGGGGCTAATCGTGAAGATGATGCCTTTATAGCCGGCTTCAACGATTTCTGTGAGCGGAGTGTGCTATACGACTTGATTTCACAAAACACATTCAAGTCACGGACGCGTCGTCCGATGAGTTGGTTGTATTGTCCGCCGAAGTCGAGGATGAGGATCTTTTCGTGCTGCATTTTGTTCTCCTATTTTGTTGTGTTGCTTCCGCTTTATTTTGTGCCGTCTCGGTGCAAGTTGTGTTTGTTTTACTATTGTTGCGGCAAAAACTTCGTTAATCCAATTTCTGCCCTTTCGGAGCGGGCGATTTGGAGCGGATTTTGCTGTTTTTATGGCATTTTTTTCGATAATCCAAATGACTGCTTCGATTAACGAAAAAGTGACGGTGTTTTTTACAAATGACCTGTTTGTGAGCCTGCGAGCCCACTAAATCTTGGATTAGCGCAATTTTTGTCGGATTAGGTCCCTTTCCTTGGATTATCGCAATTTTTGCCGGATTAGGCCCCTTTCCATAGATTAGCGCAATTTTTGTCGGATTAATCCTGAGTTGCGCCAAAGACCCTAATCCAGTAATCGCGCTATGGTGCCCATCTCGCGTTCGAAGCTCACCCCGCGCATCTGATAATCCGGTTGCAACTGCGTGGTACGCATGGCGCTGCGCACAATCTCATCGGCAAAACCCACCGCATAATACAAATCTTTGCCCGCATAAAGAGCAGCGGTCAAAGCGCTGGCGTAGAGGTCACCGGTGCCATGCAGATGGAAGGGCAGAAGCTCGCCTTGCTGCACTTCAATGCCCGTGTCCTGGCCGGCAATGTAGTTATTGATATGGTCTTTGCGGATTATGCCCTTGAGTACGACGTATTTGGCGCCGGTTGCCAGTAAACCTTTGAGTAGGGCGGTGACTTCGACGTCCGTGGGGTCCTGGCCTTGGTACTTGCGTCCGGTCAGAATCGCAGCTTCAGTGAGGTTAGGCACCAGCACATCGGCCGTATGGGTCAGTTCCGCCATGGCGTCACAGAGTTCTGGGGTATAGGTGGTGTATATTTCGCCGTTGTCGCCCATGACCGGATCCAGAATGCGCAGGGCATCGGGATAGGTCTGATAGAGCGATTGAATCAGTTCCACTTGCTTTGCAGAGCCCAAGAAACCGCTGTAAATGCCGTCCAACTCAACGTTGATTTTCTTCCATGATTCCAGGAATGCCGGAAGTGAATCTGTCGTATCTAGAAAGGTGAAATCTTTATATTTGGTATGGGAGGAGAAAACCGCTGTCGGTACGGGGCAGACGTCGATGCCCGCTGCGGAGAGCACAGGCATGGCGATAGCCAGTGAACAGTTGCCGTAGCCGCAAATATCGTGAACCGCGGCAATGCGGGGGATATAGTAGGATGTGCGATTGAAAAGAGTGATCTCGCTTGCTTTTGCCAATTTCATGTACCTCATCATCTAAAATCAAGGTAATACTAGCGCAGGCATTGCTAAAAAACAAGAAAACTTGCTTTAAAAGCACGGCAGAATCACTTCATAAGGCATATAATGGCAAAAGACAAAAAGAAGAGGTGTGTGCTAATGGAAGCTTTGACTCTGGATAGCTTTAAGGCGGCGCAGGCGGTCCTGGAACCGATTGTATATCGTACGCGTTTAATCAGAAGTCCTTATTTTTCGAATCTATATAACTGTGATGTGTACTTTAAGCCGGAAAATATTCAATTGACCGGTGCCTACAAGATTCGCGGTGCCTACTACCGCATCAGTCAATTAAGCGAAGAAGAGCGCCAACACGGCCTAATCGCGGCCTCTGCGGGTAATCATGCGCAGGGTGTTGCTCTGGCGGCGCAAATGCACGGTTTGAGATCCTATATTGTGATGCCGACGACGACACCGCTGATGAAAGTCAATAACACCAAGGCTTATGGTGCTGAGGTCATCCTCTACGGGGCGACTTACGACGATGCCTGTGAACATGCCATCCAGCTGGCTAAAGAACAAGGCTTTACCTTTATTCATCCCTTTGATGATTTGACCGTCGCAACAGGCCAGGGCACGATGGCCTTCGATATTTTCGAAGACGAGCCGGATATCGATACGATACTCGTTCCTGTCGGTGGCGGGGGCTTGGCAACGGGTGTTTCGACTTTGGCTCACCTCCTCAAACCCGATGTGAAAGTTATCGCCGTTGAACCGGAAGGTTCGGCTTGTCTCACAGCGGCTTTGGAAGCCGGTGAACCAGTGACTCTACCGAGTATCTCGACCATCGCGGATGGTGTTGCGGTGAAGCATATCGGCGATCATCTTTTTCCATATTTGCAAAAGGAAATCAACGAAGTCGCCCTGGTCCCGGACGAAGAACTGGTAGGCGTCTTCCTGGACATGCTGGAACGCCATAAAATGCTGGTCGAAAATGCAGGTTTGATTTCGGTGGCAGCACTCAAACATATTGATATCGAACCCGGCAGTAAAGTCTGTTGCATCCTCTCAGGCGGTAACATGGACGTCATTACCATTGCCTCGCTGGTGCAACATGGCTTAATCAACCGCGACCGCGTCTTTACTTTCTCCGTGCTTTTGCCGGACCGACCCGGTGAGCTGGAGCACATCGCGCATATCGTAGCGAAAGAGCGCGGCAACATTATTCGCCTGGAACACAACCAGTTTGTGAGCATCAACCGCAATGCGGCGGTGGAACTGAAAGTTACCTTAGAGGCATTCGGTACCACGCATAAGAAACAGATTTTTGCCGCGTTGGAGGCAGAAGGTTATCACGCCGAACAGATCGGTTCCAGCGTCGTTTACTGAGTATTGTACAGATGCTTTTACTACGCAATCTCATACTCCGTCCGGATGAAGAGGAGTCCAGGCTGCGCGAGCTAATCGCTGCTCGCTTAGGTGTTCAGAATTTTTCTTATAAGATTTTTCGCCGCTCGATTGATGCCCGGGTAAGACAAGAGGGCACGGTTTTGCTTAATTATCAATGCCTGGTGTCGCTTGAAGAATCATTCAAAGAAAACAGGATGTCACGATATAAAGACGTCGGAATATATAAGGAAGAAGTCCATAAAATAATCACTGAACAAGCGAAGTATAAGAGTAAAAATCGTCCGCTCATCATTGGTTTTGGTCCTGCCGGTCTTTTTGCCGCTTACGCTTTGGCCAAAGCCGGATTGCGACCGGTGGTACTAGAACGTGGTGAGCCAATCGACCAACGCAGCGTGACAATCGAGTCATTTTGGCAAGGTCACAGCGCTCTTAATCCGGAGTCCAATGTTCAGTTTGGAGAAGGTGGAGCCGGGGCATTCTCCGACGGCAAACTCACGTCCCGTTCAAAAGATCCGCGCCAAGAGCTGGTCTTACAAATTTTCCATGAGAACGGAGCCCCTGCAGAAATTCTCTACCAAAATAAAGCCCATATTGGCACCGACTTACTCAAGCCTATCGTCAGGCAGATGCGCGAGCAGATCATTGTCTGGGGTGGGGAGATTCATTTCAATTCTAAAGTTGGCGAGATTATTTTGGATGGGCAACGAAAGATCGTAGGTGTCAAAAGCGTTGAAGGGGAATGGTCATGTGACCAGCTCGTTCTCGCCATCGGACATAGTGCCAGAGATAGCTTCAGGATGCTCCTGGAAAAGGAAGTGGCGGCTGAAGCCAAGGCTTTTGCCGTTGGATTACGCATCGAACATCCGCAAGCCCTCATTGATCAGGCGCAGTACGGCGCTTGGGCCGGTCATCCTAATCTGGGGGCAGCGAGCTATAACCTGAGCGTAAAGGCGACAGAACGCGGCGTCTTTAGTTTTTGTATGTGTCCGGGCGGGCGGGTGATAAATGCCGCATCGGAGCCGGGACGACTGGTGGTCAATGGCATGAGTTACCATGCCCGTGATCTGGAAAATGCCAATAGCGCGATTCTGGTGACGGTGACACCTGGCGTGGATTTTTCCAATGATGCAACTGCGGGCATACGTTTTCAGGAAGAACTGGAAGAGCAAGCTTTTATACTGGGTGGTGAGGACTTTAGCGCGCCCATTTGTACGGTCGCGCATTTTCTGGGTGACACAGAAAATCTAAGTCCAGGCACAGTTAAATCATCCTATCTTCCACTTACGAAACTCTGCGATTTACGCAATTTTTTCAGCCCTGAGCTGACCGCTGCTTTGCAGCAAGGTCTTAGAGAGATGGGCAAAAAACTCCCCGTCTTTTCACAAGCCGATGCCATCCTAACGGCCGTAGAAAGCCGATCTTCATCGCCCCTGCGTTTGATTAGAGACAAAGAAACGCTCATGTCAGTCAACACCCCCGGACTTTACCCCTGCGGTGAGGGTTCCGGTTACGCCGGTGGCATAGTCAGTTCCGCCATTGATGGCTTGAGAATCGCCGAAAAAATCATCACAGCCGAGGCTAATTATTCTCATTCCCAAGCAGTCAAAGATACTTGAATAGGGTACAATGGCTCAAAGTGAGGTGAAGCATGCAAAAGAAAAATAAATGGCTGGATTTTGCCACGAAAGAATGGCCGGACTTAAGCTTCCTGCTTTTACTGCTGCTGACCTTTATCGCCTATGGTTTGATGAACCGTGATTGGGGTAATGCCCATGATTTAAGTATCGTGTGGGATCATCGTCTGCCCCTTTTTCCGCCTGCCATCTTTGTGTATCACCTTTGGGCACCCTCTATTTTTTTCGTACTCATTTTGCTTTTCAGTGAAAATCGCAAGGCCTATCGCAGCACGCTCATCAGTCTGGCTTGCGCTGGTGCCTTAGCCTTTACGACGTTTTTCATTTTTACGACTCAAGTAGCCCGACCTGTAATTGAATCCGCTAACAGCATGGCTGAGCGGATTTTAGTCCTCACCTATGCCATTGATGCTCCCTTTGCGGGTTTTCCATCGTATCATGTTCTGAGTAGCTGTATTATCCTCTATTTTTATCTGAAGTATGGCAAAACCCTCTCTCTCAAAATTTCGCTTTCTCTGTTGATTTTTCTCATTTGTGTCTCAACTCTTTTGACAAAGCAGCACGTCCTGGCCGATCTGCTCGGTGGGATAATTTTTACCTACCCTTCCGTTATAATTGGGGTAAGTGTTGAGAAATGTCTCTCTGACAAAAAAGCGGCTGAGGAGCTCGGCACTTAAATTAGCCGAGGGAGTAAGGGCATTGCTTAAATTCATACATACTGCTGATTTGCATCTTTCGTCTGCGGCCACTTCCGTATCACCTGAAGTGCAGCGCGCGGTAAAGTCAGCCCAGGAAAAATTATTGGCAGATCTGCTGTCGCTTGTAAAAAATTAACAGGTGGGGCTATTGCTTTTTGCCGGTGATATCTTTGACAATCCCGAGCCTGATACAAGCAGCCTGAAAATGCTTCAGGATTTTTGTGCTGAGCTCAGTGAAACGCGCATCTTTTTCGCCCCGGGAAACCATGACCCATACTTTAACGAGGGCATTTGGACCGACCCTGCGTGGACAGAAAATGTACATATTTTTACACCGGAGGCGGAGCGTGTTCGTTTGGAAATAGCCGGGATAGAGCTTTTAATCGATGGGCAGGCTTTCGGTAGCTTTGTAATGAGTGATGAGCTGTTTAAGCCTGAAGCACTGGACCTTAGCGAACCGATCGCCGGTGAGTTAGCGCAACGTCCTTATCGTATCCTCTTATTGCACGGCGATGTCGTTGCTGAAGGTCAGAGTTCTGCCTATAACCCTATCCGGCTAAACTCCTTGCGCTATGCCGATTACGATTATTTGGCTTTGGGCCATGTCCATAAAGCGCAGATCCAAATTCTGAAGTCAAATATGCAAAGAGTGGTATATCCCGGTACTCCGCAAGGTCGCGGCTTTGATGAGCCCGGAAAAACCGGGTTTGTACTGGGTGAGATTTCCAGACATGGCAGTGGGCCTTACCAGAGTAAGTGGCATGAACGATCCTTGGCTTCCTTGCTTTTCTTGAAGCTGGATGTTGATGTGACAGACTGCGAGGACAACAAGGCTATCCTGCAGGCTTGCTTAGAAGCGATGCGCGCTCATTCGGCAGTAGATGAAAACGATTTTTTACGTCACTGCTGGCGCATCAGTTTAAAGGGAAGCAGGCAAGGAGAAGGAGAGGCTGCGCTCGATTACATCAAACAACAACTTTATCAGAAGGGTGCATTTTATGTACGACTCTATGATTTAAGTTATACAAGTTATTCTGCAGAAGCACTTGCTAAGCAAAGTGGTTTTGCGGGCATTCTATATAAGCATTATCAAAATGAATTTTCCAGGCAAAAGAAAGCGGATCCCGAGGTTCAGCATATCCTAGAAAAAGCCTTGTTTTATGCACTGGCGGCTCACGACAATCGTTTGAGCAAGGATGCGGCAGAACGCGCTTTAGATATCTATAACGATTATCTGGCTGAAGGAGGGCTGTCATGAAAATTCGAGCCGTACACATCGGCGGATTTGGGCGTTGGAGCGAAAAAAGTTTTGACTTTGATGAAGGCTTCAATCTTGTTTTTGGTCCGAATGAGGCAGGTAAAAGCACCTTGTTGCAGTTTATTCAATATATCTTTTATGGTCTAGGTGATTTAAGAGGAAAAAGCCTCTCTGAAAAGCCACGTGAACTTTTTTACCCCTGGGGCGGCGAACACTATGGAGGAAGTATTCGTTTCTCACTCATGGGCCGTGAATATAAACTCGATAGAAGTTTTGGTAAAACAAAGAACTTCGATAAAATCCACTTACTTGATGCCACCACTGGTGAGGCGTTGCCCTTACAAGCCGGACTCGAACCGGGTGAACAGCTATTAAAGATGAGTCTCAGTGAATTTCGCAACAGCGTGTTTACGGGCCAAAATGCGGCCGCCGTCGCAAATGAAAGTGATATGAAACGGCGCCTGTCAGCGACAATGACGGGTTCAGATGCCTTGGTTTCAACGGATGAAATGCTAAAAAAACTCGAGGAGATGCAACGCAGTCTCAGTTCAAACCAACGTCAGGAGTCTATTCTAAAACGATTACAGAATGCTGAAGCGCAGCTGCTTGAGGAGCAAGCGAAAGCACTGGCTAACGACCGGCAGATTGTGGACCTGCTTGAGCGCATCGAAGAGAATGAAAAAAACAAGTCTGCTTTGATAGAAGAGAAAGAAGAACAGCTTTTAAAAGTCGAAGTCGCACAACGTTCGAGTGAGATATCAGGTCTTCGCGAAGGGATCGCATTGGCAGAAAAACAGGCAGCCTTGCAGGCAGACCTCGCTGTACTTAGTGAGGAGCTGGGCTTGACTGATCAAAGTTTTTCGGAAGCGGGTGTTGACCTTATTCAATCGCAACTCAATGAATGGGCAAAGAATGACAACACCATACAGAGCATCAACAAGCTGCAAAGTGATTACCATGAAAAACAGTTGCAGCTGGAAGATGGTGGAAAAACCCGCCGCCGCTTGTCCGTTTTGCAAGAAGCCCTTACAAAGAAGGAGAAGCTCAATCGGGAATGGCAGGCATTAAAAGAACAAAAAGCAGCGGAATCATTAGCATTTAACGAAGAAAAAAATACGCTGAGCCAGGAAAACAGTGAACGAAAATTACAGTTGGAAAAACTTCGTGCAGTACACAAAGCCGAACTTGACACTCTGGAAGATGCCTATCAACAAAAACAGGATCGGACAGCGTTACAGAGTCAATTAGACAAGACTGCTGAAAAACAAGAGGCTGCCCGAATGCGTTTACAGCTTGCGCGAGAGAATATGGCTGCTGTCATACAAGAAAAAGCCACTTATGAAAAGGAAGAGGGGAAGCTTCAGGAAAGCAATCGTCGGTTGGCGCAATGGGAAAATGCCTGGGATGAGAACGCAAAACGCGGGAAGTTTTTAATGCTAGGCTTTGCCGTAGCTGTCATTTTGGCCATTGTTGGCCTTGTCGCCCTCCTTTTCAAAGCTGAAATATGGCCATGGATTGTGTTGCTATCATCCATACTTATTTTTTTATTTAGCATTTGGTATAAGAGCAAGCTTGCCTTTGAGCGAAAAGACTACGAACACGATAGGGAGCAGTTGCGGAAAAATAATGAGAGACTCTTACATCTCAATTCCTTGCTCGCTGATCAAGAAAAACAATTGCAGTGGGCTCAAAGCCAGGAGACCCAAAGCCTAAATGACGTCCGAGAGTTCGGTGACTTAGAAGCTCAAGTTAAGGAGCGTCTATTACAGTTACAATCGCAATTCGATTGGCAAGTGGACGAACAAGCACTTTTATCCGAAAAAAGGAGCTTGTTTAATGAAAAAGAGGCTGAACTGGAGAAGGCGATTGCTGAAGCGGAGCAAATACTGGAAAACAAAGTCTACCGTGTATCCGATATGCTGGATTTGAGCGAAAAGCGCTTGGACTTGGCTGAACAGGTTCTAGCTCAGGAACTACAGGCAGATGGCGTGGACCAGGTCGACGATCTCTCGGCTGCCCTGGATAGGGAAAAAGAGAAAATCGCACAACTGGGGCAGATTGGCCAATCATTGGAGACTTTAAACGAGCAGTTGCAGGCTGCTGACCTAAACATCGAGCAAGTGAAAATTGAGATCAAAGAGCTTTCCGGAGACCGAGTACGTTCAGTGGATTTCCAAGAAGCTCAGGAAGACTTCCTGGCCTTGAAACAGGTCTTTGAAGAATATCGCCAAAAGTTGCAGTCTCTAGAACGCCTAAATGACCAAATACGCTTTAAACTCGGAGAACGATCGCAAGCGGAGGCTGTATTACAACTATACCTTGCCCAAGATTGGCTGAAAGCGAGAGGTGCAGTCGAAAAGACTTTGACCGACAAAGAGCGTTCGGAATTGGAAGTGGCGATTATTGAACGAGATGAGCAGATTCAAAAAATCAATGAAAACCTCTGGCGCAACCGCGAACAGGTCAAATCCCTGCAGTCATTGACGCGTTTACCTGCACAAATCGAACACGAACTCGAACGAAACCAAGCCGCAATGAAGGAAGTCTTGGCTGAAAGCAGGAGTTTGGAATTGGCACAGACTTGGATTCGTGAAGCCGACCGTGAACAACGCCTCAGCTTTGGACCGGCGATAAATGATAAGTTTGGAAAAATGCTGAGCGCCCTTAACGGTGAGGCTCAAACGAAACTACTCTTGAGCAACGATTTCGAGATAAAAGTGGAAGATCCTCAAAGCGGTATTGCGCGTGAACGCGAATACTATAGCGCTGGGAAAATGGATCAACTCTACCTCGCTTTGCGACTGGCCATCATCGAAAGTGTCTATATGCAAGAGGATAAGTTGCCACTCATCTTCGATGACAGCTTCGTGCAATTCGATGGTGCACGCACGCAGAATGCTCTGGACTTTCTTATGCAATTAGCCGGCGAGGAGGGGCTGCAGATTATTTTTAGTACCTGCCATCAAGCTATCTTGGATTATGTGAAAGCAAAAAATCAGGCAAAAGTGCTTGAGCTTGGTGCGTAAGGTCAAAATAGAGATGTTCTGTTATAGCAAACAATCAGAAGTGAATTTGTACTCACAATCAGTTACTATAGAACCAGTGATTAATAGACTCTTATGAAGAACAAAAATCAATACGAGGAGAATTACAATGAATTGTTCTAAATGTGGCATGCCATATCCGGAAGGCAGACTTTTCTGCACCAATTGTGGGAATAAATTAGCTGGCGAGCAGAATTCAACAGCTCCAGCTATGAACGCTGTTCAATCAAATACAACAAATCCGAGCCATACTGCTCCGCCGTATTTTGCAGCGGCTCCGGTACAGCAGTCGATGCCTCAATCCGAGCCAGGCTACCCAAACCAAGCCTATCCTAACCCCGCTTATGCCAATATTCCTACACATCCGAAGAAACCATCATGGTTTGACAAATTTAAAGTCTCTTTTAAGGATGGCTCACTATGGTTGAAAATTGCCCGTATTGCTGTTTATGCATTAGGCGCGCTGATTCTCATCATTCCGGCCATCAGCGTATTAACAGCATGGATGCCTCTGGGAATAAAACTAGTGGTCTTCCTCGTCACTTTACTTGTCAGTTTCATTGCGGCAGTAATCAGCATGACCTTCTCAATGATCTTCATTAATCAAGCTGAGAATGTACAAACCATGACAAAGCAGAATGACCTCATCATCAAACTTCTGCAACAAGAAAAATAATCAGCACATCAAACGGATGATTTTTGGACAGAGCTCACAGTTGCGGAACTGTGAGCTTTCTTTTTATTATTATCCCTTTATTCGAAATACCGGTTTCGTTAATAGGCGTGAGTTTTCACATTTATTCACAGACTGTTTAAATATTAGAATAATTCTAAAGCTTGACTCATTCTAATATTTTGTATATTATGAAAACGTAATATAGAACTTGAAAAAACTGGAAAGGAGGAAGACCGCATGTACAAAGACATAGCAGAACGACTGGAACGTGCAGGCATCAATGCCTCGTTTCAAAGAATTAAGATTATGGAACACTTGCTCAAGCAGAAAGGACATCCAACAGCTGATCATTTGTATACAGAACTTTTAAAAGAAGTACCCACATTATCAAAAGCGACTGTCTACAACACATTAAATTTATTGACTGACAAAGGCTTAATTAACGCCTTGACGAACAGTCATTCGGGCACGCACTACGATGCCATTCTAGAAAGGCACGGACACTTTATTTGTCAACGTTGCGGTGAGATCTACGATTTCGCCTGTGAAAGTTGCGGTCAGAACTTCAAATTGGAGGGTTTTCAGGTTCAGTCAGAAGAAACAGTGCTACGAGGTATCTGTAAGCACTGTTCAGAAAAATCGCAGAGGCCTTTAGAAGAGGCACATTAACATTTAGGAGGAAAACAGATGTCAGAACAAGTCGAAAAAACCGTCAATTTTCCGTTGATTGGCACGAAAGCACCGTCCTTTGTCGCACAGACCACCCAAGGACAGATTAATTTCCCTGAGGATTACAAAGGTAAATGGGCCATTCTCTTTTCACATCCGGCTGACTTTACACCCGTATGTACAACTGAGTTTATGACTTTTGCCAGCATGCACGAAGAGTTCAAAGCACTCAATACTGAACTGGTCGGTCTATCTATCGACTCCATCCATTCTCATCTTGCTTGGTTGAAATCGATTCAGAATTATACCTGGGACGGCATTGAGAAACCCGAAGTCAAATTCCCCTTGATCGCAGACATTAAGATGGACGTAGCCAACAAATACGGCATGCTCCAAGGCGAATCCGACACCAACGCAGTTCGTGCTGTCTTCTTTGTGAATCCTGAAGGCATCATCAAAACCATTCTTTACTATCCTGCATCCCTGGGCAGAAACTTTGCCGAAATCAAACGTATCATCATCGGTCTGCAGAAAGCAGAAGCCGAGTCGGTTGCACTGCCCGCTAACTGGCAGCCAGGGAAGGACGTTATCGTTCCGCCCCCGGGAACCTGCGGAGCTATCAAAGAGCGTGAAGAGCTGGTTAAGAATGACGGTTACGAAATGAAGGATTGGTTCCTGACTTTCAAAAAAGATGAAGCATAAAGCTTTTAATTAGGAATTTGCACAGCGCGATTGAT
>JAXGQD010000012.1:0-35919 GCA_040766665.1 Oscillospiraceae bacterium
AAGAGTATCATGAAAGGATCATTAGAATCGCAGAGGGAAATGCCCGTATTGCAGTACTTGCAGGGAAAATAGCATGCAGTTCAAATCGTTTGGATTCCATTATTGATGTGTCACAATTGTATGAAGATTATTATGGAAGTTTCATAGAGGATAATCAATTCCTTGTTAACAATAAGATATGCTTAACTGCTGGTATAGTTGCTTTTTTAGAAGCAATCCATTTAGACCACATAGATGCATTTCTGCCGATATTACATGAAAAAGAATTGAAACGAGATGCTTTTCTTGAAAATATTCGTATGCTTCATGACTTGGAAATTGTCGATATTTACAATGAAAAAGCAGTTCGTTTTTCTGACCAGTGCCTATCTAATTATTTGCTAAAATATGTTTTTTTTGACAAAAAACTACTCTGTCTGTCGAAAATGATTAAAGCTTGTTTTCAAAACTATAAAGAACGAACCATCTCTTCAATTAATACATTACTTAATATATTCAGTAATAAAACTCTTATCAATTTTGTTGAAAAAGAAATTAAAAAATTATGGGATGAATTATTAAAAGAAAAATCGCCAGTTTTCTTTGAATTTGTTAAAGTATTTTTTCGTATTAATCCTACTGAAACACTTCTACTGTTACAGAATAAAATAGAATCCGAAGAAGGAGTGGTTTGTGCATGGTGTGAAATTGATACTGAGAAAGGAAATAACTATCAGAATATAACTAACGATATCATCCAAATTCTTGGTGGTTTTGCTTATATGACTGATTTGTCAACAGCATGTGATTTGTTCTTTGAGTATTATCTAAAGCGGCCAGATTTATACATAGAATTTTTTCATGCAATTAATCGATATTTTGGTATTAATCAAAATTCTCCACGCTTTGGTTTTTGCACACAAATAACTTTTTTGGAGAAGATAATAGAATATTCAAATGATGGGAAACAAGAATTTGTTACAACTCTCTTTCTAGAAATAGCAGAAGAATTTTTAAAATTACATTTTTCCCCCGCGCAGGCAGGACGAAAGAATACATTTACAATATATCAAATTCCATTAGCCATATCTGAAGGTGTTGAAAAATACCGAAAACTAATTTGGGATTCTTTATCCTCCCTATGCGGGATTGAAAAGTATAAAACAAAAGTTAGAAATGTCCTCAGTTCTTATGGTGGCACTGTCGAGGATATAAGTATTCCAGTTTTACAATTTGATTTAAAATATATCCCTTCAATTCTGGAGTCAGCATTTCCGCCAGATATATTAGAAAACTGCCTTTTAGTGAACAGAATCGCGCAAGTTTTTAATTGCAAGAAAATCCAGTGTGAATCATTATTTGCTGAATATTTTAAAAGCGAATGCCTCCAACTGTATTTTCTTCTTTCTGGATCAGGTCGCAAAATAGAAGTTGATTATACAGATTGCAATAAACAAAAAAAGAAAAATATAGAAAAATTCGTTTCCGATTGTGATTTAGAAATGTTCAAGAAGCTAATAGATGTTTGCATTGATATTTCTGAACTTGATGCTCATACATCTTGGGAGGTTGGAGAAGGATTAAGAATTGCTTTTGATGCTGTTTCTCTTAATAAAGATCGCTACGTTGATGCGATAAAGTATTACATAGAAAGAGATACACCAAACAATTTACACCCATCCCACTTGATGGGCATACTTTTTTCCTTATTGTCCGATTCAGAAGTGTATCAAATAATTATTAGTGGAGAATATAGTCAGAAAAATGCTTGGCTGTATGCCTATTATCATGAATTACCGCCAGAATTAGTTTCCGAAAATCATTTGCATGGACTTTATAGCTTTTTGAAAGATACTTCTGATAGAGATATTACTTCATCATCTATGCGTGATGTGGATTTTCTGGAGAAGTATAAAAAAATAGAGGAGCATGCATTGATAAATGGATGTAAAATTATTTTAGCTAAGGTGGAGTATTCCCCCATCATTGTGCATATTTATTTTAAACTTTTATTTAATGACTATCATAATACACCCAAGGGAGTAATCCAAAAATTTGATTGCAATCTAGAATTACTTGAAGAAATTTATAGTACTATGTTGTCGAATGATAATCACATTGATTATTATGGACAATTCTTGAAAGAAATATATCTAGTCAGACCTTCTATACTGGATAAGTATATAGATTATTTAATAAATAAAACGAACGGCTCTTTTAGTGACCATAAAAAAAGGCATCGTTGTTTTTTTGATTTGGATGATTTCATAGAAATATATAATAAGATTTTTGAAGAACTAATAAGAAATTGTCGGTTCTCCAAAATGTCAGTACCGTTCTTTTTAGAGTCTTTATTATTACCAAATCAAAATGAACAGGATTTGTCGGGAAGACAAGACGAATGGATTCGACAAAGCATTCAACTGTTCTCAAATGATGAAACGAAAATGTATTGTCTATTCTCAGTTATATCAAAATTAGGAATCGAAAGAAAAAAGGAATATATTTTGCTGTTTCTTGAGAATAATTCTGTGTTTGAACATTTTGAAAGGATACCATTAACACCTACTTCTTGGAGTTGGTCAGGTAGTGCAGTACCAGTGTATTTTGATTGGATTAAGTCTCTCGAATCATTGCTACCAAGCTTTACAGGTTTAAAATGGATAAGGCACAAAAATTATATAAAAACACAAATTGGTTGTTTTAAAGAGCGAATTGAAGCTGTACAAATTGATGAAATTTTAAGAGGGTGATTGATAAAAATAAAAAAGGAGAAGTTAGAAGGACGCTCTATTATGAAAGGACGATATCTTGACACCATAATTTTATCAAGAAGGACCCTCCAAGGATATAAACTTTTATATGAGATAATTTTTTGCGGTCTGTTCTTTTTAACATTCAATCGTTAGGGGACATGGCGCTGAGTTTGGACAACGCTGTAAATATTGAGACTGTCGTGTAACTAGATAGAAC
This sequence comes from Oscillospiraceae bacterium, assembly GCA_040766665.1. Taxonomy (GTDB): domain Bacteria; phylum Bacillota; class Clostridia; order Saccharofermentanales; family Fastidiosipilaceae; genus JAXGQD01. Next base: position 2,953 of record JAXGQD010000012.1, read on the forward strand.
GAATACGTAATGTATATCTGGTGTTGGATGATCTAAGAATGAAGTACTATTTCTATTTGGTATGATGAAATAATTTGCGGAGGAATTTATGCAGAAGAAAAGAATCGGTGGAAGATCAAGATTATTAAACAGAAGAGTTCTTAGAATATGCTTCTATATCATTGTAGCTGTCTTTTTTTGGTGGTTAGGCACACAGGCATATATTTACGATTGGCTGGGATGACACACTCTTGAACGATTCAACTAAATTACTGAATACGATGGACACAATAATAATCAGGAACAAAAATATGAAAACAAAGCTGCTGATTTGCTTCATTTTGTTACTTCTTGCTTTTAGCCTAGCTGCTTGCCAAGAGAATATCAGGGGCGAAGACAAAGCAGAGAAGAACATAAATGACAAACAGGAAACTCTTGTCAGCGTTTTGGAACAGATGGACGCACTCATCGCGCCCTCGAATTTGGCGGATAGCTCCTTACAAAATACGCCCTGGATAAAAAGCCAGGTAGAGATTAACGCCCTTGACCGCTCAGTAAGCATGAACGTCATCGAAGAGTATATCTACGCCTATCGCTACTACAGAGCTGATGAATTTCGAAAAAGCGGATCTGATCTAATTAAGCTCTTTAATCAGGACAATGAAGAAGATTATCAATCCTTTCTGGATTTTTTTCAGTGGGTGATGAACAACGGACCAGCCAAGTTGAAAGCCTATAGGGCAGGGACCAGCTCTGCATATATGGCATATAAGGAAATAGAAGACGAAGCTTACAATGGCAAAACGTTGTCACAACTCGAGGCTGCAGATGCGTTTGATCTTGCGCTCTGGGTGCTTGTGCCGACGGACTGTATCTCTGTGCTGACGGAATTGCCTGTCCGTCGTTAGCCGGATATACTTGTCAATGACATTCTAACAGAAAGGCGAAAGCCCCGGGTGTTGTAGTCCTGTTACCAGCAGGACATCCCGAGGCTTTCTTAATCATTGTAACGTGGTTATTGTATCAAGTTTTACAAGAAAACGGGAGAAGGAATTTTTGTTATTTCGGGGACGGAGCCTCTGAGTTGTCCGATTTGTGGAGGAAATCTTGCCGCCTACGATCGAAAGAAGCGAAAAGTGCACACTCGATCCAGCGGGAAAATCATCCTTCTCCTACGCCGTTTTGCGCTGTACGCACTGCAAGAAGCTCACACGGAACTGCCGGATTTCCTCGTGCCCTACAAGCGATATAGCCGAGAAAGTATCGAAGATGTGCTTGCCGGAAGTAGAACCGGCTCTCCGGACGATGAGCGGACACGGGGCAAAATTCGCAGATGGTATCGCCAAATCCGAGCTATCTGGACGGAATCTGGAAGCGACTTGTAAACCAGACGTTTGCGTCCCCGAAGAAGATCCCCAGCTTTCTTGCGATGGTCACCGCTGCCGTAAACAGCGGATGTTGGACAACCCACCCGAACGGGCGTGTTCAACCAGTGACAGAACCGATAGCCTCCTCTTAGCAGAGATAAGAAGGAGGCAAAAACCATGAATCGATCGAAGAATGCCGAAGAGATTGCCTATGCCCCGGTGCCAGATCTTAGGTCCCTTGCTCCAAGCGGAGATGGATCCGGCGAAGCGCGCCTACGAGATCCGAAAGGTGGCCGAGCAACACCAATTGTCAGAAAGAACCGTCCGAAGGTGGTTGTCGCGCTATGCGGAGGACGGGTTTCAGCGGCCTCATGACAAAGCCGAAACCCGCGCACGATCGTTCGAGTTCCGTGACCGAGGAGATCGTGGATGCCGCTGTGGTCTTGCGGCGGGAAGTTCCGACAAGAAGCGTCTCCGACCTGATCCGGATTCTGGAGCTGGAAGGAAGAATTCCGCGCTATGGACAGGTGAAGCGATCTACACTGCAGGATCACTTGGAGAAGCGTGGATACGGAGCCAGACAGATCGCGATGTACAACACCGGAAGTGCGGGGAGCCTCCGGCGATTTGAACGAACCGGCAGAAACGAGTTGTGGCAGGCGGATATTAAATACCTTCTGGTCCTTCCGGCAACGGCCAAGCGTCCGCCGTACAGCTGTACACTTCGGTCTTTCTCGACGACGCGACACGCCTGGTAACGGGACTTCGCGTATATGAGCGGCAGGATATCCGCTGCGTCATGGACTGTTTCCGCCATGCTATCGAGACGAACGGCGTGCCGGAAGAACTCTACACGGACAATGGCCGGCAGTACATTGGGAAACAGCTCCAACAAACCTGCCACAAGCTCGGAATCCGCCTGATGCACGCCAAACCCTATGCGGCCGCTTCGAAAGGCAAAGTGGAGGCACTGAACAAATACCTCGATAAGTTTGTTGCGGAAGTGAAGCTGAAGCACCCGCAGAAGCGTGGCGGAAGTCCAGCACGAACTGGATCTGTGGCTTTCCGTATTCTACCAACAGAAGATCCACAGTGCTCTCCATGGCAGGACACCGGAACAGGCCTTCCGAGAGAATCGCAAAGAACTTCGATTTGTCACCCCGGACACGTTGAACTTCGCCTTTACCACAACCGAAGAACGACTGGTCGACAAGACCGGCTGTATCTCCTTCCATTCACGGCTTTGGGATGTGGGACCGGATCTGATCGGATTGAAAGTAACAACACAGTACAGCCCGGAGAACCCGGAAGAACTGATGGTCTCTCATCCAAACATAGAACCCCGCGTGATTCACGAACTCCGCCCCAGTTCCTTTTGTTCCCGGAAGAAGAAAATCCTCAGCGATACCACGGTTACCACGTCCCGGGTTCTCGATGCTGCGGCAAAGAAGCACGACCAACAGAAAACCCGGCTGGGCGCGACAAATTTCCGCCGGGTTTATGGAGGATAACGGCCATGTTTGAAGAATACTATGGCTTTACCTCAATACCCTTCACACGAAACCTTCCGGTGAATCGTCTCTTTACCACACCGCAACAGGAAGAAGTATTGGCGCGTCTTGCCTATGCGGCGGAGCGTCGCTGGTTTGCCGTCCTTACCGGAGACTGCGGCGGCGGGAAATCCACGCTGATTCGCAAACTGACGAACAAGCTGGACAGTAGTGGTTATCGGACACTCTATCTGGCAGATTCGCAGCTGACGCCTCGGCACTTCTACAACGGAATCCTTCGACAGCTCGGAGCGGAAGGCTGTTTCTATCGCGGCGACGCCAAGCGAAGATTGCACCGCGAGATCGAAGTGCTGCAGAGCATCCAACACGTCAAACCCGTCGTAATCGTCGATGAGGCACATCTTCTGGACCGGGAAACGATGGAAGAATTGCGATTCCTCTTGAATTTCAAGATTGATTCCGACAGTCCTATGGCGTTACTTCTCGTCGGTCAGCCGGAACTATCCGACAAGCTCCGGCGTCAGGCGTATCTTGCCATCGAGCAGCGCGTGAATCTCAAATGCTACAACCCCTATCTGGACGAGGCTCAGACAAAAGCCTATATCCTCCACCATTTGAACTTTGCAAAGTCTCAGTCCGAAATCTTCTCCGACCAGGCAATCAGCGAGATTTTTCGATACTCCGCTGGTAGCGCTCGCCTGATTAACAAGGCCTGCACACATTGTTTGATGTATGGTTCGCAGCAGAACAAGAAAATTCTGGACGACGCACTTGCGCGGTATGTCATTGAGCAAGAACTGATTTGATTAGGAAGGCGATCTCTGGGTCGCTTTCTTCATGCTATACCATGGACAATGTTATCGGCTATTGATGGACATTTTATCTCGGCAATTCTTGGACAAAGTCCGTCGGCACAAGCACTGGGCTTTAAATCATCCTGATGCAGGAGACGTGCTTGAAGAGGAACATCAGAGGAACTATCAGAATTTGCTCAAAAGCTTATAAAAGCAATGCGCGTGAACGTGAAAAATCGGGTACCGACATTGATACACCTTAATGATAATGATTAAGCTAAAACGATAGTGCATGTAGATTTCGATGTCTTAAAAAATTATCAATAACAATGGAGAAACGAAGCTTGGAAAGTTTGAATCATCTGATTAATAGATATACAAAGCTCTTACAAGAAGGGATATACAACGCGCCTATCAAGGAATCATGGAGTTTTTCAGGAAATTACAAGTGCATATTGCTTCGCGACATCCACAATACACGATTAGCGATCTATACCAAGGCAAGATGGACATGTCCTTTTTTTCATTAAGCACAAGCTTATTAAAAGCGAATGGGCTAAAACTTGCCATTGTTTATCTGCATCAAAAAGGACGATTTGAAGCGTGGCTCTCTGCTCGAAACAGAGAGATTGCAAAAAAATTCTTAAGCGAGCTGCAATTAGAGTCCATTAGTCAACTGACGGTATTTCATGACGAGAGTAATCCGGATGCGATTATTGAATGTGTTTTATCCCAAAGCCCTGATTTTGACAATCCGGCTTTGCTTATGGAGGACATTACAAAACAGAGTGATTGTTTTGTAAAGGAAATTGAGCATTTGCTTGCGGGTGAATAGTCATTGGATTTTGCCAATACGACTGGCCGTTTGTTTTTCTGAGCGGCATTTTAACCGTGACAGTAAGCCTATGACTGCGTCTTTTTACTCTAAGCTATTTTCACGTAAAGTCCCTCAATTACCCAAATTTATATTATCTTTTAATGGTAAATAAAAAGCAGGATCTAACTGATAGAAGCAACAGGGGAAATCATCATGGCCTATAAATCCGGAAGAATGGGTAATTCATTTCTAACTGAGGAAGAGAAACTAAACAGACCAAAAGTCACAATGGAACTTTTAAAAAGGATTAGTAGCTACCTCTATCCATACTGGAAGCAAGTGCTACTCATTTTAATCTGTATCTTAGTTTCTTCAACCTTAAGTTTATTGCCTTCCATTCTCACAGGGAAAATAATAGATGATGGCTTGATCAACAGAAATCTAGACGAATTAATAAAGTTAATACTTTTATCTCTGCTTGTCATTCTGACATCTAATTTAATTGGTGTTCTAGAAAGCTACTTAAACACTTGGATATCTCAGCATATTATTTTTGACATGAAAAACAATATGTTTAAACACCTGCAATACATGTCTCACGACTTTTACACGACGAATACGCAGGGTGACATTATCACAAGGATGACGAGTGATATTGATGGCATTCAAAGTACCATTTTCGACAACCATGACCAGTATACTTTCAAACGTAATTACTCTGACTGTCGCTTTAATCGCTATGTTCAGTAAAAATTACATCCTTGCATTACTTGGCTTAGTCATTGTCCCGCTACTCATTCTTCCGACTCGAAGCGTCGGCAAGACAAGATGGAACATCACAAAAGATGCTCAGGAAAATCAGGATAAAGTAAACAGTATTCTCAATGAAACTTTATCAGTCAGCGGACAGCTATTAGTAAAATTATTTAGCAGAGAAGATTATGAATACAATCGATTCCTTGACGCAAATCAAAAGGTGATTCGTTTAAATATAAAGGAAAGAATGGCTGGCCGATGGTTTAGAGTCGCTTTAAATACATTCTCGAATATTGGACCAATGATTATTTATTTGGTTGGCGGAATCCTTATCATCATGTATGACGCCAGTCTAACGGTCGGTGATATTACCGTCATGGTCGCTTTACTGGCAAAGATGTATATGCCTATCAATTCTCTGATGAATATTCAGGTTGATTGGATTAGATCAATGGCTTTATTCACAAGGATATTTGAGTATTTTGATATGCCGATAAGCATCAAGAATAGAGAAATCCTATTCGGAAAGAAAACCTTAATGGAAATATTGAGTTTAAAGATGTTTACTTTTCATATGATAAGGAAAGAATGATTTTAAACAACATTAACTTAACCATTGAAAAAGGAAAATCAATTGCCATTGTGGGTCCCTCAGGTTCAGGGAAAACGACGATTACTAATCTAATTGCAAGATTATATGACGTTGATCTGGGAAGTATTGAAATAGATGGTATTGATATAAGAGATTTAGATTTATTTTTGCTCAGAAAAAACGTTGGGATTGTGAGTCAAGATTCATATTTGTTTAACGGAACTATCAAAGACAATTTATTATATGCAAAAGACGACGCCAGTGAACAAGAACTGATCCATGCTTGTAAGCAGGCCAATATTTATGACTTTATTAAAAACCTTCCTGAAGGCTTTAATTCTGAGGTCGGTAATAGGGGACTTAAGTTATCCGGAGGTGAAAAACAAAGGTTGTCTATAGCTAGAGCATTACTTAAAAACCCTAATATACTTATATTAGATGAAGCGACCTCTTCTCTTGATTCGATTTCAGAAAGCTTAATTCAAGATGCAATTGAAAATTTAATAAAATCCAGGACGAGAATCATTATTGCCCATCGATTATCAACGATCATGTCCGTTGATGAAATTGTTGTTTTAAAAGACGGTAGCATTGTCGAAAAAGGAACACATAACGAATTATTGAAAAATGAGAACATATATTTCGAACTCTATACAACACAGTTCTTAAAACATGAAGAATAGAATGAGCTGAAAACTTTCTTTATCTTATAAAACAATGCGCGTCCTAAATCGAGCATTCGTCATGCATCACTTTTTCAATTAGATCGACTGCGTATGCGACACCACCCTCAGTTTTAATGCTTTCGGATATTGATCTTGCCATTTTCTTTTTTTCTTTATATGTGTTTTTCATTTCCATAATGGCTTTATAAATGCTATCCACACTCAAATCTTGTGACTTCAAAGCTTTTACAGCGACATGGTTATCGCTCAGCAATTTGGCAAAACCCAATTGGTCTAAAACGTGCGGTACAGGTATAGAAGGAATGCCATAAATCAATGTAGCTGCCGTGGTACCAAACCCACAGTGGTGAATCACACAAAGCCCATGCTGAAAGAGGTAACTATGTGGTACATTACCGCAGGCTATCATCGATGAAGGCAATTTGTAATTCTGCAGCGTCTTTTGAAAACCCTGGATGACGGCTCGACACTCGGCTTTTTGAAAAGCTTTTACAAATTTGTCCAGTTTTTCTTCTTCAGATTTTTCTTCAAACGACATTGCTCCAAGTGCGAGAATAACCGGTTTTTCTCGATTTTCCAGAAAAGATGCTAAGGACTCATCAGGCATATATTCTTCTTCGTTTCCATACCAATATCCGGTCAGAACATGTTGCTTCTCCCAATAGGGGTTTCTGTTTAATACATACTTGCTGATCGGTATCAAATTGAGCTTTTTTGAAATAATGGCGTCAGATGACTTAATCGGCTTTAAACCGTATATTTTTCTGATTTTGTTGTAAGGTTTTGCCACTTGTTTGCCTATAAGTCGGCTGACAAATTTATCTTTCAATGTTTGAGGCTTTAATTTTTCGGCGATCATCTCTTTTTGCAAAGTCACATTAACTGTTGGAATCCCTAACGCTTCTGCCTCGGTCGCACCCATTTGGCTATGGCTTACCACAATTAAATCCTTATCCTCACATATTTCAAATATTTCTTGGGTGGCGTTTTGTATAATCTGAAAAACAAAACGCATCGTTTTGAGCATACTGATGAGGGGATTACTATGTTTCCCTCTAATGATGGCGGCTTCTTTTTCAATATCGATATCCGGTCCTATCGGCACGAATAAAATCCCGGCACTCTCGATGAGGTTTTTCCAATATGGATGCGAACCGAGTGTAAGTTCATAACCTCGCTTCATAAGTTCTTTAGACAAGAAAATATAAGGTTGCACATCGCCGCGGGTTCCCATTGTAAACATAGCAATCTTTTTCATAAGGTTTTCCTCGCAAATTCCTTTAGACCTTCTCGAAAGAACTTTAACTCTATTATGAGTGATGCGGAGGACATAGTCTCCAGAATTTTCCCCTTATCGTAATGAAGGCGGCAAAATATACCCGCATCAAAGTTCATTAAGTAACGATTAGCTACCTTTGGTATGCGTTCAAGACAGTTTATAATTGTTGGCAAAGAAAATAGTTTTCGGTCATCTTTGCGACACTGATAAATATGGAGCTACAAAGTAAAAACTGCTTTAATAGGTACTTAAATTTGTGTTATTTATTTTGGAGGCGTAAATGAAGAATTCTGAACAAGAAATGAAGTTTAATTCTCTAATCCCTGAATTGAGTGTTCAAGATATCGAGAAATCAAAAGCCTTCTATATAGAAATCTTACAATTCAAAATTGAGTACGAACGTCCAGAAGACTTGTTTGTGTTCATTTCAAAAGAAGGAAACCAATTAATGCTCGAGCAAGAAAACGGTCACTGGGCTACCGCTGACTTGCAGTATCCCTATGGAAGAGGCGTGAACTTTGAAATGGCGGTATCAAATATTGAAGCGCTCTATCAACGGATACTTGAGTTTGGAATCACAGCTTTTCGTGAACTCAAAGTTAGTCGCTATATGAGTTTAGGTGAGAGCACAGAGCAGAAGGAGTTTCTCATCCAAGATCCGGATGGTTATTTGCTGAGATTTGTGGAGTAGCATTTATTTAATATGCATGAACGACTATACAGATGAACGTGAATTCCATATCAGCCGAAAACTAACACCAAAAATGAACGGCTAATCCGGAATTCAATTCCAGATTAGCCGCTAATCTTCTAATTAAGTTTTCCAAAAGCGAAAGTTCGGCTCTTGATATATTCCTAATCCCAATAGACTAAACCTTCAACACCGCTGACACCCAAACCGGGAGTCTGTGAGAGCGTGATATCAGGGCCGTTAAAAGTGGATCCTCCTTGCACCGGGTCAGCCGCGCAGAGAATGGGCCCATCTAAATCAATGTAACGAATCACTTTTTGTGAAGCGGCGAGATGGGCAGCCGCATTGACGCTCAGACGCGATTCCATCATGCAACCGAGCATACAGTCTTGGCCGTAGGCTTCAGCGAGCGCGCAGATTTTTAGGGCTTGATGGATGCCGCCGCACTTCATCAGCTTGATATTGAGAATATCTGCTGCCTGCATGTCCAGGATGCGTAGTGCATCGTCGGGACTGAAGAGAGCCTCGTCCGCCATGATGGCAAGCTCGGTATGGTCTTTGACATACTTAAGACCTTTCAAGTCATGGGCGGGTACCGGCTGCTCAACAAATTCAATATTAAAACCGCGGTTCTCAATCTGTCGCAGTATACGAACGGCTTCCTGTGCAGTCCAACCTTGGTTGGCATCGAGGCGCAGCTTGATATCCTGACCGACTGCATTGACGACGGCTGTGAGACGCTCTAAATCGACACTGGCATCTTTGCCCAATTTTATTTTGAGGGTTTTAAAACCTTCTTGGATGGCGTTGAGACTGTCTTTTGCCATTTCATCGGGGCTATTGACGCTGATGGTGATATCGCCGATAAGTTGATTACGGTAACCACCCAAAAGTTGATAGAGTGGAGCTGCATAAAGCTGCCCGAATAGATCATAAATGGCCATATCAAGGGCGGCTTTGGCTGAAGTGTTTTTAACCATAGCCTTATCGAGACGTTCGAAAATCACATCGCGCTCACGAATATCCAGACCGATAAGCGCAGGGGCAAGGTGGGCTCGAATCGCTTCAGTGATCGAACTTTTTGTTTCACCGGTAATGACAGCAGTCGGAGCCGCTTCGCCATAGCCGATTAGCCCCTGATCCGTATGTACTTCAACAACGATGTCATTGACCGCGGTGACCTGGCGCAGGGCAGTGGTGAAGGGCTTTTTAAGCGGAACGGTGATCTCCGCCAACTTGATTGCTGTGATTTTCATGTGTATCTCCCGCTTGAATAAATACGATCTGTGTTTGTCTTGGCGACTTTAAGGCTTCTGGAATGCCTCAAAAACCATCTTTGCTATTGTAGCAATGATTTCCCGACCTTGCTGATTGCTCTGAACATTTTCAGTCAAAACACAGAGCAGCAGCGGCTGATCGGGCAGATAAAGAATGCCACCGTCATGCTCCAAAAAGTCTAAATCACCGGTCTTGTGGGCCAAATGCAGGTCTTCGGGGAGATAGAGGTCCAGGCGACCGCGCACCTGTTGTCGTTTAAGGATGTCGAGCATGGCGGCACTGGCTTCGGGGGAGATGATTTTGCCATGGTAAAGATTTCTGATGATTTTGGCAAAATCCTCCGCGCTAATATAGTTATTGCGCCCGGCTTTGACCGCTGCACTGTCCATCATTTTCCGCTGCAGAGACGTTTGACTCAGTCCTAGTGAAGCAGCTTGGGCATTGATTTCAGACATGCCTAAGTGATCAATCAAGATGTTCGTAGCCATGTTGTCGCTGACGATAATCATCAAGGTGCAGAGCTCAAGTAAGCTGAACTGATGCCCGGCATCCAATTCTTTCAGGATGCCGTCGCCCCCAGTTTTTTCGCTGCTCAGCGTGAGCTTGTCGCTGAGGGAGAGTTTGCCGACTTTGGTCTGCTTGAAGAGCTCGATCATGATGACGAGTTTGATGGTGCTGGCTGAGGGGAAGACTCGGGTCGCATTCAGCTCGAGGGAAAAATTTCCCTCGAGCGTTTCTGCAACAACGGCAATATCGCCGCTTTGTGAGTCGATATACTTACGAATCTGTTCTTCTAATTTCATATGCATTCACTGAAATGCGGCCATGATGGCGACCAAGATGACGGAGCACAGGGTCACGGTGATGCCGTATTTAACGAGGTTTTTGACATCTTTGGAACGGGCTAAACCCATCTGACCGATCATGTCGGCTTCAGGATAGGCAAAGGAGGTGATTTGTCCGGCGACCAAGAGGATCAGGGCCCAGAGGGTCATCGGGACACCCATCGAATCGACGATGCTGCGGAACATGTTGTCCATGACAATATTGTCTGCGGTGGCAGCGCCGCCGATACCGAAGATGCCGGTGAGGGCTGCGATTACAGAGAATACAATCTTATTGGCGGAGTCGAGCAGGGGTTGCAGGAAAGAAACCAGTCTTTCGAAAGCACCTGCTTCGGCGATGAAGGTGATGAAGGGGTTGAAGAGAATGAACATGATAAAGAGCCACATAACTTTCGAGGCACCTTTGATAAAGGTGTCGATCAGCTCTCCGGCTTTTAAACCACCGGCCACACCGGTAATCGCTGCGGTGATGGAAATAACCAGGATGGAGTAGGAAGAACCGCCCTGGAGGACGATGCCATAAGCAATCAGCGCCAGCATGGAAAGCAGGAAGGCAATGGTGGCGCGATTGGTTTCTGTTGTGGGTTTGTATTCCTCATTCTTTTCTTCAACGTCTTCGTAAGCGTAAACACCAAAGGTTTTCTTTTGAATACGTAGGGCAAAAAGGAAGGTCACAACCAGTACTAAGAGGCCGAGCGGGATGCCGGCGCCGAGCAGGTACTGTCCATAGTTAAGGTTTGTGAGACCAAGGATGGTGACAACCTGAGGGGTGTATGGGCCGAGGAACATGCCGGTCAGGCCAGCACCCAGGAAGCAAGTGGCCACTGTTGAAGGGGTGATACCGATAACGGCAACCAGCGGAATGATGATGGGGGCCAGAATCGCATTGGCACCGGCCAGCGTACCCAGCAGAGCGACCAGAACGGTGGAGCTGATCATGGTGGTCAAGACCGCTTTTTTCTCAGTGTTCACGCCAATTTTTTTAACCAGGCTCATAACCAGGTTTTCGGCGACGCCGGTCTTATGCAGAATGGCACCCAGACCAGAGCCCAGCATGATGATAAAACCAATCATGCCAAGGAAGGAACCGAGTGATTCGGCGATGACTCCTCCAAAACTGGAAAAAGGCTGCAGCGTGAGAATGGCGCTCAGTATAACGCAGATGATGACGTTGAGCACGGGATTAATTTCCTTAAACGACAAGATGATGTAAATCACCAGGGGAATAAGGGCAAAAATCGGATCGATACCAAAAATCATAGAAGGGTCCTCATTTCTTTTTTATTCAAAAAGAGTATACATGAAGAAGCCTTCTCTCGTGCAAATCATAGCGCATTAATGGGCAAAAAAGAGCATTTTTTTGTACCATTATGCGTTACTGAATCGCGACTTTAACGAATGTGGATTTCAAAAATTCAGCGTTGACCAACTTTTCTAAAAAGCGATATAACGGCAAAAACAATCAATACCAGAAGAATCGCCAGAAAGTAGGGGAAAATAATATGATGCGTATCTCCCGCAATCCAGCCGAAGATTGGAGGCACCACAGCGCTCCCCACAAACATGCTGGCAAATTGAACTCCAATCATTGATTGGGAATAACTACTTCCAAAATGCGCCGGAGTCAAATAAAGGATTCCGGGAACCATTGGTGCTAATCCTAAACCAATTAAAAAGAAAGCGATTAGTAATGCAGTATTAGGGAGTGGTATTAAGATGAGTAGTATACCGCTTGCTAATAGAACTTCTCCTAGTTCAATCAATAATTTATTTTTCAATTTTAAACTGAGGAATCCACAAATAAAACGTCCCACAAGAATCCCAGAGAAAAATAGTGTAATCCAACTAGCAGCTGTTTCTTCGGCTAGGTTGTGAACCTTGACAAGATAAGTGCTTCCCAAAGCCCCACCATCGCCTCAATACCACAAAAACCGAATAACATAAATAGGGTTTCTCTGGCTCTTTTATTTGCCAAACCTTATTGAGAGGAACGAGTACATGGCCTTCTGTACTGCCTTCGATTGGTAGTTTATCTACGGAGTTCCAACGGGGTACTGTAAAGATAAGTGCTAGGAAAACGAATACTTGAAAAGCAACTGTGATTAAGTAACCCCCTTTCCAGGTATTCCATTGGAGGAGACTATAGCTTACAAAAAGCGGACCTGCAGCCGCACCTACTGCCCAAAAAGCATGCAACCAATTTAGAAAAATAGCTTTGTAATGTAAAGTTAAATAGGCGGTTAAAGCAGTATCAATTGCACCGGCTGAATAACCTATCGGAAAGCAAATGATGCAAAGTATGTAAAAGTTTCCAGTTATTGTGAATGCAAGTAATGATAAAGCCAGTACCAGTTGACTCATTGCTAGAACTGCAACTGTCCCCCAACGCTTAATTAAACGTGCATTAGTAATTCCAGAGACAATAGTACCAACAGAAATAATTATTGAAAATACTCCTGCATTTCCAATGGAGACGTTAAGCTCTTGGTACATGACTGGCCATGAACTACCAAGTAAACCGTTTGGTATGCCAATACTTATAGAGGCAATAAAACTAAGTATCAGTAAAAGAATCAATCTTTTGTCTCCTCTAACGATGTAATTATTAACTGCTTCGGGCTTGCCGTAAAGACAAGCCCAAGTAGCCAATTACATGTTTCTAAAAAGCTTGTCTTATTCTTTTGGAGCGTAATCCTTATCAGTGGTGATTTGTACGGCAGTTAATTGATTATCTGTAAAACTGTATTTTGTGTTGACCGTAAAATTATTCTCATTATATGTGAGGACTGTGGACTTTTTATCTTCACTGTCATAACGATCGAGCGCTTCTTCGTCATAGAGCGCCGACACAGTTTCCAAGGAATCGCCAAATTTGATGCCGTTTGCCAGGACCATATCCGTGAAAAAGGAACTTTCATTAGTGAATTTAATCGAAGTCACTGTAGCCTCAGAGAGCATCTTTGGCTCAGGTAGCATATTAACGAGTGAGACGCTGACGGTATCTTTGTATTTGACTTTGGTAAAGGTCACGGCGGGTGCCCACATACCTGTGCCAATTTCTTCATCGCGCTCTAGGCCATAGCCAATGGCTACGATATCCTTAGCGGACATAGGCAGGGTAAAAGTGGTCCCGTTTGCTGTGAAAGTCATGACCCCTTGTCCATCTGCAGCGCCAACTTTTTCACCTAAGGGGTTTTCGATGGGTCCTGCAACTGAAACGGCTTCGCTGATTGTTGCTGCGCTCGATACCATTTCGCTACTAGCTATTGCTGTAGCGCTCGTATTTTCTTCCAATTGCATAGCAGCCGTAGTGACTTGTGCTTTTGCTGTGGTAACAGCAGCTGAGCTTTGGGCTGGGCCACAAGACATAAGTAACAGGGAAGTGCCTATACATACGCTTAAAACAATGAGTCTTCTTTTCATATTTTGCTCCGTTTCGATATTTTTTTGTTAATTTCATTTAATGGATAAGGTACCATTCATTCCGCTGAAAGTTAAGGGCCATTTTGACCATAAATAGCGGCAAAAGTAGCGACATGCTAAGATAAATACATTGATTCATAGAGCAGGAGAGATGCATGAGTACTCGTTTAGAACAACAATTAGCCTTTATTCTAGAAATTGATAAAGCAAAAAATGTCTTTCGACAAACCTCGCTCTCCGGTAAGGGACGCAAAGAAAATGATGCAGAACACGGCTGGCATATGGCCATCATGGCTTATCTTCTACGCGAATACGCGAATGAGGAAGTGGATATCACAAAAGTGATTTTGATGTGCCTCATCCACGACTTGGTCGAGATTGATGCGGGCGACACATATGCCTACGATCCCGCTGCATTGGCGACTCAGAAAGCACGGGAAGAGGCGGCGAAAGAACGTATCTATGCGCTTTTGCCTGAAGATCAAAGAAATGAATTAATCGCAATTTTTGATGAGTTCGAGGCGAATCAGAGCGCTGAGGCAAAATTCGCAAGGGCGATGGACAATCTGCAGCCTCTCATTTTAAACGATAGCAATGACGGGGGAGACTGGAAGGATCATGCGGTGACCGCCGAACAGGTTTATCGTAGACAACGAAGGACAAAAGATGGTTCGGAAAAACTCTTTGAACTGACTGACGAAATACTAAAAGAGCACGTGAAAAAGGGCAGTTTTCTGGTCAGTGATAGCTAAGAGGTATCAGCCGATTAAATACGATTTTTTACGCAACGTATGAAGAAGCTCATCAATAAAAGAATCGAATCACGAGATAAAGGAGATCGTTTTGGGCAACGAGGCATCCATGAAACTTAAAATACTTAGTCCTCGCTTCTCAATTTGCAAAGTAGAAGATTACAGCGAAGTCAGCTTTTCGTCGGACTATTTCTTTGTCGCAAAAACAGACGAAGAGAACTCGTTGGTCTGCCCTACTGCAGATGTCCCAGGCAACTGTCTGACAAAAACGGATGGCTGGCGGGCATTTAGATTAGAAGGAATCTTGGATTTTAGCCTTGTAGGAATTTTGGCAAGAATCTCAACCGTTCTAGCCGAAAACGGAATCGCGATTTTTGCCGTTTCTACTTTCAATACGGACTACATATTTCTGCGTGAGGAGGACTTAGAGCGCGCTTTGATACTTTTAACTGAAGCAAATTACATCATTAACGAATGAATAAGACTTTGATTTGGTTTTCATCTGCGCTTCGTTATTTATAGAGAGGGATTCTATGAACACACAAAAAACAAGCGAAAAAATACTCTTTTCCGTTCTCATGGCATTAGGTATGTCCTTTTTTATGGCTGCCGCTATGGTCATTGTAAAAGTTGGATTTACGCCTGCTTTTCTGAAAACATTCTTTCAGGAGTGGGCACTGGGCTTTGTCATTTCGGTCTTGCCTTCGTTCTTGTTACCGATATTGATTACGAAGATATTGGGCAAATTTCGGAAAAAAGGGCTCTAGATCAAAGTCGTTAGTTCGGTATTTCTTGATAAGCCTTACACCCTATTTGACGTGAAGTAGTGATGTAAGAATGACAACTCATATGCGTGATGGAGCTTATATGGCATGAATAGTAGTGTTTTGAGTAAAGATGATTATCGTGGTCTGGCGGGATTATACGACTCGTTTTTTACAGATGCTGATATGCAAGAAAGCCTGCAGATGATTCTGCAGATGTGTGCTAAGTATCTAGATAAAAATGCCGCAAATCTGCGTGTAGCAGATTTAGCTTGCGGTACAGGTCGTCTGACTGTTGAGCTTTTGGAGTATTTTGCCTTTGTATATGGACTTGACTTGTCTTTTGCCATGTTGAAGCAACTGGAAAGAAAACGAAGTAAGCTGGCGCAAGCGGATGCAGCCAGATTAGAACGTGTTCAAGCAGATATGTGCAATTACGTTTTACCCGAAATGGTTGACGTCCTACTTTGTATGACAGATGGTTTGAATCATCTGAACGCAGAGAATGTAGGGGTTTTCTTTGCAACTTCAGCTGAAAATTTACACACCGGAGGTCTACTGATTTTTGATCTCTTACAGCTTGAATATTTAGCCAAAGTACGAGGGTCGAAGACTTTTTTTCGTCAGATAGGGGAGAACCCGGATGAGCCTGATTTTTCCATTGTCTGGGAGAACCATTGGAACAAGATTTCTGCCACTTCAAAGTCGGTTCTGACCATTTTTGAACGTCATCCTGCTGAAGATAAATACAAGCGCAGTGTTGACACAATAACGGAGTATTTCCATAACTTAAACACCGTTTCATATCTATGGGAAGACACTTTTACGACCTTGGAAACTCTGGATCTGCCGGAACGGCGTTACTTTGTATTGAGGAAGTTATAAGCGCAGACACTCCTGTATTTAACAATGCTCATCTAAGAAGTAAAATATATTTACATGTACCTGGGATAAGATACATTAAATCGCCGCTACATCGTAAGGCAAAGGCATCAAGGACATAGCACATCGGACGGAGGACGCGAGCATGAAACAAGTAAAAATACTGTTCGAATTATTAAAAGAAAGTTTTAAGGAGTGGCAAAAGGACAAAGCCTCACGTTTGGCAGCCGCCCTATCTTATTACACAATCTTTTCCTTGGCTCCCATTGTCGTATTAGTTTTAAGTTTACTTGGTTGGATATACCGCGATGGCAGTGCAGGCAAGCTTTTTTTGGAACAGGTTGTCAAGCTGGTGGGCGAGTCGAGCGCTGAAGTTTTTGAGAACCTAATTGCTTCGGCCAATGAACCGGCAAAAAACACCATCGCAGCTATTGTCGGCATGGCTACGGGCATTTTTGGTGCTACAGGTGTTTTTGTGCAGCTGAAAGATGCGATCAACACCGCCTGGGGCATCAAAGAGCAGCGTTTC
The DNA here is from genome assembly GCA_040766665.1 of Oscillospiraceae bacterium. GTDB lineage: Bacteria > Bacillota > Clostridia > Saccharofermentanales > Fastidiosipilaceae > JAXGQD01. The sequence goes on from JAXGQD010000012.1 coordinate 19,898, forward strand.
AAAGGTTTAAAAGGCCTGGTACGTGTTCGGGCTATTTCGTTTACCGCAGTTCTGGTTATCGGATTCCTGCTTTTGGTTTCTTTATTTATCAGCACAGCCCTAAGTGCCGTTAGTGCCAGGCTTAGCAGTGACAATGCTGTTTTAGCTGTTATTTTTCAAATTTTGAATCAGGTACTGGCCATTGGCTTGATCATGTTGCTTTTTGCATTCATTTATAAGTACCTCCCTGATGTGAAGGTGAAATGGAAAGACGTCTGGGTAGGGGCCTTTTTCACATCCATCTTGTTTAATTTGGGTAAATACCTAATCGGTCTGTATCTAGGTAACAGCAATGTCGGGTCCAGCTTTGGGGCTGCCGGCTCAATCTTGGTTTTATTGGTCTGGATTTACTATTCTGCTCAGCTGATTCTTTTCGGAGCCGAGTTTACCCAAGTTTATAGCGCAAAGTACGGTTCCGGCTCCATTTCCGGTACCCCTAAAACGAATCCGGATGCAGCCAGAGTGGTACTTGATGAAAAGGCAGCACCGATTGTGGTTGTAGAAGAGAAAGAAGAGAAGTAGCAGATTTTTCCATAGAAACAAAATAACTCAACTGAGAACAACGGACTCGAGCCGTTGTTTTTTTGATTGATAAGTCGGTCTTGAAGCTCCGAAATTAAGCTTGATATTGATAATAAAATATAATTAAACAAGGTAGTTGATAAGTTCAAAAATGTGCTTATAATACAAACCTGTATAGCTATGCTTTCATAGTAAATATCAGAAAATAAACATTATTGAATAAACGAAAAACTATGAAAAGACATAATTTGCATAGATAGCTAAAAATGGCTATGGAGAAGTAGCCCGAGTTTTCAGGAGGATAGTGTATGGATAGTAGGGGAAAATGGCAACGGGTCCGTGGCAAAATACTAAGCTTGACGCTTGTTTTTACAATGCTCTTAAGCTTTATCGTGCCACAACAAAACAATAGACTCATGGCTTTAGCAGGTGACAGTGAAGCGACTGCGATTAGTCTGAGTTTAGCTCCGGCAGTGACTAACGGTACAATCTCTGGCTCTGCATGGGTTGATTATGATGCACTTCGCAGCATTAACATTAATGAACCTTACCTGCTAAATGCACCTGCATACTTCCAATGGGTTGATGAGGATGGAAGTATAAGTCCCATTTACAAGTTTAATCTTGATAATAATGGACAGTTCATCATTGATCCACCTGCTTGGGTAGATGCCATGGGAAAGGTCCATGAGTTTAACGCAGTGTGGGCTGGGTCAACTCAAGAGAAAATTAAAATATGGTTAGATGATAATTGGGTGACTCAGAATAACTATATTAAGTCGGGTGATGCGATGATGGGAGGGTTTGGTGGTGGACCTGACCAAGCAGGTGCCTTACAGTGGTTACCACTTGAAAACTATGAAAGAGTTTTGAACTACTGGTTGACCGTCCAACCAGCGCCCAATGGACTCAACTCACATTTAGATCCTAGCTTGTGGCAGCAAATGGCTCCTCTTTCTGATTCAAATGATCTTAATACTGGATTAGTGAAGGATGATGCAATTAGAGGAACAGTTTATTGGGATTGGGATTATGCTGCCTATGGTGATGTTGATTCAACGTTCTCTGGAAGTGATGTCCCTGCCAATGACATCCAAGTAGTAGCTACGATTGGTGATGCCAATGGTAACCCCGTCGCTACATATACGACCACAACCAATATTTATGGAGATTTTGAGATTAATCTACCTACAAGAACGTCAATAGGATTAACATACGTTATCCCTGAGGGAGACTTAAGATATGTTTACGTGAGTATTATACCCCCTGATGGTGCATCTACATGGTCACAGTTTAGTAAACCGTATAAGTATTTTAGTGGTAGAACTACTGACGATAACTCTATCTTAAGAGGCGCAGTTTCAGATGCAGACGGATATTTGGTAAATTATCTCTATTCTGTACGTTTTGCGCTCATGCCGTCAGAGATTATTTTCGATGTAGTCCAGTATGACACAGTTTCCAACCTTGCTGTCCCTGGCACAATAGTACAAACTTCAACTACTATGGTACCCCCGGGATCGGGTGAGTATAAAATTGCATGGACTGATGCGAGTACTGGATCTGTCATACAGACGAGTGGACCTTTAAGTGCTGATCAAAACGGCACCTTACCTTCATATCCATTACAAGTACCATCGAACTTGTCACAGACTACAACTTATTCTGCCATTCTCATTGCTCCAAATGGTTCACATGTGAACTTTGATCAATTTACCGCTGTAGTTGCTAGTGCTAATACACCTATAGGAGCAGAAGGAACCCCTTATACCGGAAATGTTGTTTCCCCGGGAATCAGTGGGCATACTTACACATACGCATTGGATCCTGCAACACCCTTACCCGAAGGCTTAAGTTTTAACACGAGTACCGGTGAAATCACCGGTACTCCCGCTGACGGACCTGCCGGTGCTTATCCCGTAAAATTTACAGTTATCGGTCAAGGTCCGACGGTGAACGGGGTTACCCCACCACAGTACACTTTGAGTGTTGAAGACAGTATTTATATTCTTGACGGTAACTTCAACAAACCGGCCATGGAAAATCAGCTTATAGACAGTTCTGTACTTAAACTTGTCACTGAGGGGCAGGATAGCTTACCAACAAACTATTCATTGACGACGACAGTGACTGATTTACCAGCAGCTGTGACTTATTCCTCAACGACAAATCTTGTTGAAGGAACTCCCGCGGTGGATGCCGACACAAGCACCACGGTTCACGATGTGCAAGTAACTTACACGGTCACATACCCTGACCCGAAAGACAACACAAAGACGATTACCGAGACCGTTACACAAACAAAACCATTTACCGTTTTGGAAGCATTAACGATAGCGGTCAATCCGCCGGATGGAATGGTAGGTGTAGCTTATACAGCACCGGCACCGACGGTCACCAATGGCCAAGGTCCATTCACATACCAAGTAAGCGGCTTACCTGCGGGATTGGCATTTGATGGAACTACAGGCATCATGAGCGGAACGCCCACCACAGCGGGGACTTACGATGTCGTTTACACCGTGACTGATGCAAATGGTTTCAAAGCGACAGTTACAGAACAGGTCATCATTGCCGCCCCGGACACAACGAAGCCGGTGATTGATCCTATTGCAGATCAGACGAAGCTGGAAGGCGTAGTGATTGATAAAGTGACCGTCGTCGTAGACGACCCGACAGCTACGATAGCTGTCACAGGTCTACCTACCGGTGTGACTTACAACGAAACAACTAAAGAAATCAGCGGTACGCCCGATCCGATTACCTGGGGTGCCACAGAAGAGACGAAGAGCTACACCGTAACGGTGACGGCGACTGATCCGTCAAACAACGTAGCGACAGAAGAATTCGTTATCACTGTGCAAAGAGACACGGACGGAGACGGTATTCCTGATGTCACGGACACCGACGATGACGGAGACGGCATCCCCGATGTGGACGACAAAGATCCAGGCCGATACGACTAACCCAGTAAGTCGGATGCCATCGCAGACCAGAGCATCGTATTGGGCAATCCAATCACCAATGTGGTCGTGAATGCGACAGACAACGAAGCGATAAAAAGCATCGTTGTGACAGGTTTGCCTGACGGTGTGAGCTATAACGAAGCGACCAAGACCATCTCGGGTACCCCGACCACAGTAGGTGTCTACCCGGTAGACGTCACGGTGACTGACACAGCCGGAAACGTGAGTGTAGAACCTTTCACGATTACTGTGACAGAAGCCCCGGACACAACGAAACCGGTGATTGATCCTATTGCAGATCAGACGAAGCTGGAAGGCGTAGCGATTGATAAAGTGACCGTCGTCGTAGACGACCCGACAGCCACAATAGCCGTCACAGGCCTACCTACCGGTGTGACTTACAACGAAACAACTAAAGAAATCAGCGGTACGCCCGATCCGATTACTTGGGGTGCCACAGAAGAGACGAAGAGCTACACCGTAACGGTGACGGCGACTGATCCGTCAAACAACGTAGCGACAGAAGAATTCGTTATCACTGTGCAAAGAGACACGGACGGAGACGGTATTCCTGATGTCACGGACACCGACGATGACGGAGACGGCATCCCCGATGTGGACGACAAAGATCCGAAAGTGGCCGATACGACTAAACCCAGTGTCGATGCCATCGCAGACCAGAGCATCGTATTGGGCAATCCAATCACCAATGTGGTCGTGAATGCGACAGACAACGAAGCGATAAAAAGCATCGTTGTGACAGGTTTGCCTGACGGTGTGAGCTATAACGAAGCGACCAAGACCATCTCGGGTACCCCGACCACAGTAGGTGTCTACCCGGTAGACGTCACGGTGACTGACACAGCCGGAAACGTGAGTGTAGAACCTTTCACGATTACTGTAAAAGAAGTTCCGGTCCTTGCTGAGAGTGCCACACCTAACATTAATACACCAAAAGACGGTGACACGACGGTCGCCGGTACAGGCATTGCCGGCTCAGTCATCAATGTAAAATTCCCGGATGGAACATCCAAGAGCACAACGGTTAATCCTGACGGTACTTGGTCTGTTACGAGTCCTGTACTCAAAGCCGGAGAAGTAGTAACGGCAACACAGACAGAGTCGGGTAAGGCGCCAAGTCCTGAGGCAAAAGCAACCGTGACGGCAGCACCGCTACCTGCTGAAAGTGCAGCCCCGACAATCACAACGCCGAAAGACGGTGATACGACCGTCACCGGTACAGGCATCGCCGGTTCAAACATTGTTGTATCCTTGCCGGACGGCAGCACCAAAGAAACCACGGTCAAGCCAGATGGTACGGGAGCGTAACTAGCGATACACCTTTAAAGGGTGGAGAAGTGGTCACAGCAACGCAGACCGAGCCGGGTAAAGGTCCCAGTCCTGATGCTACCGCAACTGTAACAGTAGCACCGCTACCAGAGGAGAGTGCAGCACCAACCATCACAACGCCGAAAGACGGTGATACGACCGTCACCGGTACAGGCATCGCCGGTTCGAACATTGTTGTATCAACTTTGCCGGACGGCAGCACCAAAGAAACCACGGTCAAGCCAGACGGTACGTGGAGCGTAAACAGCGATACACCTTTAAAGGGTGGGGAAGTAGTTACAGCAACGCAGACCGAGCCGGGTAAAGGTCCCAGTCCTGATGCTACCGCAACTGTAACAGCAGCACCGCTACCTGAGGAGAGTGCAGCCCCGACCATCACAACGCCGAAAGACGGTGATACGACGTCGCCGGTACTGGCATCGCCGGTTCAAACATCGTTGTATCCTTGCCGGACGGCAGTACCAAAGAAACCACAGTCAAGCCAGACGGTACGTGGAGCGTAAGCAGCGATACACCCATAAAGGGTGGAGAAGTAGTTACAGCAACACAGACCGAGCCAGGTAAAGGTCCCAGCCCTGATGCGACTGCAACCGTGACGGCAGCACCGCTACCTGAAGAAAGCGCTGCTCCTGTCATCATGACCCCCAAAGACGGTGATATTACTGTCACCGGTACAGGCATCGCCAATGCGACTATCTTGGTGACGCTTCCGGATGGGAGCACAAAAGAAACTACAGTCAAGCCAGACGGCACTTGGAGCGTAACAAGCGATACACCTCTTAAAGGTGGAGAAGTAGTTACAGCAACGCAGACCGAGCCAGGTAAAGGTCCCAGCCCTGACGCCACTGCTACCGTGACGGCAGCCCCACTACCTGAAGAAAGCGCAGCTCCGATTATCACTACACCTAAAGACGGTGATACAACTGTCACCGGTACAGGCATCGCCAATTCAAGTATCGTTGTGTCATTACCGGACGGAAGTACAAAAGAAACCACAGTCGGTGCAGGTGGAACCTGGAGCATAACGACCAATGTTCCCTTAAATGCCGGAGAAGTAGTCAGCGCTAAGCAGATTGAGCCCGGGAAAATCCAGAGCCCGAATGCAAGCGTCATTGTAAGTGCAGCGACACCGCTTGAACAAAGCGTAGTTCCGGCCATCAATACACCTGATGACGGTGACACAACTGTTAGCGGTACAGGCATCGCCGGTTCAACCATTATCGTAAAGCTTCCGGACGGTAGCACGAAGGAAACCACAGTTCTGTCTGACGGAACATGGAGCGTTACGAGCAACACTCCCTTAAACGGCGGCGAAGTGGTTAAAGCATCGCAAACAGAGCTGGGCAAGAGTCCAAGTCCGGATGCAACGGCAACCGTAAGCGCCGCTCCGCTACCTGAAGAAAGCACGGCTCCGGTCATCGCCACACCTCAAGACGGTGATACGACAGTCAGCGGTACAGGTATCCCCGGTGCGACCATCATTGTTAAGCTACCGGACGGTAGCACCAAAGAAACCACAGTCAATCCAGACGGAACGTGGAGCGTAAGCAGCAATACACCTCTGAATGGTGGAGAAGTGGTAACGGCAACGCAAACAGAGCTCGGCAAAGGTCAGAGCCCGACTGCAACGGCAACCGTTAGCGCAGCACCTCAGCCTGCCGAGAGCGATGCCCCGACGATTACGACGCCCAAAGATGGCGACACGAACATCGAGGGAACAGGTACACCCGGTTCGATCATCAATGTGACTTTGCCGGACGGCAGCACAAAAGAAGCCACAGTTAAGCCTGACGGGACTTGGAGCGTAACAAGCGATACACCTCTTAATGGAGGAGAAGTGGTGACGGCAACGCAGACCGAAGACGGTAAAAGACCCAGTCCCGACGCAAGCGCAACGGTTACTGACGCACCATTACCCGCCGAGAGCAATGCCCCGACCATCACGACGCCTAAAGATGGTGATACCACAGTGGATGGAACAGGTACTCCCGGTTCGACCGTTATTGTGACTCTGCCGGATGGCAGCACGAAAGAAACAACGGTCAATCCTGACGGAAGCTGGAGTGTACCGACCGATACACCTCTCAATGGCGGTGAAGTAGTAACGGCAACTCAGACGGAAGAAGGCAAGAGACCCAGTCCCGAAGCAACGGCTACAGTCACTGATGCCCCACTGCCGGCTGAAAGCGAAGCCCCGACCATCACGACACCCAAAGACGGTGATACCAAAATCGATGGTACAGGTACCCCCGGTTCGACTGTTATTGTGACCCTGCCGGATGGCAGCACGAAAGAAACAACGGTCAATCCTGACGGAAGCTGGAATGTACCGACCGATACACCTCTCAATGGCGGTGAAGTCGTGTCGGCAACGCAAACAGAAGAAGGCAAGAGACCCAGTCCCGAAGCGACGGCAACGGTAACTAACAAACCGCAAGCGGAAGAGAGTAAAGTACCCAATATTGTGACACCTTCTGCCGGTGATACGCAGGTTGATGGTTCCGGTGTCCCAGGTGCGGACATTAAAGTGACATTACCTGACGGCAGTACGAAAGAAACCACCGTAAAACCCGATGGGACTTGGAGTGTAACAACGGATACTCCCCTTGAAGAAGGAGATACCGTCAAAGCAACTCAGACGGAAAGCGGTAAAAACGCCAGTCCGGAAACGAGTACAACCGTAACCGCAAGTCCACAACCCGGACAAAGCACCGCTCCAGCTATTAATGCACCAAAAGACGGCGATACCACAATCGACGGTACTGGCGTTCCCGGAGCTACCGTTGTGGTAACCCTACCGGACGGAACTACCAAAGAAACCACCGTCAAACCTGACGGAACTTGGAGCGTCGATACCGATTCACCTTTGTCAGCAGGTGAGACGATAAAAGCGACACAGACCGAAGATGGTAAAACACCAAGTAATCCTGCTTCGGCTGTTGTTGATCACTATCAGGCAGATAAGTATGATCCTACTGTTGTACCTGAGGTCATCGGCGAAGGTGAAGACTACGATCTGACTGACAATGTCAGTAATCTTGGCAGCCTGCCGACAGGCACAATAGTAGAGGATGTGACTCCAGCCGGAACGATTGATGTCAATAAACCCGGTAAGTACAACGGTACGGTGAAGGTGACCTATCCTGACGGCTCTAGTGAGTTGGTTGAAGTACCTGTCACAGTGATTGCAGACAACTTTACCTTGATCATTAAAAAGTTCCTCTACGATGCTAACGGTAACGCGGTGCAAGACACACAGAATTTCAAAGTGATTGTGAGCGGACCCAGCTTCCCGAACGGAACGACTGTCTCAGTATTCACTTACCAAGACGCTGTTCTAAGGGGACTCAAAGGCGGCATATACAGTGTCAGACTGGCCGCAGGTGAAGGTAGTGGCTATACGGTTACCGTCAGTAATCCTGTGAGCTTGAGCAGTATCAATCCTGAAGACACCATCACCATTATCGGCAGACAGAAACTGGTAGCGACAAACGCCACGAAGCCCAATAGCGGCGGAACAAGTTTCCCAAGAACCGGTGAAAATACGAATGATTGGACCATTGCCACCGCACTCTTAATCTTGGGAATCAGTCTGCTAGTACTGAAGAAGAGAACGGCAAAAGTCGACAAGAAGAACTAAATCAAGACATTGCTTCCTAAGCAAAATAGAAAGGCACCGCAGAGGAGAATTCCGCTGCGGTGCCTTTACTTTAGTTTTAAAGTAGCGTTTTAAGCTCTATTTGTAGCGCCCACCACTACACCAATTGCCACATTCAGTAAAGCTGATGTAGATATTACTACTGGCTATTCCACAAAGTGTAGCAATGGAATCTGTAATTGCCCGTCCCAGTTCGGCTTTATTGTCATCGGCTGCCATCAGAAACATGGCGACATTGACGTAGGCGCAGTTGCCGGCTTTTGCTTGGTAATACATAGATTGGGCACTGTCGATGCGGAGCATGAGGCGGTCGCTTGTTTTGCCCGGAATAATCTCTATCTGCCTGGACAGGGATTGAGCAAGTTCTGCTTCCTGCGTTTCGCTTAACTTTTCACTTAATGAGACATGAATGTACGGCATCTTTTTCTCCGAGTAGGCTTTTTTCCATTATAGGCTGGATTGTTCAAAGAGTCATGCTTAGGCTCAAGAGTTATTGACAAATGTCGATAATAAATCTAAAATAACATTAATGACATATGTCGAATATGAAAAAGGAGGTGAATATATGCACAGTAGAAGATATGGTAGACATGGAGCGCCTGCCCACGACCGTTGCGGCAGACGGCAGCACGGCGAACTGGCTGAAAGTCATGTTCACAGGCATCATCCGCGTCATCCCAGATGCTTAGCGGATCAACCGAGCGATGGCCTGTCGCGAGTGCCGGAATGAGTTTGAAAAAAGAGCGATTGGAGAGACGCAAAGCGTTTTTACAGAAAAGACTTGAAATGATAAATCAGCGACTCACAGATTTAGCGTGAGAGATAGGAAAGCACACCCGGATTATGATTTAACCTGGGTAGGCAGTAACCGGAGGACACTCTGGTTATTTTTCAATAGGAGTAAATATGGCCAGACCGATGAAGAGGCGCAGAGTTTGCGCAATGCCCAGGCAGCAAATGTTTTGTGCCTAGTCCACGTAAACGGTTTTATGCAGAACAAGCAGATAGCGTGAAAATGACTGTGGACGAATTTGAGACGATTCGCTTAATCGATTATGAGGGCTTACTCCAAGAGGAATGCGCAGAGTGGATGGATGTCGCTCGTACGACTGTACGTTTACCCACTTTAATGCCCGCCTGAAATTGGCAGAGGCACTCTGTAGTGCCTCGCCTTGATCATTCAGGGCGGGGAGTATGTGCTCTGCCAAGACGATAAAGCGCTTCGGCCTCTACCCAGGGGACGACATGTCCACCGCCATAGAGGACATGGCAGACACAAACATCGTGGAGTGAAGTGAATGAAAAAGCTTCACTTACTTGTACGCGACTGCAGTGAAATACGGGTTCCGCTTGATCAAAATCGGCTAGCTTTTAAATGAGGCATTATCCCATTCTGCACTTACCTCATCCGCCTTATCGTTATAGTCTATTTCATTGAATTTTACATCGACCCAATAAGCACCTTTTTTATCGCTGACTTCGCCGTAAACCGGAAGCCAGCCAGTTCTGCCTGCCGGAATGCGCACATTTCCTTGCTGGATTTTGCCAATGAAAACGCATAAATCAGCGCTTCTTTCTTCAGCACTTATGTAGTAATCACGTGATATGGTTACAACAAGTGTGGTTGGCGCGCAGTCGTGATAAAATATGTACTTGAATTCTTTGTACATAGGAAGGTGTAAAGATGCAGCAAGATGAGAAGACAACGCAAGAAGAGATGAAAAAACAGAAATCAGGTTTTGTCGCTTTTTTAGAGCGCAAGAATGTGTATATATCGTTTAAACGCTACGGCATCGACGCGCTCAGTGCCATGGCTTTGGGGCTTTTTGCTTCGCTGCTGATTGGGACCATCATGTCCACTTTGGGGCAGCAATTGGTCAATGCCTTTGGTGCGAATGCGCTGTTTACTGCGCTTCATTGATGCCGGTAAGTTTGCCTCACAGGCGACCGGTCCGGCGATGGCTGTTTCTATCGGTTATGCTCTGCAGGCACCGCCATTGGTTATGTTTACACTGGCAGGCGTCGGCGTTGCGGCCAATACTTTAGGTGGCGGGGGGACCCTTGGCGGTTTTGGTGGTCTCGGTTTTTGCCTGTGAATTTGGCAAAAATCGTCTCCAAAGAAACCAAAGTGGACATTATCGTGACACCTTTTGTGACCATGTTTGTGGGCGGAGTTCTGTCCATGTGGTGGGCACCGGCGATTGGCCAGGCGGCGTCGGCTGTCGGTGAAGCCATCATGTGGGCTACGGAACGTCAGCCTTTCGTCATGGGGGTTCTGGTCTCCGTTATCGTCGGTGTAGCTTTGACCTTGCCGATTTCCTCTGCGGCGATCTGTGCCGCGCTGGGCGTGGTGGGCATGGCAGGCGGTGCTGCGGTGGCGGGCTGCTGTGCGCAGATGGTGGGTTTTGCCGTGATGTCCTTTAAGGAGAATCGCTGGGGTGGATTAGTGGCCCAGGGACTAGGCACGTCCATGCTGCAAATGGGTAATATTCTGCGTAATCCGCGTGTTTGGATTCCGCCGACGCTAGCCTCAGCTGTGACCGGGCCGATTGCCACCCTCGTTTTTAAACTACAAATGAACGGTGCGCCGCTATCGTCAGGTATGGGCACTTCCGGTTTGGTTGGTCAAATCGGGGTGATTACGGGCTGGTTTACGCCCTCAGAGGCAGCCGTGAAAGCCGGTGCCGCGGCTATTGCTCCAACAGCTATGGATTGGTTGGGTTTGGTGCTGATTAGTTTTGTTTTACCTGCGATTTTGACTCTGCTCTTTGCTTATCCTCTGCGCAAGATGGGTTGGATTAAAGACGGAGATCTCAAGTTGGATTTATAAGCTGCTTTTGCCATTCACGAGGGGAGTAACGTGGCCCGCTTGAAGATAAAGACAATGGCCTTTGGACGAAAGATTTGGCTGCTCATCTGCAGTGTTATGCTATTGAGCCTACCTGCCTGTGCAACGATGAGTCATGCGGCGGAGTTGACGGCGACGACGAATTTTAGCACGACATCTTTAGTACAAAGTTCCGAAGAGGAGGATAGACCGATGAATAAACAAAAAATACAAGACATCTATTTGGCTGGCGGTTGTTTCTGGGGGGTTGAAGGATATTTTGTGCAGCTACCCGGAGTCATAGATACGGAAGTAGGTTATGCAAATGGCAAAAGTGGACAAACCTCCTACTATGAAATCGCTTCCACCGGTCACGCTGAGACTTTGAAACTGAGCTATGACGCTAACCGAATTCATTTGGCAGAGATCCTGGCACATTTTTTTCGCATCATTGATCCCACCATGCTAAACCAACAGGGCAATGACCGGGGTACGCAATATCGCACCGGCATTTACTACACCGACGAGCTGCAGAAGCAAGTGGCAGCGGCAGCCCTGGAAGTCGAGGCTAAAAAGTACGACAAGCCTCTTGTTGTGGAGCTTGAAGCGCTGGAAAACTATGTGAATGCTGAAGACTATCATCAGGATTACCTGGATAAAAATCCCGGTGGCTATTGTCATATCAATCTGAATATGGCAAAAGACCCGCTCTATCCACCCTATACAAAGAAAGACGATAACACCCTAAAGCAAGAACTGAGTGACTTACAATACGACGTGACGCAGAATGCAGAAACTGAACGAGCCTTTACTTCGGAATATGACAAGTTCAGCGAAGCCGGCATCTTTGTTGACATCACCAGCGGTCAGCCGCTCTTTACCTCCGACGATAAATACGATGCAGGTTGTGGTTGGCCTTCCTTTACAATGCCGATTACCACATCAGTCATCGCCTATCTGGAAGATGCAAGCTATGGCATGAAAAGGATAGAAGTGCGCTCAAAAGAAGCCGACAGCCATTTAGGGCACGTATTTGAAGATGGACCGCAAGCCCAAGGCGGTCTGCGCTACTGTATCAACGGTGCCAGTTTACGTTTTATTCCGAAAGCAGAGATGGCAGAGGCCGGCTATGAGGCTTACTTACCTTATGTCGTAAAAGATTGATACTATTCCATATCTTGACATGAAGTTAGTCTGGGCTTATTCTTAAATTGAAACCACCCCTGGGGGGTGGTAGAAAAGAAGGATAAGCGATGAAGATGACAAGTTTAAATACAGATAGACAAAATAATCAAAGTGTCCCAGGGCTAGGTAATGCGGAGGTGAAAAACGAGCAGCAAACCTGGCGCTTCCAATTGGAAGGCCTGACTTGTGCTTCCTGTGCCGCGGCTGTGACCAAAGCCGTCAAGCCGCTCCCAGGTGTAGAGGAGATCGATGTAAATCCGCTCACTCAAAAGATGGTTTTACAGCTTGACGAGGACGCAGCACTCGCTCCTGAAACCGTGCTCGATGCGGTACGCAAAGCGGGTTATGATGGGGTGCTTAGTTCCGCACCTGCACTTAAGACACAAAGCGGTACAGCAGTTGTGAGCTCAGCAGCGTCCCTGAGTACTGAGGCTTATAAAGCAAAAGAAGACCCCAGCCATAAAGAATATCTCGCCGCGAAGTCACGCTTCTGGCCGAGCTTCTTTTTCATGATACCCATGCTCTACATAACGATGGGCGAAATGGTGGGCTTGCCTTTGCCATGGTTTTTAACAGGAAGTGAGTACGCGGTGCATTTTGCCCTGACGCAACTGCTGCTGACCTTGCCGGTTATTTACATCAACCGTGTCATTTTCAGGCGCGGCTTTAAATCCCTAATCAATCGTACACCCAATATGGATGCGCTTATTGCCGTTGGTTCCGGAGCTGCATTGCTATATGGGATTATTGTGCTGTATCAGATGGCCAGTGCGCAAAGCATGGGCATGGCTGAACATCTGCTGCACCTCAGACACAGTCTGTACTTCGAGTCAGCCGTTGTCATTTTGACTTTGATTGCCCTGGGTAAAATGTTAGAAGGCCGAGCCAAATCCAAGACCAGTTCGGCGATTCAGCAATTGATGGACCTCATCCCACCCGAAGCAGAAGTTGAGCGCGATGGCCAAGTTTTAAACTTAGGCTTGGATGAAATCCGTTTGGGAGATACCATCGTCCTGCGCCCGGGTCAAAAGGTGCCCGTAGACGGCACCGTTATTAGCGGATACAGCAGTTTAGATACGGCGGCCGTAACCGGCGAAAGTATTCCGCAGGAAAAAACAGTGGGTGACAAGGTGCTGAGTGGGATGGTGAACCAGTCCGGTACTTTACGCTTCACTGCTGAAAAGGTGGGTAGCGAAACAACGCTGGCGCAGATTATTCGATTAGTTGAGGAAGCCGCCTCATCCCGGGCTCCGATATCACAATTAGCCGATCGCATCTCAGCGATCTTTGTTCCTGTTGTGATTGGCTTGGCCATTTTGACATTAATAATCAACTTGTTATTGGGGCGGGGTTTTGATGCGTCCTTGGCTTTTGCCATAACGGTGCTGGTTATTTCTTGCCCTTGCGCGCTGGGTTTGGCAACACCCGTGGCAATCATGGTGGGTACCGGACAGGGCGCTAAACAGGGCATACTCCTGCGTTCAGGTGAAGCACTCGAACATGCAGGCAAAGTCGATACCGTCGTGATGGATAAAACCGGCACGGTAACGGAGGGCAAACCGCGCGTGACGGATTTGGTACTGGCACTCAAGGCAAACGAAGATGAGAAACAAAAGTCTGATGAAATTCTGGCGTTGGCAGCCTCACTGGAATATGTTTCGGAACATCCTCTGGCGACAGCTGTCGTCAAACACGCAGCGCAACAAGAGCTGCCGTTGGCGGATGTAGCGGATTTTAGTGCCGTTGCGGGCAGAGGGGTGAAGGGCCTTGTATCAGAACAACAGGTCTTGGCGGGTAATCAAAAATTCCTGGCCGAAGAAGCAGTACGTATTGGTTCAGAATGGCAAAACCCCATAAGTGAGCTTAACGCGGAAGGACGAACACTCCTGTTTATTGCTGTAGACGGTCAGGCTGGCCATGATTATTGCCGTGGCTGATGAAATTAAGAACGGCTCTGAAGCGCACTCAAGGCACTCAGAAACAGCATCTTTAAAAACTGTGCTTTTGACCGGCGACGTTGCTGCGGTTGCGGAGCCCTTGGCTAAGCGTTTGGGTTTTGATGAGGTCCATGCGGGTGTTTTGCCTGCTGATAAGGCTAAAGTAGTTTCAGCCTTGCAAGAGGAGCCCAATAAAAAAGGCAATCCCTCACATGTCATGATGTTGGGTGACGGCATCAACGACGCCCCGGCATTGGCTTTGGCGGATGTCGGTGTGGCGATGGGTGGCGGGACCGATATCGCTATGGAGACGGCGGATGTGGTCTTATTGAACAATGACCTGCGTGCCGCGGTCAATGCAATCGGACTCAGTCGTGCGACCCTGCGCAACATTAAACAGAATCTCTTCTGGGCTTTTATTTACAATATCTTAGGCATTCCTTTAGCGGCGGGTGTCTTTGCATCAGCGGGTCTGGTTTTGACCCCGATGTATGGGGCTGCGGCCATGAGCCTAAGTTCGCTCTTTGTCGTGACAAACGCTTTGCGCTTGCGCAACTACAAGCCTGAATTGGCCTTGGTTGATGACGCTAAGGGAAAGCTGAGCGGAGAAGGTTTTGCCGTTCGTACTCGTGTGATACGTAAAGAAGAAGTTGCTGATCAGCAAAAAATCGGAGGAAAACAGATGGAAAGCAGAATTAATGTTGGCGGGATGAGCTGCCAGAATTGTATCAAGCACGTCAAGAAAGCTTTGGAAGCCTTGGGGGCTAAGGCTGAAGTGGATTTGGAAAGCGGTAACGTAATACTGCAATCCGAACAGCCGCTCATGGAATCGGCTTTGAAAGAAAGCTTGGCCGAGGCTGGTTATGAACTCTTGTCGTATGAGGGCTGAGCAGTGAAAGCGGATAAGAAAAAAGTAGGAACGTTGTTAAAAACAGCACGCGGTCAAATTGACGGGCTGCTGAAAATGATTGAAGATGAGCGCTATTGTATCGATATTTCCCATCAGCTGTCTGCGACTTCGGCCATTCTCAGAAAAGCGAATCGTGAAGTTTTGAGAGCTCACATGGACCATTGCATCGCAGATGCTCTCTCAGGAGACAGTCTAATGGATAAGGATGCTAAACTGAAAGAACTAAGTGAACTGATGCAGACTTGGGAGAAGCTCTAAGAAATAGAAAATGTTAACTCTGCGGCTTTGTCGCAGCTATTTATGGAGAGACAGATGAATGATTTAAAAATATTTGAAGTGGTGGACTTTGATGATTTACAGACCGCAAAGGAAAGACCGGAGCGTTTACGCTTTCTGAATTTCCTCTACACCCTCGCGGTGCGCGGGCTGCCCTATGAACAATACAATTTGATCGAAGATCCAATCGCTTTCATGAGCGATGAAAAAGTAGCGGCTGTACTCGAGGATAAAGGGGACAGCGGTTTTCCATTGATTTTTATCGACGATGAGCTCAAGTGGCAGGGTTCCTATCCCAGCGTAGAAGAGTTGGCTGAAGCAATTGGGCAAAAGGAACTCCTGGAAAAAATAG
>JAXGQD010000013.1:0-32859 GCA_040766665.1 Oscillospiraceae bacterium
ACCATCAAAGTTACGCCGTCAATGGTTGGGTGAAGTTTGACAATAATTGTTTCCCGTATTATGATTTGTTTTGTCTTTTGGGGGTGTAGCTCACTTGGGAGAGCGCTTGAATGGCATTCAAGAGGTAAGGGGTTCGATCCCCCTCATCTCCACCAGACGAAAAGCTTGCAACAATTGTGTTTGCAGGCTTTTTTGTTTTGAAGAAACCGAATTATAATCATTTGTAGTAAGCGTCAAAAATAAGCGCCCTTGACTAAATGGGTTGTATGCGAAGTTCTAGTGGGAGCGTAGAAGACCAAGGCATAAGGCATTCTATGTCGTCGGGTTTCTCCATCATTTGTTTAAGAGATAGCATAGATAATCATACAGCTTCAAACCATTGGCTAGTGCAGTTTCTACCAAGATATAGAGATTAGCGCTTGCTTCACCCCTACGAGCTTGTTGTAAAACAGCCAATTATTAAATGCGAAACGCGGCGAATCAGAACCACCTGCGCGGAGGCTTAGAGCAATCAGCGCGCGACTGTAGAGCCACCCGCCGCGGATAGCGAGAGCCATTCTCACTATACTTCTGTAGAATTGAATTACTGCCGTCAGGCAGAATTCATCTCAGGAGGAAAGAGAATGACCGACTACGTAACAATCATCAGGGCTGTGTACAGCGGACTCAGCCAGCGACAAGTAGCAGCAACCTACAAGGTATCGAGAAATACCGTAGCGCTGCTTGTCCAACAAGTAAAAGCCAGTGGATGGCTGACCCTGGACGATCTGGAATCTGTTGACAATGCCGTCTTATCAGAAAAGCTGAATAAAACAGCGAGTTCGACTCGTGATGTGACATTCAGAATGCCGGATTATGAGTACGTGCATCAGGAACTGGCCAAACCACATGTCACGCTGAAGCTGCTCTGGGAGGAATATGTCGAAGCCTGCCAACAAAACGGTGAACGGTTTTACATGGAGACACAGTTCCGACAGTACTATCACAAATTCGCCCGAGTCCACAAAGCCACCATCCGTCTGGAACATAAACCCGCTTTGTCGATGGAGGTCGACTGGGCCGGCACGAAGCTTGGATTTTTTGACACTGAAATGGGAAAACTGGCAGAAGCCTCGTTGTTTGTTGCTGTTTTGCCCTGCAGTCAGCTCATCTACGCTCAGCCGTTTCGGGATGAAAAGATGCCGTCATGGATCGCCGGCCATGTTCATGCCTTCGAGTATTTCGCAGGTGTTCCCAAAACACTGGTCCCAGATAACTTGAAGACCGGAGTCAGGCAATCCGGATTTTACGAACCGGAACTCAATCACACCTATCAGGAAATGGCCGCTCACTACGGAACCGTGATTTTACCGGCACGGGTAAGAAAACCAAAGGATAAGGCCTCGGTTGAAAACAGCGTCCTGATTGCGTCCCGAAAAATCATGGCCAAGCTGCGCAATGTGCAAATCCTGTCGTTTCAGGATCTGCAGCAGCATGTGCAGACCGCCTTGAACCAGGTCAATGAAGCACCCCTGACAGGGAAAAACGAGAGCCGATGGTCATCCTATCTTGCCGAAGAAAAGGACTATATGCTCCCGCTTCCCGCGTCCCCCTATGAACTGGCTCAATGGGGTAAAGCCAAGGTGCAGCCGAATTGCCATATTGCTTATCAGCGTAAATACTATTCTGTCCCATTTGAGTATCTGGGCGAAGAAATCGATGTCCGGGCAACTCAGCAGACGATAGAAATATTCTATCACCATCAGCGGATCGCGTCACATCGAAGGCTGTGGGGTCAGTCCGATTATGCAACGATTGTCGAGCACATGCCGCCGGATAAGCTCTTCTTCGCAGACTGGAACCGGGACCGGTTTCTTGCTTGGGCTGACACAATCGGACCAGCGACAAAAAAAGTTATTGCCGCGATCTTTGACCGTGCGGTTATTGAACAACAGGCCTACCGATCGTGCTTCGGTGTTTTGAATCTGCATGACACATACAGCGCGAATCGACTGGAGAAAGCCAGTCAGGTCATTCTCTCACATACGTCCGCTCCGACCTATCGTCAGCTCAAGAGCATCCTTGATAAAAATATGGATGTTCCCAAACCACAAAAAGAGACAAAAGCATCTGAAAAACCTGCCAGACGTGGATTCCAGCGTGGTGCAGACTATTTTGGAGGTGCCAGCCATGTTGAATCATGAAACCGTCAACAAACTTAAACAGATGAAATTGAACGGTATGCTCGATGCATTGCAGCAGCAGGAAAATGAATCTGTTTTTCAGGAGCTGGGCTTTAGCGAACGACTGGGTCTTCTGGTCGACCGGGAATTCAGCCGGCGTCAGCATAATCGTCTGCAACGGCTTATTCATGCGGCCAAATTCCAGAACTCGTCAGCCTGTGCTGAAGATATCAACTATCTGCAGGACCGGCATCTGGATCGCAACCTCATTCTTGAGCTGGCATCCTGCAACTATATTCCGCATGCTGAAAATGTCATCATTGTCGGTCCGACCGGAGCTGGAAAATCGTATCTGGCCCAGGCTTTCGGACAGGCTGCCTGCCGGCGCTTGCTTTCCACACGGTATATTCATTTGTCCGATTTATTTGACGAACTCAGTCTGGCCAGGTCAAAAGGGCCTGAAGCGTTGCTGCGGCTGCGCAAACAGTTCATCAAGTATGACCTTCTCATTATCGACGAGTGGCTTTTGTTTCCGATCAGCGAAGCCGATACGGAGCAGTTGCTCTGGATTATTGACCGGAGACATAATCACAAGGCCACGATTATTGCGTCTCAGTATGAACCGGCTGAGTGGCTCGACCAGATCCCCATTCCGGTTGCCGCCGAAGCCGTGACCGATCGTTTAGCATCCAAGGCCTACAAAATCATCATCAAAGGGAAGGATTCCATGCGTAAACTGATCTAGATAACCGATTGTCAGGCGGAGTCATTTCTCACTAGAGAGAGGTGGCTCCCGACCTACGCGCCGATGGCTCTAAATGCCCCGCGCAGGTTGCACTCATTACTGCGCGCTCATGGCTCTCCGGGAACGCGTTATGCATTAAAACTCACAATTAATCACCCTAACCGTTGCAAGTTGAAAAATTCAAAAGTAATGATCCACTCAGACGAAGTAAACAATCGTCATAATGTAGAAAAATAATTATCGAATTTGTTAAATTGGACGGTTTGTTAAACAGAAAACAGAAACCTGTTGACATAGTGACAGGGGTGGTGTTAACTTGAATCTACGTAAACGATTAACGTAAACGATTGAGGAACGAAATAGAAATGCGTAAACGAGTTACCATTAAGGACTTAGCTCAGGAATGTAATGTTTCGACGGCGACAGTTTCCAGGGTTTTGAATGACAAACCGGGAAACTATAGCGCGGAAACAGAATTACTCATTCGTAACGCTGCAGAGAGGATGGGCTATTTTCCTAACCGAATGGCGCGTGCTTTGATTACCAAGAGAACGAACCTCATTGCTTTACTCGTTCCGGATATTCACTATTATTTCTATCAAGATTTCTATACCGGTGTCGATAATTACTTTAGTCGTTTTGGATATCGTGTTTTACTTTGTATTACTCAAGAGAATGCAGCTGCAGAGAAAGAGTTCCTTTCAGAGCTTTCTAACGGTCAGGTAGATGGAATCATTGTCAGCACTTTGAATAAGAGAGAAGACAACAGCGAGATTGTCAACCTAGCAAGTGAAAAATTCCCTATTGTTACTCTAGAAAGATATGGAAAAGAGCTAAAGGGTGTCACGAATGTGCGAATCGACAACCGCTTAGCAGCGAAACTCGCAGTAAACTACCTATATAAAAATAACCATAAACATATCGCTTTTTTAAAAGGCCATCCTGAGGCTAACAATGGCGAATTGAGGTATCAAGGTTATTTGGATGCGATGCGCGCAAAGAACTTAAGTATAAATGAAAAGTATACTCGTCAGGCAGACTACCTTTTCGAACCTAGCATTAGTGCAACACACGACATCCTGACTGAGTGCCCGGAAGTCACTGCGATTATCGCGGCCAATGATTTGATGGCCATGGGTGCATGTAAAGCAATTTCTCAAGCAAAAAAGAGAGTCCCTTACGATATTTCTGTAGTTGGATTAGGCGAAGCAATTCTTACCTACATCAATGAACCCTCTTTAACGACCGTCAACTTTCATCCAGAGCAGTTAGGGGAAACGGCAGCCGATGAATTGTTTAAGCAGATCAATGGCAAATTTTCGAGCCAGGAGGATGCGGTTTTACACAAACCCATTCTCAGCGTTCAGGAAAGCGTTCGTTACCTCACATAATATTTTGTCACGTTAAACGTTTGAGTTAACTAGAAAACCCAGACCGAAGTCTAAAACAGTGTAAATAAATAGGACGTTAAACGTTTAACGTAAAAGGAGTAGTTTTATGGGAATGACATCGAGGGAAAGAGTTTTGATGAGTTTGAGCCATCAGGAACCCGATCGGGTACCGATGGACCTTGGCTCTTCAAGATCAACAGGAATCAGTGCGAATGCTTATCAGAAACTCAAAGCACATATGGGCTATGACTCGGAAACCATTTGCTTTGATGTGAAACAGAATCTAGCGTATGCAGATTTTGAATTACTCAAAGAACTTGGGGTTGATGTGGTTATTTTGCCAAGACTTTCGCCTTCCGTAGGAATTAACATCGACTTTTTGAAGCCAGGCGAACTACCGCTTGACGGGGGAACTTGTCTGCTAGCTGAAGGCTACAACCCGGTTCAATTAGAAGATGGCGGTATGGGTTTTATTCGATAAAGCGGGAAATCTCTTGGCTAAACGCGCTAAAGCAGCCATTACTATGGTGATCTTTAGCCCCATTGAGACAAGTGGAGTCAGAGGAGCAGGCTTGAAGCGTTAATCAAATTACGGTATTAGTGACTATGAGTTGCATTGGCTACGCTGAGCGGGCCAAAAAGGCATATATGAGCAGCTTGAGCTTTGTATTTCAGGAGCGACCAGCACCAGTTTGTTTGAAAAGGGCTACCGCGAACCCAGAATGCAGACCTTCATGGAAAATCTATATTGTGAGCCTGAACTCATACACCTATACCTAGATAAACTGACCGATGCCTATATTGTAATGATGGAAAAATATATCGATGCAGTCGGTGATTTTGTTTCCATCGTTCAAAACAATGATGACTTCGGTGCTCAAACCGGAATGCTGATTTCTCCGGACTTGTATCGCGAATTTTTCAAACCCAGACACGCCAAAATCAACGAGGCAATTAGAAAACGCAAGAAGGACATGCATATTTCGTTACATTGTTGTGGAAGCATAAAACCCATCATAGGTGACATCATTGAGTCAGGATATGACATTCTCAACCCTATCCAAAAAGAAACTGCAGATATGGATCCGTATGAAATAAAGAAAGAATTTGGTAAAAACCTCACCCTATGGGGAGGCGCTGTCAGCACTCAGACCACTTTGACTCACGGCAGCATCGAAGAAATCATTGAGGAATGCAAAGAGATGATTAAGTGCTTTGCACCGGGTGGAGGTTTTGTTTATTCAGCCATTCACAATATTCAAGCCGATATATCACCTGAGAAAATTTTGGCCGTTTTCGAAACCGGGATAAAGTTTGGCACAGCAGATTTTTATAGAGGTAAAAAATGAAGAAAAAAATCATTGTTATCGGCAGTTATGCCGTAGGTATGAGTATCGTATGTGAGCGTTTTCCTGTTGCGGGTGAAACCGTGCCCGGATCTGAGTTTCTTTTATCTCATGGTGGTAAAGGATCGAATCAGGCGATTGCAGCTGCACGCATGGGCGGCCGTGTGGTTTACGCAACCAGACTGGGACACGACGAGTTTGGTGATAAAGCAATGCAGTTATATGAGCAAGAAGCCATTGATGCCTCTTTTGTAAAACGAAGTGACAGTAACTTAAAAACAGGTGTTGGCCTAATCTATGTCAACCAAGAAGGGGAAAATGAGATTGTTATAGATTTTGCCGCCAATCGAGAATTTTCCAGAAGCGATGTGGATGAGATGATGCCTGAAATCCTCAGTAGCAGCATGGTGCTGATGCAACTGGAAGGAAGCATGGATACCGTCGAATATACCGCTCACAAATGTAAAGAAAACGGAATCCCTTTCGTACTAAATCCAGCCCCCTATGTCGAACTGTCAGATGAACTACTAATGAACTGCACATATATCACCCCAAATCAAACGGAAGGAAGGAGGATTTTAGGGATTGGTGTAGAAGACGCTATTGCTGATGATGAAATTGCCAAGCGCATCAGAAATGAAAAGCAAGTCGAAAACGTGATTCTAACGATGGGAAGTCAAGGTGCGTACGTAGAGACTGCTGACATTTCTGAGCATGTAGAGGGAATTCAGGTTTCAGTGTTGGATACAACAGGAGCAGGTGACACATTTACCGGTGCGTTTTGTGTCGCGCTATCTGAAAACTATTCGATTCTGGAAGCAGTAAGATTTGCGAATGTTGCTGCTGGATTAGCCGTTACAAAACTAGGCGTAGTTGAATCGATACCACACAGATCTGAGGTCGAGCAAATCTTAAACAATAAATAACTATTGAGTAAACGAGAAAAGTGAGAATTTGAGATGAAGAGGCGAGGAATACTCAACAGCAAGCTAGCCAGTGCGATTTCTGAGATGGGGCATACGGATGTGATGGTCATCGGAGATTGCGGCATACCCGTACAAGATGAGAGCAAGCGAATCGATTTGGCTTTAAGTGAAGATTGTCCTTCCATCAGCCAAGTGCTGAGCTTAATTCTTGACGAGATGATTATCGAAAAAGTTGTAGTCGCAGAGGAACAGAAAAACTATAACCCGGTGCATTTTGCAGATGTCAAAAAAATTGTGAACAAGCATTACGAAACACTTGAGCCGGATACAATGCCACACGAAGACTTCTTCAAGAGCTTTTTGCCAAAGGCAAAATACATTGTGCGGACCGGCAGCATGATGCCTTGGGGTAATGTCGTGTTAGTGTCAGGCATTGATGCCAAAAAATGGTTCGAAAAGGAAGGCTGCATCACGCCGGACTATTACGAAGAACGTACAAAATTTGAAAATAAATAATGAGGAGAAAAGAAATGTCAAAAAAGATTAAATTCGTCGCAACGCTCATCGCTTCTGCATTTATGTTGGTCACGCTTGGTGCTTGTGGTAATACAAGCACTACAACTCCGGCAAACGAGAATGCCACAAACGCGCAAACCGTAGTCGCCGCAGAGAATACAACTAGCTCGGATATGAATGTTTCAGTCGTTTTACATGCATTGAACGGAAGTTTTTATACAAAAATGAAAGATGGTGCCGAAGCCGCTGGCAAAGATCTAGGCATTAATGTATACGTTTACGCTCCTAACCAAGCAAGTTCGCTTGAGGAACAAGTCGGGCTGCTGGAGACCGCCATTGCTTCCAAAGCCAATGCAATCGCTACTGTTGTTTGGGATCCAAAAGGCTTTAATTCGGTTATTGCAGAAGCGGAGGCCGCAGGTATTCCGGTTGTTAGCTTCAATATGGATGCTGAGGGTAGTGGTAGCAAGGCATTTATCGGACAAAATTTTGAGACTGCCGGGTATAACTTAGGTAAGTATATTTTTGACAAAATGGGCGGTGAGGGAACTTATATTATCGCCTCGTGTAGCCCGACAGATACTGCTTTAGTTGCCAGAGAAGCAGGTGTTGATGCAGCGGCAAAAGAGTACGGTGGCAAAGTGACTAAGCTCGAAACCATCGACATTGGTACGGATTTAACCAATGCTTTTGGTGTGATCGAAAACGCTTTACTGGCAAATCCCGATGTGAAAGCTATCATAGGTGTGGATGTTTTCTCAGAAGCCATCGGCAGTGTCATTGAGCAATATGAAAAATCTGGTCAAGTTTATGCTGCCGGCTTTGATCTCACGGAAGGGATGCTGCAACATGTAAAGAACGGCAGCGTGCAGGTCACCTGTGGCCAAAATCCATTCTTGCAAGGTTATTATTCTGTCGTTGAGTGTTACATGAACTCAGCCCACAATGCAGATTTTATAAATATCGATACGGGTGCACAACTTGTCGACCAGAGCAATGTAGACCAAGTGACTCCTGAGTAATTCGAATTTCGACCTTCCGCTTGCAGGTACGCAAGCGGAAGGCCACTCTAACCACGATCGATTCGTAAGAATCGGCTATCAATGACTCATTTTTGAAAGGCTTTATTGGATGTTTAATTGACACCAGTTTGAGGAAATCGTATGAATCTAAAGAAGATCAAGTTAACGAGTGCAAGGGAATTTGGAATTGCTGTTGTGCTGGTGCTCATCATCATCATTATGAGCCTCGCTACCCCCGTGTTTTTATCGAAAGCAAATATCGTTAACGTTATCAGACAAAGCGTTGAAATCGGTATCATGTCAATTGGCATGACCTTCTTGATAATAAATGGCGATATGGATTTGTCCATCGGCTCGGCTTTTGCCGTTTGCGCTATGGTTGGCGGAACAATCTTTAAAAACGAGTTTCTTCCGCCGAGTGTCACTTTTGTTGTGGTTCTCGTCCTTGGCGCGATTCTGGGAAGTATTAATGGGCTCATGGTATCCAGAGTAGGCATTCCATCATTCATCGTAACCTTAGGAACAATGAAAATTTACCGGAGTATCGCTTATGCAATTAGTAAGGGCTCCAGCGTCAGTGTTTTTCCGGAATCCGCTACACAAAGTTGGGTATGGAAACTCGGTGCGAAAATCAATGGTTTTCCGGCGCAGATATTCATCATGATTGTATTGTTTATTTTTGCCCATGTCGTTTTGAAGAAAACCATGTATGGATATAAGCTGTATGCCACTGGTGGCAATGCGAAAGCCGCCCATCTTTCCGGCATCAATACAAAAAATGTCAAACTCTTGGCTTTTGTTATTCAAGGGCTATGCTGTGCGGTCGCGTCTATGATTAGCCTGGCTTATCTGAATTCTGTAACGACTACCTCCGGAGAAGGGCGCGAGATGGATGCCATCGCTGCAGTAGTATTGGGGGGCGCAGCTTTAACCGGTGGTAGGGGTACCATTATCGGTACGTTTATCGGTGTCATCATTATGGGCATCGTGAAAAACGGTATGGTACTGATGAGTGTTCCCGTATTTTGGCAGGATGGATTCATTGGTTTAGTCGTTATTCTGGCTGTTTTAACTGATACTGTCATACATCGCAGAGAGAAAAGGTGAGTCTATGGCAGCAATATTGGAATTTAAGAACATAACTAAAAAATTTGGTGGCATAACAGCCCTCGACCAGGTCTCGTTCTCCGTTGAAGAGGGAGAAGTACATTGCATCTGTGGCGAGAATGGGGCTGGCAAATCGACGCTGATTAACCTTTGCGGTGGGGTCTTTTTGCCTACCGAAGGAACGATATATGTCCATGGTAAAGAAACGCTAATGAACAGCATCCAGAAATCAGAACGTCTTGGTATTGCAGTAGTTCACCAGGAGGTTCCCCTTTGTTTAAACATGAGTGTGGCTCACAATATTTTTATGGGTTCACATAAGGCAAATAAAGGTATATTTCTCGATGAAAAATACATGAGTCGTAAAACCAGTGAATTGTTGGAGTTATTTCATCTCAATATAAAGCCGAGTGATCTATTGGAATCTTTAAGCATAGCCGAACAGTCTATCGTTCAGATTGCTAAAGCAGTATTTAGCAAACCCAAGGTACTCATACTCGATGAACCGACTGCGGCATTAACCAATGACCAACGCGACGTGATGTTCAAAGTGGTGCGGCAGCTTATTAAGGAAAACAATACAACCGTAATCTACGTTAGTCACCGACTTGACGAAGTAATGGAGCTGGGCCAACGGGTGACCATCTTCAAAGACGGACGATTTGTGGCGACAAAAAATATCAACGAAATCAGCGTCGATGACATCATATCGATGATGGTGGGACGTCTCATTGATAAATTACCTGAAGGCAGAAAAAGGCCAATCGGTGACAAGCTGCTTTCCGTAAGGGGCATTAGTAGACATCGCAAATTCCATGATGTCAGTTTTGATTTACATAAGGGGGAAATACTAGGCTTGGCAGGTTTCGTCGGGTCCGGCAGAACCGAGATATTGGAGTCACTCTTCGGCGCTGACAAACTTGATGCAGGAGAGGTCTTTATCAGTGGGAACAAAGTAAATATTCATTCTCCTATTGATGCAATCAATAATCGTATCAGCTTGATTCCTGAAAACAGACGTGACGATGGTTTGATTACCACGATGTCTATTCAACAGAATGCCTTAATTACGGTGATGAAAAACATCAGTAAAAACGGTTTGTTGAACAAAAAGCTTACCGATAAGCTAATGGCGGAGTTAATTGATAAGTTTAAAATCAAAATAGGTAAAGCCGAGGACGGAATTCTCACCTTAAGTGGTGGAAATCAGCAGAAGGTAGTCATTGCCAAATGGATTGCCAATAATCCATTAATCCTATTCTGTGATGAGCCAACCAGAGGCATTGACGTGGGTGCAAAGGCAGAAGTATATGGCATTCTACGAAACATCGCCGAACAGGGCATAGGTATTCTGATGGTTTCTTCAGAACTACCTGAACTTTTAACCTTGTGTGATCGGATTCTGGTGATGCATGAGGGCAAAATGACCGGCGAAGTGATGGCGGAAGATGCGTCCGAAGAGCTTATTATGAAATATGCATCCGCAGTTTAACTAACATGACAAAATGGTCAACATAACAAAAAAACAAAGCCCAATCTCAAATTGCAGAGATTGGGCTTCGCTACATATTCATTTTTTGTAGAAACAGAGGCTTTCAAACGGTCTTAGTTCATTGATCTGTTTTTGCTCGGGTTTGTCATCGTATGAGGAAAGGAGACAAGAATAAGCCTCTAAATCAAGCACTTCATCCAAGAATACAGCTTCCTTGCTGAGGTTGTTGAGAACGACAAGCTCTTTGGATTCATAATTTCTCTTGAAACAGAAAAGTGCGGCTGTTTTTTGCTCAATGAATGAAATATTTCCGTATGCGATGACGGGAAGCGTCTTGCGCAGTTCGACCAATGTTTTGTAAAACTGCAGGATCCCGTTTTCTTCTACCTGTGCCTTTTGGACGTTGATGTCGCAGTAGTTCTTAGCCGGAGTCAGCCACGGCTTGCCGCTTGAGAAGTCAGCGTTGGGGCCCGGACCCCATTGCATCGGTGTACGGCCGTTGTCTCTTGAGCGTGCACTGATAATGCCCAGGGCTTCAGATTGTGTTTTTCCGGCTTGCAAAAGAATCTCGTAATAATTGAGGCTTTCTACATCCTGATAAGACTCAATCGTTTCATAATAAGCATTGGTCATGCCAATCTCTTCGCCCTGATAGATGTAGGGCGTGCCGCGCATAAGGTGGATGCAAGCAGCCAACATTTTTGCTGATTCGCGGTGATAATTCTGATCGTCACCAAAGCGGGAAACGGCCCGCGGTTGATCATGGTTACACCAGAATAACGCGTTCCATCCGCCTCCTTCCAGCATACCTAACTGCCAATCTGTAAAGAGGCGTTTCAGTGCGGTGAGATCGGGTGGCATTAAGGCCCATTTTTCCCCGTTGAGATAATCGACTTTCAGATGGTGGAAGGAGAAGACCATGGATAATTCGCCTTCGTCAGGATTGCTGTAACGAATGCAGTTTGCGATCGAGGTGGAAGACATTTCGCCTACTGTGATATCGTCAGCCAAACCTGTATCCCTCACCAATTCTTTAAGATACTCATGAACGTGTGGACCATCGGTATAAAACCGCCGTCCATCTCCCTGCTCATCATCTTCCAGCTGCGCTGGCTTGGAAATGAGGTTGACGACATCGAAGCGGAAGCCTTTTATTCCTTTGGACTTCCAGAAGCGAATGACTTGTTTCAGTTCTTCGCGGACCTCGGGATTGTCCCAGTTTAGATCAGCCTGCGTGACATCAAAAAGATGCAGATACCATTTACCTAGATGCGGAACATAATGCCAGGCAGAGCCACCGAATTTAGACACCCAATTTGTGGGCGGCTGATCAGGGTGGCCATCTACAAACTTGTAGTAGGCCAAATACTTTTCATCCCCAGTCAGGGCTTTTTTAAACCACTCATGTTCCGTAGACGTGTGATTAAAGACCATGTCCAGCATCAGACCAAGGCCTTTTTCCTCAGCTTTGGCAATCAGCTCTTCAAGCTCGTCCATATTGCCGAAGACGGGGTCGATGGAGAGATAGTCGGCTACGTCATACCCGTTATCGCGCAAAGGTGAAAGGAAGAAGGGTGTCAACCACAGGTAGTCCACACCCAACGATGCCAGGTAATCCAACTGTGAAGTGATGCCCTTGAGATCGCCGATTCCGTCCCCGTTACTGTCCATAAAAGACTTCACATAGATTTGATAGACGGTCGCATTTTTGAAATCAGACATATATTCCTCCGTTGGCTTAATATTACTCGTTGACGATACCAATTAAGTCCTGTCCGGCCTTAACCATCCCTTCACCGAAGAAACGCACGTGATTGTTTTCGCCCATTTCGGCGGCAATCAGCATAGTCAGAGGCGAATAGCCTGCGGCTTTAATTTTTTCTAAGCTGAAGCTGATGAGTTTCTGCCCTTTGGTGATTTTATCGCCCACCTGTACATGGGAAACAAATCCGTCGCCCTTCATGGCGACCGTGTCTAAGCCAATGTGAAAGAGTAGGCTCATGCCGTTTTCTAAAAGGAGTCCGCAGGCATGAAACGACTCATCCATGACCACGTTAATTTCACCGTCACAAGGTGAGATTAAATCTTCATTGCTGGGGTCGATGGCAATCCCATCGCCCAACATCTTTGTAGAAAAGACTTTATCGGGTACATCTTCGATAGGCACCACTTTTCCGTCCAGGAAGGCAGTCAGTTCGATGGCGGGTTTCGAGGAAGCGGCTGCTGCAGCGACTGCAGAGCCTCCTGCAACTGCAGCGGTGGTGGCGTCACCGCCGGTTTCGCTGGGAAGTTCACTTGCATCCGCGTCAGCTAAAGCGGCCGCAGCCAGTTGGGGCAGTTTTCTTTTACCCATCGTAAAGGTGAGGGCAAAGGGGACGACGATAGCTACGGCCATCGCCAGGGCAAAAGTCAGCATATGCTTTGGCTGAATCGACAAAATACCAGGCAAGCCCCCGACTCCGATGGAATTGGCAAATACACCTCCCACGATGGAGATGACGGCGGCAATCGACGAACCAATCATCGCACAGATAAACGGGAAGCCATATTTAATATTGACACCAAACATGGCGGGCTCGGTGACACCCAGGTAGCATGAAATGCAGGCTGGAATAGAAACCTCTTTGGCTTTGGCATCTTTCTTTTGCAAAAAAATCATAGCCAGAACAGCGGAGCCCTGAGCTATGTTTGAAAGGGCGATCATCGGCCAGAGGTTTGTCCCGTTATAAGCCGAGATTAGCTGTAAGTCGATGGCATTGGACATATGATGTAGACCTGTAATGACGAGCGGTGCGTAAGCGAAACCGAATACCGCCGCAAAGAGCCAGTTAAAGGTTGAGCTAAGTCCTGCAGAGACGACGGCTGATAGCCAGTTCCCGATGACCCAGCCAATAGGCCCTAAAATAAAATGGGCAGCCATAACGGAAAGGAGCAACGAGAAGAAGGGCACGACAATCATCTGCACCACCACCGGCGTGATTTTTCGCAAGCCCTTTTCAAGATAGACCAAGACGAAGCCTGCCATGATAGCCGGTAGGACCTGGGCCTGATAGCCGATTTTTTCCACCGTCATAAATCCAAAATCCCAAAAGGGAATATCAGCAGCAGCAGTACTTGCTACGGCGTAAGCATTTAGCAATTGAGGGGAAACTAAGGTGATACCCAAGACAATACCCAAAGACTGGGTGGTGCCCATCTTGCGTGTGATGGACCAGACGATGGCGACAGGTAAAAAGTGGAAGACTGCTTCACCAATCAGCCATAGGAAATTGTTCATGCCGTTC
Organism: Oscillospiraceae bacterium; assembly: GCA_040766665.1. Classification (GTDB taxonomy): domain Bacteria; phylum Bacillota; class Clostridia; order Saccharofermentanales; family Fastidiosipilaceae; genus JAXGQD01. The sequence continues at coordinate 13,992 of JAXGQD010000013.1, forward strand.
CAGAACACAGAAACCTGAGTGAGGGTCTCAGTACCGTTATTGACCATTTTAATTTCGCCGATGATATTGCGGAAACCGAGAATCAAACCTCCAACGATAATCGCCGGAATCAAGGGGGCAAAAATCTCAGCAAGGTTGGACATCGCCCTCTGGATGAAGTTCTGATTCTTTTTGGCCGCGGTTTTGGCGGCATCCTTGGAAACGCCTTCAATACCTGAAATGGCTTTGAAGTCATTAAAGTAATCGGCAACGTCGTTTCCGATAATCACCTGAAACTGTCCGGCTTGAGTGAAGGTGCCTTTGGTTGATGGGATGGCTTCTATGCCTTTAATGTCCGCTTTTGATTCATCATTCAGAACAAAGCGCATGCGTGTCACGCAATGTGAAACGGCGGCGATGTTCTCCTTACCTCCTACTTTTTCCAGGAGAAGCTTGGCGTCGGTACTGTATTTTCCCATAAAACACGTCCTTTCTTGCTGCTTCCTTAGATAGGAATCATTGAATAAGAGGTCAGAACGAAAAAACCGCTAGCCAAAAACACCTGTTTCTGTCTTGCGGTTAAGTTTGTGATTAGCGTTCATCTTTGTCTATCCATGAGTTCTACATCTAAGGATGTGCGAGGGTTTACGCTACTTTCTGTGAGTATAGCATAGCTTAAGTGAGGCCTGCCATATGTAAGCACCACCCTCTTTAGTGAAAGGAAATAGCTTGATTTGCGTACACACTGCTTAATACTAGAAGCATGAAAAATCACCAGCAATTCGCTCCTAAACGTTCATGCCACGCCCGATTCGTTGCGTTATACTAAATAACAATAAGGTTTTGAGGGGAAAAAACACCACCATGTCCGAACACACCGCCGAATTGCAAAGCGAAGCGCCCCATACTTTGAATCCTATTTTATCGGGAGTCATTTGGAAGGAACTCTTGCGTTTTGCCTGGCCGCTGATTTTGAGTAGCGTCTTCCAACAGCTTTACAGTACCGCTGACTTGTTGATTGTAGGGAAATTTACCGGACATGAAGCCATGGCGGCTATCGGTGCTACCAACTCGATCAGCAACCTTCTACTCGGCTTGTTTCTTGGTTTATCTGTCGGTGCCAGTATTGTTTATTCGCAGTTTTTCGGTGCCGAAGACAACAAGGGTTTGCATCGCACCGTCGGTACAGCTTTTGTGATTGCTGCGGCAGGTGGCGTATTTTTGACCGTGGTGGGTTTGTTACTCGCCAGACCGCTTTTACAGTTAATGGACACACCGGCAGATATTCTTGATTTGGCCACGCTTTATATGCAGATCATTTTTGGCGGTATGATCCCGCAGATGATCTATAACATCAGTTCGGGTATCGTTCGGGCAAAAGGCGACTCCCGCACCCCTCTGCGTATCCTGACGATTTCCTGTGTCATGAATATCGTGCTCGACCTCGTCTTTGTAGCGGGCTTCGGCTGGAGTGTGGACGGAGCTGCTTGGGCGACAGTCATTTCTCAAGTTGTCTCGGCGATCTTGACGAGTCGCGTTATTTTCAAATCGGACCTGGCTCACTATCCCGGTCTCTCGGGCATTACATTTTCTGCAAGTTTGCTCAAGAAAATGCTCAAGATGGGCATTCCGGCGGGCTTACAGACGGTAGTGATTAGTTTTTCGAATGTCCTTTTACAAATGAAAATCAATGGTTTTGGCTCAACGGCTGTTGCGGGGACGGCAGCCGCCAATAAAATCGACGGTTTCCTTTTTATGATCATCGATGCATTTGGTATTGCTATTACAACCTTTGTTGCGCAAAACATCGGAGCAGGAAATAAAGAAAGGGCAGTAAAGGCCAGTAAAACCTGTCTGCTCATCTCTTGCATCGCGGCCATTATACTCGGTGCAGTGGTCTTGCTCTTTTCAGAACCACTACTGTCGCTCTTTAATGCAGGGCCCGAGGTTTTGTCTTATGGGAAGCGCATGATGCTCGTTATCTGCCCCACGTATTGGATTTTCGCGATTTTTGCCACTCTTTCGGGTAGCCTCAGAGGTAGCGGGAACACATTGGTACCCATGATTGTCGCCTTAGCCTGTTTATGTGTCATCCGCCTGACCTGGGTCTTTTCAGTGCTGCCAATTTATCACAGCATAGACATTGTCTATTACAGCTATCCCGTTTCTTGGACATTTGCGGCAGGGAGTATTGCTGTGTTTACGTATAAACGATTCTATAAAGAACATTTAAGTACGGCAAAATCCAGCTAAATCACAGCAGTTATTCTGAGTCTCCGATAATACGCCTGTTTTATGAGCTTGTGCTTTGTTTAGCGTACCTAAAATGGTTCAGTATTTGACAAGAACAAGCCTTGAGAAAGAACAGACATAAGCGGCAATAACTGTGTACAATGGTTGGGTGAGGAAACTCGTTTTATACTAAAAAGACTAAGTGTAAAAGTTGCAGTTGAAAGGATCGGAGTATGAAAGAACAGAATTATCTCGACAATATGGTGGGCGTTTTTGGTCATCCGGTGGCGGAGAATCCCGGGGTGGTGATACAGGATGCGGCTTTTGCCGATATGGGTCTGGAACGCTGGCATTTTAATACGATTGATGTAGAGCCCGAAGCTTTGGGCGATGCCATTGCCGGTCTGAAAGCCTTTAAAATGAAGGGTGTGAACTGCACGATTCCACACAAGATAAACGTCATTCCATATCTCGACGAGCTTTCTGAAAGTGCGAAATTAATCGGCGCAGTGAATACGATCGTCAATACTGACGGTAAGCTTTTTGGTGACAACACGGACGGTAAAGGCTTCATGGAGGCTTTGCAGGAGAATCAAGTCGATCCTAAGGGCAAAAAACTAGTCATCCTCGGTGCCGGTGGGGCCGCGCGTGCCATTTGTGTGGAGATGTGCCTTGCGGGTGTCGGTAGCATCAAAATCGTGAACCGCCCGGAAGACCGTGCTCTTGGAGACAGCATCATCGAAGTGCTGAAACCTTTGAACCAAAATATTGAATACGTGGATTGGGTTGGGACCTATGTTGTTCCTGAGGATACCGATATCCTGGTTAATGCAACACCGATTGGTTTGTATCCCAACGTGGATGAAATGCCCAATATTGACGTCAGCAGCATTAAGCCCGACATGTTTGTGCAGGATGTGATTCCAAACCCGGCTGTCACTCCGTTGCTGCGTGCCGCTGAAAAGCAGGGTGCGCGTTGGAGCACCGGTATGGGCATGTTGATTAATCAGGCAGCGCTAAATATTGAAATGTGGACGGGTAAGAAGCCCAATAAAAAGGTCATGCTAAAGGCTTTGGAAGAGGCTTTGGGCTGACATACTTCAGTTTGCAGATGTATTTCCGATTGGGGACTCACGATGACCATTCAAGATTCGGAAATGAATAGACCTGTTTTCAGTGGGGTAAACACTGCAGCGATATGGAGCGACAGTGAGCGTCCTTATGCAAATTTGCCTGAAGAGTTACGGCCTTTTCATTACTATTTTGCCGATCTGGGGCATGTGATTTTGACGCTCATGTATTGCCATGCCAAGAAAAACCCACCCGAGCCAAGACGATTAGAAGTTCCGGTACCTGTTAAGACATTTTTAAACAGTCGCTGGTGCTGGGCTGAAGACCGCTCCTATCTGATTGCTGATCTGGTGTATGACAATATGCTGGGTGTGTTGTACGATGAAGCAGACATTGAGTTTTAAGCAGCATTTCGGAACAGAGAGGTAAACGCATGAACATCATCAAAGAAAAGTATAAAGACTCTGGCATCGAATTATTTACTTTAAGAAATAGTCAGGGGATGGAAGTTTTACTCAGTAATGTCGGTGCATCAATCCTGAAAATGCTCGTACCAAATCGTAATGGACAAGTTCAGGATGTGGTCCTGGGCTATAAAGATCCGGAAGCTTACTTTGATAATAAGGCGAGCCATGGTGCGGTGGTAGGGCGCGTTGCCAACCGGATTTCAAATGCGCAGTTCAGCCTAAACGGCAGAGTTTATCAATTGGACAAAAATGAAGGGAAAAATACTCTGCATAATGGTTTTGAGCGTTTTGCCAATCGTATTTGGCGATCAGAGCTTATGGACAATGAATCTGTGGTGAAATTCTCACTTCATAGCCCGGACGGTGATCAAGGAATGCCAGGCAGTGCGGATATTTCTGTGCGATATCATCTAAACGATGACAACGCCCTGAGTGTTTCTTACCAAGCCCTGGCTGATCGTGACACTTTTTTTAATCTCACAAACCACGCCTATTTCAACCTTGAAGGGGAGAACCAAGCCTCGGTTTTGGACCATGTCTTGTATTTGGATTGTGACTCCTTTACTCCTGTTGACGAGGCATCGATTCCGAGTGGTGAAATTCGCAGTGTATCAGGAACAGCATTTGATTTCCGGCAAAAGAAAGCCATCGGCCGCGACATCGCCAAAAGCGACACGCAGCTCCAAAACGGCCACGGCTATGACCACAATTTTGTTTTGAACAATCCGGGATTTGACAAACCCGTCGCCGTCGTTGAAGCCCCAGATAGCGGTATCGTGATGGAAGTCTTCACGGACTTACCGGGCGTGCAGTTCTATACCGGTAATTTCCTGGGCAGGGAAGCGGCAGAACGCAACAAATCTGCCTATGTCAGTCGGAGCGGCTTTTGCTTGGAAACACAATACTTTCCGGATACGCCTAATAAGCCACAATTTCCGAGCTGCATGTTTAAAGCAGGTACCGAATTTGAGTCAAAAACGGTGTTTAAGTTTTCTCTTGTTGACTAGCACAAACGGAATACAAAAAGAGCCTGAAATCTCAGACGCACGGTCATAGAGAAATCAGGCTTTTTATGTCATTGTGAAGATATTGAAAGTTTATTTGAATGCGTCGTTACTATACCAATTGCCATATTCCTGGAAGCTGATGTACATTTTGTTTTTATCAATGCCCGTTACATCTGCCAGCAATAGCGCTAGTGTCTCGGCGAATGCGGCTTTGTCTTTATCAGCCACCATAAGATAGAGATTCACCGACGCGTAAAGGCAGCTTGATGATTCATCTCGAAAAAACATCTTCTGCTCATCGAGAATATTTAGCATCAGTCCGGCTTTCGTTTTGCCGGGTAGAATAGCGATGATTTCTGATATCTGCTGATAGATTTTCTCTTGTTGTGTCTCATCTAATTTAATTCCTGTATGAATTTGAATGTAAGGCATATTAAGCTCCTAATTCTTAATTGCTTCGACTAGCATTGCAATCCCTTGTCCGCCACCAATGCAAAGCGAAGCCAGCCCGTAATGACTCTCACTCCGCTCCAGTTCGTGCAAAAGGCTGACCAGGATCCTTGATCCGGACGCGCCAATCGGATGACCTAGTGCAATGGCACCCCCATTAACATTAACTTTCTCCGAAGGTAAATCTAGATCCTGCATGACTGCCAGTGCCTGGGCTGCGAATGCTTCATTAAGTTCGAAACGGTCAATCTCTGAAAGCTCAACATTGGTTTGAGATACGAGCTTTCTAATAGCCGGAACCGGTCCAGTGCCCATAACCAGAGGACTGACTCCGGCGGAGGCAGAGCCGATGATGCGCGCCATAGGTCGTAGATTGAGTTCGTGGGCTTTATCAGAGCTCATCAGGAGTAGCGCAGCTGCCCCGTCATTAATCCCCGAAGCGTTGGCGGCAGTGACGGAACCGTTCTCTTTGAAAGCAGGTCTTAGCTTGGCCATATGTTCGATCTTACTGCCAAAACGTGGGAACTCATCGTTTTCGATGGTCAGGGTCGCGCCTTTTGCCTGGGTTATGATGAGCGGGACGATTTCGTTCTTGAATCGATCCGCATTTATGGCTGCTTCCGCTTTGTTCTGACTTTGTACGGCAAAAGCATCCTGTTCTGCTCTGCTGATACCATAAGCTGAAGCGATATTTTCTGCTGTTTCACCCATATGGATATGATGGAAGGCATCACTCAAGCCATCACAAAGTATTGTATCGTTTAGTTTTCCTGAGCCTAGACGTAAGCCCCAACGTGCCCCTTCGAGCACAAAGGGTGCCTGACTCATGTTTTCACAGCCACCGGCGATGACCACGTCGTTGTCACCGCAACGAATCGATTGAGCCGCCAAAGCGACGGCTTTTAAGCCGGAGCCGCAAACTTTGTTAACAGTGAAAGAAGGCATGCTTTCAGGTAATCCGGCTTGCATTGCTACTTGTCTTGCTACATTTTGCCCTAAACCTGCTTGTAAGACATTGCCGAAAATGAGTTCGTCAACTTCTTTAGTTTGAATCCCGCTTTGCTCCAGTAGTGCACCCACCACGCAGGTGCCTAAGCTTACAGCACTTGTATCTTTAAAAGCGCCACCGAACTTGCCAATAGGAGTACGAAGAGCGGCAACTATAACTACTTCATTCATCTTTTTCACCCCTCAAAGAACTCTGTTTTCTGCGGCTTCAATAACAGCTAATAGATTTTCAAGAGGAGTACCATAATTGATATAGCCACCAGCACCCAAGATGAATTTTGGATCAGAGGCAAAAATATCCAACTGTGCTGCTGCTCTTGCTTTCACTTCTTCGGTCGAGCCGTTTTTAATATCGCTGATCGGGGAGAGGTTGCCTACCAGACTGACTTCACCTCGGGAATCAATGCGGGCCTGAGCAATATCAAAGCTGGTCCCACAATGCCAGAGTTTAAAGCCGGCATCGGCAATGGCGGCAGCCAAATGCCCTGCTTCACCGTCGTTGTGCAGCCAGCGCTGAGCATTAGGGAAGGCGGCATAAAGCTGATCATAAGTTGGTGTGACAAACTCCCTGAAGTGTTCGTCGCTGAAGAAGCTGGAGATATCGTCTGCAAGTAGAATATAGTCAATTTTACCTAAGATACGCTCTTGCTCCTTCATAAAAGCAATCTCGGATTGGGTCACTTTATGAAGTAGTTCTTTCACCAGTTCCGCTTCTGTCAGTACATCACAGCAGAACTCTGAAATCCCTCTTAAAGTAGCGGCTGTTGTAAAAGGCCCCACCATCAAGGAATTTTCGACACGAAAACCGCTTGGTGCGTGCTCTTTCATGTAGATCAGTGCTTCGAGCGCATTAGTCATCAAACTGCCAGCCCAGGGATCAGCCACAGGCATATTAATTAGTTCTTCCAGTTCAATGTCATCAGCATGACGCACAGAAGGGAAGCCCAGGTCATCATAACGAATCTCACTGCCCATTCCGCTGCATTCAGCCACAACACCATAGTCAGGTTGGAGTGGGCCGTCTAAACCGAGTTTACGAAACGTTTCAACTTGAGCGTCCATCATAGTTTTGGGGTCATTGAAGTACTCGTGTAAATTAACGCCTGTTATGGATTTAATAAAAGGGAAATTGATAAAGAACAAATAAGGTCGACGATCGGGCTTAAGCCCTTGAATGCTGTCTTTTATTCGTTCCAGATTGGCTCTTGCTGCTTGCATCTAAAACCTCCAAATAATCGATAGTGAAAGGCACTCATCAACAGATTCGTTGATATTTCACAACGAAAAAACAATTTATTGATAGATGTTGTCAGACAAGACGATAAAAATATAGCATGCCTTGAGTTGATTAGTCAATATGCAGTGCAAAACTTATCTCAGATCTATGAAATTGATAAACTGAAGACTGAAAAAAGCGTCAATCCAAGATGAATCAACGCCTTTACTCACAGCAGTTAAAACAGTTTATTTGCTGACAAAGACAATGTGCTCGCGCATCAATTCTCGTGCTGCTTCGCCGTCTTTGTATTTTATAGCAGAAACTAATTCCTTATGTTGCAAAGCTGTTTTCATTAATATATCTTGTTTTTTTCTCATGGCTTCCATAAAGTTATGACCAACAGCCCGCTCCCAAGTAGGGATGACAGAGGTCATCGTATCTCTAAGCAGTCTGTTGTGTGATGCATCGGCGATGGCCAAATGAAAACGAATATCTTGCTTTAGCATCTCATCAAAATCATGTTTTTCGTAGATTTCAAGCGACTTATCAAATAGCGCTGTAAGCCTGTCAATATCGGCTTTGGTGGCTCTATGAGCAGCCAGTTGTGCGGTTTCGGATTCCAGCATCAAGCGAAATTCCAATAGGTCTTTAAGACTCGAGCGGTCTAATGTGACATTCAGCGGAGTTGCACTAATGATTTTATCACGGTCATTAACAATGGTTCCGGTTTTACTGCGTGTAATGAAACCAAAGGAGGAAAGGGCTTTATAGACTTCTCTCAGCGTACTCCTGCCAACAGCCAACTGTGCGCAGAAGACATTCTCATTAGGGAAGACATAACCTGCGGGTAGTTCTCCGTTAAGAATCATTTCGCTCAATTGGTGGAAGAGCCGGTCTGCCAGATTTTCAGAGACTTCCGATCTCAAACTATCAAAAATTCCTGGAAAGACTTGATCATTGTCTGACATAAGCTTTAACTATCCTCATTTTCTATTGTATTGCACGAGTTTAATACTATTGCAGCCAATATGCAAGCAAGTAGAAAAATCATCAAATGACAATATGCACAAATATATCATCGGATATTTGGCATTGACAGCACAAAATAGCCGTGTTATCGTTGTCGCATGTCAGACAACAGACAAAATTCAATGAAATATTAGCGGAGTTACAGAAAGGGTAAGGAAACATGAATAATAACAACATTCCTAAATCAGACGGACGCGGCATAATTTCCGGTACTTACGTTACCCATAATATGGAGATGAGTCGCTCACAGTGGCTGGAGGATTGCTACCCTGAATGGGGCACCTTCCTCAATCAAGAAATCGAGAACATTGAAGTGCCCAAAGGACAAGTTGCACTGTGGTGGTGTGGCGGCCCCTCCTGGGTTCTGAAAACAGACGAGGGTGGAATTTACTGGATTGATCAGTATTGCGGACCTTCACTTTATACTGAGCGTGTTGGTAACTGTGGTGTCTGCAAACAGTCCGGTGCAGACAGCATCAATTGGCTTCGCTTAAACCCTCAAGTCATCGATCCTTGGAAGTTCAATCAACTCGATGGCGTCTTTTGCTCCCATATGCACCAAGATCACTGCGACGTGTATGCGGTTAAGGCTGCTTTGCAGACAACAGATGCACCCTTCATCGCTCCTCCGATGGCTGTTAAGAAGAAGGGCTTTGAAGTTCCCGATGAAAGAATCATTGTTGCAAAAGTCGGTGAGTCATTGAAGTTGAAAGGCGCTGAAGTTGATTTCCTGATTAACTATGACGACACTGCCATTCGTACTTCGGACAGTGATGAATTAATGGCTTATGAGGATTGTTGCGTATCATTCCTCTTCAAAACTTCCGGCGGAAACATCCTCTTCCTCGGTGATACCTGGTACAACGATGGCTATGTGGAAATAGCCGCAAACTATGACATTGATGTGGCAATCTTTGATATGGGCTTTAACGCCCCCGGTGCCACAGATAAAATGACGCCCTATGACTGTGCCAGATTAGGGCAAACACTAAAAGCCAAGGTGCTTATCCCGGACCATTACGATAACTGGGCCAACTGCACCGGTGATCCCGATCTGCTCCCGGCACAATTTGAGAGAATCGTCAGCGAAATTACCCCCGAAATCAAAACCGTCATTATGGCTTGCGGTGGACGTTTCCTGTATCCGCAGGATCAAGACATCAAACGTTACTGGTACCCGGACGGCAGTGAAGACTATAACTATGAAAAATCATCGCTTCATCGTCGTCGTCAAAAATACTACGAGCAGCAGAAAAAACAATCTTAAGACCAAAACAGAATACTGAAACAGGAATCGAAGAGAAAGGAATAATCGTCATGGCTAAACAAAGAAAAACTATTCTCACAGCTGCCGTTACCGGAGCCATTCATACGCCGACTATGTCCCCATATTTGCCCAAAGGTATAGAGGGCATCATTAACGATGCAGTGGCTGCAGCGGAGGCAGGTGCCAGCATGGTACACATTCACGCGCGCAAAGATAACGGTCAACCGACGTCAGACATTCAGGCTCTGCGGCAGATTTTGTCCGGGATTAAAGAGCGCTCAGATGTAGTCATCGGCATTTCTACCGGCGGTGCAATAGGTATGTCGATTGAAGAACGCCTGGCGGTTATTCCCGAATTCCAACCTGAGATTGCTTCCTGTAATGCCGGAACAACAAACTTTGTCCTCTCTGAACTGGCTAAAGGCATGGATAATCCCTTATATGATTGGGAAGTCCCTTTTCTAAAAGGCACCTATGCGGGAATATTCAAGAACACTTTTGCTGACATGGAATACTGCATACAAATCATGAACGATAGTGGAACCAGACCTGAATTTGAAGTCTTTGACTTAGGACAAATTTCTAATCTGGCCTACTTTCTGAAAAAGGGCTTAATCAAGAAGCCAATCTATATCCAGTTTGTGCTAGGCGTCATGGGAGGTGCTCCTTTAACCATCGATAACCTCATTTATTTTACCAACACAGCTAAAAACTTACTCGGGTCAGATATCCAATATTCCATCGTTGCCGGAGGAAGACGCTTGTTTAGATATAGTGCCTTTAACGCGGTTTACGGCGGCAACTGCCGAGTCGGAATGGAAGATAGCCTCTACATTTCCGGAGCAGGTGAATTGGCAGAAGGTAGCGCGCAACAAGTCGCAAAGATGTCCGGCATTTTACAAAGTTTGGATTTTGAGATTGCTTCACCGGATGAGGCGCGAGAAATGTTGCAACTCAAGGGTAAAGATCAAGTCAAATTCTAATAAACACACATAGTATGAGGAGTTAAACATGAAAAGTGATTATTTCAAAAGAGTCAGCAAAATTACACCTACCGGTTTCTGGATCAACAATGTCACTCGCCAAGAAGCGGAGTGGGCAGTTGAAGCGGGTGCGGTTGGGTGTACCCAAAATCCCTCGTTCCCTTGGAAGATTTTACAAGACCAGCATGAATCCGTTTACGCGTTAGAAATCTTGGACGATCTAATCAAAAACAATCAAAATGACGAAGCTGTTTTAGATGAGTTTCAAATGATTCTCATTAAAAATATCTGTGAAACGTTTAAGCCCATGTTCGAAGCCTCTGGTGGCCATGATGGTTGGGTCAGTATTCAAGGCAGCCCCTTCAAAGAGGATGTTCAGAGCATTATTGACTACGCCCATGCGCATCGCGCAGCAGCCGACAACATGATTATCAAAATTCCTGCAACCAAAGATGGTTTAGATGCTATGCGTATATTGGTCAAAGAAGGCGTACCAATGCTGGCCACAGAAGTGATGTCTGTTGATCAAGCTATGGACGTCTGTGATGTGTATGAAGAAGCAAGTCAGGGCATGACTAACCCCCCCGTCATGTATATGGCGCACATTGCCGGTATCTTTGATGAAGATTTACAGGCACTGATTGCAAAAGACAATACCGATATTGACAAGGACGCTTTGTGGCAAGCCGGTATTGCCTGTGCCAAAAAAATCCAACAGCTGATGGATAGCAGAAAATCGAAGGTTCGCCTTTTATCCGGAGGAGCCAGAGGTTTACATCATTTCACAGAAATGGTCGGTGCCAGGTCAGAAGTGACGATCAACTGGAAAGGCACTGCGGACAAATTAATAGAAGAGAACCTCCCCGTTGTACAACGTTTCTTAGCTCCAACCCCTTACGGTGTCATTGATGAACTTTGTGCAAAGAGCGAAATGTTTAGGAAGGCGTATGTACCTAATTCTTTGGATCAAGAAGAATACGAACATTTCAGCCCAGTGGTGAGATTCAGAACTACCTTCGAAAAAGCATGGACCAATTGTCTGGCGTTTATTAAAGAGCGCAGAAGCCAAGCTTAATCAAATTATCGTATCGATTTCTTAAAGCAAGCATTAATTATTTTCGAGTTTAGGAGAAAACCATGAAGAAAAGAATTAAACTTTTAAGTCTTATCGTCAGTTCCGTTTTTGTATTAGCAGCCTGCGGCCCTGCCGCAACGACTGCAGCGGAAACAAAAGCAGCCAATACAAGCGCTGGTGCCCAGAGCGAAACCGCAGTTGCCGCTTCGGAAACAGAACAAGTCGCAGCAAGTGGCAAAAAGGATAAATATCGCATTGCCTTTGCCATCGTTTCTTCCACCACATCCAGTGCAGTACTGGCAAGGAATAACGTTGAAGAAGTTGCTGCCAGAATGGGTAATGTTGAAATTATCAACATGGACAATGCCTTTGACCCTAATAAAGCAGTCGAGAATGCCAGAAATGCAATTGCCATGCAGGTCGATTGTTTTATCGAGTACCAAATGGAATATCAGGTCAATGAGACCATTTCCCAGATGATGAAAGACGCAGGCATACCTGTCTTGGCCGTACAAATGGCTGTACCTGATGCACCTTTGTATGCAATGGATAATGTCAAGACTGGCTATCTAATGGGCAAGGCTTTGGCAGACTATGCCAATGCCAATTGGAAAGATGAAGATGTCGTCGTTCTTTACGGAAATATTCCCCAATCCGGCCAGAATTTTGTTGATCGCCAAAAAGGCGGTGAGCAAGCAATAGAAGAATTATTCCCCGGTAAAGAAAAATTTGAGTTCAACACCAAGGCAGACTCAGAAGTGACAAGAGCAGCCGTTACCGATTTCCTGACGGCCCACCCGAATCAGAAAGTTTTAATGTGGATGCACATTGACGAGCCCGCCATTGCTGCAGAAGCTGCTGCCGCCAATGCCGGTCGTTCGGAAGATGTCATCATCGCCAGCAGTGCAGGAACAAAAGCCTTCTTTACCGCGATGCAACAACCGGGCAGCCGTCTCTTAGGATCCTTGGCGATGTTTGCCGAGAAATGGGGAGAAGATTTAGTCCCAATGGCAATTAAACTAGCTGACGGTGAAGAGATTCCCGAGTTGTCCGGGCCGCCTTTGGAAATGATTACCAATGAGAATCTAGGCGAATATTACCCCGAATACGTCATAAAATAATTTGATTTACAGTTCGTTGGAAGTTGGGGAGTAATCCCCAACTTCAGGCCATGAGGTATAAGTCATGCTGATTTTGGAAACTAAAAAGCTGCGCAAAACCTTCGATGGTATTATCGCCTGCAGCGGGATCGATTTTGAGCTTGAGAAGGGCGAAATACACACCATAATTGGTGAGAATGGGGCCGGGAAATCCACTTTCGTGCGCATGATTGTAGGTGATCACAAGCCGGATAGTGGTGAAATATGGTATGAAGGCCAACATGTGGTTTTTGAGAGCCCCAAGATGGTCAAAGACATGGGTATCAGTATTATTTATCAAGAATTTAGCTTAATTAATACATTGTCTGTCGCTGAGAATATATTTCTTGGCCATCCTATTCAAAAGTCCGGTAGCAAAACGATCGACTGGGAAAAAATGAACGATGAAGCCATCAAATTGATGGATCGCATCGGTTTAAAGGTCAGTCCTAAAACAATCGTCAGAAATCTCTCTGTTGCTGAACAACAAATGGTGGAAATCTGTAAAGCGCTATCGACTGATGCCAAACTTCTCATCATGGATGAACCGACGGCTGCCCTTAATATGGATGAAAAGGAAAGACTTTTCGAACTCATCCGAAATTTAGCCAGTGAAAATGTAACGGTTTTATACATTTCTCACTATCTCGAGGAAGTTATGAAACTATCAGATCGTATCAGTGTCTTTAGAGATGGGGCGCGGATAAAGACGCTGGAAAAGGAAGCTACCAACATCAGTGAATTAGTGCAATTGATGGTCGGTAAAGAACTGCGACAGGTTTACCCGAGCCAGAAATCAGAGATAGGGGCTGAATTGCTTAGAGTCGACAAAGTCAATGCAGGAAAGCTCAAAGATATCTCGTTCTCAGTCAATGCCGGAGAAATAGTTGGACTTTACGGACTCCTGGGTGCCGGACAATTGGAAATCTGCAACATGCTCTTTGGTGATTATCCCATTGATAGTGGCTCAATCTATGTTAAAGGCAAAGAAGTAAGTATTAAGAAACCAACAGACGGTCTCAAGCACAAAATTGGTCTCGTCCCGTATGACCGCAAGAACGAAGGTTTATTAATGGAAATGTCGGTTGGTGTCAATGCAACCCTTAGCGGCGCCTATGACAGATACAAATTCGGCATTATAAACCATAGACAAGAAAACGCACTGGTTGATACCTATATCAATGATTTAAGAATTCGTACGATTGGCCATAAACAGAAAGTTAAAACACTCAGTGGTGGCAATCAGCAGAAAGTGGTTATTGCACGCAGTATAGATTCCAAAGCTGAAGTGCTCATTTTATGCGATCCGACTCGTGGTGTGGATATCGGTGCCAAAACAGAAATATACAAACTTCTCGACGAACTCAGCAACCAAGGAAAAGCAGTGATTATGATGTCTTCTGACTTACCGGAACTCACAGGGGTCACAGACAGAATAATTGTTCTAAACGGCGGAAAAATCAGCGGCGAATTGAAGTCTGAAGGCATCAGCCAGGTTGCATTACTCAAGCTTGTGAACGGAGAACAATAATATGTCTAAGGATTTATCGAACTCAAAGAAGCATGGACTTTTTCAGTTGCTGACAAGTAATACCGTCTTCATTTTACTGGCTATCTATTTGGTGATGCTTGTATTTCTATCGATCAGAAGCCCTTACTTTTTATCTCTAAACAACGTTGCAAACATCGGCATTTCCATCAGTGTTTTAGGTGTTTCGGCGATGGGTGTAACCATGGTTATCTTCTCAGGCGGCTTGGACTTGTCTGTTTCGGCTAGTATGGCTTTATGTAATGTCATTGTGACTACTACACTAGACAAGTTTTCTTTCCCTTGGGGCTTAGCGGTAATAATCGGAATTCTCGCCTCGGTACTCGTAGGCTTTCTAAACGGTTTAATTATCACTCAATTTTCCATCCATCCGACGATCGTGACTTTAGGCATGGCCAATGTTGTAAGAGGTCTATCACAGATCATCACGGACGGTCAGACCATATTGCTCGAGTCATCAGCAGTCAAGTTTGTGGGTTCCGGTAAGCTTTTTAATGCACTCCCGGTGCCGGTCATCATCATGGTTATAGTGATTGCAGTTATGTACTACGTGCTACGTAACACACTCTTTGGCAGAGCGGTTTACTCTGTGGGTGGAAATGCGCGTGCAGCCTATCTGGCAGGTATATCGGTTAAAAAGACGAGATTACTCATTTTTTCACTGACCGGACTTTTTGCCGGAATATCCGGTGTCATTCTGACCGGGTTAATGGGCGCAGGACTGGCTAATGCAGCGACCGGTTGGGAAATGGATATTATCACCGCCGTTTTATTAGGTGGAACCAGCTTGACCGGTGGCGAGGGCAGTGTATTAGGTACAGCCTTAGGTTTAATCTTCATCGGTACCCTAAATAATGGTATGACGATGCTCAATGTTAATGCCAACTGGCAGACCGTTGCTAAAGGTGTCATCCTTCTCTTCGCAGTCATTTTAGACAGCATCAGAAAAAGCAAAATGCAATCACGTAAAAGATAATCTGTTAAACAATTAAATATGGACAGGTGAAGATCATGAAAAAATCACAAAACCATGTCATCGGTATTATCGGAACAGGCGTCATCGGTTCAAGCTTAGCGTTGCTTTTTACAGGAAACGGGTTCAAAACTTACCTCTATGCCATCAATAAAGAGGAGGCCAAACTGGGTCTGGAGCGATACCGTGGCTTTGCAGGTGACTTAATCGCGAATGATTTGTTGACTGAAGAAGAGTTCGCAGCTTGCCGCGATTTGCTACACATCGTTGAAGGTTATGATGCTTTGGCTGAAGTGGATCTGGTTTTCGAATGCATTGTAGAAAATAGGGACATTAAGCAAAGTGTCTATAAGACGCTTAATGAAAAGTGTAAAAATCTAAAGGCCATAGCTTCGAGCACATCGGCCATATCAGCAGAAGATTTAGTGGAAGGCTTATCTTTTGAGGAGAAAGTTTTAGTCGCACACCCTTGGAACCCTCCTCACTTAGTGCGCTTGGTGGAAGTCGTTAAAAATTCTAAGACTTCTGCGGAAGCATTAAATCTTACGCTTGAAGTGCTTTCTGATTGCGGCAGAGAAGCCGTTGTGCTAAAGAAAAATGCACCGGGTTTTATCGCAAATCGCATGCACCATGCTTTGTTTAGAGAAGCAGTGAATATTGTTGAACAAGGCATCGCTGATCCGGAAGAAGTGGATGCAGCTTTACGCAATAGTTTCGCACAACGCTATACCTCTGTAGGTATTTTTGAGCATTTTGACTACTGTGGCTTGGATATGATTATGAGTATCCATACAAACCTATATCCGGATTTGTGCAACGCAACGCAGCCTCAAGCACTGATCAAAGATGCTTTTGAGGCAGGAAACCTGGGTTGCAAGACCGGCAAAGGCGTGCTTGATTGGACCGGAAAAGATAGTTCGGATGTTCGTATCCGAGGCAGTAAACCCTATTACCAAAAATTGAATTGGAATTTACCCAATAAAAATTAAAAGGAAGGTTAAAAATGAACAAGTTACTGAAGTACCCGGAAGATAAGGAAACCATCAAAAAAATCTGTTCGATGGTGGACTACACAGAGTCCCTTAATCCAAACTGTAATTCGCAGGATGTAATCAAAGCTTGTGAAATGGCAATCAAATATGGCTTTGCCACCAATTGTATTTATCCGACGTGGGCTGCTTTGGCTGCAGAACATCTGAAAGGCAGTGCCTGTAAGGTACTTGTACCTATCGGTTATCCTCATGGCTCTACAACGACCGAATGTAAAGTTGCTGAAACAAAGAAGGCTTTGGCGGACGGGGCACAAGAAATCGATATGGTCATCAATTTTGCCCGTTATTTTGACGGCGACTATGAGTATGTCAAAAACGAAATCGCTGCTGTTGTCGAGGTCTGTGCCGAACATGGGGTGAGAGTAAAAGCCATTCTTGAAGTGGGTTACATGACGACAGATGATTTACGTAGACTGGTCGAAATAGCCATCGAAGCCGGAGCTGAATACGTCAAAACCTGTACCGGATTTGGGCCGGGACGTGCCACATTAAATACAGTGGCTGTCATGGCAGATGCCGCGCAAGGACGCATCAGGGTTAAGGCGACGGGTGGTGTCGCCAGCTTAGAGGACCAACTCGGGTTTATAGAATTAGGGGCGACACGCGTGGCGGGTCGTGGCCATATCGTTGAACAGTTGGAATATCTGGGCTACGAACCACAGGAGTAAGATTATGAAAATTGGTTTTATTGGTTTAGGAATAATGGGCAAGCCCATGGCAAAAAATCTCATCAAAGGCGGTCATGAGCTGCTTGTCTGTGATTTTTCAGCCGCTGCAGTAGCGGAACTAACGGCTTTAGAGCCGCCGCTGCCACCAATGGGGCTCAAGTTGCTACAGAATGCAAAACGATTATCACTCGCATGCTGCCTAACTCACCTAATGTTAGGAAGCGCTTTTTTCTGAAAATGGAATCGCCGAAACAGTGCAAGCGGGAACAGTCATCATAGACATGTCTTCAATTAATCCGGTTGAGAGCCAAAATTTTTCCCAGCTGTTAAATAAAATGGATGTGGAATTTTTGGATGCACCGGTGAGTGGGGGTGAACCAAAAGCAATTGACGGCAGCTTGGCTATTATGGTCGGTGGTAAGAAAGAAGTTTTTGATCAGTATTACGAGCTCTTGATGTTGATGGGCGCTTCAGCCACTTACGTTGGTGAGTCCGGCGCGGGTAATATTGCAAAACTTGCCAACCAGATTATTGTTGCGTTGAATATTTCGGCTTTGGCCGAAGCGTTGACATTTGCCAAAAAGGCAGGTGCCGACCCGAGTTTGGTGTTTAATGCCATTCGTGCCGGCTTGGCGGGCTCAACGGTCATGGAGGCCAAAGCACCGATGATGTTGGCGCACAACTTCAAACCGGGATTCCGTATCAAGCTCCACATCAAAGACTTGAATAATGCCCTGGATGCCGGCCATGCGATTAACAGTCCTTTGCCGCTAACCGCTCAAGCCATGGAGATGATGCAATACCTGCAAGCGTTTCAGTTTGACGGTGAAGACCACAGCAGTCTCTTAAGATATTATGAGAATATCAGTGGCATAACGCTATAGCATCCAGCTAAGTGCTTGCATCGGGTGAGGTGTGTGATGAAAAAATGTGTGCTGATTCCTGATTCTTTTAAAGGAACCATGGGCTCTACTGAAGTAGTAGAGATTATGGCTGAATCCATCCGGCGCTTTTTTCCTACCTGCGAAATTGTAAAAATTCCAATCGCAGATGGGGGAGAAGGAACCGTTGACTGCTTATTGCCGGTCATTGGTGCGGAAGTGGTGAAGGTAGAGGTCAGCGGACCGCATTTTGAAAAAATCACGGCAAAGTATGCTAAGAAAGGCGAGCTGGCCATTATCGAAATGGCACAGACAGCCGGACTAATCTTGGTAGATGAAAGTTCTAGCCCTTTAGATACAACGACTTTCGGAACCGGGGAATTAATCAAACATGCAATAGCGGATGGTTGTAAAACCATCATGCTGGGACTGGGAGGTTCCTGTACCAATGATGCAGGTGCCGGTTTAGCCGCAGCCCTCGGTACGAGATTTTTTGATGAGAATCATGAAAGCTTTGTACCTACCGGTGCTGGATTATCAAGAATAAAACATATCGACAACCGCGAGACCGAAGAGCGTTTGCGGGGTGTCGAAATCATAGCAATGTGTGATATCGACAACCCGCTCTTCGGTGACAACGGCGCTGCTTATGTTTTTGCCCCACAAAAAGGGGCTGACGAAGATGCGGTACGTGTATTAGATCAAGGCCTGCGCGCCATTGCTGAAGTGATTTCTAAAGATCTGGGTAAAGACGTCGCACTATTACCCGGCAGTGGTGCTGCAGGAGGCCTAGGCGCAGGTGTTTCGGCTTTTCTAAAC
>JAXGQD010000014.1:0-22702 GCA_040766665.1 Oscillospiraceae bacterium
AAGATACATTTACTTACAGTTGTATTTACAATACTGTAAGGTCATGTAAGAATGCTGATAAGTATCATTAATACAAAATGGGTATTATAGAAAACATTTAGAGAATATATGACTGGAATAGACTGAGGAAATGCATATGAATATTGAATCTTTCAAACAAGACTTTTCGATTGACCTAGCAAGTAGCTCACCACTATATATTCAGTTAGCAGATTACATTGAAATAAAAGTAAAATCGGGCGAACTAAAACCTGGAGATCAGCTCATAACTGAGAACCAATTCTGTGAGATACTCAACATTAGTCGTACAACCGTTAGGTTAGCTCTAAACAAACTAGAGAAAGCAGGACTAATAATTCGAAGACGCGGTAGAGGATCCTTTATTTCTGACAAGAAGCTCAAAAGAAATATAAACTATATGTACTCGTTCACAGAAAATGTTCAAGATGCAGGAGTTAACCCTAGCTCAGTTGTAATTTTTAGTGGTGTTGTAAGTTCAGATGAAAGGCTTTCCGAATTATTCCGATTACCTGAAAACGATACACGGTTATTTAAGCTTGTTAGACTCCGTTGTGGAGATGAAGTACCTTTACTATTAGAGTCGTCCCATATTCCATATTATCTTTGTGAAGGCATTGAGCATTATGACTTCACAAAATCCTCACTCTACAAGATCCTTGAAACTCGCTTTTCACTGAACTTTGCGCATGCGGTTGAAACAATTGAAGCAATCTATATAGACAACGAAAGCGCGCAATACCTAAACTGCAAAGCTAAAACTCTGGGCTACCATATTGAAAGAACATCATATCTGGATTCAGAATTCGTTTTCGAGTTTACTCAATCGATTACACGAGCAGATAAGACATCTTTTCGTTTAGAGCTTTATAAAAACCGAAAAAGCAATGAAAATACCGTTAATTTTCAAAGAATGGTGAATCCATAAAACTAATCCTGTGAGAATCCTCACAGGATTAGTAAAATATTTATAAACTAACGATTCATTTCTAGCACTACTGGCGTTGACCTGTAGCCGATACCCATCCGATCGATACCCATATCAATTAATTCAAAGAAGCGTTCTTGGTCACGAATACCGCCTGAACCTTTTACTTTACAACGACCATTTGCGACGTCCATCATCAATTTGATAACTTCGGGTGTAGCCCCATCGCTCTTTCCACCAGTAAAAAAGCCCGTTGAGGTTTTTACATAATCAGCACCGGCACTGATTGCGACTTCCGTTGCTTTGGCAATTTGTTCCGTATCTAATGAATCCGTTTCAAAAATAACTTTCAAGATAGTTCCGTATTTATGTGCAACGTCCGCGACAGCGCGGATGTCCTTCTCAACATCATCCCACATTCCACTTTTTATCCATCCGTAATTCGCCACAATATCGAGATCTTCAATGTCGCCTTCTCTGCATATGATTTCGGCTTGTTGGACTTTTGACTCTGTGGAAGAAAGCCCAAAAGGAAAGTCACAAACCACGCAAATACCGGTTTCTGTTCCTTTGCAAAGCTTTCTGGCTATTTCTAGTGACGCAGGATTAATACAAACAGTTTTACATTTGTAGTCGATACCTTCCTGAATATATTTTGCAATTTCATCTTGTGTAAATTCAGGTTTCAGAACAGATTGATCAATATACGCTGCTAATTCGTCTCTGCTCATGTCTTTTGCCAATTTTGTCGGTTTCATTTTTCTACCTCTCTTTATTTGATATGTATGATACATTTGCTACATGGCAATACCTTAACAGCAATTATTTCAAAAAACAAGAGCTTAGTAGCAAAAGAGTGGTTTTAACAAAATATTCATTTAGCTTAGGTATTATATTAGCCCTAACGACAGAGCACTGGAATTTGCAGGCGGATGTACATTTCGCGCTGACTTTTGCCCAGCATAGGCATATCGCTGATGACTTCGCAGAGATAATCACCGATGATTTGATAACCGCGTTCGGTACAGGCATCGAGCAAACGCACCGCGTAGTCCGGCTCCTTCTCAAAGCGGTCGCAGTAAATACAGAGGTAGAGATTGGCCGGCAAGACAGTCAGTTCCTCTTCGGCAAAACCATCCTCACGCTCCACAAACACAAACAGTTCGCTGGAGCAGAGCTGCCTTTTCAGGAGCAGGTCTTTGCGCCAGATACTGCCTACTTTGCGGAAATAAAAGGGCGGCAGTTTTCTATTGCTCAGCTCATTCTTCAGCTTACGCAGTAGCATTTCATAGTATAGGTGGTCGTGCTCGTAAAAATTCACGCCGGTATCCACCGAGTAAAGACGGCGTTCCGGCAGATACTCCAGCACGATACTGCCGTCAGCGGGTGCTGCGACATAGCGTTGATAACTTTCGATGCTGTCTTCGATATAGCGGATTTGGCTTTCCTGTTCCCTGATGCTTTCCTTCAGGTGCTTCTTTTTGCAGTCTAAGGTGCTGACCAGGTCACTGAGCTGGGGATTTTTCAGTAAGTCTTTGACCTCATTTAAGGTAAAGCCGAGACTCTGTAGGTAGAGAATCATATCGAGCTGGGCACATTGCTGCCACTCGTAATAGCGATAGCCGCTCTGTGCGTCTCTGAAATTGGGCTTGAGCAAGCCACGCCTGTCGTAGTGCCGCAGGGTTTCCGGCGTCACTTGATTGACTTCAGCCATCTGACTGATACTTAAGCGCTGCTTGACAGCTTCTTTATCCAAATCTCTGTCCTCTGAACAAGATGGAAATCGCCCCGAATCACTAGCAGTATAGCATATTCGAGGCGATTTCGATATCTAATTATCGTTTTGTTCGGTTTTATTTTGAACTGCACCACCAGTTCATCTACGCTCCGCTTCCCTATCGGGATTTGGCTTTCGTTACTTTTGGGGTACAGCTCATCCCTGTAATTTTTGTTACAAAACTGGACACAGAGCCCAGGAGCCGGGTCCAGCGTTTTCACGTGCGTCTCGCAAACAAGCTTAGTCGACGTAGTTCTGAATTGGATATGCCAGGTATTGCGGAGCGCTCAGCTGGTCGACCGTGATGTAGCCCGGAGGCGCCATCAAGACGTCGGGAATGCGGTTGACGATGGTCGCGCAGGTGTGTTCAACAGTCGCCGGTTTTTGGACGAAGAAGGTCGTGTCGGGTTCGCCGCTGATTTTCCAATCACACATGTCGCCGTCATCCGGTCCGTAGACTTTGCCGATACACTGTGTTTCGATGATGGGACCCTGGAAGGTTTCGGTAGTCACAACAGCGCTCATGCCGATACAGTCGCCCTTGGTGATGGTCCGACCTAAGGTCTCAGAATAGAGGTCTTCTTCGTAGAAGTAGGGCACGCATTTTTGCGTCTGTGATTTGATGGTCCAACCCATCAGGTTACAAAGGGCTTCGTTGGAGTTCCAAACGTAGGAAGGCTCGAGGCTTTCGGGGTGAGCCAGGGTTTTTTCGAACTCTTCGGCCGTAATGCCGGCACCGTGGGCTTCTGCCAATGCTAAGCCGTAGTCTTCCACGTTGTAGCTGACTGCGCCTTCGATCTTATTGATGTTGTGCACACCACCGGCTACGCAGCCAATCAAGTGAATCCAATAGATGTCTTGCATGCCGGCGCCAACGATGGTGCAGCCGTTTTCTTTTGCCAATTTATCAAGCTTGTTGGTGACAGCGGGTGCCGTGGTCCAAGGATAGATGGCCTCTTCACAGGTGGTAACCACGCTGATGCCACGCTCGGCACATTTGACAAAATGCTCTTCGACGTCGCTCATGAAACTGAACAGCGTCAGAATGGCGATATCCGCATCGCAGTTGTCTAGGACCGCATCGGCATCGTCGGAAATAATGATGCCCGTTTTGTGACCAAGTTCGGCAAAATCTCCCACATCCATGCCGACCACCGCCGGATTGACATCAATCGCGCCGACAATCTCAGCGCCTTTCTCATAGAGGTAGCGCAGGGTATACTTGGCCATTTTTCCGCAACCATACTGGACCACACGAATTTTCTGTCTGTTCATACTTTTCTCCTTTCATGAGCAGCAATTGCTAAGATGATGTTTCTTGAGCATCACTCTTTAGCTATTTTTTTATCTATTGAAAGGATAAACCTTGGTCCAGCACAAAGGTCAAGGGCTGGTTTTGGGGAGTTTTTTTTGGGGGGGAAGTGTGGCGCGCATTGGCAGACGCGAGAGCACTAATCCAATCTGTCGTGATCCTGACTTCTCACGACCCCTCTGAGCTTTGGCAAAAAATGCGGCTGTGCGGATTTTCTTTTTGTTTTATTGGTCTCTCACTCGTCCAGGAGGTCATTTTGTGGCAAAAATTGCGGCTGTACGGCGAAGCATTAGAATTTTCTAATGCACAGCCGACAAAATTGCCGAAAAACCTGAGCTTTTAGCTTCAAAACGCCCGAATATTAGGAGAGTCTAATGCACACCCGAAAATTTTGCCAAAATCCGATGGCGAAAAGCTGCTCAACACAAGCGCTCAACCGCACAGCCGAAAATTTTGCCAAAATACGATGGTGAAACCTGCTCAACACAAGCGCTCAGCCGCACGCCCCAGCACGGAGCAGACACCTACTCCAGAAGCA
Source organism: Oscillospiraceae bacterium (assembly GCA_040766665.1). GTDB lineage: Bacteria > Bacillota > Clostridia > Saccharofermentanales > Fastidiosipilaceae > JAXGQD01. The sequence continues at coordinate 4,574 of JAXGQD010000014.1, forward strand.
TACTGCAGAACGCCACGACAAAACCCGCCTCATGGCTGATGCTCAAAGCCAGCGACTGCCCGCCCAGCTCTTTGTACACCGCCAGCGCTTGGCCCGTAAGCTCTGCCTGCGGTGCGCCCCAGCGGTCCGGCATGACCGAGACATCGGTGAGTTTGACTCCGTTTTGCCAAAAACCGGTGCCTAAAGCCTTCAAAACCGCTTCCTTGGCGGCGAAACGTCCGGCAATTTTCTCAACCACACCCATGCAGTGCGCGAGCTCTTTTTCGTCCAGAATTTTCTTGGTAAAAGCCTCGCCCCGCTTCTCATACGCCTTGGCAAAGCGCTCGATACTGACCAAATCCACACCGTTTTGAATGCGCATAACCGCCCTCCGCCTTAAGCGCCACGCTTCGGCGCGCGCAAATCTGCCCCGATAAAGGCATAGTTTTGGAAGCTACGTGCAATGCGCGAAAAGATGCGCTCTTCGTAACGTTCACGCAGTTGCTTCATATCCAAGTTGGTGGTCACGAGCAGCGCCTTACGACTGCGCTCACGTTGATTCAGTAAAGCCAGCAAATCCCCGCTGGCATGGGCATCCAAAGCCTCAGTGCCCAAATCATCGATAATCAGGAAATCACAGTTATAAATCTGCTCCAGCCTGCGGGATAGGGTTTCCAAGCGTTCAATGCTCGGATTAAAACTTTTACTCAGCACGCGTTGTTCCGCTACGATACGCAACAGTTGAGGGGCACTCAACATTAAAACCGATTTTCCCCGCTCTCGCAGCGCTTTGCCGATACAGGTGGCCAAATAGGTTTTTCCGGTCCCGGTCACCCCGCTAAAGAAGAGATTGCTTTGCTCGCTTCTCCCCTCTTCATTGGCAAAAGCCTCGACATACGCCTCCATACGGGCCTTGAGCACCTTCATCCTCAGACGGGGATTCCGAGCGAGCGGGCCTTCATCATCGAAAAGGCTCAGATCAAAGTCCTGAAAACTGGCCTCACCCAAGACGTCCTCCGCTTCGGCATCCTGCCAAATACGGGCGATCGCTTGAGGATAACAACTCGGGCAGGGACTGCCTGAAACAAAGCCATAATCCTTGCAAGTTTGGCAGTGGTATTGGATGGGGGCGTAGTCCTCGGCTAAACCCAAGCGACTCAGCATCTCAACTCGTTCCGCGCTCAAGCGCTCATATGCTGCTTCAGCTTCCGCCAACTCAGGCTGCGAACTCATTGAGGCGCGCAGACGTAAAAAGCCATTGTCCGCCAAGGCTTCTTCAAGCGCTGCCAGTTCAGGATGCGCCAGGAGAATTTCCGCTTTGCGCGCTTCTGCTGCGAGCTCCGCATTTTCGCGCATTTCTGAATAGTACAGGCGAATCTCTTCTGCGAGTTTGCGATTAAGCATGGGCACCACTCTTTTTGGCTGCCGTCTGATCTTCTTGTGCTGCGGCGGAGAGGAGCTCCTCCTCGCTGAATTCCTGGAAGAGCGATGTCGTTTCGCTCTCATCAAATTCACGCTGCATAAAGCCCCCGCGCAGGGCGGCAACACCTGTTTTACGCTTTTGTTTCTGCTCCTCGGCGCGTTTTTGTTCGTAGGCTTTGATTTCCGTGGCCGTTTTCAGACCGGCGGCATGCCAGTCTTCGAGAAAGCGATTGAAATAATTTAGATTGGGGTTGGACGACTTCACGGAATTCTCCAGGGCCAGCGAAATGATGGTGAAATCGTAGCCTAAATTGTACAGCCAGTGCTTGACCAGGGCTTCGTCGGGTTCGGTCATGCTGCGGTTGAGTTTTTTGCCAACACGCTTGGAAAGCCGCTTCACCTCATCGCGACGCTTGGAGACTTTCTGCAGATCTGTGTAAGTTTTCACCCCATTCTCATGCCAGGCTTTGGCAATCCCACGAATGTATTTATATTGATTCAGCTTGCTTTTAGCCATGGCTTCGCTAAAGAGCGCGTAGACAATTTCGGGTTCAAAGGCAAAATCATGCAAGCACTCGTCGATAATGCGCGCCTGGCTGATACCCATCATGCCGTGGTAGAAAGTGTCGCTGATTTGCTCCATCAGATCGGTCTTGTAGGCTTCGTTCAGGATATTTTTTAGACCGTCGGAGAGCTCGGGTGTTTTATCGGAGAGCAGCTGGCGCTGCAGTTCCAAATCCTTGAGATCGTTGAGCATGAAGCGCTCACCGGTACTGAGCAATGCGATGACGTTATGTTGGGCCAAATCCAGGAGTGCATCTTTAAAGCGCTGCTCGTCCATAGACAAGTGGGTCAGGAGCTCGGCGCTGTTGATTTTGATATGTTTCAGCGCGACGTGCTTCGCGTAGAGATAAACCTTGACCGCCTCAGGGCTCAACAAAGGCAGATAATCGGTGATAAAAATATCCGGAATCGGCACATCACTCATCCACAGCTTTTGTGTTTCCTCTATTTTCATCGCCACCGCCCCTTCGTAATTATTGAAAATATGCTTAGGGCGCTATTCGGCCCTTTTAAAGTGCCCTATAAGATTAAGGCGAATCACGCTTAAAGTCAAAACCGGCCGACACACGGGGTGTCGACCGGCTCTGCTTCATGAGCAAAAGAGTTCTGACTTAGTCTCTGGCCATGCGCTCGTAGCTCTTGGTGCGGAATTCCGCATCCTTGGCTGCTTTGGCGAACATCGCATCGACTTTTTCTTTGTCGTATTTCTTGTACAAGGAGTTGTAACGCACTTCTTGTCTCAGGAACTCGACGTAGTCGGCTGTAGGTGCTTTGGAATCGAGCTGGAAGGGGTTTTTGCCCTGTTCTTCCAGACGGGGATCGTAACGATAGAGGTGCCAGTAACCGCACTCAACGGCCTGTTTCTCACGTGTCTGACCCATACGCAAACCACCTTTAATGCCGTGGTTGATACAAGGAGCATAGCAGATGATCAATGAAGGTCCGTCATAGGCTTCTGCTTCCATGATGGCTTTCAGGGTGTGCGCCTGGTTGGCACCCATGGAGACCTGAGCCACATAGACATAACCATAGGACATGGCCATCATGCCGAGGTCTTTCTTACGCACCGGTTTACCGCCGGCTGCGAATTGTGCAACGGAAGCGGTCGGAGTTGCCTTGGAGGCTTGGCCGCCGGTATTGGAGTAGACTTCGGTATCCAGAACCAGGATGTTGACGTTGTTACCGGTTGAGAGGACATGGTCCAATCCGCCGTAGCCGATGTCGTATGCCCAGCCGTCACCACCGATAATCCATTGTGAACGTTTGGACAGGAAGTCTTGGTTGGCGACCACGTTGTCTACCAGTTTCTTGACGTCCGCATTGTCGCTCTTCACGCCCTTCAAAGCTTCAACGAGGGAGCTGCTGACCTCAAGGGTCTTGTCGCTGTCGTCTCTGTCTGCCAGATAAGCGTCGATTTTTCTTTGACTTCCGTATCAACGGAACCGGCGATTTCTTCGAGCTGAGCGATGTTGCGGTCACGGATTTGTTTGTAGCCCAAGTGCATACCCAGACCATACTCGGCGTTGTCTTCAAAGAGGGAGTTGGCCCATGCCGGTCCGCGTCCGTTTTCGTCAACGGTGTAAGGTGTGGAAGGTGCGGAGCCGCCCCAGATGGAGGTACAGCCGGTGGCGTTGGCAATTTGCATGCGCTCGCCGAAGAGCTGTGTAACCAGCTTGACGTAAGGTGTCTCACCGCAACCTGCGCAGGCGCCGGAGAACTCGAGATAGGGTTTCTCAAACTGGCTGCCCTTGACCATCGATTTTTTCATCGGGTTGGGTTTCATCGGCAGTTTGTAGAAGTAATCCCAGTTATCGGCTTCTTTGAGGTTCTCTTCCAGAGGTTTCAGCACGAGGGCTTTAACCTTGGCCGGGCAGGTCTCCACGCAGGAGGCGCAACCGGTACAGTCGAGAGCGGAAACCTGGATGCGGAATTTGTACTGATCGTAGGGCTTCATGCCTTGCAGGGTGGTCGCTTCGGTAGCGGCAGCCTCTTCGTCGGTCAGGAGGAAGGGACGGATGACACCGTGCGGGCAGACATAAGCACATTGGTTACACTGGATGCAGTTCTCGGGAACCCAGGTCGGAATCTGTGTGGCAATGCCGCGTTTTTCATACTGTGAGGTGCCTTGTTCGAAGGTACCGTCTTCACGGTCTACAAAAACGGAAACCGGCAGGGAGTCGCCCTCTTGGGCATTCATGACGTCAACGATTTGCTCGATGAAGAGCGGCACATCACGAGTCACGACTTCATCTTCAGCCTTGGCCCATTCTGCAGGCACTTCAATCTTGACAATATTGTCCAGACCGGCGTCCACCGCAGCGTAGTTCATATTGACGACATCGTCGCCCTTTTTGCCATAGGACTTAACGATCGCGTCCTTCATGTAGGTCACGGCATCATCAACCGGCAAAACATTGGCCAGCTTAAAGAATGCGGACTGCAGCACGGTGTTGGTACGGTTGCCCAGACCCAAATCTTCGGCAATGGTCACCGCGTCAATCGTGTAGAACTTGATGTCGTTTTCAGCGATATAGCGTTTCATCTTGGCAGGCAGTTTTTCGTTCAGTTCTTCCGGCTTCCACAGGGTGTTGAGCAAGAAGGTACCGCCGGCTTTGAGCGTCTTCATCATGTCGTACTTGTCGACATAAGACTGCTGTGAGCAGGAAACGAAGTCGGCCATGTTGATGAGATAAGGCGAACGAATCGCGCTCTTACCGAAACGCAAGTCGGAAATCGTAATACCGCCGGACTTCTTCGAGTCATAGGAGAAGTAGGCTTGGGCGTACATATCGGTATGGTCACCGATGATCTTGATGGAGTTTTTGTTCGCACCAACTGTTCCGTCAGAGCCGAGACCCCAGAAGCGGCAGGAAATGGTGCCTTCACTGGAGGTATCTACGTGTGCATCAAGCGGCAGGGAGAGGTGGGTCACGTCATCCACAATACCGATGGTGAAGTTGTGGCGCGGGTTTTCTTCGCTCAGATGTTTGTAAGTGGCAAAAATCTGTGCTGGCGTGGTGTCCTTGGAACCCAAGCCATAGCGTCCGCCGACGATGACGGGTGCATTGTTGACGCCCTTATAAGCATTGACGACATCCAGGTACAGGGGCTCACCGGCTGCACCGGGTTCCTTGGTACGATCCAGAACGGCGATTTTGCGCACGGTTTCGGGGATGGCTTCGAGCATGTGCAGGATGGAGAACGGACGATAGAGGCGGACTTTCAGCAAGCCGACTTTTTCGCCCTGTGCGTTGAGGTAATCCACCACTTCTTCGATGGTTTCACAGACGGAACCCATGGCGATGATGAGGCGTTCGGCATCTTCCGCACCGTAGTAGTTGAAGAGCTGGTAGTTGCGCCCAGTCAGCGCATTGATTTCCTTCATGTAGTCTTCGGTCACTTTCACCACGTTGGTGTAGTAGGGGTTCGAAGCTTCACGGCCTTGGAAATAAACGTCAGGGTTCTGAGCGGTACCGCGCAGCACCGGTTTATTGGGGGTCAAGCCGCGGTCTCTGAAGGCCTGCAGTGCTTCCTGGTCAATCAGATTGCCCAAATCGTCGTAATCGATGACTTCGACTTTTTGGATCTCGTGTGAGGTTCTGAAACCGTCAAAGAAATGTACGAAAGGTACACGGGATTTGATGGTGGCCAGATGGGCAACGGCTGCCAAGTCGACCACTTCCTGAACGGAGTTGGCGGCTAAGAGAGCAAAACCGGTTTGGCGGCAAGCCATGACGTCAGCGTGGTCGCCGAAGATGGACAAAGCGTGAGCAGCCAGGGCACGGGCTGAAACATGGAAAACGGTCGGCAAAAGTTCGCCGGCGATCTTGTACATGTTGGGAATCATGAGCAACAAGCCCTGTGATGCGGTATAGGTTGTGGTTAAAGCACCACTTTGCAGTGAGCCGTGGACGGTACCGGCCGCGCCACCTTCCGATTGCATTTCGACTACGTGGACCGTCTGTCCAAATACATTTTTCCTGCCCTCTTGTGCCCAAATGTCGGTCAAGTCCGCCATCGGTGACGAGGGAGTGATCGGGTAAATACCGGCCACTTCAGTAAATGCATAGGAGGTATGCGCCGCAGCGGTATTACCATCCATAGTCATAAACTTTTTCTCTTTTGCCATGATTGATACTCCTTTTTAATTATCTCGGTGTCCCCGCAACGCTTTATGGCTGGGCATAGCGGAGACACTTGGAATCCTATTTTCACAAATATAGCAAACTTCACGCAGAAATACTGTGACGCTGCTAACTAATTGCTTTTGCCTTACAACTTATTGCTCAAAGTACGAGTTACAGATGATGGCAAAATCCTCCACCTTCAACGAGGCTCCGCCCACCAAACCGCCGTCAATATCTGTTTGGGCAAAGAGTCCGGCTACATTTTTCGCGTTGACTGATCCGCCGTATTGGATGCGCAGGTTCTCCGCGGCCTCGGCGTTATAGAGCTCGGCGATGACACTTCTGACAAAGAGACAAACCTCCTGGGCTTGCTCATCACTGGCCGTTTTGCCTGTTCCAATAGCCCAAATCGGTTCGTAAGCAATGGTAATCAGGGGCAACTTCGCTTCGGGGATGTCCTTAAACGCGCCAACGATCTGACTCTTAACAAAGTCAAAAGTTTCACCGGCTTCGCGCTGGGCCAGGCTCTCACCACAGCAGACGATGGGTCTGACACCCCAATTCAGAGCGGCTTTGATTTTCTTGTTCACGGTCTCATCCGTTTCGGCAAAATACTCCCTGCGCTCCGAGTGCCCGATAATGACATAAGGAATGCCCATATAAGCCAACATCTTGGCGGAAATTTCACCGGTATAAGCGCCGCTGTCTTCGAAATGGCAGTTCTGCGCCGCCACTTTGATATTGCTGTAAGCCACCGCTTCGTTCACGGCTGCTAGAGCAGTAAACGGCACACCGACAGCAATCTCGGCGTCTGCATTGGCCACTTCCGGCAGAAGTTTGTTGACAAAGGCGACCGCTTCGGCAGGCACACCCTGGTTCATCTTCCAGTTTCCGGCCGCGAAGGTTCTGCGCGCATCGGCATTCAGCAGGCAATCGATACCCGGCAGGACCTTGCCTTCCAGGAACTCAAGTGAAGCACCGCCACCCGTTGAAATGTGGGTAACCTTATCGGCAAAACCCAAGAGCTCAACCGCTGCAGCGGAGTCACCGCCGCCGATGATGGACACTGCATCGGAATCAGCCACTGCACGCGCAATCTCACGTGTGCCGACGGCAAAATTCTCAAACTCGAAAACGCCCATCGGTCCGTTCCAGACCACGGTGCCGGCTTTTGCCAATGTTTCACTGAAGAGCTTGATGGTTTCGGGACCAATGTCCACGCCCATCCAACCGTCGGGAATGCTGTCCGATTTGACCGTCTTGTAGTCCGCATCCGCGGCAAAACGATCGGCAACGGTATTGTCAACCGGCAACAAGACCTGCACACCTTTGGCTTCCGCTTTCTCCAGCAGACCCTTGGCCAATTCGACTTTATCTTCTTCACAAAGCGAGGTGCCGATGCCATAGCCTTTGGCCTTAAAGAAGGTATAGGCCATGCCGCCGCCAATAATCAGGCTGTCCACGCGGTCAATCAGGTTCTCGATAACACCGATTTTATCGGAGACTTTGGCACCACCCAAAATGGCAACGAAAGGACGTTTGGGATCGCTCAGCGCGCCACCCATGACGTCAACTTCTTTTTGAATCAGGAAACCCGATACACCGGGCAAATAGTTCGCCACACCTGCGGTTGAAGCATGAGCGCGGTGGGCTGTACCGAAGGCGTCGTTGACGAAGAGGTCAGCCATTGAGGAGAGTTCACGGGCAAAAGCCGGGTCATTCTTGGTTTCTTCTTTATGAAAGCGGACGTTCTCCAGCATCATCACTTCGCCGTCTTTGAGAGCGGCGGCCTTGGCCTTCGCGTCTTCACCGACAACATCGGCGGCCAGCGCGACGGGTTTACCGAGCAGTTCGGCCAGGCGGTCGACGGCGGGTTTCATCGAGAACTTCGCTTCCGGTCCGCTTTTGGGGCGGCCCAGGTGCGACATCAGTATTACTTTCGCGCCTTGGTCCACGAGGTATTGGATCGTGGGCAGTGCGCCGCGGATACGTTTGTCGTCTGTGATTTCACCGGTTTTCTTGTCTTGCGGGACGTTGAAGTCCACACGCACAATCACGCGCTTACCACGCACATCGATGTCTTTGACACTGAGTTTCTTAGCTAATTTTGCCATCGTTTTCTCTCCTGCTCGACTTTTTGTTCTTCAATTGGAATCATTACTTTAGGGATTTTGAGCTACCTAAACACGAGATGAATCGCATCTAATAGTCTACCGCTAGAGGCCTTTTTAATCAATGATAATTTACTCTTTAGCATCAGATAGGCTTGCTGGATGGGGAGCGGAGCGCGTCTGGCACGGCACATCGGACGCGCGGGTTAAAATCAGTCGCAGTCCAGCTCCGGTTGCGACTCCGCTAAGTGGAGCGCGTCTGGTACGGCACATCAGACGCGCGGGTTAAAATCAGTCGAAGGACTGCCATCAATGCGACTCCGATTTGAATTCAAAACGTCGCTGCCCTACCGTAAATGCGACTCCGATTTGGGCATGCGGACAAAAAGTTGGACATAGATGCAGGAGGTAAATCTGCATGTATAGTCGAGAAGTCATGGATTACGTATTAAGTGTTTACGATGAGATTGGGAATGTAAATAAGACGGTAAAGACATTGAAGTATCCCAGCCGAGGCTCTTTACAAGGCTGGATTAAACGTCGAGAGGCAGGAACACTTCCGGAGATCAAAGAAATTCGCATCAAAAAAGAAGAGACGCAAGTTCACTGCTGAAATGAAACGCGAAACCATTCAACGATGCATCGAACAAAACCTATCCCCTATTGCTGTCGCCAAAGAGCTTGGCGTAGAGAACCGACAAATCTATACTTGGCATAGAAAACTACAAGAGGAAGGATTTGCGGGAGCATTGCCCAAGAAAAACCACCCCAAGCAAATGGAGCTACTCCGTCTGATGCAGAGCTGATGAAGCAGATGAAGGCTGAAATGCGTCACATGCAGATGCAAATCGACATTCTCAATGAAACACTCAAAGTGCTAAAAAAGGCTCCTGGCGTCATCCCGAGTCAACTGAAGAACTCGGAAAAGGTAGTGATCGTTGATGCCATACGGGGAAAGTATTCACTACCGGAGTTACTAGAAGAACTCCAGCTGAAACGAAGCAGTTACTATTTACCACAAAAGCAGAAAAGATTCATCGAATCCATACGAAATGGTCAGAGGAAGACTGCGAGAACTGTTTAAAGCAAACCATAGAAGGTACGGTTACAGACGGCTCAAGGTGCTGTTGCAACGAGAGGAAATTCGGATATCGGAGAAGATTATCCGACGTCTGATGAAAGCGGAAAGGTTGGTTGCTAAAGGACATAAGCGTCTCCGTTATAACTCTTATCTCGGAGAAGTCAGTCCTCCCGCCCCTAATCTATTGAACGTGACTTTCATGCGGATGCGCCAAATCGTGTCTGGCTCACAGACATCACCGAGTTTGCCATACCGGCAGGCAAGGTCTATTTGAGCCCCATTATTGATTGTTATGATGGTCTGGTGGTTCTCACGAAGCATGGGTGTGAGCCCTAATGCCGACTTGGCTAACAAGAGCCTTGATTTAGCCGTGTTGTCTTCAAAAGGAGCAAAGCCGATTATCCATAGTGACCGCGGAGCACACTACCGATGGCCGGGATGGCTAAAACGCATAAAGAAATACGGCCTAACACGCTCCATGTCGAAGAAGGGCTGTTCTCCTGACAATGCAGCCTGTGAAGGTTTCTTTGAAGATTGAAAAATGAGTGTTTTTATGGTGAGGATTTTAATGGATACAGCATTCAAGCATTCATCCGATATATCGATGAATACATCGATTGGTATAACGACACGCGAATCAAAGTGAGCTTGAACCAAATGAGTCCACGAGAATTTCGCCGGTCAAAAGGTTATTGCGCGTAAAACCGTCCAACTTTTTGTCCGCACCCCCTTTGTATCCAATGGCATTTTTTTCGATAATCCAAGATTGTTCGGGTCTCGAGCCTGAATGGTCAGGTGATTTGGCTAAAATACCGTAGCTTTTTTCGTTAATCCAAGTTAGCATTCGGTAACAAGTTGGATTAACGAAAAAACTGTCCCTAAATTCCGCTTTTTATAAGAAATCCCCCTCTAAATTAGGTCGACGCTTGGATTATCGAAAATTTTGCCACTCTTCCACCCGGAGTGGAGCAAAGCGGAGCGCGTCAATGACCGCCGCCCAGACGCGCGGGTTAAAATCAGTCGCAACCCGGCTCCGGTTGCGACTCCGCCACCATTACCATGCCTGTCGCGTTGCTTGGGCGGCTGCGACACCGCCAACTCCCCAAACAAAAGACTGCCCCAGCGCCGTAAGGCGGCACACTGAAGCAGTCTCAAATCGATATCCCCTGACGAGTAGGCGCCAGTCAGTCAATCCAGACGCGAATTACACGCAGGTGTAACCGCCGTCGATGGGCAGGATGACGCCCGTCACATAGGAAGCTTCTTCACTGGCCAGGAAAATGGCGCCGGAGTTCAGCTCGCCCGATTTGCCGTAACGGCCGATGGGCACGGTTTTCTTCATGTAAGACTGGAAGTAAGGGGTGTTTAAGGTGTCAACGGTCAGCTCGGTTTCGAAGTAGCCCGGGCAGATGCAGTTGACGGTGATGTTGTATTTTGCCAATTCGGATGCGGCCGCACGTGTGAAGTTCACGACGCCACCTTTGGAAGTGTGGTAGGCGATGGTATCGATAGCGGTATTGCCGACTAGACCGTACATGGAAGCGATGTTGATGATACGCCCGAAGTTCTGGTCCTTCATGATGTTGGCAAAAGCCCGCGTTACATAGAAAACGCTGTTCATATCGGCGTCAATCGTGAAGTCCCACTCTTCGTTGGTCATGTTCAGGACGCCGGCGTTTTTTGCCGAACCTGCACAGTTGATCAGGACATCGACTTTTCCGAATTCTTTATTAACAATTTCAGCCACTTCATCGACGCGCTTGGAATCGGTCACGTCGCATTGGACTGGGAAACATTTCACACCGTAAGAACGAATCTCTTCTGACAAAGCTTCGAGTTTTTCGACACGTCTGGCCAATACGACCAAATCCGCGTTTTGTTCTGCGAAACCTCTCGCCATTTGACTACCTAAGCCGGATGACGCACCTGTGATGACAACAACTTTGCCTTTGAAATCAAACATACATATACCTCGTTTTTGAATTAGCACTGGCGTGCAAGGGCTACTTTAACGCATTTTGAGAACGCTTACAAGTATTTTTATATCGATTTTCCAATATTTATAAAAATCCGTTAAAGCATACAAAAAGCCTATGCAAAGCACGTCGATTTCTCGCCTTATTGGCAAAAGCCGAGACCGCCTCTCCCCCTCCCAAGTTAAGCGAGAAAAATCCACACCCAGGCAAGCCAAAGATTGAAGAGCCGCCTGCGAAAAGTTACAATGGGGTGAACTGACAAGGGGGTAAGGCCATGGACATCATTAACGAATACGTCGGCATCGTGGTAGATTTTTTCGATAACGTCCCCATGCTGGTGCCCATTTTTCTCAGCCTCATCCTGGGTGCCGTGCTCATTATCTGGGGCTACAAGCTCTTTCGGCTCTGGCTCTTCGCCTTCGGTGCGCAAAGCGGTTACAGCCTTGGGCTTTTGATTGCGGACAGGGCTTCCCTTAGCGGCAGTTTGGAATATATCGTCATCGGCATTTGCGTCTTGGCCATCGCCTTGCTCTTTTGGGTCAGTCTGCGGTTCTCGTTCGCGGTCGCGGGTTTTGCCCTGGGTGCCTTCCTTATTTCTCACTATGGCAAGCTCATCCTCGAAACAAATTCCATTTGGGCTATACTCGCTGGCGGCATGGTCGGCGCGGTTTTGGCCTACCTGTTTATCCGCCTCTTCATCGTCGCAGGCACCAGTATCTACGGCGCTTTCATGCTCACTGACGGCCTTTACAGCCTCGTTTTCAAATCGGAAGCAGGCAGTTTCCTGCAGCTGCAAGGTACGCCGGACGCCACAGCCAAGTTGATTATTACCATCCTGACCCTGGTTTTTATCGTGCTTGGCTTCATCTATCAGTACAATATTTCCGGCAAGGGTAAGCTGATTAAAGTCGCAGATTAGCTCCTTTTCGGTATCGGCAAAAGAAAGCACATATGTTAAAAAAATCCCCACTCCAAAGACAATACCCACCGCACATTTCCAGCTTCAGAAACATCGGCGCCAACTGGCTGGCCGCCGGTCTCTATCTCGTGACCTTCGTCCTGGGTACCGGCCGCATGTTCACCTACTCGCTCTTTTACATCGCTTGGATTTTGCCGCTCGTGCTCTTCTTCATAGAACGCAACAGCGGCCTGGTGCGCTTTCACGCCGCCCAAGCCGCTACTCTATATTTTCTCGTTGCCCTGGTCCATTTGGCGGCCGACCTGATCGGCGGTTTCGGGGGCTATTACTTTTTCATGCGCCTGCCGAGCCTGAAACGTACCCTGGTCAATCTGCTCTTACGCCTGCCCGCCCTCATCGCTGCAGGTTACGGCTCTTATCTCGCCGCCCGTGCCGCCATCAAGTGGTCAGAATACCATTTGCCCTTGTTGGGGACTTTTGCCAGCTGGCTGAAAGCGAAACGCTAAGCCTCTTCTCTGATATTTTGGCAAAACAAGCCAATCAACTTCGCCAAATCCTGTCCCACGACCTTTCCGGCGTCGATCACCTCTTCGGCAGTCAGGACTTCCTCTTTCATACCCGCAGCCCAATTGCTCAGGCAGCAGATACCCAGTACACGCATGCCGCTGTGTGAGGCCACTTGCGCTTCGCTGACCGTCGACATGCCGACCGCATCGCCGCCCAAGGTCCTAATCATGCGGATCTCCGCAGGGGTCTCATAAGCCGGCCCGCGATTATAAAAATACACACCCTCATGCAGCTGCAAACCGAGTTGCTGCGCTGCCTGCCGCGCGCTCTGCAAATAGGCCTCATCATAGACATGTCCCTGATCCGGAAAACGCGGACCGAAAGAGTCAAGATTTGGACCGCGCAGGGCGGATTCGGCAAACATGGCAATATGGTCGGTAATCAGCATCAGCGAGACCGGCTTGTATGCTGCATTAACGGTACCCGCCGCATTCGTCAGGATGACGTTCTTAATACCCCAAGCGGCCAAGACGCGCATCGGGAAGGCGACTTCCCAGGCAGTGCGCCCCTCATAAGCGTGAAAGCGTCCGGTCAAAATGGCAAAACCCGTCCCTTTGATCTTGGCCAGGAGCAAAATTGACTTGTGCCCGGGTGCGCCCGCGTTCGGGAAATGGGGAATCGAGGCGTAAGGGATTTCTCTGACATCCTGCAATTCGTCGAGGACGGCGGTCAGGCCGGAGCCCAAGGTCAGAGCAAACTGCGGCGGGGGCGCAATTTTTTTCAAATATGCAGCTGCCTCGGCGATCATGTTTTCGTAGGCTTTTGCCCCCTGTTTATCGGGTAATAAGGAGGCGAGGCTCTGCACAGCGGGACTTCCCTTCGTTGCGGCGCCGGGCTTTGCGGGCTTTTTTGTACTTTGTGAATTTGCCATGGTTTTTCCTCCCTCGTTTAGGGTTCGATTTCCAAAGCCGACCTAAAGAGCGGCCCCAAGAGGTCGCTGGCGGCAGACTCGGAATCTTCCAGTACGATGCATGCGGCATAGGGGTGTGCGCTGTCGTTGATGTAGCCCACGATCAGGCGGTTGTTGAAGTCCTGACCGGCCACTTCCGCGGTGCCTGTTTTGCCACCGATTCGATAGCCTTCTATCGCGATATCGCCATAGTTTTCGGCAATGTTGCGTTCCATGATGGCGCGCAGCTCCTTCGCGGTTACCGGTTCCATCACCTGTCGCAAATCTTTGGCTTTGAGCTCATCGTAGCTTTGCCCCATGACGTTTTCTTTAAAAGCAACGATTTGCGGCTCCATCATCAGGCCGTTATTGGCCACCGCCCCACTCATCATGGCTAGGTACAAGGGAGAGGCTGTCAGTTCGTTTTCGCCTTGGGGCTGGCCGATGGCCATCCAGGAAAGTTGGGCATCGCTGTCCAAAGGCATTCGCATTTGCGGACTGCTCACCTGTAGTTGCCCTAAGGGTATCGGACTATTGAAGCCAAACTTTTCGGCTTCTTTCCTAAACCACTCCTCGCCCATACGGATGCCTACCGTGCCATAAAAGTAGTTACAGGAGGTACGGAAAGCATTGTATAAATCCACATCACCGTGTGTATGTTGATTGTCTTCGCGTACACCGTCGGGCTCAATCAGCGGTCGGGGGCTGATACAGGTCACAATCAGGTTCGGGTCAAAAGCAGGCGACTCCATCCAGGCCGCGCTGGTCATCACCTTGAGTGTCGAACCGGGAAAGTAAGCCGAATTGAAGGCGCGATTGAAGAGCGCCGTGTCCGGAATATTGTCGAAGTCAATGACATTCTGAGGATCCGTCGTCGGTGTACTGACAGCGGTCAGGACTTCTCCGGTGGCATAGTTGATGAGCACGATGGAGCCCTTCTTCTCACCCAGGAGTTCTAGCGCTCTGAGGCTCATGCGGCTGTCAATGGTGATGCGCATGTGGTCGCCGCCCAAGCCTTTGCCCATGGCATCGTAAAAGAGTTGTTTGAAGAGGTTGCGGTCGGTGCCCAGCAAAGTGCCTTGGTACATGTTCTCCACCGTATTGGCCATGTTGTGCGTGTAGTCACCCACCACATGCAGGACGGCCCGCGCCAGCACCGGATCTTCGGCATAGACGCGCTGTCCGTCGACACTTGTCGCCAAGGCGACGCCGTCTTTGGAAATAATATTCCCGGCATTCTGATAGCGCGAACGCATCGCGTCCTTGCTCTCACCGGCGGCTGAAAGAAGAATCGTCGTGCTGCGATATTGCTGGTAGAACAATCCCCCCAGCAGCGCCACAGAGACCACGAGGAAGAGGATGAGTACAATTTTGATATTACGCAGGAAGAGTTTCATTTTTGATTATCCCTCCTTCCCTGCGCGCACCCATTCCGAGGAGGATGCCCAACATGATGAATTTTGCCAATAAAGAACTGCCGCCCGCTGCGATAAAGGGTAGAGTCGCACCGGTCAAAGGAATGATGCCCGTGTTGCCCGCGATGACCACCGCCGCTTCAAAGAAGAAAGCTGTGCCCAGACCCAGAATCAGACTGGAGGTGAAACCGTCGCGCACCTGCATGGTGATACGTGTCGAACGCAGCCAAATGACGATGAACAGGACCAAAATAATTACGCCCGTAATCAGCCCCAGCTCCTCACAAACCGCGTCAAAGACCATGTCATCCATGTATTGCGCGATACTCTCAGGCGAACCGTTGCCCAGACCACGACCTACGGCTCCACCGCGCGCCACCGCCTGCAAACCATAGACGATTTGACGATTTTGGTCGTTGACCTCACTCCAAAGTGAAGCCCAGCCCGCGATACGCCTTTGCACATAGGGGAAAAGTGAATAGGCCAGAGCCCCCATCGCTGTGCCCCCAATCAGGATACCCAGCGTCTTGATGTATTCCGAAGTCATGACGAAGAATACCACCAAGGTTGTTGGCAAAAGTACCATCGCCGTGCCCAAATCCGGCAGCATCATGATGAGGAAAAAGACCACCGCCGCCCAGGCCGCAAAAGCAATCTGCACCTTCGTCGGCGGGCGATTTTTAAAGAAGGCCGCCAGTACAATCAGATAGGCGATTTTGACAAACTCGGTCAGCTGAATCGACTGATTTCCGATGTAAATCCAAAGCGAGGCCCCGTGACTTTGGCTGCCTTTACCGAAGATTAATAGCGCCACCAACATCGCCGGCACCGCAATACCGCAGATTATGGTGAGGTATTCCATGAAGTTGGTTTTTGCACATAAAAAGATCATGATCGGCAAAACAATCATCCCCAACGCCAGGGCAAAAGCATTACCAAAAAACTGCGCGCTGATGCGGCTCATCATCTCCGGCGTCAACTCTGCCTCAAGCCAAGAAATATAGAGGAAGCGCGTCTGTATCAGCAGTCCAATGAACGCTAGCTGCGTCGCCGCCAGCACGATCACCCGATCGACATACTTCAAAATCAACGGAATCAGCAAATAGTAGAGGTTCATCATCAGAAAAAAGCCGCCAAAAACCAGCAAAACCTCTTTGCGCTTGCTCAGCAGCGGTCCGCGAATCAAAAAGTAAGTCAGCAGCGTTCCTGCAATCATATAAAGATTGGTCAGCAGCCAGGCGAAACGCGTCTTCAGCTGATGCGGAGGTTCCGCCATATCATCGGCATCTTCGATATAACTCAAACCTTCCGAAAAGGTCGCCAGCCGTTCACTAATAAAGACGAACTTGCGCTCCCCAATGACAATTTCATCCTGATTCTCCAGTGGAATCGGCTCCTTAATCAAAAAGCCATTCAGCATCACGGGCGAACTCATGTTGGACGGCCGGATATACCAATGACTGTCAAAGAGGTAAATGACGGCATGGCGATAGGCGATGCCCTTCTGTTTTATATTGATATCGTTTGATTTAGCGTTTCCGATGGTTGTGGTATGAAAAAGCGGATAGGACTTCACCTGCTTGTCCGTTTCGCTGCCCAAAGCCATCAAAAAGAAGCCTTTGACCGGGCGCAAATTCGCCTGCATTCTGCCGCGAAAGTCCACCAAGGAAGACTTCAGCAAAAGCAAGCCCATCAAAAATATTAAGAACGCAAAACCATAGCGCGCTAAGTATGCGATTTCCTGCGGTGTCACCGTGCGACCAACCCTACCTTCGCTGTTTTCCTCCATTTTAGCACAGCCCGTTCACCGCGGCGTTAAGGATTAGGAATGGGCCCGGCAGTTGCATCGTCGCGTTGCCTGGGCCGGCTGCGACTCCGCTGAGATTTGGTCGTCGCGTTGCTTGGGCCGGCTGCGACTCCGCTGGGATTTGGTCGTCGCGTTGCCTGGGTCGACTGCGACTCCGCTGGGATTTGGTCAGTTTACGAATCACTCAAAATCCGACAAAATTTCCGATAATCCAACCAGAGACTCTCAAAAAGGTAGAAAGCAAAGTCAGATGTCAAAAATACCGTAAGACAATATGAAGTGACCCCGCATTGCAACAACGTGGATTTATCCGTTAGTCTGGAATGTGTTAAACAGCCAGCGGCATTACCGCATACAATGGAGGTCACTCAATGAAAAGTATAATTTATGTCGGAATCGATGTCCACAAAAACAGCTACACCCTGTGCTGCTTAGAACCTAGTATGTCTGGAGAGGACAAACTCTTTGCTCACACGACTTTGGATGCAGACAGTCAACTGATCGAGAAGTATCTGAATCGTATTGAAGAAAATTTCCTCTTACAACATCCGGACAAGGACGAGGTCAGCTTCATCTGTGGCTATGAGGCGGGTTGCATGGGCTATACCCTCTATTATCAGTTGCGCCAAAAAGGCATCACCTGTCATATCATGGCGCCAAGCAGCATGCCCCGGTACCAAAAACATCGCATCAAGACGGATCGTCTCGATGCCGAAAAGATTGCCAAAAGCTTGGCCTATGGCACTTACAGTCTCGTCTATATCCCAAGCGTTCAAGATGACATGGTCAAGCAGTACATCCGTATGCGAGACGACCACAAAAAGAAGTTCAAAATGCTCAAGCAAGAGATTCAGGGACTTTGTCTTCGTAATGGCCAAGCGTATGACGGTAACAAAAGCTACTGGACGGCGGCCCATTTAACCTGGCTCAGTCGTTTGTCATTAGATCCGATTCTGAAGGAGACCTTGCAAGAATACCTCTCGAGCTATCGGCAACTGAGTGACAAGCTGGAAGCCTTTGATCGACGGATAGAAGAGTTTGCTGAACTCGATGCCTACCGAGAAAAAGTAGAACAGCTTCGTTGTTTCGTAGGGATTAAGACTTATAGTGCGATGACCATTCTGGTGGAAACGAGTGATTTCCAACGGTTTAGAACAGCCGCCCACTATGCCGCCTATCTTGGATTGGTTCCAGGTGAGCACTCCAGTGGAGATACACAAATTCGAACGAGCATTACGAAAGCAGGAAACACCCATATCCGAAGAGTGCTTG
>JAXGQD010000015.1:0-10724 GCA_040766665.1 Oscillospiraceae bacterium
CCTTCCTGGCACCATCGATCACCCAGGCTAGAATGCTCTCACCGGCGTTCTGATAAAGGTACTCGCCATAATTCTTGATGTCGCTGCTGCCCTCAATCTTGGCGTCGAAGGGGATGACGATCAGCCTGCGCCAGATACCGTCATCGGAGGCGCTGACTTTCGGCAGGTGGTTTGTATAGAGCACCAGCGTATGGCATGGTGTAAAGCTGAAGGGGTCTTTGTATTTCTTTTCGGCAAACACATCGTCGGTGCTGCAAAGCTGCTTGACCGTGGAGTCGTTGAGCCGAGCGCCTTCCTGCATCTCAGCGGCTAGGAGCAGGCGTTTACCTTTTACCTCCGCCATTTCCGGCTTGATGTTTCGGCGGCACCCGACCGTCAGCGTATCGGCTGAAATATTGCCGCTATAAAGACCAAGCACACGTGAGACAGCGTTCCAGAAGGTCGATTTGCCATTGCGCCCGCCGCCATAAGCGATGATCAGGGCTTCCACATAGACCTTACCGATGGCCGCAAGGCCGCAGATCATCTGGACGTACTCGATAAGCTCCAGATTGCCGCAAAAGATCAGGGCCAGGCTGCTCTGCCAGATTTGATCACCCTTAGCACTGGGCGAAACGGAGGTCATTTTGGTGATGAAGTCTTCCGGGGCGTGGTCCCTGGCTCCGGCCATGCCTTTTCGCAAATCGTAGGTAGCGGCAGGCGTACAAAGTAGGAAGCAGTCTGCATCCAAATCGCGCGGCGAGATTTCCAGCATTGGCCGGGACTCCTTCAGCGTCGCGGTGATATTCTTAGAATCCCGGCGGCGAATGGCGAAGGACTGATAGGCTTTGGCAGCGAGGAATGCCCGATACGCTTCAAGCTGCGCATCGTTCATGATCGACTCGGCTCTTGTCTTTGGCGTATTTTCAAGGATTTCCTGACCGCCGTTTTCCGTAAGCTGTCGCATCGCGGACTGCAGATCCTTGGCTGACTCCTCCAATTGGCGACGGGTCAGCTCATGAGCAACGGCCTGTGCGCCGGGTTCACTTTCCTGCCAATAATGGCTGCAGTAACGGATAAAATGCGTAGCCGGTGAATACCGCAGTTCGCCGGAGAAGTATTTTGCCAAGACCTCTGCCTGGCCCACGTCGGAGAAATCGCCCGGCTTATAAGATTCGGGATTATTATAGGCCTCAGGCGACACGTAGCCATCCTGCTGCACTACCCGAAAAAAGAAGCGTTGGGCGCTGTGCCAGATGGTCATCAGCTCGGCTTCTTCAAGCGGTGGCGAGCATTTTGCCGCCTTCTCGAGAAAGCACTGAAATGCCGCGTCACTGTCACCGTACTTCTTGATGACACGACCGGCGAACCGGGACATTGTGGCGTTGCGGCTGCCCTCGAAATGACCTGATGGGCATGGTGGTTACCGGCCGAACCCGAATCGAAGTCGTCCTCAAAGAACTCGGTCAGGTTCATGCTGCCGGGGTATATTTCGACCTCAGGAGCGGTTGTTCCGAAGAAGAACCGCGCGGCGTCAAGCGCCTGGGTATCGAAGTATGGGAAGGTGGCATTGACCAACTTTTTCATGTTGCTGTACGCAGCCGCATCAGTCATGTGCTCGATGGGAAACAGCACATGGAATTTGGGCCGAGCCGGTTTGCCGTTTTTCTCACGCCTATTGTAGCGGCTATAATGAACCGCAAAGGTGACGCCGGGGAACGCCTCCATGATATCGGCGGGCAGAACCCAGTCCTCCGGTTGTTCGGAGTGATCGTTGTCGCAGTCCACCGGCAGACAATCACTGCCGATAAAGTTTTCACTGTTCCGATAGCTGTTTCGGTACTCCGCGCACACGTAGTCACGTCCAACAGCCGAGATCAGGGATTCGGCGTCGGTGACTTCGACCTTGTGCGGATAGGAACAATTGCCGGGGTTGCCGATGAAATCCGCGTGGTATAGCTTGAACATCAGACCTGCACCTCCTTGGCCCCGTCTTCTAATGCCTGGGTGATAAACTTGAGCGCTGTAATAATCGTTTCAAGCTCACAGTCGCCGCCGAGCGAAACCTCAAAGCCCTCGTCGCCGAAGCGGCCCAAGGCATGAACCTCAATATCCGTCCCGCCAAGGTCCTTGATGCGGAGATAGGTCCGGCTGCCATGTCCAGTGTCGCCGCCCTGAAAGCCGTTGGTGCCCGCTTCGACTTCTAAAACATTGCAGCTGAAAATTTCACGGGTATAGGTGGAAACCTCACGGCCGCCAACAAGTCGGGTTCTTTCACTGATTGCAAACATCTTGAATCTCCTCGCAGTCTTCGCTAAAGTAGCGCAAGTGGTAGTTTTTCCGTTTGGCCCTTTTGATTTCAGCCATCATGCCGGCCGAGTAGTTGCTGCCGAACACCCAGACCTCAGCGCATTTGCTCATCAGTATATTCCCGAAAAATAGCCCGAGCTGGCGTTCGGCTGGAATGTCATCGTTTAGAAACTGAGGAAATAGCAAGTGCGGCGCGATGGGGATGAAGCCTTTGGCTGCGGCAAATCGGCTGTAGTGCTGGGCAGCATTGACGTTCCTTTCTACATCTCCCGAAAAGGGAGAGCAAATGTAGACGATTGGCCAAAACACCTGAAGCGCCTGATCTTCCTTTTCTAAAGCCGATAATGCTGTGGCTATGGCCGGGTCGCAGCTGCCCGCGCTGTGATATTTATCAAGGCTCATGTTGACCTCCAATCTGGGTGGGCTATACGCTCACCTCTAATTGTCAATGGAGCTAAAAAACCGGTTTGAACGAAAACACTCAATCTTTTTTATAGAAATTTGTCTCGTAGCCGTCGGCGCGAAGCAGTAGCCCCTTCGCCCATATCGGCGTCCGGCCCATCTGCTCACAAACGGCTTTCAGAGAAACACATGGATCCGCCTCGATGACGACTTCGTCGTGAACATGCATGACGATGGAGCAGTGCCGGAGTGTTTGCATGGCACCGCAGAGAAGGTCACGGGCAGTTGCTTGCACGATGTTTTCCACGAACTTCGGTCCATAGGAATCGAGCCGTTCCCACTTCTTCGTGCTACCGACGCCCTCGTAGGTGATGCACTGCCCACCGAACTTGTTTTCGCCTATTTTCGGCTTCACATAACACAGCCGCCTGCCGGAAGGAAGCGTTATAGAAAGCATCCCGCTCTGGCAGACGAAGGTGATCCCATGCGTCGAGGTGGTTCGCTTATACCGGACTGCTTCCGTTGCAGCCCTATCGACGTCCCACCAAAATTTCACGATGAGCGGATTGGCTTGCCGCCAGGAATCGACCAGCAGCGGGAGCTCGTCTTCATCGAGTCCCATATCAAGAGCGCCCATCGCTTCAGCGCACCGACGGAGCCGCCATAGCCGAGCGCCAATTCTGCGATCTTGCCTTTTTGCCGCAGGTGACCGTTGATGCCGTGCTTCTCGACCGGCACCTTGAACATCTGCGATGCCGAAGCGCAGTAGATATCGCCGCCCTTGGCGAACACAGTCTGTCGCCACTGCTCGCCGGCCAACCACGCGATCACGCGGGCTTCGATAGCGCTGAAATCTGATACGATGAACCTGGTACCAGTGCCTGGGATAAAAGCCGTGCGGATAAGCTGGGACAGTGTGTCCGGCACATCCTCATATAGCATTTCCAGTGCATCAAAATCGCCGGTACGTACAAGGGCGCGTGCTTCAGCCAGATCCACCAGATGGTTCTGAGGAAGGTTTTGCATTTGGATGAGCCTGCCTGCCCAGCGACCGGTCCGGTTTGCGCCATAATACTGAAACATCCCACGGGCGCGGCCATCTGAACACACCGCATTCGCCAGTCGCCTGATATTTCCGAACCGATGACTTAGCAAGCTGCTGCCGGAGGGCGAGCACATCCACGAGCTCTGGTGGTGCGGTTTTCATTAGCTCGATGACAGTCTTCTTGCCGAGTGTGTCGGTTTTTCCATGCCGTTGTCGGCAAGCCACAGCTTCATCTGCAGCACTGAGTTTGGATTATCCAGTTCCGTCAGGTATTTCATCGTTGTGGTAAGCTCCGTGCGGGAGCGACCATCCATCACGATAGCCGACTGCACCAGTGTCATATCCAACGCCACGCCGCGGTCGTTGATCTCCTGGTCGAATGATATTCATCCCAAACGCTATCCGGCACCGAAAACTTGGCGAGCTTATCTTGAATGGCTAGCTCCGTTTCAACATCGCGAGCATTATACTGCTTGAACGCCGACCATTTTTCTGGCGCGTGAAACGGGTAATTTCGGACACGCTGGTCATTGGATTTTGTCGGCGCACAGGGCTGGCAGAAGAATTTGATAAGGTCTTTGCCCCCCGTGAGCTTCTGTTTGTCCAGCTTCAGTACCCAGCCGACGCCTTCCATTGACAGTGGCAGGCCCATCGTCGCCGCCCATACCATCGAGCATTTCCACGAGACAGGGTCGATATATTCACCGGTGGGCAGACCAAGGAATCGCGACAGGCATATGCGTTCAAAGTTTGCGTTAAAGGCCCATTTGGTCACTGCTTTATCCGTAAGCGCATCGATAACCTCACTAGGCAGCTTTTCGCCGCTGGCAAGGTCAACGACCTGGACATCGCTGCCGTCGATGCTATAGCCGAAAAGCAGAATCTCGAAATCCGGTGATTCGACGTAGCGGTAAACGCCTGATTTGGCGAGATTGATGCTGCTATACGTTTCAATATCAATTGAGAGATCTTTCATAATGGACCATCCTTTTATAGGAAGCGGCGGTAAAGAAACTCTCTACCGCCGCCCACAGGTTTTTACTTGAAATCGCGCATGCGCTTTTCGTGATACTCCAGATCACGAGCTTCGCGTTCATCGTCGCGCTTAGACCGCTTGCGATCGTTCAGGATGCTCTGAATCATGGAGATCAGGAATGTGACGCCCAAAGCCGAGTACAGGCCTAAAAAGATGTACACAAAAGCATTTAGCATTGGTTTACCCTCCTTCCTTAAGACAGAAAGTCGTCGTCATCATCGGTTGCGAAATCGGACTCCGCACTGACCTTGCCGCCGAGAGGTTCGCCATCGCGCACCTTCTGCAGGTTGTTCAGGCCACATGCGATGCCTTTGTTGCCATTGGAGTTGAAGGCATAAAAGCTGATGCTGGCCCTGCCGTACACGCCGGAGTAAACCTCTGAGCGGGTCAGAATTGGGTTACGGTCGGCATCCACGATACCTGGAGCCGTGGTAGCATTTGCGTTGATGAAATAAGCATTGGCATAGGCGGGATCATCCGGGCGCTCGCTGTCACCATCGCGGAGCGGAGTCTTGATAGCCGCCATCGGAGGCACAGACTTGCCGCTGCCCTTGAGCTTGGATTCGCCCTCATGGTAGGCGGCCTCAATTGCGGCCTTGATCCTGGCGATAGTTTTGGTGTCGGACTTCGGGATAATGAGCGAAACGGAGAACTTCGGAGTGCCGCCGTTGATGCTTTTAGGCTCATGGACGTTGGCATAGCTCCAGCGGGTGTCGGGTCCAGTGATAACTTTCATTGGGTTGTTGGCCTTGTTGGGGTTGTTATTCATAGTCTTTTTCCTCCATAAAATCGTTTTTGGCTGTATTCATGACCGGGCGTTTGTCGCTTTCCGGCACAAGCGTGGGTTTGCCTTGCGGCTTTTCGATATAGGCCGCGAGGAGTTCTTCGAAGCGGGATTTGCCTAATAGCTTTTGCATGGCAGTAATTCCGAGGACCTTGTGTTCATATGGATCAAAGCCGGCATGGTTGACTACATCGGCGACCGCTGTTTCATTGGTGTACTTGCGGTTGGAGCGGCCTTCGACAAGCTTCCAGCCGATCCATTCCTTGCCGCTGATTGCCTGCTGCAGGGCGTATTCCTTAATATCCGTGGCCCATGCGACAAGATCATCGACTCGGGCAAGGATTTCTTCAACTTCCTCATCCGTGAGCAGCGGCGGCAGTTTGAACTCGAATCGGGCTAGCTCCAGGTTGGCGTCGGCTCTGGCGCGGCAGTCGTGCTTCGCCTTGCAAAAGCCGCACCATTCCCCGCAGCGGAAGTCGCCGTCACCAGCGAAAGCAAGTTCTGCAGCAGGCCTTAGCGCCTCGTCC
The DNA here is from genome assembly GCA_040766665.1 of Oscillospiraceae bacterium. Taxonomy (GTDB): domain Bacteria; phylum Bacillota; class Clostridia; order Saccharofermentanales; family Fastidiosipilaceae; genus JAXGQD01. The sequence continues at coordinate 6,084 of JAXGQD010000015.1, forward strand.
GCCCAGCGGTAAAGTTCGTCTTTCGCGAGCTTGTAGGTGCTGATGTTTTCACGACGCGGTTGATAGATGGTCATGCTAACGATGTCGATATCGTAGATCCCATCGAACAGTTCCAAGGCACCCAGGGCGTAGCACTGCAGCTGTGGATTCTTTTCGGCGCTTACAAGAACACCAAGTCCATGCTTGTAGTCGCATATCTGCAAGGTGCCGTCCGCGATGATGATGCAGTCAGCGGTGCCAAAGCCGGACTCCACCCAGCGGGAAAAGTCCACACGCTGCTCGATCAGGACGACAGGGTCGGCGCATTTCTGCTTGGTTATTTCCACAAGTTCAAGAATGTAGGAAGCATAGCCAGCGGCACAGTCGGCCATCTCCTCGTTGAACCAGTTGAGGTTTTCGGTTGGGTTCTTTGCCGCCAGGCCCAGCGCCCGACGGAGCTTGTATCGCAAAGCGTATGGGCGTCGGTGCCTTCGGCGGCGTAGTCACTGCCCTTGTCGGAGTAGCTCTCGCAGAGCCGTGCACTGGGCGGACAATGGATCCAGCGTTCGGAGCTGGATGCGGAGAGAATGGCATGTCCTTTAGTTGGCATGGGCCAGGCCCTCCGCATCTGTAAGCAGCGCCTTATAGTTTGCCGGATCAATGCCTGACAGCTTATCGGCACCATACTTCAGGAGCAGCGATCGAATCTGGGCGGTGAACCCGGCACGGGACTTATCCGCGAGGGCTGCTCTGACCGCTTCCAGCGTTAGGACCGGATCAGCGGGTGTTGATTCCGACGAAGGCTCATTGCTACTAAATTGATTTGACAGCCAGCTTGCGGCTTCGTTAATAGCAGCAGCGGCGCTGCGCAGTTCGTCGATGATCATGGACATGTCGCTCATTTTGCTCATTTGTTTTTACTCCTTCCTTGGATTGGCTCTGCCTGGCAAGCAAGGTCAATTTTCTTGCCAGCCGCATGGATACAACGCTGATCGCGGTGAGAACATCAACGAGTTCATCATCCGCTGCACAGCTCCGGGGTCTTGTCCGCGCCTTATACATTTGTTCACCTCCTTGGAAGGAGCGATTTTCGTTTTGCTCTCTCCACTACCCAATGGAGGTGACCATGCGGTTTGAACGAAAATCGGGAAAAGAATTTCTCCGGCCACCCCAAAAGGCAGCCGGAGAAAACAGCGCGGCATCAGATGTAGTCGCGCAGGTGTTCACGCAACGTCTCGAACGCCTTCTTCTTTTTGTAGTTGACGGTTGACTGCCGAGAGAAACCCATGATGGCAGCGATTTCGCGTTCGGACTTGTCTTGCATCAGAAGCTCGCAGATACGGCGGCCGTCAGGATCAAGCTCTTCCAGCTTGCTCATAAGAGTGTCCAGGAGCTCGCGCTCCTCTATGATGTCCAGGGCATTGGGAGTCTCGTCGGCTAGGTCATCGAGCCACCTCTTCTCATTGCCGTCATCGTCGGATACGGTGAATTCAAGAGAAAGCTCGTCGCCTGCCCTGCGAAAGCGGCAGGTCCAGCAGTCCATGTCGCAAAGATACCGCTTGCTTGCTGGGCAGACGCAGCGGCCATGTTCTTGCTGCTTGCGACGGTGAGCGTTGATGTCACGGTAATAGTTGTCATAAAAGGCCTTACTAACGGGCACCCACTGGTGCAGGTCCTTGAGATAGATTTGGCGTTCATCGGATTGGATCTGATTGTCGTGGTTTGACACGATTGGCTCCTTTCAGGCAGGAGCCAAGCTCGAGATAAATAAAGAGCCGAATGGTCACGAAATACAAAAAGCCGGATGGTTACGAATTTTGCATTTCGTAACTCATCCGGCCATTTGGTAGCTCGCACTCGGCTCCGTTGCTCGGTATGAATTATTTCGTTGGATGCGCCAAAAGGTTATTACCGTTCAACGCTAACAATTCTTTTGCAGTGTTGACACTTGATTTTCACGACAATGTTGTCGTTCCAGATCAGGTCAAAAATGCGCTTACAACAGATAGGGCATTTAATGATCTCCTCCATAGGCACCTCCTTTCAGAAACAGAGTTCCAGCGGCTTACTTCTTCTTAGAATTTGTTCTGGTCTGCGATAACGCGCTTGCCGATACGGATTTTGTTTTCGCGCTAGTACGTCCATCCCTCAACAGAAATGACGCCTTACTTGCCACCGCTTTGGATGTTTGTCTCGAGTTTTGTTTTACCATGCTTCTCACCTCCTTTGTCTCGTTATTTGCAATACAGCTTATCCGCTGTTTAGCGAATTTCTTGGCTAAAAAAATATCGCTCGCCGGTGTATGTTTTAAATTGTACGACCCTACATGATTGTTGTCAAGCGTATCAGCTGCGTAGCTGATACGCTTTTTGACGAACTTTGTATCGAAATGAAAATCAAGTATTTTTTTCGAGAAAAAGTCCCAACTCACCCAACCGTATTCTGACAGAGGTTTTGGACACTTTGAAATAATCGGAGAGTTGATCAATTACCCAGGAAGTCGGTGGCATCAGGTCAGCTGCAATAAATGGATTGCAGCGGCTTTCTTGAAGAAAACGTTCTACCATGACGCGAAATGGCTCTCGAGGCATAAGGATCTTTGGCGCAATACCGCTTGCCTGCCACTCCATCCAATCTTCGTCAGTCCATTTATCCTTAAATCGCTCATCCTTCTGATTTACCGGACAACGAAAAGCTACAGATTTATTGCCTGCAATCAAGTTCTGCACAATATGATAATTACGGTGCCGATGCCAGTGAAAACATTCATGAGCAACAGTATTATTCATGCACCCAAGATTTCGCTCAAAAAAGGTGTCAGGATCGATAATCATTGTGCCTTTCTGCACCTCAATCTCTCGATATTCATCCTCATCCGGGTCATAAATTTCAACAAGTCCAGAGGTGAAACACATTTGTCCCAAAGTTCTTAGATCTTCAGAAAGTTTTTGGGTAAGCACCGTAAGTCCCATACTATCCTTTGCAATCATCATGATCGGGATAGCCATAGGCGTCTGGAGCGCTTCAGGACAAAATCTTTCTAAAAATTGAGTCGCTTCATCATCAAATTGACTTTTATAAATGACGGGGACAAGATTGGTGGTGACCTTTCGCGCCATCATAACACCTTCTTTTTTGATTTTTTTGATGTTACTTCTCAACATCATCGATGGAATCGAATACCTTCTTCCAAAAATCGTCTCCAAGTCCTTTTTCCTTTGCTTTTCTCAACGCCGTTCTTGCATGAGGAAGATCGATATCCATAATGTATGATGGAAGATCTGGGGATACTTCGTTACGGTCTTTGCCAGCTAAATCAAACATTTCAGCTTTTTCTTCATCATTCAATCGAAGTATTTGTGCGATTTTCTCAAGCAGATCCATTTCCGGGGGATTTCGACGACCTTTGATTATGTCAGATAAATAAGTTGCGGTTTTGCCCATCGCATCAGCGATATCTTTGAGCATTATATCTTTACCGTCTTCCGCTCGCCCTCTTCTTTTTGCGTCAACAAACGCTCCGAATTCACCAGCCATTTGGTTATTCCTCCTTAAAATAGATAAGACGATTTATTTAACATTATAGCTGCATAGCTTAATCGCTTCTACGCTTATCTGCGAATATCGTATCATGTATCTCCTATTATGTCAAATTGAATTTACAAAAAAACAGCCGCACAGTTTATATGCTGAGTAGCTGTTTTTCCTTTTTGTTAAGTTATTATGAGATTAAATATCAAACATATACGAATGACTGGGGGGCAAAGTTTACTCCATAATCAGATAGCGCTTTTGGCCGAGGATACCGTTTCACTTTTCCAAGTTGATACGCTATGGCTTTGTTTCTTCCTTCAAAATATTGATCATAAAAGAGTTTACTTATTCCGGCAAATTCAGCTGTCAGATCCCAAACTGCAGTTGGATCGTCCTCGATAATTCCCAGAATCTCTGCTTCAGCGACAACTTGCATTATAGGTGACGTCGCATAAATAATAATCTTATTTACATTTGATTTGCAGCGGACTTTACGAAATTCAAACTTCTTCGTACCGAGCAAAATGTTCTCTACATGCTCGGGATTAATCGATAATAACATTTGAGACATCTACATCACCCTCTTCCAGAATTTGTTTAAACTGATCCGGTGATACTTTAATCAATGCAGGATAGGCACCATTAAAATATCCATTATCTGTAAGCCATGCATTATTTATGTTATGGCCACCGCCAAAATATCCGTAATATAAAAGTTCTATAACCACCATATTCGGGTCATTATCATATTTCGTCCGTAATTCCCTTTCATCGAAAACAGATTTATTTCCTATTCTTTCACATAAATCCTCAAATGAAATCAATGGCCGGTTTTTAGTTTTTACCATTATTACATCAGTAACCACGCAGTATGATGTTAGGCAGGATTTATATCGTTTTTGTTGCCCATCGTTTTTAGTATGAATGCGATAAATAAGTACCGGTTCCCCCGCTTGGTAATGGGGTCTCGTAAATTGTGCCCCTACATAAATCTTGCAAATGCCGTTCGCGACGGATAGCGCTACTTGTTCCTGAAATGTTCTCATTAGCTCTGAGTACGGAAAAAGGGTATCGTGATAAACATCATTCACAAGAAGATAACCAGACTTTTCAAACTTAGGATTAATA
>JAXGQD010000016.1:0-7836 GCA_040766665.1 Oscillospiraceae bacterium
CCGACGGTTGCATATGGATACAGCATCTTCAAAGGCGGTAAAGGGATTGGCTTTAAAGAAGTGCTTAAAGAAGCAGATGAGCAAATGTATTATTATAAGAAAATTCAAAAAGGCACTTTGACTCCATCTGCAACTCCGATCATTGAATAATAGCTTTGAGTGCTGCCCGCAGGAGAAACCCTGCTCGTTGGCGTTTCGTCGCCTTATAATATAGAAAATGTACATCCTCGCCGGTTGGCACGGCAGGGGAAACAGTAAAATAACGCTAAATGCTGTCCTCGAATCTATTCAAACAGCGTGCGTCGAGCTTTTATTTTATATAGCAATTTGTGAACCCGAGGACGGTTGTATCGTTGTACTATAATGCAGGGCATATTGATGAGCAAAGCGTACAGCAGCATAAACCAAATAACACGCACAGGAGCAAAAAAACCAAAAATCCAGAATGGGAGGATTGCCAACCAATGTGTCAGTTCACCCCGAGCAGACTCAACTAAAAAATGATTTAAATTTTCTTCTGTAAAGTTATCCAGCCTCTTCTTTTTGAAACCTCGCTTTTTCCAGACCATGCCTCCATCCGGCAACAGATGCTTCCAGCGGCTAACTTTTAAAATTCGGTCATACAGTTGCCCTCCTTTTTCAAACCGGCGAGCACGAAAAAAGAAGCCATCAGGCAAAAAATGGCGGTCAGGCATGTATATGCAAATCAAAGCCGCGCCGACTTGCAAAACTGGCCACAGAAGAAAGCACAAGATGATTGCCAATGCATCCGAAAGAAAAATTACTTGCATATCGCTTCCTCTCTCATACTGCTCGCCCTTTCCACGTTGCTTTCAATCTGAAAGTTTTCTTAAACGTTGAAACAGCAATTACGCCAAGAAAAACAAGCATTAACACCGGATAGAAGATAAACGCCCAGGGCTGAAAGCTCCCGATGTTCCTTGTGAGAACCGCCAATAGGCAGACCCAAGCGATGTATAATGCCAAGTAGATCATCAGCCACGGCCAGTTCATAGACATTGCAAATTTTATAATTTGAAGCGGCACAGAGACTAGTGAGGCAATCCAAAGAAAGACCATAATGAAAATAGGAGCGGGCGTTTTAGTTGCGCCGGTCGCCATATTTTTAATCCACCCTTGTAGCAGACTGCGCAACCCGCTGGCGTACATTCGAAAAGAAGCCCCATGGTTACCGATAAAAAGGTGAAAGGGTAAACCTGCATTTTTTAACTGTAAACCCAGAGCTATATCTTCCACGACACTGGTCTTAACACTTTCATGGCCACCCACTTTTTTGTATTCCTGGCGCGAAATCAGAATGATGGGTCCATAGAGGCCTAGGCTATATGGTTTGGGAAACGCAATTCCATTTGCAGCAATTTGAACCAGATTGAATATCATAGAAAGCTGCTCAAACGCTTTTTCGGTCTTGTGATAGGGCTGAACGGAAACCGTGCAACGCGCCTTCTGATAAGCTGATAGTAAATCGCGTATGCCCGTTGATCCCAGCCTCACATCTGCATCAAGGAATAGCAGCAGTTGCCCCGTGGCCGCATCTGCTCCGTTTTGGCAAGCCCACGACTTGCCCGTCCATCCAGTTGGCTTTGTGTTCAAGGCAATCAACCTAGCACCGCCGGCTGCAATGATTTGTGCAGTGGAATCCTCTGAATTGTCATCCACACAGATAATCTCGTGTATCGGCAGTGTTTGTGCATATAAATCCGAAAGCAGCAGAGGTAAGTTCACTTCCTCGTTTCGCGCCGGTATGATCACAGAAACGGACGGATAGTCCGCTGTGTCCGTATCCGCAGCGGGCAACGTCGGAAAACGATGAAATAATATCGCAGTAATGGTCAAACCGACCAAAACTATTGCTAACTCAACAAGAATGTACGTCATGTACCGGTTTCTTTCATCTTCTTGTGAATTGAATCCGCAGCAAGTTTTCCCGTCAATATGGATACCGGCAATCCGGATGGACTAAAAGTCCATTGCCCGCATTGGTAGACATCTTCAATCGGCGTGCAAATGGATTCCGCAATTCTCCTGAACCGACTCTCCGAGGGCATCTTCTCATTGGTAAATGCCCAGCCTGTGATCGCTCCGTGGGCGTTCCCTGTTTCCCGCTCTATCGTTAGCGGTGTTGAGCACTGTGCGAATTCGACATTTTTTGATATTCCGGAGAAAACGGATGACTCCAGTACCTCTACAATCCTCTGCGTACAATACTCTTTGAATTGATCATACTTACCGGCATCCGCCATATGCTTGACAAGGCGATAGTCCATCAGCGTGCTTACAATAACGCCGGTTTTCCCTTCCGGCGCAAGCGCAGCATCCCGCAGGACGGGACAGGAGATCTCATAGGTCGTGCGTTCCAGGTACTGCCCAATCCAATCATAGAGCTCGCCTTCCGATGCTTTGGCTTGGGTCCAGTCTGTCAGCGAAGAAAGGCCTACCGTCGTTGGCGTATAGAACGCATGCGCTCCGCTTCGGTCTGCAAAATACTCTCGATCCAAATGAACGCCCATGAAAAGAGAGAGTATGGAATCACCACCACTGCCTATATCAACCAAAGCCCGTTGGCTATCAGCCTGCGGTGTATGCGCATTCACAGCCGTGTAAAGCGTTTTTTGGTCGGCCGCCCAGACCAGCTTTTTATAGTTGTAACTCTCTCCACCTGCTGTATGCAGCTGCTTTTTGTGTGCATCTACGCGGAGCACTGCAGTATCAGTCAGTATTTCGCCGCCTGAGCGCAGGATATAATCGGTCACGGTCTCAGCCAGAACGCCAGTACCGCCTTTGGGATAGCGGTAATCGAGATACAGCCCAAAGTAGCTCAGCGCAAAAAAAGTGGGTGTATCTTTGAAAAAGTGCTGGGTGATCATGTCTATAAGTGCCTGATTGCTCGTGAACCGCTTCAGATAAGTGGCGACCGGCTGACTCAGGCGGCTTGCTTTGCGGATATTGACCTGGTATCTAAGCAACCATGGCAGCAGCGTTTTTAGCAACTTCGGGTCTTTCATGTTTTCCAGAAAGAGCGGATTATCGATGCCGTATAAAACATCCATATAATCCATCACTTTTTGGATCTCCAGCGTGATATTGTCGATATCTTGCATATTCTCCGGAAAGATCATAGTCAGCATCTTTGCGTAGCCCTTGAGACTCGCCCGTCCGCACAGTCTTGTCCATCGATCTCCAATACCTATAGATACGGGATTTTGCCCAAATTCCAACTCCAGTCCCAGGCTTTTGAGCATGGGGAACAAAATGCCAGAGTTTTCAAAAGCACGAATGCCGGCGTCAAAAGCATAACCCTGATGACAAAATGTGTTCACCAGACCGCCTGTCTTATGCGATTTCTCCAACAGCAGCGTGCGGTACCCATACCGGCAGAGATACGCTGCACTTGTTAGCCCTGCAAGTCCGCCGCCTACCACGATTGCATCGTATTCTTTGTTCACAGATTCACCCCGCTCAAATAATGAATAACCTCTCGAATTTGTACTGCGTCATTCTTATCTGCCATACAGATACAATCCGCCTCGAACTTTCCCAGCAAATCCGGGTCAACCTGATTCTTAAGCCAACACTTTTTGGCACCGGCAAAATTACCGACGGCCACGCGACGCATGATACCGCGTATATCTACTTCAGTCGAGCAAGTAGGGTGCTCGCACAGCCTGCAACGCATGGCTTTGCACATCACTGCCCGTGATGCTTCGTCGTATTCGTCATAGAGCCGGTCTACTGTAAAGGGCTTCTCCACAATGCGGACAAAGTTTTTCATGTTGGATTGATAGACATACGGCTCTTTTCCCAGCTTTTTGAGCAGGGCGTTGGCGGCCGAAAGACCGGAGGTCGTCACTGTGGGCGTTCCTGTTCCCATAACCGTAGACTCGCCGCAGCAAAAAAGGTTATCCCACTCTATGCGCGTGTTCAGGCGGCGGAACATGTGCTGCCCCAGCATCTGCTTAGGCCCTGCCACTGCACCGCCATTTTTCATTGTGTACCTTTCAATCGTTCTTGGCGTTGCCACCTCGGCATACCGAACAGCTTTTTTAAAATCGGGGAACCGCTTTTCTATTACGTTGATCAGACGTTCCTGCTCTTTTTGTTTCTTTTTTTGATACTCTCTCTCGTCTGACAAATCCCAGCTTTCAAAGGTGGGCCCTATAGCCACAACGGTGTGCTCATCCTCTTTGCATAGGGTTTTGTCATCGATACTGGGTATATATGCTGTCACTTCGCTTTCATCGAGCATATCCGGATTGCCGACCAGCATCTCGATGGGTGCTGTATCGGCAGGAATGACGTTTTTATCTACCACGGCATACAGCACGACGCTTGGGTAGGTGGGCACTTGCTTCTTCGCCCACTCCCTGCGCTGTTCGGTCGAATGCTCATGGTCGATCAGCTTGTCGTATAGGTTCCAGACCGTGCCGGAATAGATGATGTTTGCCGCTAAGAGTACCTGCCCGTCGTCCAGTTTAACGCCTACAGGCTTGCCATCCTCAAACACGATGTATACTGCTTCGCGTTGCAGAACCATGTCGCCGCCGTGCTCTTCAATGACTTTTTCCAGCTTGCCCGGTACAAACAACGTGGAGCCAGCCGGGTAGTAGCTTCCACCCACATGGTTGTCGACAAACATCACTGCCGCCAGTACTGCAGGGGCTTCTTCCACCGTCGCATAGCAGTACGTGGACGTCAGCTTGTCAAAAAACTCGAAGATTTCTGGATCGGAGAAATACTTCTCCAGAAGGCTCTTTGCGCTCTTATTAAGGAAACCAAGAAACCCGATATAGGATATCGGATGCTTCAGCATACTTTTTAGCGCAGTTTTACCATCCGTTTCATCGGCTGTGGTGTAGCTGGGCGATTCCACCATGACATGGCGGTACATCGTCAGCATATCGCGATAGAATCGATGGATATTATCTTTTTCGCCTGGAAACACTTCTGAAAGCTCGTCCGCAAACTTCTCAACGTCTGCCCAGAAACGCATCCTTCTACCTTTGAAGTTCACACAGTACAAAAGGTCATGCCGAATGATGTCAATGGGCTCCTCAAGGCAGTTGAAAACAAAGCGGTGCGCATTGAAGCCGTTTTCGCCAAAGCCATACAACATGGCGGAGCCCTGATCAAACGTTACATCTCCACGCCGAAATATACCGCATGAACCGCCCGGATTATATGATTTCTCAACCACGGTAACAGTCAAGCCGCGTTTAGCCAATAGACTGGCTGCAGTAAGCCCCGAAAGGCCTCCACCACCAATAATTGCATCGTATTTCAATCGTATCCCTCCGGAAATGCGTTACTTTTGCATTTCTTGTTTGCGTTTTCGCGACAACGCATTGTATATCACCATTGCGGCGAAAATGGCAATGCAGATCACGACTGCAATGATCACATCGGTGTATTGGCTAGAAAATCCGTTAGCTGAAGTGTGCTTAATCAATATGCCAACATACGCCCAGATGAGGACAAGTCCATAAGCGATGTCCTTAAACCGAAGTGCAGTGACAGTACCAATCAAAGTGCCTGCTGCCAGCATAATGACCGTCCATGTGGATTCAGGCAAGCCGAAGCCGTTCCAACCAAGGTCCACAAGTAGTGTTGTGGCATTTGCGATCGTCGCAACGGTGATCCAGCCAAAGTAGACGCTGAACGGCAAGCGATGCAGCAACTTTTCCCTTGTGGTCAAGCTTTGCGATTTCAGCGAAGACACGACTAGAATCAGACAGACAAGTAAACATGCCATAAGCACCATAGATAAGGGGATGATCCTGTAGTGCCATGAGAATATCCATGCAGTATTAATCAAAGATGATAATGAGAATAATTTGGCTGTTTTTTGAAGGGAGAGTCCATCGATAATCTTTTTCCTGTCGCGGAACAGGCCAAGTTGAAACAGCACATGTACTGCAAGCAATGCGTAAATCACACCCCAGATAGAGAAGGTCAGCTCTGTCGGTGCAAATAGGTTTGGATACGAATCGGAAACTGCGCCTGTGTTAATCCCATTGATCGGCAATATGTTCGCCAGCGCATTCACGACAACCATTGCGACAAAGGTAACCACGATGATGATTTTCAATCCGACATTTTTTTTGCTTTCCATAACAATTCCTCCTCTTTATTTGTAGAAATAATACCCATTGAGAAGATACTCCTCATTATATTTCCTTGCGACCCCGAAGATAGTTCTTAAGCGATGTTAAGCTTGCATCGTCTGAAAAGTATTTCTTCATAAGTTGGTCAAATCGGCTTTTTTCGGCTTTTGTAGCCTTGTTTTGAAATACCCCAAACATGCTGGACGGCATTCACTGCATTTCCTCTGTGGGTGGGTGTACGGTACGCTTCTTCAATCAAACGGTACATCTCCAAAGCCGGATAGGTGTTCTTGTCCGTTAAGAGTGTGCGAATACGGCCATACACGGCAGGAGAGCGCTCTAGAATATTGTATTTATACCTGGCCCATTCTCGCTCCAGCGCGCCAATCCCCCGATTTGAGACACAGTTGATACATTTCAAAGCGGATATGTTTTTGTCCTTTACCTCCAACATAATATCGATGTCCATTCCAGATAACCGATGATAAAAATCCAGAAACGTTTCCAGCTCGATGGTCTCCGAATGCGCCCCTGTTCTTTTGGTGGGGTTTTGTTGGGAATAATGAACCTTCTGTAAACCATCACCCCTTTTCCAAGTTGCGCCACAAAGCTTTATCCAGTCGGGATCACTCATCGCGTGATCTGCCGGATTAGCAGCATTATGCAAATTGTCATAAACAACAGGGATATCGACAGCCGAAGATGCTTCGAGTACATCGTAGATGTTAAACATGGTGTTGTCATTTTCCAACACCAGCCTGTTCCGCACGGTAGGCTCAAGCTGCATGTAATGCGCCTGAAATCTTTTGATTGCCCGGCTTTTATTCCCGTAAACGCCGCCCAGATGAAGCACCAGTTTGTGTTCGGCGCCAAGCCCAAGAGCGTCCAGCACCTTCGCGTGATAGTCGAGATCCTTGATTGCCCGCTCTACGACAGCGTTGTCGATCGAATTGAGAACGGTATATTGTCCGGGATGCATGGATACACGCATACCCGCCTTCAAAAGCTTCTGTCCGATGCGCAAAAACTCTCCAGAAAAGCGCTCGTGCCACGGTATGTCTGCCGCAACGCTTGACCCAAAAGGGATCAAGTCAGAAGAAATACGAAATAGCTTTATGCCATTGAGCACATTGTAATCGATCACTGTTTCCAGCGCATACAGGTTGTGCCTAATCAATGACAAAAGCCACTCTTCATTCGCATTCTTGAGTGTGCAGCTTTTCATCTTGCTGCCATTGACAGCGATTGCAATACATGCATAGCCAATGCTCATTGTGTGCCTTTCTGTTCAGGATGTACCGCACAAATACCGTTCCAGTACGCCCCGAATACTTTTGAGGCGAAACCGTTTTTATTCGGCTTAATTGGGCGCAGCAACATAATATCCAGCGCACCCTGAATCATCGTGAAGTACAGATTTAAAGCGCTTTCAGAGATATCAGCGCGTATTTCTCCGTTATCGAGACCCTTTTGAAAGCATCTTTTGATCCGTTGCATGTATTGGTTGTCCTGATCCTCGATCAGTTCTCGAAAAATGCTTTTATGCTGTTCATTTGAGATCAACGGCATTGTCCTCCAAAACCTCAACCGTTTGTTTTCTCCGAAATACTCCATTGCGAAATTAAAGAGTCTTTGCATTGCTTCCTTACAACTCAGCTTCTCTGCTAGCAGAATTTCTTGTTCTAAGCGCTCGTAATACCTCTGGATCTCTTGG
>JAXGQD010000017.1:0-1756 GCA_040766665.1 Oscillospiraceae bacterium
AGCATGCGCCGCTCCATCACGTCTTCGATTGTGATTTTCGGGGTGTAGGAACCCATATCGTTTTCAATTTGTTGGAAGCTGTGGTGTTCAGCCAGAGCCAAGTGATGCGAGTTGAAAATCAGCGTGTAGCCTGCGATGCCTGTTTTGGGCTGATAGGCTTTGGAGATGCCACCATCAATGACAAAGAGCTTGCCGTTTGCCTTGACCGGTCTTTCACCGTCCTTGATTTTCACGGGTACGTGGCCATTGATGATATGCGCGTGCACGTTGTGCAAGCCGAATTCGAAGAGGATTTTGTCACAGATGTCTTCGCGTTCGGAGAGGCTATAGTAGGGGTTGTAGACTTCCTTGCGCAGCGCTTTGTCGTCGACGAAATAGTTCTCGTAGGTGGCGATTTTGCTTTTGCCGAACATGGGGGACTTGGGACCGCACCAGAGATACCACATGAAATCGACCGCGTTTTGATGGTCTTCGTGTGCCTTTTCACCATAATAGGCTTGGGTAGTCATGTCGGAGATGAAATCCATCAGGGATTTGCCGCTGTAAGTTTGGCCATTCATCTCGATTGAATCGAAATCGCCCTCTTTGGTCATAGGAATGCAACCGTGGAACAGCAGGTTGTTGTTTGCAATCTTATAGGAACTGCCGTTGTTGTAAAGGAAGGCAATATGACGGTGCAGAGGCTCGGAATGGCGGAAGGAGGACTTCAGCGCGACCAGCAAAGCTTCTTCGTCAGCACTCAAGCGGGTGGGGTCATCCGGATCTACCGTAGGGAAGTTCGTGTCGAGCATGGGATATTCTTTGCCGTCGACCACATGCACCATACGCCTGAAATCTGTGAACTCAATGCAACGGCGGTCGTCCATCTGATATTCGGGGTGTTCTTTAAGCAGTTTAGCTTCCAGTTTAAACATCAGCACCGCGATGGCTTTATGCATTTTGGCGGCCAAATTGATGTCGACCACGTCATAAATATTTTCGTCCAGCACCCGTGGGATAAAGCGTTCACAGGGATCATCGTAGTAAATATCCTGGGCAAAAGACGACAAGGCCCTTAAATTAATACTATAGCCATCCTCGATGGCGTCAAAGTTATTGTAGGCGATGTTGGCTCTGATCACCGAGCAGATGCAGACCTCATTCCCGGCCGCTGCGCCCATCCACTGGATGTCGTGGTTACCCCATTGGAAATCAACCCGTTTAAAGTCAATCAGGGCTTCCATGATGCGGTTCGGCGCTTTGCCGCGATCAAAAATATCGCCAATGATATGGATGGAGTGCACCGCTACCCGCTGAATCATCAGACACATCGAGCGGATGAAGGATTTGGCGGCTCCGGCAGAAATAATCGAAGCGATAATGGAATTGAAGTAAGTTTCGCGGTCAAAATCTCCGTTATACGAGTAAAGCAGCTCGGTGATAACCTCTGCATATTCGGGCGGCATTTTCTCACGGATGGCCTGGCGCGCTTGCTTCGAAGAGACATAGCGCAGAAGTTCGGAGAGGCGAATAATGGTGAAACGAATCCACTCCTCATCAAGCAGACCTTTATCTGAAACTAGGTGCAGGACTTTGTCGGCGTCGTAGATTAGGTTAGCCAGCTGGTTTTGCTCACGTTCGGGCAAGGTATTGCCGTATAGTTCACGAATCTTCGAGCGAATCGTGCCAGAAGCCGAGCGCATCAAGTGTATGAAAGCCCCGTCTTCACCGTGCAGGTCACTGAAGAAATACTCAGTACCTTTGGGCAGGTCACAAT
>JAXGQD010000018.1:0-3454 GCA_040766665.1 Oscillospiraceae bacterium
CTCTCCTCTACGGTGGCGACAATACTCAGGATTGCGCCCTGCGCCGCGCAGCGTTTAACATCGTATCCTAACAGCGATTTTTAGCATATATCCATCCTTATTGCGCTATTTTTTGTACCTTTTGTACATATCGTTGCTGTACCGCCTTGAAAGCGCCAAGACCTTGCATGCGTACACGAACATCAAAACCCTTTGATGTTAGAATGGATTTCCAACTGTCCTCATCATCACCGGCCAAATCATTTTTTGCGTGGTCGCCTGCTACCAGCATCATTGGCATTAAGACAATTTCTTTTTTCTCAAGCGTTTCTAACTTAGGCAGGATTGTTTCAAGGGTGTGTTCCCCCTCGGCGCAGCCCACTAAGACATTTTTCGACAATTTTCGCTGAATGCGGGCATAGGTCTCGTCCGCGGCGTGGTCGGTACCGTGACCCATGACCAGCAGCGTACGCTCTTCCTCTTGAGCGATTTCTTCCAACAAAGAGGCCATCCATTGTGCATCCTCTTCGGACGTGATCAGGGGTTCAGATACCTTCAATCCGTTCGCGATTTTTGTCAGTTTTTCATACTCAAAACCCGGTATGATGTGGGTGCTCACCAAAAGAATATCCTCATATCCTTCTTTTTTTAAGCGTTTTAGCATTTCGTCTTCATTTTCAACATATTCACCTCGCTTTTTCATAATGCGGGCAATGATACGGGAAGTGAAAGCGCGAAAAGTGTCACGATCCGGGAAAGCCTCGGCGATTGCCTGTTCAACCGGACGGATGCAGGATAGTTCCGCGTCCTTATGACTCGTTCCAAAACTGACGATTCCAATGGCTTTTTTCATGATGATATTTCCTCCGTTACAAATTTTTTCTGCGAATGATAACAAAGTTCGCTACAAGCATAAACACCAGCGCGTAAGCCGCTAAAATACCTATACTGAGTAGACTGGGAGATGAGCCGTAAGCCATGGCTCGTAAAGAACCGCTTGCGTGGGTAAGCGGCAGAATGCTAATCAATATTTTGATCCAGTCCGGCACCCTATCCAGCGGGAAAAACGTGTTGCACAAAAAAGTCATGGGAAGAATGACAAAGGTTGAAAAGCGAGCGATGTCACCATGCGTTTTCGCGACGATTGCAGCCAGTACACCCATTGCCGCGAAGGTCATGCCGTTGAGCAGCATGACAAGAAAAAATGCCGGAGTGATACACATGCTTGCTCCAAAAGGAATGCTTAGAAGCAGAATCAAAACGCCACCATACATGCCTCGTAAAGAACCGCCCAGCATCTGCCCAAAGATGTAGGCGGGCATTGGCGTGGGAGAAATGATCACTTGGTCAAACGAATACTCAAAGAGTCTTTGAACATTCAGTGTCTGCCCCACTGCAGAAAAACTGGTATTCATGGTAGTTAGCGCTATGATACCCGGCACTAAAAAATCGATATATGGCCTATTGGTTACCGTGCTTGTGGAACCAAGCCCCCAGCCCAGCGCAATCATATACAGTAAAGGACTGACCAGCGCGGAGGCGGTGATTCGTTTCCATTCAAATTTGAATTCCACCCATTTTTCCCAAGCACGGTCACAATGCCGCGTAAACTCATATTTTTGCTCATTCTTTTGCCCCCAATCCTCTGCCGACTACGTTAAGGAACACATCTTCCAAAGTGGTGTTGCGCAATACATACCTGTTAACCAGTTTCGAGGCGTAATGCAGGGCGCTTTCATTATCGAAGAAAAACGCGCTCTTGGTTTGCTCTCCGTCAAATTCGTCTACCGCGAACGAACCCAGCTCATCAATTAAGCTTTGAGGCGAAGCGAGCCGAATGACTTTTCCACTATCAATTAATGTAATACGGTCACATAGGTTTTGCGCTTCGTCAATATAATGTGTGGTTAATAGCATGGTCATGCCTTTGCGATTGAGTGTGCGCAGCAAATCCCATATCTGGCGCCGGGAAGTGGGGTCAAGCCCTACGGTCGGTTCATCTAAAATCAAAATCTCAGGCTGGGTAAGAAGCGCCCGGCACAGCATTAGTTTGCGTTTCATCCCGCCTGATAGCATTCGGACAATTTTTTTACGGTGCTCGTATAGGTCACAAAACTCAAGCAGTTCCCTACTGTGTTCCCGGCTTTTCTTTAAGTCAAGGCCATATAGGCGTGCCTGCATTTCCATGATTTGTAAAAGCGTCATGTCGTTACGAAGAGAATTTCGCTGGGTAATCAGCGCCAGCTTGCGTTTAATGTCGTTACGGCGGCGTGTAAGCAGCTCGCCGTCGATTTTAATGCTGCCTCCGGTTGGCAACATGAGGGTGGCTAATATGCTGATCAGCGTTGTTTTGCCTGCGCCGTTTTGACCCAAGAGACCGAAAAACTCGCCGGATTCAATCGACAGCGATACATTATCCAATGCTTTGACTTTTGAACCCGGATAGATTTTTGTGATATTGCATATTTCAATCATAGGCTTGTCTCCTCAATGTTTCCTTCTGCCCGCAGGTATATTTTGCGCAGCTTATTTAGCGTCTCTTCATCTGTGTCCCACATGCCGCGTTTGTTAGCTTCCAGCAGACGTTCACTTACGCTGTGTACCGAATCAAGATTGACTTGTTCCATCCATTTACGTGTTTCTTCGTTGAAAAGGAATTTTTCGGCCATGGCTTGGTACATCCAATCCTCTGCTGTCTGTGCTGTAGCGTCCCAGCCAAAGAAGCTGTCCAGCGCAGATGAAATTTCCTGCGCTCCTTTGAACCCGTGGCGTTTCAGGCCTTCCAGCCACTTGGGATTAAGCACCTTGCTGCGCACAATGCGCGCGGTTTCTTTTTCAAGCGTTCGTGTTATGGGCCGGTCGGGATTGTCGGTATGCCCGCTGATGGACATGGGCGTCTTTCCGGAATTTGCACGCACGCAAGCAATCAGTCCGCCATGATAAGCATAGAAATCATCACTGTCAAGCATATCATATTCGGCGGTGCTTTCATTTTTTATTGTTACGGATACGGTGGACATTCTGCGCCGGAAAGCTTCAGGATGGCTTTGGCCATGCTTATTTTGGGTATAGGCGTAACTGGACCAAGTTTCAAAGATTTTGGCAAGGTCACGATAATCTTTCCACTGCTTGCTGTCTATCGCCTTGGCAACAGCGGTTCCGTAGCAACCCGGAGCACAGCCATAGACACGAACGTAGGCCTGGTCCAACGCCTGGTCTTCCGGGATACCCTCGGCAGTCAATTTTTCCATATCTTCCAGAATATGTTTTTTGATATAGTTCATCTCTAAAGGTTCGTCCAGCGCCGCAACCGCTGTTACAGCTTGGTCAATCAGCTTAATGAGATTTGGATACATGTCACGGAAAAGACCGGAAATACGCAGCGTAACATCAATGCGGGGGCGTCCCAGCTCTTCAAGCGGAATAGGCTCGATGCCCAGAACACGGGTTGTTTGTCCAAGGTATACAGGCCGTA
>JAXGQD010000019.1:0-3331 GCA_040766665.1 Oscillospiraceae bacterium
AGGAGTGCAACGGTAGAGCAGTTATCCAAGACAAATGTTCATTAGATGTTGAACCATTATTAACAATCCATTGCTTTTCTCACCCTTTGCATGATAAAGTATACTTACTAGTATAAGTCAACTTCCTGAAAAGAGAGGCGCAAATGTATCAAATTCATCTCGTGGATGAGCCTTTTGCTCGAGGTTATTTGGAAGAACCCTCGAATAACCTTGTAATGAAGACCGCGTCTGGCATCTTGCGTGCCGCCCAAGAGATGGAATTATACCTAAATCCCGTGACAGGGTTCTGTGAATTCACCATGTGGCAACATTTAATCTGGGCCCAGACTTACCATTGTGGCGTAATCACAAACTGGGAATTGTTAAAGAAAAAAGAAGAAGAGAATCCTGAATTCGCGGAAGATTATGCATATATTAAAAAATCCATGCCTAATGTGGAACTGCGAATTTCTGAAGCTTTTTCTCCTCAGGAAAAAAACATTCTGAACAGCCGCGGTGCTTGGGGTGGTACCTGGGGTGGCCACGCAGTACCCAATCTCATTGATTTTGCCCGCTATGGTACCCTTGCACTACGAGACAAGGTACGGAAACACCAAGCAGATCATCCGGAGGCAAAAGAATTTTATGATGGTATCCTGATTCTGCTGGATGCCATTGATATTCTCGGAAACCGAATTCATGCCTCTGCCGTGGAACAATACCGAACTGCTCAGGGTGATACACGGCGCAAATTCAGGCGTCTGGCTCGCACTTTTTCCACCTGTCCGCGTCTACCCGCTTCTACTTTTGCCGATGCTTGTGCAGTTTTTGTGCTTCTGTTCACTCTGGATGGAATCGATTCTCCTGGCCATTTCGATCAGTATATGATCGAATTTTGGCGTAAATCCGATCTGCAGGAATCGCGTGAGGCTCTGGCAGATATCTGGGAGTTTTTTCATGATACTCGCAGTTGGAACCTGTGCATCAGCGGCTCCGACGAGCACTGGAATGACCTTACCAATGAGCTTACATATGAGATTCTGGACGTTATGATCGAGAAGCGTTACCAAACGCCAAACGTTACCATGCGCTGCCATCGAAATACCCCGGAGGAGTTGCTTCAAGCAGCTTATCGCAGCATCGCCACTGGAATCGGCATGCCTGCACTATATAACGATGAAGCCGTCTGTCCCGCCCTGGAACAGTTAGGTATCCCGCCCTGTGATTCTCACAAATACGTTATGAATGGATGCAACCAGATCGATATTCAAGGCAAAAGCCACATGGGATTGGAGGACGGTGAGATCAACTTGGCCAAGGCGCTGGAGTTAGCCATTTCCAACGGCTTTTGTACAGTTACTGGAAAACACATCGGAGCAGACACCGGCGATGCGGCCAACTTCAAAACCTTCAACGAATTCTTTAACGCAGTCATGCGTCAAGTATTTCACTTATCGGACGCCGCCGTATCCATGGCAAACAAAGCGCAAAAAATCTACCGTGATTTGTCTGGTCATCCCCTGCGCAGTCTTACAATTCAGGGCTGTATGGAAAAAGCCCGGGATTATAAAGACGGAGGTCCCTTATATGGTCATGGGCAAATTCTGGCAGAAGGTGTAGCAGATGCAATTGATTCTCTCGCTGCCGTTAAGCGCTATATTTTTGAAGAAAAACGATTCACCATGTCAGAACTCCGGGATGCGCTTGTTGCAGACTTTGAAGGCTATGAAAAGATATATATGCTACTGCGCAATTCATCCTTGCGTTTCGGCAATGACAACGACTATGTAGACAACATTGGTAAACAATTGGTGGACGGTTTCAATAACTATTTGCTCACAAAACACACGTTCCGAGGTGGTATATACGGAGGAGGTTGCAGTCCATTCAGCCGCCAGGCATGGTATGGCTCCAAAACTGGCGCTCTTCCCAATGGCCGAAAGAAGTGCGAAACCATGTTCTCAGAAAGCATTGGAGCCTATCCTGGCAAAGACGTGAACGGCCCTACAGCGCTACTGAACTCCTGCTTAAAATTCGATCACACATTGCCTACCAGCGGCTTCATCCTGAACATCAAGTTTGATGCCGAGCTGTTCAACTCCCCACGTGGAATGAAAGGTTTCCTGGCGCTGTGCCGCGTGTATTTCAATGGCCAAGGACAACAGCTTTCAGTAAGCGTGCTGAATCGAGAGGACCTTCTGGACGCCATGGAACATCCTGAAGATCATAAAAATCTTATCGTTCGAGTGGGTGGCTATAGTGATTACTTCATAAACCTTCCCCGCGAATTGCAGGAAAACGTAGTGGCTCGTACTGCCCATGCTCTATAATCATCAAAACACTGCTGTTATTACGGCTATTCAAAAATTCTGTTTGGATGACGGGCCTGGCATCCGGACCGCTGTTTTTTTGAAAGGCTGTCCCCTGCGTTGTATTTGGTGTCACAACCCGGAGACACGTCGTTTCGAAGCAGAATGTATGCAACGCGATCAACACTGCATCATCTGCGGACGTTGCGTTGTGGCGTGTTCTACCGGTGCGCGCAAGATAGAAAACGGTTGCCTGATTTTCGACCGAAAGCTGTGCATCGGCTGTGGGCGATGCGCTTCCGCTTGCTTAGTTGGCGCTTGTGAAATCTGTGGCAAAGAAATGACAATACAGGAGATTATCGACATAGTGGCTCAGGATATCGCATATTACAGAATTTCTGGCGGTGGAATGACCATCACAGGAGGCGAATGCGCTGCCCAACCGGATTTCACTCTACAGTTAATCCGTATAGCCGCCCAGTTTGGCATCCATACCGCTGTGGAAACCAGCGGCTATGGTTCTCGGGATTTCTTCCTATCCGCAGCAAAAGAAGGCGTGCTGTTCCTTTATGATCTAAAGGCAATGGAGTCAGATCGCCATTTGCATTACACTGGTGTGAACAACTCTCTCATTCTAGAAAACCTTTCAGCATTGATGGAGAGAAATGCAAAGATTATTCTTCGTTTGCCCCTAATTCCCGGTATAAATGATACTGAAGCGGATCTTGCGTCACTTGCAACATTCCTTAAGGAGCACCAAGGCCATT
The DNA here is from genome assembly GCA_040766665.1 of Oscillospiraceae bacterium. Lineage (GTDB taxonomy): Bacteria > Bacillota > Clostridia > Saccharofermentanales > Fastidiosipilaceae > JAXGQD01. The sequence continues at coordinate 3,056 of JAXGQD010000019.1, forward strand.
ATCTTCATGCCCAGGTCATGCCCTATCATGAACTGGGCGTAGGGAAAGCCCGCGCACTTGGCCAAGAACCTTTTCGGGTGGATCCAACTCTTTCCGCCAATGGCTGTGAATCCTGCAAAGATCGTTGGCGTTCTACTTTTTCTGCTCTTGGGGTGGATGTAGAGATCTAATGCTGTAGCACTTGCCTCCTGTGTAAAAAATCCATAGAAGAGAATAAACTCATCCTCGCCTGCGTTGTTTGGGTACCCGCTTAACTAGTGTCTACTGAACAACTCA
>JAXGQD010000002.1:0-330955 GCA_040766665.1 Oscillospiraceae bacterium
CAAAATACAAAGTGGTTGGCACAACAATCTTTCTAATATTCTCACTTATGGCTAACAGAATGCAAAAAATCACCGAAAACATGGAATTAATCATATTCAAAAAATAATAAACTATGTTTTGTCCTGTTAGTTGTGGAAATTCGGTATAAAAATTGTAATACCCATGTGAAACAACAAAGACAATTGCCAGTAATTGGTAAGCGAAGGCTCCTGCAAAAAAAAGCGTAAAAATCACTCTGGCTGTTTTTTCTGTTTTATTATTATAAATTAAAGAAGAATGCTTTTCCTTACTTTTTAGTTTCTTATTTTTTGGAGTAACACCACGAAATGATCTATATCCACTCAAAAATTCGAGTAATGTATAGATTGCAAACAAACTAAAAACAGAAATAGCAAGTGCTAAATGAGCATGAACATTAGAGGGTGAAAGCACATAATTGACCGAAACGATTCCGGTTATTTGCATTAGCTCGCGACCAACTAGTAACATAAAAAACAATATTAAGAAGATTAAAAAAACAAATCTTTTCTTTGGCTTTTTTAATGCAAACATAATTGAATTAGTAAGGAAAAATAAACATATGTAGAAACTAATATCGATTCTATGTGCTAATGAAACTATAAATAGGATAATATTCAAAACAAAGGTTGCCAGGAGAAAAATAAAACTGAATGTATCGGTCTTATTCCATAAATTTTGAATATACTTAATCATACTACCTGCCACATTCTATCAACTAATTACTTTTATCTTGATACAGGCTAACTATAGATGAAACAAATTTCTTATAGTTTACATCCGCGTTATACTTCATCTCCCATTTTAACCTAGCAGATTTTCTGAGGTTTTGATAATTTGAGTCATTCATAGTACAAAATTGGCTAATAAGATCAGATAACTGATTAGCATCAAATTTTGCAGGAAGTAGATAACCGTTAACACCATCTTCGACTATTTCCGGGTTGCCACCAACATCAGTAGCAATACAAGGAACGCCAAAAGACATTGCTTCCATAATTGAAACAGGTACTCCTTCTGAGCTACTTACATTAACAAATAGATGGTGGTTTCCTGCTTCGTAAATCTTCATTAAATCCTGGTTAGAAACAAATCCATTGAATTTGTACGAGATATTTTCTTTGTCACCAAGCAAATCACAAGCAAGCTTTTTCAATTCTTCTTCTAGAGGACCTTCGCCATAATGCGACCAATAAATTCTATCACTTTCAATAAAGCTTAAAGCAATAATTAAGAGATTCAGCTGTTTTAATGGTACAAGGGAAGAGCAAGTGATAATGTTGATTGCCGTATCATTGATGTGAGTTTCCTGTATCCCACAATCGTTAGTACCGAGTCTATTAAGTACATACTTTTCTGAGTAAAGTGGAAATCTACTTTTTAAGTAGTTAAAACCAAACTGCGAGATAAGGTAAACCTTATCTAGGTGTTTTATCGTTTCAAGTCTATTGGGGATATAACTATTTCTTGTGACTTCTGCATATAGGTCCGAACCATGAGCACGCGCTATAGTTCTAACATTCTTAACTTTTTTACTTACAAGATACCCAACGTAAGTTTGGTAAGCAAACCTATATGAATAGATTAGGAACTCACTATCTTGATTTTGTATGTCGTCCTTGATAATTTTTATGATCTCTTTACTCTCATAGTGTGATCTGCTGAAGTAGACAAAGTTATCTACCAGTCTCTTTAAGTTAAACTGATGTTCTCTAAGTAAGTGAAGAATTTCTTTATACAAATACTTATCAAGAAGAGCTCTAATTGCATAAATAAAATAAAAGCCCTTTTTCCGAAATAATATTGGTGATACGGTTATATTGTCTTCAACTTTCCTTTTGTTATTTATTTGATCTTCACGAACAGAAAGAGAAAATATCCTTACTTTCTTAAAATCGTTGAGGTAACTTATTTCATTCTCTAAGTATGGTTCCCAAGTACCAAATGGAAATGAATTAGCGATTAAATATAAAGTTACGTTACTCAGTTTGCTCAAGAAAAAACTCCTTCCGGATCAAAAAATTAGCTCTCGTAGACAACAATAATATCTTTCTTAATATGATGTATTAGCTCCTTACACTCTTGCAATGTATCGCCTTTAACAATTAGTTGTCCAATACAATCAACTGAATTTACAAATGTATTAACATTCATACCAGTTGAAACAAAAAAATCAAGCTGGTAAATATTACTATTGGGTTCACCGGTATACTCAATCTTTTTGACAATGCCACCAGGTCCAGTTTCAATTAGCATTTCCACAAAGCCTGCTTCGTTTTTAGGGTGTTTGTTACTCCAAATTAGAGCAGGATTATCACCTACTGCCATCGAAGCAATCATTTCATAATAGTTTAAACCATAATAAATTGAAGTCATTTCTGGTAATCCATTAGCACCTACTCTTCCAGTCAATTCAATCAAGTACACATCTCCATCTTTCTCAATCATGTCAACATTGACAGCACAATTATTCAAGCCTAATGCATGTATTGCTGACCTTACAGAAGTATCAACTTTTACAAGAAAACTATTGTCCCCTGCCAAAGGCGCACCATGACCGATGGGCACTGCCGTATGGCTCATAAAGGTTGTGTCCTCATGTGGTAAGACAAATAGTATTTCACCGTTGTAAACAAATGCCTGTGCGCCAAATTCTATTCCATCAATGAACTCTTCAATTATCAGATAATCTTTCGATGTCATTGCCATTGCTTGATTAAAACCATTTAACGCTTCTTCTTTATTATTTGCAATGTATATTCCTCGACTGCCTTGAAGATCTGTTGCTTTGATTATTAATGGGAAATTGAGTTTTCTATAAGAATACTCCAAGTCCGTAATAGATTTAATTTTTAGGTATCTAGCACTTAACACTCCTGCTCTTTCAAATGCAGTTTTCATTGCATACTTATCTGCACACAGCTCAGCAGAATATCTAGTTAAACCAATTAAACCTAACTCATCACAAACTAAGCCAAGAGAAATAACACCCGTATCGAGACAGCTAGTTGCTACACCATCAGGCATAACTTCTTTGGCTATAGCTAGAACATCATTTGGTTTTGAAATGTCAGCAAAATGAACCTCATCTGCTAGTTTTATCCCAGGCGCAGTTTCTGACGGAAGAGTTACGACATCAACTTTAAAGCCCATATTCTTAGCTGACTTAATTAGTCCAACTTGTCCCCTGCCTGCGCCTAAAACCAATAATGTTTTTTTACTCATAACGTACTCCTTTAATTCGTTACAACCACAATATGTTCAGCGGTTGTTTTGGCTATATTAATTGCCTCACTTGCGGTCTTGCTTTTTACTATAATTGCTCCAACTCTATCAAGACTATTTTCCAAACTATGTATTTCTGATCCAACAGACTTCAATAAAACTATTTCTTGTACCCCACCAACGAGTTCAGCATCCCTTAACCCTCTAATTTCGGATATTGTTCCAGGTTCAGAAAAAATAAACATAACAGCACTTGCCATATTTAATGGTGCAGGAATTTCAGGAAATATTCCACAAGAAATTAACAGAGAGGCTTTTATCATATCGATTCCTGTAGATAACGGAACTAGGTGAGAAGTAATAAAATCACCACCAAGGCGGTGTCCAAGTTCAACTAATTTAGGACCTTTTTCAGTAATCATTATTTCAATATGTGCAGCTCCGTTTTCAATACCTACTGCTCGAGCTGCGCTCTTTGCTACTCTTATTACATCTTCTTTTACAATTTCTGTTAGTTTCGTAGGTTGACTATGAGATATCTCAACAAAATGTGGAGACCCGGATGTAACTTTATCGGTTATTGCAATTACTCTATAATTATTGTCGATAGAAATTAATTCGACACTTACTTCATCACCGGTCATTAGTTCTTCAACAATTACTTCCCATCAGTTGAATATTTTTTACTAAACTCATATGCCGTTTTAAGTTCAGACCAATCATTAACTGACACTACACCTCTGCTACCAGAATTGTCTGTAGGTTTAAAAATTATTGGTAACTCGAATTCTGAGTTAATCCTTTCAAGGTCCACATAATCATTCAATATTAAAAATTTGGGTGTTGGTACCCCCTTATCACTACAAACTTTGACCATTTCAGCTTTATTAGTTGATTTAAGTATTGTGTCAATACTAGGGCCAGGTAAACTGTATTTTTCTGCCAACTTTGCAATTACTTTCATTGGAGCATCAGTCGCCATTGTAGCAATTCCATCTGGGCCGAATGAACATAATGCCCTCTCAACCCCTTCCTCGTCTATCGTGCTTTCGCAATAATAATAATCAGCGTATTTAACACCTACAGCTGAATTATTATAATCAACTACTCCTACTATCCAACCCATATCTTTTGCGGCCATAATCATTGGCAATTGCAAAGGCGAAGCTCCCAAAATCAGTACTTTTTTATTTTTTGTCACTGTATCCATTTATTATCCTTTATCGATTACTTGGTTTGGCGTTTATATTTTTTTGTTTTAGCACGGAAGATAAAGTTTTAAAAAAAATCTTTACATCTAGTTGAAACGAAATATTGTCAACATAATAACAGTCATACTGATATTTCTCTGATGAGCTAATAGAATTACGAAAATAAGCTTGGCTATATCCAGTAATCCCTGGACGAACGGTGACTCTTTTTCTTTCTAATTCGTTGAAGTCCGAGAGATTCTTTTTCGTTAAATTTGGCCTAGGCCCAATAAAACTCATATCACCTTTTAGAACATTCAATATCTGAGGCAACTCATCTAATGATGATTTTCGTAGTATTTTTCCAATTTTTGTTACACGCGTATCAGAATCACTAGTCCATGTAGAGTCATCAATGTTCCTTATCTCAGGATCATTTACTGTCATGGAACGGTACTTATATAAATTAAAAATTTGACCGTCTATTCCCCGTCGTTTAGACAAATAAAAAACTGAACCCCTATCCTCAAAGAAGATAATTGGGGCAATAACGATGAAAACTATTAATTGAATTGGCAGAGTGAGTATTGATAGAACTATGTCCAGTAGTCTTTTAATATAACTCTTATACATTAAATGTTTTCTCCAATGGATAAACTTCGAAAATAATCGTGAATTATTGTTGATCAACTATATAAATTGAATTATACCAGAAACTATAAAGAGTAGCTTCCGTTTATGGCAACTACTCTAAAAGATAATTGGTGGGTAGTATAGGACTTGAACCTACGACCCCCTGCGTGTCGAGCAGGTGCTCTAGCCAGCTGAGCTAACCACCCAAGTGCAGGTGCAAATATACCATTATTTTTTGAGCACGTCAATTGACGATTCGGGGAAGACGGCGTAACTTTGATGGTGGTGGTAGGAGAAAGAAGATCTATGCGTCAAATAGCCTTGCCACCTTCGCTAATACGCTTAAACAACTGGTAACGTGCATCTCGTTTGGGGAAATGGTATTGGCTTAACGGAAGGTACGAGAGCATGTTATCCGATTCATTGATTTTTCGTAGCTCCCCCAGTTTAACAGATTTTTCGATCGCCTCCAGCTCTATTCTTTGTTTTCTGCTTCGTTTGAAATCGTGCCACGTGATTTTTCCACCGTTGAAGTAATGCTCTCTCAGCTTTGTCATCTGACCTAAACCCTCATCCATCCACGCCATGGGACGCATCGACAGACGTTCACTCAAGCAATGACTGACCAAACCCTCCGCACAACTGATTCCACTTTTAGGATCTTTCGTCCAGATTTCGATGCCCTTCCAATTGCTCAGGATGTAGTTTTGAATCACCTTGACGCGTTCAGGGTCTTTTTCGTAAAGCCTCTGACAAAGTTTAACGAGACGCTTAAATTCCTTTTTATCCGCATCGAACAAACTATCTCTTAACTCCAGATACTCTAGACTATCCGCCGGAGCCAGTTGTTTTAAGACCTTAAAGACATGGAATCGATCCAATACAAAGCGACTGTTGGGAAGCCAGACTAGGCCACTTTGTATCCACGCAGCACCATCACCATGTAAGTAGATTTGAAGCTTTTCCGCTTCCGGATAACGCTGCTCTATTCGGTCTGCCACATGGGACCAAAAACGCTCTACGCTGCCTTTATACGCAAACGTATGAAGCTTATGGGGCAAGACGCCCTTTTTCCCTATACGATAAGAAGGCTCATGAATTACTGCCAATTTAACCTCGCGATTGCGACGACCGTCCTGTACGGACACATGGTCTTCATCGGCTTGTACATGAATAATGGAAACGGCCTCTTGCCTCGCTTTAAGTTCAACATCCGGGACATCGACCTCTTGTAAAACACGCTTCACGCTTTGTTTGCTGACACGGTTTTCACAGGCTATGGCTGAACTCATCTGATAGGAATGCAAAACTGCCTCATTACACAGCGCGGCCTTCAAGCCTTGATTGATCCGCTCGTGCTTCTCTATGCCTACCAACACATCTACAAGAAACGCGCGTTTGCCATTCTTTCGATTAACGTAATAGCGCCTCGTATAGTTCAGTGTCCCTAAGAGGGTTTCTTGCACCCTCGCCACTTTCTTGTGAATCCTCCACTCCGGCCTCAAATCCGCGTTAGCGGCTAAGGTCTGGTCCGCGCTTTCCAACTTCTCTTTCATCACCGACAGAGCAAAACGCTTGCTAGCGTCTAAGATTTCTTCACTCGTCTGCGCAAATCCTTTCTCCAGGATGTCTATTTCAATCATCTCATGGGTGAATTGCTGCACTATTTCCTGTAAACTGTTCATAAGAGATTCCTGCGACCTTTCGTTACTGTTTTTTCAGCAATAACTACTCTAACATAGGTCCTCGAATCTCTCTTTTTTACTTCTTAACCACCACCTAAATCGTTACGCCAACTTCGGGGAACGTTGCCGGCAATAACCTCATCCATAGCTTGACGCACAGCAGCCACACTGTCTTCATCCAAAACAAACATATATAAATCCCACCCGGGCATCGCATAGGAGGGTAAGCCTGTTTCCCCATGACCGGAAACTGAAGTACTTATGATTTCCCAAGGGCGTAGATCATCCAGCTGAAGATTTACCAACCGCATCATTTCATTGGTGTTCATGTTAGTTTGCATTGAATTCTCTGCAGCCTTTAATAGGCTGGTAAAATTACTCAGCACTTCTCTCCCTGAAAGTTTGTTGATAATACCCTTTAAGACGATTTCTTGATTTTTACCACGACTTATGTCGCCGCCAGATAATGAATAACGTTCTCTCGAAAACGATAGTGCCTCTTCACCGTTTAAATGAATGGAGCCCGCTGGAAAATAGTGTCCGCCCGGCCCACTAAATTCCGTCGGGTTGTCCACAGTGATGCCGCCCAAAATATCGACAATATTGATGACCGAGGAGAAATTAACCCTCACCCAATAATCGATATCAATCTCATAGAGATTGGCTAGAGTTTGTTGCGAAGATTCTACACCGTAAATTCCTGCATGAGTCAGCTTGTCCATTTGATCATTACCGCCACCGGCGATTGCTACATAACTGTCTCTTGGAGTAGATACGAGCAGGATTTTTTTCGTTTGCGGGTTCACGGTCATGATGAGGTTCACATCAGATCGCGAGGTGGTATCTACGGGACCTGAGGTGTCTATCCCGCTTATATAAACAGAGAACGGCTCTTTGGCAACATTCCCACTACCGGTTTCTGTATCCACTTTGACTCTGACCGTTTTATCCGTTATGACACGTGTCTCCGTTTCAAAATTGGGAAATTCCTCACTCACGATTGAAGCATAACCCTCATTAAATAAGATGACTTGTGTTTTGCCATTATAAAGATCCTGCATGGCATTCATATAGGACCCGGCTTCCGCGATTTCCAGGTCTATGCCTTCTGAGGCTTTAAACTCACTCAGAAAAACATCGATGCTCTCCTGGTCTCCGGCATAAGCCGCTTCAAGACTTATCCCCTTAAGTTGTTCATAAGCCGTAATCTCGGAATTATCCATCACGCGAATGGTATAGCGGGTTTTTCTGAAATAGCCCCTGTCACCAATACCCATGAAGTTGAGCGACCCGACACCACTTTGTAAATAATAGACGCCCACTCCAACGAAGAGCAGAATGGTAAAAGTAAGCACCAAGCTGAATTTGGCAAAGCCCTTTCGACTAAAGCCTAATGCAATAAAGATGAATAGCAATAAATTGATAATCACCAGTGCCGCAGTAACAGCCAGTCTGTATTTCAGTGGTAAAACTTCGTAGCTGAATAGCGTATAGACGGTGAAAAGACTGATCAGAAAGATGAAGCCTTCAAAAACCGCCGCGATGATGGCGGCGGTGTTTTTTTTGCCAGTAATCGGCTCATTCATGGGGTGAGGGTCCTCCCTATTGCGTCGAAGCACTCGTTTCTGCTGTCGCAACAGTCCCGCGCATCACTTCGTTTATTCTTTGCTTAGCCTCGGCTATGCTGTCCTCGAACGGTATCTGGACGTAGACATTATAACCAGGTGCAGCATAAGATGACCAGCCGTATTGTCCGTCACCTTGTACAGAGCTTGCCACAATTTCCCAAGGAGTGCCACTACTAAGCTGCAAATTGACCAATTTCATCATTTCGTTGGTGGACATCGAGGTCTGCATCGACGACTGCGCAATCTCTAAGAGCGAGGAAAAATTCGTCAGAATTTCGGGACCGATGATTTTATTAAAAATCGCGGTCAGGACTCTTTCCTGGTTCGCTCCCCTGTCGTTATCGCCTCCGGGTAAGTTATAGCGCTCGCGCACATAGGCCAAGGCCTGCTCACCGTCCAGGGTCTGCACACCGGGTGGGAAAAGGATACGGAAATCATAGGTCAGGAATTCGTAGGGGTTGTCAATTTCCACGCCACCAATTAAGTCGACCAGTGTAATGACGGAGCTGAAATTGACTTTGATGTAGTAGTTGATGCCGATATCGAGGAAATTTTCCACCGCATCAACGGAGGTTTGAATGCCATAAATTCCTGCGTGGGTCAGCTTGTCCCATTCGTTCATACCGTTCCCGGGGATGCGCATATAGGTATCACGCGGGATGCTGGTCATGAGGATAGTCTTGGTTTTAGGGTTTACTGTGACTACGATGTTGACGTCAGAACGTGAGGATGCCTCTATCGATCCGAAGGTGTCGATGCCGGAGATGAGAATGTTGAATGACTCGTTGGCGGTGTCTACTTTCTTGATTTTGACGGCATCTTCGTATTCGATGGAGCCCACGGTCACAGCGCGCGTCTCCTCGTCAAAATTCGGGAACTTTTCTTTAATAATCGACATGTGATCTTCGTTCAGGATGATGGCCTGGGCCATCCCGTCGTAAAGTTCTTCGACCGCCTGCAGATAAGAAACGACATCTTTGACTTCGATGTTGACGTCGTTTTCCTTCTTGAATTCGGCATAGAATTCGTTGAGGTTGGTGCCATCCGTGGAGACCGGGGCGTCGATGGTTTTTCCCTCCAAATCCTCCAGCGCAAGAATGGGTGAGTTCTTCATGACACGCACACTCATCACCACTTTTTTGATTTCCACCGGCTTTTCCGCCACGATACTGACTTTATTGAGCGTCGCCACGGCCTTATTGAGGTATATGCTGACCCCCACACTGAGCACCAGTGTTAGCACCCCTAGCAGCAAACCTACTTTGCGTAGCGCCCTCCGGTTGATACCCTTCACCAGAATAATGGCAAAATACACATTCACCACGATCAGGATGCCCGTAATCAGTCCCCTATACTTAAACGGTAGAATCTCATATCTATTGAGGGTAACCATAATCGAGATGCTGAAAATCAGGATGACAATCTCAATAATGAGGGCGGTCAGAAAAAGTTTTTTGTCATTCTCGCGCCTTTTTTGCAGTTGGCGACTATTCAATTGTCTGCTTGGCATGCGTCAGTTTCCCTCAAAATTTATTTTTCAGACTCGCTGTAGGAACACGATGTGAAAGTCTATATCTAGCATTCATTAGAGTCTATCACCCCTTCATCTTGTAATCAATGCGTAACAAGGGGTGATTTTCGTGAAATTGGGTGATTTTTTATTTTTGCGTTACCTACGGTTTTTCTGGGTTTTGGCTTTGCTTGGGTTTACTGCTTTGGTGTTTGTTTTGTTGTCTGTGTTTCACTGCGATTTTTGTAAAATAAAGAGCCTCTCCGTGATTGGAGAAGCCCTTTGTTTTGTGTTTGTTTTGGTGCTTGTATCGATGTTTACGCTATACGGGAGTGCCGCTCTCGCGCGGATTCGTTTCCCTCTTAGCGTCTTCTGCCGAAGATGGAGAGCAGTCTGATGAAGATGTTGATGAAGTCGAGGTAGAGGTTCAACGCACCATTGATGGCGACTGTGTCTCTGACTGCGACGGCTTCAGGACCGCTACCGGCGTTATAGACACCGGAGTTTTCGGCCATCATGCGAATCTTTTGCATATCATAGGCTGTTAAGCCGACGAAGATGGCAACGACGACATAGTTCAGAATCATGTCCAGCGCGGAGGCGATGCCCGGAGCGACAAAATACAGCACAACGTTCACGACGGTTGCGATGATGGCACCAATCAAGAGCATACGACCGGCTTGGCCGATGGCACTGAGGTCAAGCTTGGTTTTGTATCCCCAAACCGCCATACCACCGAAGGTCAGCGCCGAAATGACGAAGGCCAGAGCGACGGACTGCATGGTGAAATAGCTCAGATAGACCGCGAGGGTGATGCCTGAGAGCACCGAATAGACGTAGAAGAGGACTTTGGCGGTACCGGCTTTTGCCTTTCTAGCGGCAAAAGTAAACGCAAACACCACGCCCAACTGCGCCAACGCTGCGACCATCAAAATCATCGGATTGGTGTAAACGATGTAGTAAATGCTGGGTATCAGCATGCCTGCCACGGCGATAATGCCGGTGATAATCAAACCGCTGAACATGTAGATGAAGACTTTTTTCATGATGTCTTGCATCACGCTGCCCGCGAGCTCGGGGTCGTAGTTTATCGCCTGTGCCTGGGGATTCTGGAACTGCTGGTTCTGGAATTGCATGTTATAGCCCTGTCGCGCCTGCTCCGAGGCAAATTGCTGCTGCAGCCTCTGCTGTTGCACGTAGGGATCTTCCTGGAATTGCTGGTTCTGTTGGTACTCTTGACTATTGGGGTTTTGTTTTTGAGTCTGATCATTGCCAAAATGGAACGAATTACTCATCTTTGTTTCCTCCTATACCTTCTTGTATCGCTTTGTTGCTTTGTTGTTGTAGTAAGCATTGATTGCTTTCATTTCCTTCGTTATAAGACTCATGTTGCCTCGATTTGTGGCTCGCATTGTCTCGTTTTGTGACTCACGATGATAGTTAGCTTCATCTAAGTACAGGAGTAATTATATCACAGCTTAGATAATAGTTTGTGTATCAAATTTGTTTTTTATTGTGAGGGAGGCAGAATGATTGGGACACGGTTAAGCGGTTCGCTTCCGCTCTTGCTTTGGATAAGGTTTGTGATGAGTTTGCAGATGTTTCTTCGATAAAGGGTAGAATTTCTTCTTCCGCTGCTCAAAAATTGTTGGTTTGACCGCGGTGGCCGTAAAGTCGGGTTTTGAGTGGAAGGGGATGTTGCACCAACTTGCGCTTTCGTCCTCCCCTGGACAATTTTTCAAGTTCATGTACTTCCACTAAGCTTCTATACAGAACCCGCAGATCTCAGACCCCGCCACCACCGAAATTCACAAACACAAGCACTCAATACACCAGCACAAACATGCCCGGAAGCAGCGTGATGGCCTGGTCATCGCCCGGATATTCACCGGAGCTCTGCAAACGCAAGGAGCGATCGTAATACGCAATACGCAACTGCGAGGCATCCAGCCCACCGGTGTTCAAACTCAAAACCGCCTTGTTATCGGATGTTGACCAAACAAAGATGCGCGGCTTTTCACCATCACTAAACGAAAGCACAGACAGATTTTCGTCTTCCTGCATCCCCACCCGTCGCGCTTCATCAGGCAAGCGGCTGAGCTCAAACAACACAGAGGCATTCTCCCCCAAATCGGAAGCCAGATTGACCAAGGCCGTCCCCTCCCCGTAATCGTAGAGCACGAGGTACAGCTGCTCCACCGCGTTCAGACCCGCAAAGGCCGGGTGATCTTGGACCGCCCGTAGTAGTTCTTGGGAGCCTTCACCGCCGCTTTCCATTTTACGCGGGAGCTCGAGGCGGTAGGCTTCATAGAGCTCACGAATCGCCGCGAAAGGCGCCGCTCCGACCGCTTCTGCCATCGGCAGATCCGCCGCATGAAAATCCGCATTCGAAAGCATGCGCTCACCGTGGTAGTTCATCCCATCAACAAAAACCAGCTTATTCTTAATCTGATTATATTGTGGACTTTGCTCCACCGCCTGTTTCATCGTATCGGCAAAAGCCGCCTTCTCCTCTGCCGTCCGATACACGTCTCCATCATCCTTGAATTCCAAATAAATGCGCTCAAATCCCGAGGTCCAAGGTGCGGCAAAGCCCTGATTCAGACGCAACTGCCCAAAGGGCTCGTCGATGCTGCCCGCCAAGTAGGCAATCATATCCTGTAGCTCAGCCGCAGAAGTGTACGCCTCTATACAGAGCCAAGGTTGCGCCTGAGCCGTGCGACAGAGCCGCATGGCTTCTGCCAGGTTCAAACGGACGAGAGGCGCTTGGACGGCGGAGCCCGTCGCACTGCGGCTTGCGGGTACAAAGACCTCACCTTCAACCGCCCACTGTTCCGCGCGCAGGGATTGACCACCGATGCTGAGATTGCTGAAACGCAAAACTGCGGGCTGAGCCTCGACGATGCGCTCGATTTGAGCTGAGCTGAGACTGCTGTCTTGGTCCTTGTCGAGACCGAGGTAGAGTTGGTCGAGGAGGATTTTGCCATTTGCTTCGATACGAAAAATGCTTTCCTGGGCAAGATCACCCGTGAGCCTGGGCATAATGAACTTCAGTTCCTGCTCGGACACGTCGATCCGCCAATCGGTGAAGCTCAGAGTCTGCTCCGGGAAAGGCCCGCTCAAAACGACTTTGAGTTCAGACGCGGCATCGGTCTCCTGCCCCAGCCGTGCTCGCGCGCGCACGCTATAGACCAGCCCCTCCTGAAAGACGGAACTGTTCAACGCCTGGGAGGCTTCCGAATGCTCCAGTTGCAGCTCGTAGACCTTGGTCTCGGAAGTGGCCGCCGCAGATGAGGGAATCTCGCTTTGCACCGAATTGACGTTGATTTGCAGCGGCTGCGGGCTTTGCCAATACGAGACGAGCGTCTTCCCACTCTCATCTTTGGCAAAATCCACCTGCTCCAACTGCATGCTGTCCCCCGGTGCCAGTTTGAGGGTGTTGACCTCTTTGCCCAGATCGAAGCGCGTCTCAAGCGGGTACAGCGTCGGGCGAGCGGCGCGGTCAACGGCGAGTAAGCGGTCTTTACCCAGGGCAAAGAAGCGGCTGATGCCCTTCTCGCTCGGCAATTCGTGATAAGTTTGGCCCGCATCTTCGCTGTAATAGCTCATACCACCGGGCATGTGCAGGATGAGTCGCTCGTCGCTCAAAATTACGGCTGAAGCTGTGCTACGAGTGGATTCGGGATAAGGACTGGGTAAAACCTGCAGCGTGCTTGAATCCGTACCGCCAAGCATTTTGTTGCCACTCCCGCTAATGAGCAGCAAACCGTCTTTTGAACTGATCTGCTGCCAATCGGGTGCCGCATCCTCAAAATGTCCCGTTGGCATCGGACTGTAGCGTTCCGTGGCCTCCGCCAAAGGGCTGGACCAGAGTTCGTCGCTGTCTGCGGCGATGATGACTTCTTCGCCATGTTGAATAATAGCGTTGAGGCGTGCGGAGCTGGGCAGCTGCAGCCAATGGCTCTGTTCTCCTTCTACAACCAGGAGTCGCCCCAGCGTGCCAGTGATGAGGATTTTTCCATTGAGACGTAGGACATCTGTTGCATACCAACTTGTCTCAGGTGCTGTGATTGCCGCTTTGCTCCAATTCTTCGCATTGGCGTCGGAAAGAAAAAGCTCGCCGGTTTTACTGAGTAGCACATAACCCTGCTCATCGGCAAAAACCGCGCTGAAATCCGCTTCACTTTCCACATTAATCCGCGTGGGATTGTTGCCAAGCAGCGAGCTCATGGCAAAACCCTCCAAACCCACGGCCACGTTATCCCTGATACTCCCGTCGCTGCGTTCGCGCCAGGCCAAATCCGTCACCGTGACGGACGTGGCATCGCTCAGGTTCAGCGCTCGTCCGAGGCCAATCTGCAGCGCCGTGTGCGCCAGCACTTGACCGGAACCGAGATCTTCCTGTAGGCCGTTGCTACTGCGCACAAAGCGTAGTTCGGCACCGTTAAAGAAGCCCTCGGGGTAACTGGCTGCCTGAGTGAGCGAGTAACTACTAAACACACTGTGTTCCTCGATGCGAGTGATGGGTAGTGCGTCTTTATAGAGCAAGGGGGCAAAACCGGCATTCTCCAGCAAATTGGCGGCCTCCGGCTGCTTCAGGTCCATGCCGATGCCGCGCAGTTGCGGGGCGGAGAGGTTCGTGGCTGGGACTTGATAGGAGAGGCTGATACCTTCGGCGTTGGTTTTGCCAATAGAAATAAGAATGCCCAGAGCCAGCGCCAAAACGAGCAAAACACAGAGCACATATACAAGGAACGGCCGCCTGAGCACAGAGCCGCCGTTCTTCTTCAAACGATTGAGCCATTGCAGGAGGGTGTTCATGGATAAACCATCAGCACTTCTTTTTTCCTGCGGCGATAAGAGATGACGGCCAGCACCGCACCAATAAGGATGCACACCAGCTGCACAATGAAGTAAATGCCCGCAACGGTTTCGTTATCGCCGATGATGACGAGCAGCACGCTGCCACAAAAATTGTAGACGGCATGCAGGATAATTGGCACCCAAATGGAGCGGCTCCACAGTCCGACCGCAGCCAGCATCAAACCGGCCGGCAGGACGTAGGTGGACTGGATGAAGTTCATGTGAAAGAGGGCAAAAAGCACGCCATTAATCAAAATATTCAACCAATCGGGCATCGCGCGACGGAATTCGCCGGCGATGATGCCGCGGAAGAGCAGCTCTTCGGCGATGGGCACCAGGACGACCACGGCCAGAAAGAGGAGTGCAAGGGGCACGTTGATGGTAAGGCTGCCGGTCTGGGTGATGTATGTTTCGTATTGTCTGCTGACGAAGTCTGATACTTTTGCCATTTCCTGGAAAAGCATCATGATAAGGTTAGCAATACCGATGCATCCGATACCGATGACGATGGCGCGCAGGCTGTGGCCCAGCGGCGGTTTGTTGAGATAGACGTAGGGGTTGCCGCGCTTTCTCAAGAGATAAGCTGCGAGCAGGTAAATCCCGATCAGAATAGGAGCTGCAATGAGTAACGAATAAACCTGCACGGCGCCGAGGTCCTTCATGAAGCTTTCCTGTAGCACTTCGGGGTCGACGTTGATATCGGTGATATTGGAAAACATCCTGATGGCGCTGAAGATAGATGTAATGATAGTCAGGACCAGCATGTGCAAGGCCATGAATCCGAGCGGGATCAGAAAGGTTCCGGCGCTCAGCTGTTTTGTGGTATTGGGTTGGATCGGGGGTTCGGTGGTGTAGCGGATTGGCGTCGGCGGCACAAAGGGATAAGGCGCCTTGCCGGGATCGGGATAGGGGTACTGCGGCATGGGGTACGGGGGGCCGTTGTGGGCGCCGGGGGGCGGGTTTGTGTAGCCGGGGTTGCCGGGGTTCTGGTAGGGGTTGCCGGGTCCGGGGTTGCCCGGTCCGGGGTTCGGAGTCGGGCTGTAGTAGTGCAGGTTCTGTCTGTTGTTATAGGCAAAACTCGGGTCGGGATAGCTTTGCTGCACTCTGCCCTGCCCCTGGTTTTGGGGGTGCTGGGGGGCTTGCTGCTGTTGGCCCATCACATTGCGCTCCGATTCAGCGGCTACGAAACCTTTGGTGTCGCCGTTAGTATCAGCTGGGTCATAGTTGTAAAAGGAATTGTCGTTCATATCAATTTTCACTAACGCTTTCTTTTGCCCTTATGGATTTGTGGCAATTGAGAGTTCTTGGCGATTACGATTTGTGGCAAATACGGTTTAGCAATTAAGATTCGTGGCAAAATTTACGGGGATGTGGCTGAAACAATGAAAAACCTGTCCGAATTCAAGTGAAAGTGGGGTTTTTGTGACATTTTTTACGATTTTGTGGCTTCACTTCCCACATAAACGTCATTTTTGCCATAAAAAGGGGCTTAGCGGAAGGAGAATTGGCTTTTGGAAGCTGATTTCACCACATAATCGAAAATTTTGTCCGATTTTTGCCACTTTGCCGTGCGAACCCCAAACCGTGTACCGCGAACCGCAAACCCCGAACCGTGTAAACCCCGCCGCAAACGAAAACGCCCGCCGACGCTTAAGTCGCGGACGCCGTGTAACGGTCGAAAAAGGTTTCGAAAACCAGGTTGAGCTCGCGACGGCTGCGAATCGACTGGTAATACTGTTCGTTGCCGCTCCCCCGCGCAAAACGCATAATCACAAACTCCGGATCACGGTGCGTCCCGTCGTCCGGCTCGTAAGCGCTCATAGCCACGTACTCACGTCCGTTCACCACAAAGGAATCGATAACGGCAAGATAATACTCGTTACCGTTATCGACGTCTTCCAGAACGATCAACTCGGTATCATCGAGCTCACGTTCCCTTAATAGTTTTTTCTTTCTTGATTCAGCGGCCATCTGAGATGCTCAGTCCTCTGCTCAGTCTTCTTTGTCGTCCGAGTCCTCATCGTCCTCGTCATCATCATCGTCTTCGTCTGCATACTCTTCGTCTTCGAGTTCACAGAGACGCTCGTACTCATCGGAAACACGATCAAACTCGTCGTCCGAAAGGCTTTCTAGGGCTTCGGTGCCGTCTTCCTGTGTTACCACACGCACAAATACCGCTTCGGGATCTTCGTCTGTGGTCAGCAGAACCAAATAGAGTTCGCCGTCAAAATCAAATTCGTCCGCAATTTCAAACTCAAATTCTTCACCGGTTTCTTGATCAACCATGGTCACCAAAGCGACATCCGCATCGTGCTCATGATCATGATCGTGGTCGTGGTCGTGGGCATCATGTTCGTGCTCGTCCGAAAGCGTATGTAAGAATGAATTGTGTATTAACATAATGAACCTCCTCAAGGGGTTTGATTTGGCAAAAGCCTAATCCGATTATAGCATAATGCATTCAGATAAATGACGGGAGCTGGCGCTTTTTCGCCGCGTTTCTGAGGCAGTTATAAGAGTGTGAAAAAGCTAACGTTGGCTGTCGAGATAGGATTGCAAAATGATTTCTGCTGCGACTTGGTCGATGACCGAGCGCTTGTTTCTGCCTTTAACCGAAGAATCTTTCAGCACCCGAGAGGCCAGAACCGTGGTGTAGCGCTCGTCTTGGTAAATCACCGGGAGACCGGTCAGCTCGCTTAACTCAGCGCCGAACGCCCGCGCCTTTGTGGCGGTCTCGCCTTCTGCGCCGTCCGTGCGCTTGGGCAGGCCAATGACGATGCGGGCGATTTTGTTTGTCTTGCACAATTCGACGATGCGCGCCAAAATCCAGGCCGCGTCGCTCCCGTTCCAGTTGAGCGTTTCCACGGCTGAGGCCAGAATGCCCATCGGGTCACTCATGGCAAGGCCGACTCTGGCGAAACCAAAGTCAATTCCTAAACTGCGTCCCTGCAAAAGCTTTAGACTCCGCCGTCCAGGCGATCTAGATAATCGCGGATAATGACTTCCAGCAGCTCATCGCGCTCCATGCGGCGAATGACGCCTCTGGCGCCCTTGAAGTTGGTGATGTAAGTGGGGTCGCCCGAGAGAAAATAACCCACAAATTGGCTGATGGGGTTGTAGCCCCGCTCGCGCAATGCTGCCAGCACCTCTTCCATGATGGCTTTGACTTCAGCGGACTTGTCTTGATTCATTTCAAAGCGGGTTGTTTCATTAACGGCCATGGGCATTCCTCCAGTGGTTTTTGCTATCCCTATAGTAGCACAAGTTGGAGCTTCAAAGTATTTACTTTTCCTTAAGATTAGACATTTTTAGTCCATCTTGCGGGCGATGAGGCGGTCGGAGGATTTTGCCATGATTTTGACCTTGACAATTTCGCCTTCTTTGGCAAAATCCGCTTCCACTTCCACTGGCAAATAATTGTCGCTGTAACCCGTCCAAGCTTGGCCTTCTTGCTGCTCAAGCAGCACTTTCTGTTCCGTACCGATAAAGCGGGCAAAAACCTGCGCACGGCTCTGTTCAGCCAAGGCTTGCGCTTCGGCTGCGCGTCGCTCCGAGACCGGTCCCGGTACTTGTTGGAGGTAAGTGGCTGCAGCCGTCAGAGGGCGGGGTGAATAGCGGAAAATATGGATATGCGAGAAGCCGATGGACTCACAGAAAGCCAGACTCTCTCGGTGCTGCTCTTCTGTCTCCCCCGGGAAACCCACGATCAAGTCTGTTGTCAGCCCTATTTCCGGCATCGCATGGCGTAAATTGTCGACCACTTCCCTAAATTCCACAGCCGTATAGCTGCGTTTCATGCGGCGTAGCGTTTCTTCGGCACCACTTTGCAGTGAAAGATGCAAGTGACGGCATAGTTTCGGATTTTTGGCAAAACGCTCGACAAAAGCCGGACTGATCGACAAAGGCTCCACTGAACCAAAGCGTATGCGCTCCAAGCCATCAATCCCCGCCAACTCATCACAGAGGTCCATCAGCGCCAGGCTGTCCCGACCTAAGTCTGCGCCATAGGAGCAAACATGAATGCCGGTCAGAGTCACTTCCCGATAGCCCGAAGCGACCAAAGCGCGCACCTCTTTGACGATTTCTTCTGTTTCGCGACTGCAGACCCGTCCTCTGGCCAAGGGGATGGTGCAGTAGGCACAGAACTGATTGCAGCCGTCCTGAATTTTGACGAAGGCGCGGGTTTCGGACTGTTCGGAAATCGCCCCATACTCTTCAAAGGAGCCGAAGCGCTGGCCGTCGGGCTTGCCTTCAGGGAGAAACTCGAGATTTTGTTCAGGGAGGATCAGGCCTTCTTGCGTAGGGACTTGGCTGTCTTTTTTAGAGACTTGCGCTGCGCGACGAGGCGTCAGTCCATCGCTGTGGTAATTGTCAGCGGCGTCGACTGCGCTTGATTCTTGAGTTGCTGCGTCTTGGCGCGCTGCCATGAGTTCTTGGAGTTGGGCGGCGAGGCGGCTTTTGCCTTTATTACCGATACTCAGATCGGCGTTCTTGTGCTCCCCTTCCAGCGCGGTCAGGCAGCCCATAGCGACCACGAGCGCCTGTGGGTTAAGCTTCTTGGCGCGGCGCAAAAACTGCCCCGACTTGCGGGCCGCTTCTGCAGTGACGGCGCAGGTGTTGACAATATAGAGGTCGGCCGACGCGTCAAAATCGACGATCTCAAAACCGGCTTCCTTCAGCTGCATGCTCACGGCATCGCTTTCGTAGCGATTGACCCGGCAGCCCAGGTTATAAATGGCGACACGCCAAGGCGCTGCTTGCTGCTTTGCGCTTTGGGCATCGCTTGCAAGTGCGTGCGGAATTGTCTTAAGTGGCTGTTTCAATTTTGGAAAAGACTCGTTTCTAAACTTTGGTTTTGGGGTCTTCGGTGCCTGCGCTAAAATCGGTGAAGCTCACAACTTCTTCAGCCGCTGCCGCTGCGTGAGATTTAGCGTCGTCCACTAAGTCGTCATTGTCCGGCTGCGGGAAATCGCTACTGCGTGGGTAATCCTCAGTGGGGGCGTAAACACGCTCTGCTTCGTAAGCTTCCGTTTCTTCATAGTTATCCGCGTATGTGTCAACGGGATCGTAGCCTGCTTCCGCGGCTTCCAAATTCTGCTCCAGTGCTTCCTCGTCAAGATCCGCGACACCCTCTTCGGTTTCTACAACCTGAATGGGTTCAGCCGCTGTGGGTTGCGGTCTTGCGGGGACGGGCACATTGCCGCGTTGCAAACAAAGTTGAATGAATTCCAACATTGTCTCGTACACAGCGTCGCGTTCCTGCATGTTGTGGATCTCGTGCATGAATTCGTCAAAGCGCACGCTGTTCATGTAAGGTGGGAGCTTGTTGGCCAGTTCTTCTATCGCTGTCGGTGAAACAATCTGATCAGCACTTCCGTACATCAGCAATAGTGGCAGATGGATGTTCTGGGCATGGTCCAAGGCTCTTTGGCCTGAGGCCCACATGTCGGCCAGCAGCTTATAGCTGATGCGCCCGTTACAGAATTTGTCCTGTTCACGGTCCTGCAGGACTTTGTGATCGTTGCAGAGACGCTCAAGTTTGAGGCGTGAACTGGTGGTGGCATTGGGAAAAAGGCCGCCGATAAAGCGAATCACCTTCATCAGAAAATCCGGGGTGCGGCGCGCCAGTTTCAGCCAAGGTGAGGAAATGATGGCGGCGTGGAACACGTTATGCGGATTGGCGACAAATGTGGAAGTTCCGTCCTCTGCG
Source organism: Oscillospiraceae bacterium (assembly GCA_040766665.1). Classification (GTDB taxonomy): domain Bacteria; phylum Bacillota; class Clostridia; order Saccharofermentanales; family Fastidiosipilaceae; genus JAXGQD01. Next base: position 20,464 of record JAXGQD010000002.1, read on the forward strand.
ACCTGCTCCTCTTGGTTAAGCAAATAGTTAAGTGCCAGATTTCCGCCCATGCTGTGGCCGTAGAGAAAGATGGGCAAGCCCTTGGTCTGCTCACTGATCAGCTGCACCGTTTCGTCGATCACACCCAAGGCGGCGTCCGCACTGGAAACCCCGGCTTTGCCCGAGTCTGTCCGTAACCCGGCAGATCCGGCACGACCAGGATAATGCCCGCGGGGACGAGGGCTTCTTTGGCCATCAGGCGGTAGCGGTTGGCGTTTTCGCCGGTGCCGTGAATCGCGATGACACAGGCGCGCAGCGCGGCGTTTTCGTTGGGTGAGTAAAAGGTGACGTGAAAAGTCTGTTCCGGCTTATCACGGCGCGGGATATCCATTTCATATATGCGTAAGGCGGGCTGTGCCATGTTACCTCCAATTTTTTCTGATGATCTTGGTGTTTTATTTTGCCAAATTCTATGTCTAAAGAAAGCGGTGACTGCTTTGGGCAATCACCTTACTTGTGCTCAATCGCGTAAGATATAGGGTCTTAACGCTTGGACCAAGTCGTCGCAGTCGTCATCGTGTATGCTGACATCGATGTCCTGCGAAAGATCGAGGCTGAAAATGCCCATGATGGATTTGGCATCCACCACATAGCGCCCCGACGTCAGATCCACTTCGTAGGGGAAGTCGTTAACGATTTGCACGAACTCCTTGACCTCGTTAATGGATTTCAGTTTTACGGTAAAATTTCTCATCTGTCTACCCCTCAGACTCTCAAACTCTCTCTTGTTCTCGTACTTTTATAGTGAGATTGTACCCAAAACGGGCAAAAGTGCAAGAAAAGTCGCCTGTTTGAGGCTTAGCGGCGTCTTTTGCCACTCTTACTGAGCTTCTTGTGCTTCGATGCTTTGCTCGCTTTTCCTGACTTGGCTTTCGGGGCTTTGGACTTGCCTTTGCCCTTCTTCTCTTTGAAGTCCTCACGTTTGTTGCGGCGGGGATCATCAAACACACTGTCGCGGCGCGGGCGTTCTGGAATGCTGCTCAGATCCGTCCCAATAGGGGCAAAATCCACCTGCCTTGTCTCGGTATCCGCTCTCGCCACCAGGACTTCAATCTCCTGGCCAATCTTCAAAGTGCGACCGTTGCGCGATCCCACCGCCTGCATGCGCAACTCGTCATACTCGTAATAGTCGTCCATCAGGCGGAAAGGCAGCATGCCCTCCACCGTATTGGGCAGGCGCACAAAGACACCGGCCGGCATCATGCTGACAATCATGCCGCTGAAGCTCTCGCCGATGTGCTGTTTCATGTACTCGGCGACCTTCTGGTCGACGCTGGCGTATTCCGCATACATGGCGTTGCGCTCGCTGATGGAGGTCTGTTCGGCCACGACCGGTGCCTTGGCTTTCCAGCGTTTGAGGTGCAGCTTGCCGCTCAGATAGCCCTTGATGACGCGATGAATGAACACGTCCGGGTAGCGGCGGATTGGTGCGGTGAAATGCGAATAGAATTCTTCCGCCAGGCCGAAGTGGCCCAGGGGTTGGGCGTCGTAGCGCGCTTTTGCCAATGATTGCAAAAGCAACTGCGACAACGCCGGTCCGAGCGGCGAATCGTTGACCTTGTCGAGCATCTTGGCCACCGCCAAGGTGTCGTTGGTTTTAAAACCTTTGACTTTGATGCCGGCGATGCGCGCCAGATCCAGGAAACGCCCCATTTTCAGGGGGTCCGGTTTCTCGTGCACGCGATAGAGGAAGGGGGCACCGAGCTGGCTATACTGCTTGCCGACAAAGACGTTGGCGGCGATCATGAACTCTTCAATGATGCCGTTGGCTTCGTTGATCGGATAAGCTTGGATGTCGGCCACCGTGCCGTCCGTGTTCATGATGACTTTGGTTTCGGGGAACTCGAAGTTTAGGGAGCCTTTTGCCTCTCTATTGCGCTTGAGCAGTTCCGCTAACTCGCGCATCAGGATGAGCTCGTTGAGCATGTCGCGGTAGTTTTCGGGCACTTCGTTGTGGAAAAGCGCGCTGTAAACGTCTTCATAATTCGCACGCAAATCCGATTTGATAATGGCTTCGAAAACCTCGCCTCTCGTGACCACGCCCAGGGCATTGTAGTCCAGCATGCAGGTCAGCACGAGGCGGTTCTTCTGGGGGTTGAGCGAGCAGATGCCGTTGGAGATGTGCGGCGGTAACATGGGCAAAACCCGATCCGCCAAATACACCGAATTGCCACGCAGCCTGGCCGCTTTATCTAGGATCGAATCCTCTTTGATGTAGTGACAAACGTCGGCAATATGCACCCAGAGGCGGTAACCGTGGTCGGGTAGCGGCATGATTGAAATCGCGTCGTCCAGGTCTTTGGCATCCTTGCCGTCGATGGTCATGGTTCTCAGGGTGCGCAGGTCTTTCCTGCCCCGTGCCAGCTCTTCAGCGATGGTCTCCTCACTCAGTTCACTGGGGATTTTCTCTGCTTCCGCCAGCTCTTCCGGGCTGAACTTTTCGTAGAGGTTGTACTCGCGGATGATGCCCGTCATGGCGACGTCTGGTCTGGCTGGGTCACCTATGACTTCGGTGATGCTGCCCTGCGGATTCATGAAGGGCGGCTCACCCGCCACTTCGACCAAGACCAGCATGCCGAAAGGCGCGCCGTTTAGCTTGTTTTCGGGGATAAAAATATCACCCACGTTTTCTTTTCCGGTGGTACGCACCATACCGCCGCGGTGGGCTTCTTCTAAAATACCGACAAAACTTGTCATAATTGCTCCATTTCCGGCAAAAGCCTGCTTCAAGGCCTGTCTCTCCACGCTGTTTTGAAGCTTTCGCCACAAAAACAGTATACCGCAATTCGCTTTCGCTCGTGTGACGTTTTGGTGTCGCGGTCGCGGCGGGAGTTGGTCGGTGTCGCGGCCGGCGCGGGGATGCGACTTTTTGGATTCGGTGCGGTGTCGCAGCCGGCGCGGGGATGCGACATTTCCGCTTTGGACTAGTCAGCACTACACAATTTACGATTTTACAAATTTACGCTAGGGATTTTTCCCCAAAGCTTGGCCATTTCAGGTTTTCTACTACAATTATTACGTTCTTACAAATCAGCGTTTGCAAAATCGGAAATAGTGTAGTCCAATTACCAAAAATCATACTTAGAACCACGTTCCGACGCTTCTGCATTTGCAAAATCGTAAATTGTGTAGTTGAAACGGCCTAGTCGCGGTACTTGGACTAGCGGCGACTCCTCTTTGAATCTGATCCGTCGCCCCGAGATTCTAGCGACTCCGCTAACTAAGCGGCAATATTTTCGATAATCCAAGCCCTCATACACAGAATCAAATGAAAACACGATTTACGGGACAAAAATTACGATAATCCAAGCGGAGAAATCTGAAATCTTGGATTATCGAAAAAACTGACGCTAAAACAGGCGGGCATGCGGACAAAAAGTTGGACATAGATGCAGGAGGTAAATCTGCATGTATAGTCGAGAAGTCATGGATTACGTATTAAGTGTTTACGATGAGATTGGGAATGTAAATAAGACGGTAAAGACATTGAAGTATCCCAGCCGAGGCTCTTTACAAGGCTGGATTAAACGTCGAGAGGCAGGAACACTTCCGGAGATCAAAGAAATTCGCATCAAAAAGAAGAGACGCAAGTTCACTGCTGAAATGAAACGCGAAACCATTCAACGATGCATCGAACAAAACCTATCCCCTATTGCTGTCGCCAAAGAGCTTGGCGTAGAGAACCGACAAATCATATCTGGTAGAAAACTACAAGAGGAAGGATTTGCGGGAGCATTGCCCAAGAAAAAACCACCCCAAGCAAATGGAGCTACTCCGTCTGATGCAGAGAGCTGATGCAGAAGCAGATGAAGGCTGAAATGCGTCACATGCAGATGCAAATCGACATTTCTCCCCAATGAAAACACTCAAAGTGCTAAAAAAAGGCTCTGGCGTCATCCTGAGTCAACTGAAGAACTCGGAAAAGGTAGTAGTGATCGTTGATGCCATACGGGGAAAGTATTCACTACCGGAGTTACTAGAAGAACTCCAGCTGAAACGAAGCAGTTACTATTACCACAAAAGCAGAAAAGATTCATCGAATCCATACGAAATGGTCAGAGGAAGATCGAGAACTGTTTAAAGCAAACCATAGAAGGTACGGTTACAGACGGCTCAAGGTGCTGTTGCAACGAGAGGAAATTCGGATATCGGAGAAGATTATCCGACGTCTGATGAAAGCGGAAAGGCTGGTTGCTAAAGGACATAAGCGTCTCCGTTATAACTCTTATCTCGGAGAAGCAGTCCCCTGCCCCTAATCTATTGGAACGTGACTTTCATGCGGATGCGCCAAACCGTGTCTGGCTCACAGACATCACCGAGTTTGCCATACCGGCAGGCAAGGTCTATTTGAGCCCCATTATTGATTGTTATGATGGTCTGGTGGTCTCAATGAAGCATGGGTGAGCCCTGCCGACTTGGCATTAACAAGAGCCTTGATTTAGCCGTGTTGTCTTCAAAAGGAGCAAAGCCGATTATCCATAGTGACCGCGGAGCACACTACCGATGGCCGGGATGTAAAACGCATAAAGAAGAGTGCCTAACACGCTCCATGTCGAAGAAGGGCTGTTCTCCTGACAATGCAGCCTGTGAAGGTTTCGGAAGATTGAAAAATGAGTGTTTTTATGGTGAGGATTTTAATGGATACAGCATTCAAGCATTCATCCGATATATCGATGAATACATCGATTGGTATAACGACACGCGAATCAAAGTGAGCTTGAACCAAAATGAGTCCACGAGAATTTCGCCGGTCAAAAGGTTATTGCGCGTAAAACTGTCCAACTTTTGTCCGCACCCCCTCCGCCCCAAACTTGGATTAACGAAAAAAGTGCCATTTTCCTTTTTGATGAGCGGTGTCGCAGCCGGTGCAGTAACGCGACAGCTTCGAATGAGCGGTGTCGCGGCCGATACGGGGACGCGGCGTCTCGGATTCGGTGCGGTGTCGCAACGGTTCAGACTAAGGAAGTGCGACTATTGCCCACGACCTTTTGAACAATAAAAAAGCCCCGCCTGTTGGACGGAGCCTGTGATATCAAAAAATTGTGGAAGCGCTTAGCCGCGGGCGATCAGGGAGTAAAGCACGATGGTCACGACGGCGAAAACCACGCCCAAGACGGTGGTGATTTTTTTGAAGACGACATCGATGCTGCGGCCTTTGTTTTTGCCAAAGAACGTATCTGCGGCGCCACCGATACTACCCAAACCTTGGGAGTTGCCTTCCTGCATGATGACGAGTGCGACCATGGCAATACAAATGATGATATCAATAACGGCTAAAATGATGGCGGCTGTGTTCATATCTGGCTCCTTATGAGGCGAAGTTTCGATTTAGGCTGGCTGATCAGCGTGGCGTTTAGGGCGCTCGCTTCGACAGCACAGTGTAGGATAGCACGCGGCTTGGCAAAATTCAAGCACAACGCCGGAAGTCGCCAGAGAGCTAGGGAGGATGTCAAACAAAGATTAACGTTTTCAAGCCGCAGCTTAGCAAGTGTGCTTTAGTGACTGCTAATCCACTTATCCAAAAACGCAAGTTGCTCGTCTGTATGAAACCAATGCTCTCCGTCTTCCATAATCGTGAGATCTGCATTGCTGGCATCTGCAAAAGCCTGAATTGCTTCAAGCGACTGTAAGCGATCATTCTTTCCATATAAGACGAAAGTCGGTATTTTCCATAGAATAGGGTGTTCTCGTACCCAGGAAAGATACTGCCATGAAAGTAGCTCTCCCTTTGAAGTGCAGATCGTTTCTATCCTTTTTAGCTCCATCTCACTGATGTTTTCATACGCCATCATCTTCTTAATCAGTGTTTCCATATCAACGATGGGTGAAATGAAATACGCTTTTTGAATGGGTTTATTCGCCAATGCATGTAGTGAGAAGTATGCGCCGATGCTGTTTCCAATGATAATAATCTGCTCATGCTTCTTGTGATGTTTTTCGAAAAATTGCCTGAATTCATCTATGGCTTCCCAGGGTGTCTTTGATTGGTAGTCAAATCCGATCAGTACATAATCTGAGAAGAATGGTTTAAAGCGCTCAGATTCTTTTGCCGATCCATCATTCCCATGTATATAAATCAAACCTTTACTCATCGCATGTACTCCACGATTGTTACTACTTGTGTTGATTCACAGTAAAATATACTGCCATCTTCCGGATATTATTCACTCACCCACAAGCTAATAAAAAATGGCTACCGTTCACCTCAGTCAACAGCAGCCATCTATTATAAAAACTCAATCTTATGCTTTATGCAGCTTCGCTCCACGGTAGTAAACCTTTTTGAACAGTTCACCGATGATGAAAGGTACCAGGGCCAGCGGCAGGATAATCGCCCAGTCACGCAAGGCCAAAGGAATCGTTTCGAAGATGATGTCCAGGAAAGGAATGTAGATAACCAATAGCAAAAGGATACCGGAAACCGCCGTCGCTTTGACCATGGATTTATTGCTGAACAGACCCAGGCTGAAGACCGAATGACGGTCCGAGCGGCTGGAGTATGCACGGAAGAGCTCTGCACAAATCAGGCCGACAAAGGCAAAAGTACGCGCCCCATGCGAGGGAATAAAACCAGCCAAAGGTAGGAAACTGAAGCTAGGAGCCAGCAGTGCCGGATCGGTCACCAAATCACGTGAGGAAGTCACCGCTGTCGCCAGCACGTCCGGATAGAGCATACGACCGATTTGGAAAGTCGTAAACACGGCGATGAAAATCGCCACGGCCTGCACGCCAATCGTCCAAATCATGTCGCGGTTGATGATGTTCTCGCTGCGTTTTCTGGGCGGGCGGTCCATGATGTCCGCTTCTGCCTTCTCTTGACCCAGAGCCAGCGCCGGGAAACTATCCGTCACCAGATTGAGCCAAAGCAGCTGAATCGCCGACAGGGGCGCATAGTTCGGACCCAGAATCAGCGTCGAAATGAAAATCACCAGAATCTCACCAACGTTACAGGAAAGCAGGAAGGAGACGAATTTTCTAATATTGGCAAAAATCACCCTGCCCTCTTGGACCGCAGTCACAATCGTGGCAAAATTATCATCCGTCAAAATCATCGAGGCCGCACCCTTCGACACTTCCGTGCCGGTAATGCCCATCGCCACACCAATGTCCGCCTGTTTCAGCGCCGGCGCATCGTTGACACCGTCACCCGTCATAGAAGCAATGTGGCCGTTATCGCGCAAAGCCGCAACAATGCGCACCTTATGTTCCGGCGAAACACGGGCAAAAACCGCGGTATGGTCCACGACCGCTCGCAGGTCCGCTTCGCTCATCTCGTCGATTTCGCTGCCGGAGAAAACCGTATCGCCTTCGCGCATCAGACCGAGATCCTTGGCAATCGCCACGGCCGTATCCTTGTGGTCGCCGGTAATCATCACCGCACGAATACCCGCACGGGTACAAAGCGCAATCGCGTCGCGCGCTTCCGGACGAGCCGGGTCAATCATGCCCATGAGGCCGACGAAGGTCATACCCTCTTCCGCTTCCTCAAGCACGGTGTCCTGATGTTCTTTATAGGCAAAAGCCAAGACGCGCAAAGCCGTGGTCGCAAAAGCCTTGTTCGCCTGCATAATCTCTTCACGTCTGGCCTCAGTCAGGGGCACACGTCCGGCCGGTGTCAACTCGTCGACACAGCGGTCCAGAATCAGGTCCGGCGCACCTTTGGTCAGTGAGAGTATGGGCGCTTCGGGGAAGCCCTTGTGGAAGACGCTCATCATTTTGCGCTCGGAGTCGAAGGGCAAGTCGCCGGTTTTCGGATAGATTTTGTTGAGGGCTTCGCGGGTCACGCCGCCTTTTGCTGCTACGGTGAGCATGGCGCCCTCGGTGGGGTCGCCCAACATTTGGTAACTGCCGTTTTCACGGGCTGAAATTTCCGCATCATTGCAAAGCGTGGCGATTTCGAAGAGGCGCTGGAGCATGGCGGGGTTCGTCTCCAGGGCTTGGTCGTTGAGGTGGATGTCGCCGTTTGGCTCGTAGCCGACACCGCTGACTTCATAAATTTCGTTGCCGACATACATGCGTTTGACGGTCATTTCATTTTGGGTCAGGGTACCGGTTTTGTCGGAACAGATGACATCGACGGAGCCGAGGGTTTCTACGGCTAGTAGGCGTTTGACGATGGCGTTTTTGTCGGCCATGCGCTTCATGCCTAGGGCCAAGACGATGGTCACCACCACTTGCAGGCCTTCGGGGATGGCGGCGACTGCGAGGGAGACGGCGGTCATGAACATGTCGAGCATTTCACCGACGCGGATGACTCCGACGACGAAGACGACGGCACAGACGGCGAGGCAGAGGGTGCCGAGGATTTTGCCAAGCTGATTAAGGTTCTGCTGCAAGGGGGTGGCTTCTTCTTTGATACCCTGCAGACGGGTGGCGATGTGACCGATTTCGGTGTTGTGCGCCGTGCCTACGACGACAGCTTTACCGCGACCGTAGGTGATGCTGGTGCTGCTGAAGAGCATGTTTTCGCGATCGCCGATACCGACTTTGCCGTCCGCCGTAAATGTAGCGTCTTTTTCAACCGGGACTGACTCACCGGTGAGCGAGGCTTCTTCGGCTTTGAGGTTGGAGCTTTCAAGGAGGCGCAAGTCTGCGGGAACAACGTCACCGGCTTCGAGCATGACGATGTCACCGGGCACCAGCTCCTGCGAATCGACCAGCATTTGCTTGCCGTTGCGCATGACGCGCGCCTGGGGGGAGGACATCTTTTGCAAAGCCTCAATCGCCTTCTCTGCCTGACCTTCCTGATAGACACCCAGGACAGCGTTGACCACGACGATGGCGATGATGACGATGGCTTCGATCCAGTCGCCCAGTGCGCCGGAGACGACAGCCGCCGCAACCAGAATGAGCACCATGTAGTCTTTGAACTGATTGATCAGCTTGGAAAGCAGGGACTCCTTCTTTTCGTCGGCCAGCTTGTTGGGGCCATAGGACTCAAGCCTTTCCTGGACCACGGCATCGCTCAGACCGACTTCGGGATCGACTGAGAACTTGCTCAGCATCTCGCTACTGCTACCGCGATACATTTCGTCCGCTTTGAGCATCAAGGGTAATTGCTTGTTTTCTTCCGGCATAGGTTCCTCCACATCCAATTGGTTTTGCATTTACAGCTGTGTTTTTACGTCCGCCATGTTCTTTATTGGTTTAGCTCAAATGTCTTTTTCGGTTCTTCGGTAAAGTACCGTTTCTTTGGTTTTTCAGTAAAGTACCATTTCGCTTAATTGCAAATTTTCACGTTAAGGCAAAATACTAAAAAAGACTATTGGCGGCTTGCGTCAACAGTCTCACTTTCACCGACAATGCCAGGCCGATGAATGGCCGGTTGTTGACATTATCACTGGGCTCTGGCCCAGTCGTTACTCCCATGTAAACAAGATAGATGGTAGCATTTTGCCGTTTGCTTGTGCAAGGCGTTCGTGCACAAAGGCGCGGATTTCGTTGGATTTTCTTGTGCTCGGAGTTTAGCGGTGCGCGTTAACCTTGGTTTACGGACGCGCGATTTGAATCGTCGCGGCCCCGTCGCGGCTTCCGGGGTTTCCGCGACTCCGCTTTTGAAAGCGTCGCAGTGCTTGGGCCGGCTGCGACTCCGCTCCTCTGAGTTTTATCGGTTAGCGATTTTTAGCCCACTATTTACGGGGATGTGGTTGAAAACGCTTCTGTACGCCTGCCGAACATGTCAAAAGGCTGTTTTCAGCCCACTTTTTACAGGGATGTGGTGGCGTCAACCACACAGTCGAAATTATTGTCACAAAATCGTGTGTTTGACGTGAGCAGAGACCCTAAATCCACTGAAATGACCACATCCCCGAAAATTTTGTCCATTTTTCATCGCTCCACTCGGGCCAATATGAAACGTCGCAAGTCAGCCATTGCGCGACACCACTTAGTGGGCGCATCAGTAAGTAGCAATTGGCGCGCGAAAGTGATTTGAGGAGGATTCTGAGGTAACGCGACTCTAAGTCATAGGGCGATTGGGGTGGAGTTTTGCCAAAATATAAACACGAAAAAAACGAAATAACACGAACAAAAGCGAAAATGTCGCAAACCTTTCGAAGGCACCGATTAGTACAATTAGCGCATGAAAAGCTATATATCACATGAAAGCGCATTAAAGTTATGGGACTTCCCGCTTGCTCAGCAATATTATCAGTTGGGGAATGATCCTGGGGCGATTGAACATGTAACCGTAACTGAAAAGCGATTTAGATTCTTTTCGGATCGATACAAAATTCATGTTTGTTCCACCCCTCTACCCAAAAGCAGTTTTGCATGTGCGAACGGCTTAGACTTAGTGTCACCACCATTGATGTTTGTGCAGATGGCAAATGAATTAGACATAATTGAATTGATTCTCTTGGGAAATTTATTGTGTTCTCTCCCTAATGGTCCGTTTTCAAAAGCAGTAACGACAAGGCAAAAGCTAATCAATTATGCAAAATCGGCGGAGGGCTTGTTCGGCCGAAAAAAAGCACTTAGAGCTTTGAAATATGTGAGCAACGATGCCTGTTCGATTATGGAAATCTTCTTAGCTATGTTTTTGAGTTTGCCACGGTCGCTAGGTGGGCTTGGGCTCAAGGGAGGAGTTTTTAACTATCCACTTTTGATGGACGGGGAGAGTTTTGCCGCAATAAAGAAAAATCAATGTTTTATTGATTATTGTTTTCCAAAAGAGAAGATTGGGTACGAATATCAAGGCGAGATTCACAACAGTTCAGTCGACCAAGATTCAAGCCGAATCATGGCATTGACGCGTCAAAAGTACAAAGTAATTACGGTGACAAAATCTCAGTTGTACGATCCCAGCAAGTTGTCACAGCTTTTGCAGCACGCCTCGCACGTTCATAAGCTGCGCAAAAGAATCCGTTCAAAAAGCTACTTTCAAAATTTTCAGCGCATACATGATTTGCTCCCCAGGCCTAGTGTAACTGAGCGGAGCACGTCATTACCGATATCTACGGAAGACGTGCGTATTTATACGTCGCCGAGCTAGTCGCTGGATTCCGGGGTGTGTGCGACACCGCATTTAAATCTGTCGCAAGCCCGTCGCGGCTTCCGGGGTCTATGAGACTCCGCATTTAAATCCGTCGCTAGCCCGTCGCGGCTTCCGGGGTCTCCGCGACTCCGCTCCTCTGCGTTTTATCAGTTGGCGATTATTAGCCCACTTTTTACGGGGATGTGGTTGAAAACGCTTCTGTACGCCTGCCGAACATCTCAAAAGACTGTTTTTAGCCCACTTTTTACGGGGATGTGGTGGCGTCAACCACACAGTCGATATTAATGTCACAAAATAGTCAGTTGGACGTGAGCAGAGACCCTAAACCCACTGAAATGACCACATCCCCGAAAATTTTGTCCAGAAATCAAGACTTCGATTCGAACAACCTTCGACCCCGCTTAGCAAGTTAACCCCGACTCCTAGAAATCCCCCTCCGCTAAACGCTCCAGCACAGCTAAATCCAATAGGTGCATCCCGAGGCTCATAGAAAGAATGAAAGATTTTTTGAGCTTTCAAAGAAATACTGAAGGGATGGCCTTTCCCATGAAGTCGACCTCTGTAAAGAAGTCAGCATCGAACTCGTACCAATCCCTTCCGGACTCGCTTGTTTGGCACTGCCATCCTCATTAATGACGAAGGGGTGGATATCCAGGTAGCCGTGATCATGACTGTAGAGCTCGATTCGGACGGGACGACAGTCGGTGGAGATGTGGTAGGATTTTGCCACTAATATGTCCAACAATTCCTCCGTGCGTGTTGCGTCGAAATCGATGTCGATGTCCCTGTGCTCGCGGGTTTGCTGCCCGGCCAGCAAATCAACGCCCCAACCTCCGTCGATCCAATACTTTATGCCCGCTTCTTCCAGGAGTGCAACGACGCTCAAAAAATCTGCGATATTTGTCGTTTCTTTCACAACGTCAAACCCCTCTGCGCCAGAATCGCCGTATACGTACTTCGCTCAAGCGTTTCGCCCGTCTCGGTAAATCCGTTCTTCAGCCAAAAATGCTCAGCTTGCTGATTTCCCACTACCCAGCCCAGCTTCACCAACGTAAAGCCGAGCTCAGCCGCGAAAGCACAAAGCTCCGCGATGATGGTACTACCAATCCCACGGTTCTGAATTGCTTTTGCCGTCATGAAAAAGCCGATATAGAAAGTGCTCTCATCCGGATAGGCGAGGATAAATTCCAAAATAGCCATGAGTTGATTATCGGCAAAATACCCGACATAAAACTTGGCCTCTGGTCTCTTATGCGGCGGAAGGGCTTTCATATCAGCGAGTATGCTCTCTTCTGTAACGTAAGGCGGACAGTGCTGGTAGTAAAGGATATTTTCCTTACACAAATCCAGGATGGCCGGCACGTCTTGCTCATCCAAGCGCCGCACATCATAACTTCGAGACAATTTCGCTAGTTCGAGCTCTCTCACGTCGAGTCACCCCGCTCCATGCTTGGCGTTTTCTCACATAGCGTCTCAGTCAAATTGTTAAGCAAGGCGGCAATCGATTTGTCGTAATCCTGCTCAATCAGCCAATACTCGCATCCGTACTGTCGACAACCGTCCAAGTAGAATTGATTCTCCGTTTTCAGTTGTGTTTTTGTCGCGTAGGAGTCGTCCAATCTGGATTCGATATCCGAGGCATGGGACATGATTTCGTCGTAGTTTTCGTCAATGTAGCCTTCAGACATACAGAGGCAAACGTAATGGATGGCATCACGGTAGCTTTCTGAAAAACTGTTCTCCCAGTCAAAAGGGATATAACAGCCCTCAATGCTGAGGTTCTGCTCGTTCTCGATGGCGGTTTTAATCATCTCGCGTAGGATAGGCCACATGAATGCGGTTAGTTCTTCATCATCTTCAACGCTCAGCGGGCAAAAGCCACTGCGAATCAAGCCCATCTTCAGATGATCGATAGAAAGATAGGGGTAAAGGCAGGTTTCGAGCAGGGCTTGAGCGAGTTTTGTTTTGCCGACATGTGTCGCACCGCTGATGAGAATGACCATTCGTTCGCTCCTAGTTTTTACAATGCTTTTGATGCGCTTTGAGCTTCTTCATCGCCCAGTCATAGTGACTCGCGGTCGTGCTGACAAAGTACGAACCGAGCGTACTACCCCCCACCCAGGGATAAACGTCCTTCGTAAACAGTTCCTTGTCCGAAAAGGTTTCAGCCAATCTCATGACTTCAGCGTGGGACTTCCGGAAAAATATGCTAGCTTCGTCTAAGTTCGTGCTCTGATGCTTTTTCCAGAATTCCTGGTTCATCTCAGCGTAGTTTTTCCAATTGTAGGGCGGAATCAGGAAGGCGCGTGCTTCACCTCTCATGTTTGCAGAGACCCATTGCAAAAGCAGCTGCTGCCACTCGTAGAGATGAATCAAGACATCGCGCAGATTCTTGTCGCGTGACCAATGTGCCTCCTTTTTCTTTTCGTCAGCGGAAAAATTGAAAGGAGTCTCAAGCTCCTCTTTAGTTAGAGAAGCGATAAGTGTCTGTAATTTTTCGTAATTGTTCTCTGCCGCTGTCAGTAGCTCTGCCTTTGATTTGGGTCTACTCATGTGAAACCTCCTTTGTGTTTATCGCCTGTAAAGCTCTATGCCGGCGCAGGTGGTATGAAGGGGCTGTGCGGATTCTACCCCCTGACGAATCGGATGCCTGATGATCGTCTTGTATTGCTCCGGTTGCACTTTCCTTGGGTCCGAGAGATAGATTTCGTGATGCATTCTCGTGTCTGAGAAATCAGCCACGTAGCCGTTTTCAGCGATGAAGGCGTTCAGCTTCGCCACGCTTGCCGGTTCGTCGTCATAGGGTCCAAGGTGTAGGACTTGTACGCAGAGTCCTTCTTCCATCGGCAGAAATTCGGCCTTGCGGCAGTCGAGTTTTTTCTTTTCTTTTGCCGCTGTGATAGCCCAATCGAAGTCCTGCTCAGTGATAAAATCGGGGAGACGGATGACGGAAATCCAGTTAAATGAGGATTTGTCCGAATAGTCTACACCCATGACACCTTCCTGCCACCAAAAGCCTTCTAACGGAGGGACGACATATTCCACGAAGTCTTTGATTCTGTAGTCCGTTTTGTAGCTCATCTTCAGTGTGTAGGCCAGGGTGTAGAGTATTTGCAGCGCGGTCTGATAGTCCCCGACCGGATCATTGGGGTCGCCTTTGCCTCTGACTGCGATGTAGTTCATGCGGGGGACGTTTACAAGAGTAGGCGATGGTTTGGCCATATATAAGTCTTTGAATTCTTTCTTCAAATCTAAAGCCATTTTGGGGACCTCCTTATTCAATAAATTGGTGTGTCTTTCCACCGATAAGACTTTTATCTCTGAGCTTGATCAAGAGGTAAAGGCCATATGCAAGCAATAGAAAGCCCTGCACCAGCCCGATGATTAGGAGCCAGCGGTGATTCTCTTTGCTAGTAATTAATGAAATAAAATTATGTGCCGCATGCCAAATGATGACGCTTAGCAAGCTTCCACGTAGGAGGACGATTTCAACTGCGACCATACCAAAGATGAAGGCAAAAACCACCTGGAGTAGCGTGTCGAGGAGCGATGCACCGGCCATCAGGTTGAGAAAATGCCCCAGCGCAAAAAATACTGAGGATACGAAAATGGCTTGTGGCAAGGAGCGTTTTGCCAAAATTTTGGCGATCAGCCCCCTGAAATATAGTTCCTCGGCAAGTCCCACAGCGGCGGTAAACAGCAGATAAATGAGAATTCGGACAAAGTTTAAGTCGCTTCTTAAACCAAGATAGAGCGGTAATAGTTCAATCAATACGAGGGGGAAAAAGTAAAATAGCTCTCGTAGCGGCGCACGAACGAAGAGGTCAAGCACGGTATTTTTCAACGATCCGAAGCGCGCACGGGCGATCAGAAAGGCAAGCAAAGATGCTAAGATAAAGGCAAAAGCCTGCACGACTCTCCCCTCTAGTTCAGCGAGCTCAAAGATGCTGACAAACACGCCGGAAAGCATTGGAAATAGGAGTATCGTCAGCGTCAGCAGAAACGAAAACAGCAGGGGGTGCTTTATGCCTTTGTTAGGCGGACTTTCACTCGTATTTCTCATTTTTTCTACACTCATCGTATCTCTATCTTTACTAGGCCCCCTGTGTCACCTAAACAATATACATCAGTTAGTCGCTCATGCACTCATATGAACACAAACAAGAGCAGATACGTTATCAGTAACCAAAGTATGCTGAAAAGCGAGCCAATCAGGTAATACTCGGCAAATTTCTGACTCTTCGAAATGCGGTCATAGCGGGCGATGGATTTCGCCGTAAAAATCAGGGCGAGGGCTGCATATTGACGCAGGAAGAGAAATAGGGCCATGATCAGGCGCTCCAGGGTACCGATAATCGCACCCGCGCCCCGCATCGGTTGGACTAACGTCGGCGAGCTCTCATCGGCAAAACGCCCGAACAGCAGCTTGAAACTGACATTCGCCGGCTTGGTGAGAAGCAGCAGAAAAAGTAAAAAGCTGATGTAAGAGCTCTCAAACTCCGCCAAAAATTGCAACTCTCCCGATTGTGACCAAGTTAAAGTAAAAATAAAAATAACGATGAGATGCAGCACTTGATCAATGCCAAACAGCAACGCGCGCCGCTGCGCAAGCTTCTGC
Source organism: Oscillospiraceae bacterium (assembly GCA_040766665.1). Lineage (GTDB taxonomy): Bacteria > Bacillota > Clostridia > Saccharofermentanales > Fastidiosipilaceae > JAXGQD01. The sequence continues at coordinate 36,117 of JAXGQD010000002.1, forward strand.
TCATCACTCATGCGCTGCGTCCAATTACGCCACAGCACGCTTTTTAGGATGTCCAGCAGGACATGTGAAATAACAAGCGTCACCATCAGCCAAGCCAGTCCCGGCTCCAGCAAAACAATCGGGACCGCAAGCGCAAGGGCTACCAAAGCATGTTTCAGCTGCCCCAGCCACTTCCCGCTCTCCTTCTCGCGCACTGTTTTCTCAGTCTGCAAGTGGAAATCCAGCAAAATATGCCAAACCAAAAGCAGCATAATCACGCTACGAAAATTCTCCGAAAACGAAATACCATCAAAGGACTCTATCAGATTCATAGGAACTCACCTTCTCCCCTAAATACGCCTGCAACTGGCTGCGACTACGCACGTAAACTTTGATGCCACTCAGCTTCAGCCGTCGATACAGCGCCTGCTCACTGATGTTCAAGTCTTTTGCCAATGCCTTCTGGTCAAAATTCGCCTCATAAATACCCTCTTCCCTCATCTTGGCAAAAGTCTCCCACTGCAAATCCGTCCATTTCGACTTCAGCCCGTCGGTCAAGGCCAGCGTATTATTCAGCAGGGCAGTCTCACTTTTCTCAAAACCCAAAAGATACGTATGCGTCATCTCGTAGTCATCGTTCGCATGGACGTAGTCAATGGCCGCACGCGCATTCCAATAGGCTTGCCCATCCGCTCCCAAGCTGCGCTCCGGGTCTATCGCCGTAGCCATCGCGCCCATGCCAATTCCCATACGGCAGCGATAAGGGCGAATCCGCAGCTCCAGCTCATCGATGATTTCCATGAGCGGCGCATCACTCTTGAGCAAGCCCTGAAACTCATCGCCCAGCGTCAGCGTAAATTTCGAAGCCAAATGCTTGGCATAGCGCTTGTTGACAGTCTGCAAGGCCTTCTCGATATTCTGCTGCGCCCCCGCCCGATCACTGATTTTTTTCGACGCAATCAGGTCCGCAATAATGGCAAAATAAAGTTCCATCTTCCTCTCCGCTTCGTGTTCTTTTGTTCGGTTCCGGTGATTGAACTTCTGTTTTCTCTTTGGTTTTGGGTTGCTGTCTTTGGTTTTGGGCTGTTGTCTTTAGTTTTGGGTTGTTGTCTTTAGTTTTGGGTTGTTGTCTTTAGTTTTGGGTTGTTGTCTTTAGTTTTGGGTTGTTGTTATACGTTAATCACCTTTATTTGTTATGAGCCAATAACCTTTAATAGCAGTCTACACTTTATGCAACTCATTCAATCACCTTTTTTAAGTTCATTTTTAATTATAGACTTGTTTTGGTTTATTTCAAGCGCATTGTGGTGCGAAAATGTCGCATAGAGGATAGTGGAGGCTTTTGCCAGTTGCGTAATCTCCTTATATAAGGTGATTATCAGAATTGAGCTCACTTAGGGTGAGTGCCTTGTTAAATCGGAGGATGTGCCTGATTATTTTATAGGATTCTTTTAGTGTTACTTGCCTTTTTACGCTCAAAAGTGGAGGATTTGTCCAGGGTGGTCACTATTTCAAGTTTTGTGCAACGACGATGCTCACACTCCGCTTATACTCTTGCTGAAAACTTGTTCGATTGACCACAGTGGTCACTATTTCAATTTTGAGTGATGGTGGGCTTCTAAGATTCTATTAGGTCCGCTCAAAAGCTGTAATTTTTGCCTTCGGAGGCAATTATTTCAAGTTTTGTGCAATGACGGGTTCGCACTCCGCTTATTCCTTACTTAAAACTTGCTTAGATGACCGGAGCGATCTTTCTTCGGGCATTAGAGTAGACATGCAGTTTCTGCAGTCATTTAAACTCTGCTCAAAATCCGCTCTTCTGGCCAAGGTGGTCAAAACTGCAAGTTTTTAGAGCTCTCCCAAGGTGGTCGAATGTGCACCATGTTGAGCTGCCGCTATCCGTCTGTGCTCGAACTTATGTTTCAGTCCTCGGGTGGACAAAATTTCAAGTTCACGTATGGGCACCTTGCGCAGCCTACTGCAACAAGTTGTAAAATTGTCCAGGGGAGGACAAAATTTCAAGTTTATGCAAAGCCACTTCGAGCTTCCTACTACAGAAAGTTGCGGAATTGTCCAGGGGAGGACAAAATTTCAAGTTTATGCAAAGCCACTTCGAGCTTCCTACTACAGAAAGTTGCGGAATTGTCCAGGGAGGACAAAATTTCAAGTTTATGTAAAAAAACCCGATAGAACCTAAACCCCGGAAACCCACAACCACAACCTACAACCACAACCACATCTGACACCCCGGAAACCCACGCGCCCTCTGCCCTACATCAGCACATCGAAAACGCGCAGCACCGCCTCCAACAGCTTCAGATACCACGGGCGCTTGATGTACTCATCCCAGTAAATCGCCTGGCTCGTCATGAAAATATCTTCAAAATCTTCCTTCATCTTCACAAGACTCGGATCATCGCAAATCCACACGCCGTTTTCAAAGTGGAAATAAAAACTGCGATAGTCCATGTTGATGGTCCCAATCACCGCCTCCTCATCGTCACTCAGCAGCATCTTGGCGTGGATAAAACCCGGACTGTATTCGTAGACCTTCACCCCGGACAAGAGCAGGTCGTGATAGTTAGAGCGCGAAACCACCTGCACGTACCAGTGGTCAGAGATCGATGGCAAAACAATCCTCACATCCACCCCACTCAAAGCCGCCACACACAGGGCGTTCAGCATTTTGTCATCCACCGCCAAATAGGGGGTCGAAATATAGAGGTAGCGGTGCGCGGTGTTGATCATGTGCAGAAAAACCGTTTCCGCCGGATTCTGAGGGTTATTCGCCGGTCCATCGGCAAAAGGCTGAAAGTACCCCTGCCCCGCAGTCCTCAGACTCGGGCGAAACTGTTCATAATCCTGCTCCTCACGACATTCCGCCTCCCACATCGTTAAAAAAGTCAAAGTCAGCGAATATACTGCATCGCCGTACAAGCGTATGCCGGTATCCTTCCAATGCCCGTACTTATCGTACTCATTGATGTATTCGTCAGCGATGTTCGCACCGCCCGTGTAACCTATATTTCCGTCAACTACCGTGATTTTCTGGTGATTGCGATAATTGAGCGAAAGCTTGGAAACAAACTCGTGAATGGGATTGAAACGCAAGACTTGAACACCGTAAGCGCGCAGTTCGTCCATCAGACGATCGGGGGCGGTAAAGATGCTGCCAAAATCGTCGAACATGAGGCGCACGTCGAGACCTTGCTTGGCCTTTTCGATGAGGATGGCCTTGATTTGATCCCAGAGAATGCCGCTGTTAAGGATAAAGGTGCTGATGAAAATGAAATGTTCGGCGGTTTTCAGGTCGTCTAGCATGTCGGCAAATTGTTTTTCGCCCAGGCTGTAGTAATGGCTGTCGGTGTGTTGGTAGAGCGGGTAACCTTCCCTGCCCAGATAGCGCACGATGCGCCGACGGTCCGGGTATTTTTCTGTGAGCGTGTTGAGCACTTGGGGGTCCTGGATGAGGTAGGGGCGACTGCGCTCGGTGGCGGCGCGGATGCGGGCGTGTCTTTTGCCACGGACATCCCCTCTTCCCCAAAGCAGATAGAGCAGGTTGCCGAAGACCGGGAGCAGGGCGATGATGGTGATCCAGGGAGAGGTGAAGGTGGAGCGCTGTCTTTTGCCGAGGAGATACAAAATGTTGATGAGAGCCAAAAGTTCAATCAGGATATAAATGATCAGGGCTTGGTTATGCAGGTAGCGCACGAGCACCCAGAGCAGAATCAGCTGCAGAATCACAGCTACGATGACCACGGCGGCTCTCAAAAAGCCGGCCCACTTCGATTCGGTTTTTTGTTTGACTGCTGACATGTTGTCCCTCAATACCCCCGATGATTGCAGTAACTGCATTCATATTACCGCAAATTGGGGCGAAACAATGCGTTTTGGAGTAACGCGCTACATTTTCCTCATAATGGCAAAATCCTCCCGTCGTTTTATGTGAACTTTTCTGAAATGAAAGCCGAGTTTTTGCCCGAATAATACGATTATTTTTGCGCGATCTAAGGGTGGGTGATATGCTCCTCTTAGTTCTTGAACGGAGGTTTTTAGAATGAAAAAATTATTTTGTTTGATTATCTCAGCACTTCTGCTGTCGTCCTGCGGGACCCCACAAGCCCCTAGCCAAGGGGGTACTTCTACCGTTCCCGCCACCAGCGTTGCCGAAAGCCTTGCAAAGTCGGAGAATTCGTCTGCTGTAAGCACAAGCTCTGAAGCTGCGGGCATCACCGTCAATTTCAATCCCTTTGATGTTACGGCAGTCAGCGACAGCATGTACACAGATAGCTATGAAGAAGGTTTGAGCGATTACGATTTGCCGGAAGTGAAGGATGTCGAGGCGCCGGTCAAGATTGAGGAACTGCCCTTCACTTTTGAGGTTCAGGAAGCGGATGTGCTTGGCAACATCTATGTCCACTCCACCTATACCAACAATAGCAAAATAAACCTGACTTCTTTCAGCTTGTACTATCAATTACCAAGTGGCGCGGAAATGGGATTTTCGTCGAATGAGAGTGTTTTGCCAGGTGAACGTTCTGCCATTTTCAATGGTCCTGCCGAAGTTGGGTTGACAGCAGACAATGTGACGCTCATCACCTACGAGACGACGGACGATAACTACACCTATTATGTGGAGTATGACCCCAAGGCAAAAAGCTACACGGCACAGCAGTCTAGCTTAACTGATTACGATGCGGCGCCGCTCGATAAAGTGCCCGTCAAAGTCGACGAAGTGGCGGTCGAGCTGCACTATATGGAAGATCCGCCGGGAGGTAATGATCACGCCTACATCACAGTGACCAACAATTCTAAATATGACATCAAATGGTTCAATGTGCAGATTAAACAGCCGGCATCCAATTGGGAAGCCAGTGTTTCGACTTTCGATCTGATTGCTCCGGGTGCGACCGTTGAGGGCACTGTTGTACCGCTAGAGCCGAATATGACGCCAGAAAACTACCTGTATTACGCCTATACGTTGGACATAGACGGCGTGGAGTATTCGATTAACTACGATATCAAGCTGGACCGTTACTCAGTTGTGAGTTTCGACTGGTAGAGATAGCATCTCACGAAGCCAAATAATACCGGCATGACTTTTTTGCCAAAAAACATGACAAGTGTCTCTACTATCTACTAATGAATGATGCTTGGATTTAACCATATTTCGTTTTGCTTTCTCTTACTAGACATCGCTTCCTTTATTAGACATCGGTTCCTTTACTCGACGTCGCTATATTCAAAGCAGCATCTGTTGTATTGCGAAAACATTAGCTTGCCTTTATAGTAAATCCTTCGAGGAATGAAAAGGAGGCGATTCAATGGAAAAATTCGTTCCCTTCGACAAGTTGTCGAAGAAAAAACAACGGCAAATCAACGCAAAACGGCGCAATTCCTGGGGAAATATCAATCCCGTGACAAAGAAGCCTGAACGCATCCAGGCATACAAAAGAAACAAGGCACGTCAGCTGAAGCAATACTTCGAAGACGTGCCTTTTCTTTGTGCGTGATTTTGTTTCAAGGCCAAAGCGTAGGGCGGAGCGCTTCTATCATGGCCGGTCGGAAGCGCGATTTGATCTCGTCGCTGGACTGCTGGCTGTGCGACTCCACTTAGTTTTTGAGTTAAGATCGTCGCGCTGCTTGGGACGGCTGCGACTCTGCTTCTCTGAGTTTTATCAGGGGGCGATTTTTAGCCCACTTTTTACGGGGATGTGGTTGAAAGCGCCTAAGGACAGCTGGCGGACAAGTCAAATAGCAGTTTTAAGCCCACTTTTTACAGGGATGTGGTGGCAGCGACCACACAGTCGTAAAAAACTGTCCAGAAAACGCCTGGTTGACTAGCACAAAGACCCTAAAACCACTGAAATGGCCACATCCCCGAAAATATTGTCCATTTTTTATTGCTCTGGCCAATACGAACCGTCGCATTGCTTGCCTGGCTGCGACACCGCTCTGCGCAGTGGGATGGTCGCATTACTTGGGATGGCTACGACTCTTCTTCTCTGAGTTTTATCAGGATGGCGATTTTTAGCCCACTTTTTACGGGGATGTGGTTGAAAGCGCCTATGGACCGCTGGTTGACAAGTCTAAAAGCTGTTTTCAGCCCACTTTTTACAGGGATGTGGTGGCAATGACCACACAGTCGTAAAAACTGTCCAGAAAACGCCTGATTGACTAGCACAAAGACCCTAAAACCACTGAAATGGCCACATCCCCGTCATTTCTGGCCAGTTTCGCTGCTTTCCAGAAAAAGTAGAGCGGAGCGCGTCTGCCACGGCCGGTCGGACGCGAGATTTGATCTCGTCGCTGGACTGCTGGCTGCGCGACTCCGCCCTTCATCTAGCCCTTTTCTAAGCTTCTGGGGGTATAGCCACTTTACTTAGTCGCCCTAAACCTTATGTGGGTAGGGCTTCCACTTCCCTAACGCAGTGGGGTATCGATACCGGGATCACGAAGCGGATCTTTGATGGCTGGATCATGTAAAGGATCCTCAATAACCGGGTCGCGCAGTGGCGTGTCGATAGCCGGATCACGTAGCGGATCCTCAATGACCGGGTCGCGCAGTGGCGTGTCGATGGCCGGATCACGGAGGGGATCCTCGATGACCGGGTCGCGCAGTGGCGTGTCGATGGCCGGATCACGGAGGGGATCCTCGATGACGGGATCCTGAATGAGCGGTTCATCGATAGCGGGGTCTGGATCTTTCAGAATCGGATCGGTGATGTGATGATCAGGATCAGTCAAAGTCGGCAAAACAGAATCCGGCAAAATCGGGTCCACCGGTCTCTCCCCTGCCTCACGCGGGTAGCGTGTATAATATTCGTCTTCGTTGGTGTGGAAAATGTCATTAACTCTGCCAAAGCGTTCTTCATCCGCATTGACCACGACTAAGATGTCGCCGTCTTTTAAATTCTGTTCGTAGGCTTTGGCCTCATCATCACTTAAGCCGAGATCGACCAAAGCTCCGATTAAACCACCTACTGCTCCACCGGCCAGGGCTCCGCCAATTAAACCGGCTATAGGGCCAGCTGCCAAAATCGGTCCAACTCCGGGGATGGCTAAAGCGCCAAGACCCAGCAGTAAGCCGCCGATTCCGCCGATTGCACCACCGGTTAGAGCACCGGTTGCCGCGCCTTCAGCTACGCCGCCGACGCCTTCGTTGAGATTGGTGAGATGGGTGAAGCGTTCCGGGTCTTTTGCCAGAACCGAAATGTCCTCGTTGGCATAGCCGGCTTCAATTAAACGCATGACGGCAGAATTTGCCTCTGCCTCTGTCCTGTAGACTCCAACAACGGTTTTGCCTTGCATAGGGCACCTCCATACGTGTTAGAGACATCGTATTTGTTCGGCAATTCCATTTTACATGATTGCTAATTCATAGACTAGAAATATAGTTGGGCAAAATGAATAAAAAGATTCGCATATCTTTGCATTTTAGGCTAGAGTGGGCATATCAATACATATTTTCGAGGTGTAGTATGAACGAACTGAAACTGAATCAACTGCAATGGTACATCGAGGGCGAAAGGAAAGAGATCGAGGATGGTTTTGCCATTCATGCGCTCGCCGAAAAAGACTTTTTTGTCGCACCTGACACGGGCGATGTTTATGCCAATGCCGCTTTTGGCTATGTCGAAGTCGAGGGTGATTTCGTTTTAAGGGCAAAAGTTTCCCTGAAAATGGAATCCGTCTACGACGCTGCCGTCCTATTGGCTCTCGAAAACGATACCCGCTGGGCTAAAGCCTGTTTCGAAAATACCGACCTGGGCTACCCCGCCATCGTGACCGTTATGACCGACGGCCGCTCCGATGACGCGAATGGTGTCAAGATTGAAGGCGATAGCATCTGGATGCAACTCACCCGCAAGAACGACGAGTTTGCGGTGCACTATTCCTTCGACGGAGAAAAATTCGAGATGGCACGCTATTGCTGGCTGCCTCTGGCTAAGACGCTGAAAGTCGGCGTTGAAGCCCAATCTCCTACCGGTCAAGGTGGCTGGCGCTATTTCCAACACGTCACCTTGGAAAGAAAAACGGTTTCTGACATTCGCGGTGGCAACGGCTGATTGAATTTGAGCGTTTTTGAGCTGATTGAGCCTAGGCGTTTTGATTAGGTGAGTTGCAGCTTCAGGCACCCTGCTTTTGAAGCGCTGTGCTTGGAGCAGTGAAATGATAGGAGGTTATATATGGGACATAACAAAGTAATTTGTACAGAAAAAAATGTTGAATATTTGGACATAAGGAAAGCCATGACCAAAGGTGCGAGGACTGTCGCAGAAGTTCAAGAAATGACAGGACTTTGCGGAATATGTGAGGGCTGCAAAAGTGAGCTCCCCGGCATCCTATCGTCTGTCTGTGGTTGCGCGGGTGCTTCCCTTGCGGATGTCATCGGGGCTGTAAAAAACGGGCACAACACCGTCGAGGCTGTTGGCAAGGTAACCGGGGCCGGTACCCATTGCGGACGCTGTAAAGGTCTCATCCAGAACGTTATCGATTTGGGACGTTGAGCTTAGTATATGCTCACAGAATATGTCATGTATGGCAGGAGTCGGGATATCGACGGAAAGAAATAAATCATAATCGACGAACATCAGGGACATAAAAAAGAACAGCAATCTTATCGGAATTGCTGTTCTTATTTTGGTGCCCAGAGTCGGAATCGAACCAACGACACGTGGATTTTCAGTCCAATTGTCTCATGGCATTAATATTCACTAACTAAAGGCTACAATTCACTAATATCAGTCATCTTCAGCTCTTTTCTTTATCTGACTTTATCACATTTTATCTGCAAAATACGGAGGTTTAACGGAGGTTTTGGCACTCTAACGGAGGTTTTGCGCAGGTTTTTTTATTGCGTTTTTACAACAAGTTTCCATGTTGCGCATGCGAATTTTACAACTTAATTTGATGCGGCTAATCTGTTTTTAGGAGGTGAGAAAATGGACAAGGAAAAACTAGAGCTTAACTTAGCACAGTTGCACAACTTGCTAGAATTGATTTTTGCGGTGCACGGAAATTATAACGCGGCTTGCACTCTTGCGCAGGCAGCGCAGGATAAAATCGAGCTGATTAAAAATGAACTTGGAAGAGAATAAGATATATATCGGCGGAGGCCAAAGGGTGATGAGTATTGAACAATTAGTTACTTAATATTTTTATTGTACTATCGTTTTTAGCTAGTATTGCAGCATTAAATTATGGTATACATACTTTAAGGAATATAGATGCTGGAGGTTACTATGTCTAGACAGTTAAGCAAAACGATGGAATTTAGTACATGTAGGTGCATTTTAGTTTCTGATGGGTTGGATGCACAACCATGCAAAGGCGATAAGCTTAGACAGGCTTTTACTTCGGTAATAAGTGAGAATAGAAACCCAATAGATCAAGATAGCAAAATAGTAATAGATCTGATTACGAGTAATAACGATTACTATTTTGGTTCTATAGGCGGAATAAAAGATCTTTCAGAACTAAATTTTACTCGACAAAGAAACACAGCAACAGATGCTCCAACTGACATTCAGCCTGGAATTAACATAGAGATTTATACTTACTTCTTTCTGCATTACACTACCGCAAACTTTGTTACAGTTTCTGTTCCTGGAACGCCAGGCTATAAAAGACACTTAAGCAATCTATTTAAAGAACAAAATCATGATGTTAGCGATTTTCGTATTATACCAATGAAAATCAATCTCCGGGAAAAGCTATTAAGAATGAAAGAGATTAAAGAGTTTTCTTTCGTTACCGATGATGGTGTATTGCTTAATGATGAAGCCAATGGGTCAAGATTAATCAGACAAGCATTCAATAATAATCATATGTCTGGATTCAAGGTGAAAATATCATTAAGCAAAACAGGCATTACAGAAGAAATGATTAGCTCACTAGAACAACTACAAGAACAAGATACTGATTTTGATAATATTTCATTAATTGGTATTAATAATAGGGATGTGGTTGATAGATATAATCTAGTTAATTCATTTTTCAGAGAGCCAAAGTACGTGAATATTAATTTTAATGATCCAAACCATGTTAGGGATATTGAAGCTCAATTATTAGATGCCGCTAGGAGATAGATAACAGCACGTTGTATAGAATATAGCCGGAACCTACTAAATTTCCTATCCCAGCCATAAAAGGAATTAAGATTATTATTGGCGGAATAACCGTAAGAGAAGCAACAAGAGTTATAAGAAACATTAACGTTCCTATCGCGATATGCTTTGTTAATACGCGGAAATACTTATGATTTCGGAAAAGTTTTATTGCTGCTTTGTCTTCCGGTAATGCAAGAATTATTGTGTAATTAGTTATTAAAACACTGGCAATAATTCCAGCGGCAGTGATAGCGTTAGAAATTACATTCTGACTATCTTTTTCATTTATTACAATTATGCCGCATAGATACAGAATAACTCCGAGTGCAATGCTAACGAGAGGAGCCAACACCCAACTATGCTTTTTTATTATTAGTTTCACCTTAGCCACCTCCTTCTATTATTCTAAAGTATATTTATATGAAATCCAATCAAAAAACAGGCCGAGGATTACTCCCCGGCCGTTAATTAATTATTCTGCCTCCAGTTCAGGCAAGCCCGCAACGCTAGTTAGCAAGCTAAGCACGCCAGCTAGCACCGATGCACTAGCAACAAGTACCCAATCCACGTCACCTAGCGCGACTGCTGTGCTGATCGTTGCTACTGCGGTTTGCGCAACCGTCTTAACCGCTCTGATGCCTGCCGCATGTATCCATTTTTGATAGTCGTATTTCATTGTATTGTTTCCTTTCACTGTCTCAGATTGTCGTCTACATAGACGTCCATCTCTTCGATGATTTTTTCTATGCTTTCATTTTTTTCGTTGTTTCTTTTGAGGAGTTGCATCAATCCGCTAAGGGTAGCCCGCTGTGCTCGCCATACTACCCGCCTTTCATTTTTTGAATCTTGAATCGCCTCTTCGTGCTCGGTTAGTTTCTGGTCCACTTCTTCCTTCCACTTTTCGAAAGCCACAGCTTCCTCTAAGTGCTGGTCAATGTTCGCCAGTGATTCATCGATACGATTTTCACGTTCGATTCTTTTGCGCTCTGCATCGACTTGGGCCTTTTTGCGGTCTCTGCATTTTCTGATTGGCTTAAAGGCAAGTTCGACTAGTCCACCGATTGCTCCAATGACGGCACTCGTTAACAAGAATTTTTCAAAAAACTGTTTCAAATCATCCCAAGTCATATGTCACCTACACTCTTACCAAATCTTTTGTATCAATCGCCGCCGTTACTCTACCGTCAATGCCGATAACTGCTCTGTCCTTGCTAAGTTCCATTACCGTGTAGACAGACCGATAAACGAAGTCTGCTAGCGTTAGTCCCTCGTACGTTTTAGCGCCGACATTGACACGGACCTTATCGCCTACTTTAATCGCCTCGGTCACAGGCTCGACAGTACCAATACCAACAGGCGTGCCGGCCTCGGTCGTGATATACGTGCTAAATCCAAGCTGTCTTAGCTGTGTTGCTAAGCTATCAGCATTGGCCTTGACGGCAAAAGCGCCAGTCTGCACTTTATACAGTCCGTTGACTTTTACCATATACGTATTAAAGCCGGCCGCCTTTAGCTCAGACGTTGTTTTGTCCGCGTTGCCTTTAATCGCATACGCACCGACTTGCACACGATACAGCACCTTTTTATCCTCGCCTTTTAGACGCTTATTTATCTCGCTCGCTATCCATGCGAATTTGCCAGATAAATAAGGTCCCGGGCATGCAGTCGCGGCAAACCACTTGTGCATGACAAGCGTGCCGTTTTGGTCTCCAGTGAAACTCACCTCAGTTAGGCCATTACGCTTACAAATATCCACGCACAACAAAACAAGCTTATTTAATACCAGATCGCTTACAGGCCAATCTCCGCCAGTTGAGCTGTTGCTACACTCTATCGTTATGGCTTGATTGTCTACCCAGCCGCTTGACGTACACCAGGAGCGGTCTTTTTCCTCGACATACATTCCAATACGGCCATCAGAGCCGATTCCGTAGTTACTGCTTGCTGAACGACTGCCACCACTGAAGATGTTGCCGATCGTCTCGACACTCAGTACCCCGGCTGTGTGGTGTATTGCTATCTTTTTAATCTTATCCGCCCGAGGCGAATTGCGATTTGGCGAAATCCGCACATAATCGACTAAAGGACTATTAGACATGAAAATTTCCTTTCTGCCCGAAAAAGGGCATGAAAAAACCGCCCGTAGGCGGTAGGTTGTTAGATTGTTGTTTGCAGCAAATATCGGTTTGCTTCAGGAGGTATTACACCCACTAGCATACAACGGCTATGCAGACGATCTTAATAAAGCAACAAAAAGCGGTTATTACGGACTTCGTTCGAATACCGCAAACAACACTGCTTTCTATGCGTATTTGCCAATTTTGGTCTTTTCCAGGGATGGCAATGCAGGCAACATCGTGCAGATAGGGCTATCCGCGGACACTACTAAGCTAGCAAGCCGAGGAAAAACAACACCTTTGCTATACACTGTGTTGGCAACTGGCGTGTTGATACTGTCGTAGCCACACTGTAACAAACCAATAAGGGCGCAGATATTACCTAAGAACGTGCTTGGGCATGCCAATATACTGTCCTCTGCCCAGGATTGGCGGTTAACATTATGTTGAGCCGGCAAGAGCCTGTCGTGACGTTGTCCACCCAAACTATGGTAGTTGATGGCAAAACACCATATGCCTGTGCAAATGCGACCGGAGCATTAGGATAGGGCTTATCAAAAGTTATTGTTTTTTGGTAGGTTGCGTTAATGACACCAACGTCAAAAGTGTATGCCCCACCCTGCAGCAAACTAACATCTTCTTCAATAGCTTTCAGGTTAGCGTCTGCAGCTTGCCAGTTCGCATTTGCTTCAGCAACAAATTGACTGTAGGCGGTCTCACCGGGCTCGATTAACTCGAATTTATTGTTTGTAGTCTTAGCCATTTGTCACCTCGCCAACTGCTAGCCATACGCCTGCGTCCTTTGCCGCTGGTGACAATTCGTCACTTGTGAAGTGTGGAAACAATGCATTGTACAAAACACCGTCTAACTTTCTGTAATTGCCCGGCTTAACTCTCTCGCCTGGCTTCCATTCCTTGATAGATTCGACTGCTGTAGCAAAATCGGCCTTTAGTGCCAACGCAATTAGATTATCGTTTGCCTTTTCTTCCGGAGTTTTGTAGTTGTCGCAGAAGTTAACGAGGCGACCAATAGAAGAAAGAAGTGCCGCGTTTTCAGGCACTCCACAATTAATATAAGCGCCTGAATCATCATACATGGCTACTTCATTAGTCGTTGGGTTGATTAGGATTTGTTGCACTTCTAATTTCCTCCAGTTCTATGTCTTTTAGCTTAAGCTCTGCTAATAAAATAGCCCTGTCTTTTTCAAGAAGGGCTATACGGCTTATTAATTCATTCACAACCATGTCTGCGTGCGTCATTTTTCCTCCTTTATGGATATAGCTGTTTAACTACTGCGTTAGTCGTTGTGTTTACCACATTGATTTTGCCAGCATCTACAATTAATGCGATATTGCTGTTTACGTCCCTAAATCCAGAGCCTGTTTGATACTGTAAATAACGTAGTCTTCCAATATCCGCACCACCGGGGAAACTCGACTTGTTTGCCACGGTAAGCGCATTATTGATAGTCGTTGCACCACTAACAGTAAGCTCCTTATCAAGGGTTACAGGTTCTAGGGCTTTTATTGATCGTGTTAAGCTATCAAAAATCATGAAATCATAGTCTACGGATCCAACATTTATTGATTTACTGATACGTAACTTTTCACCACCACTTCCTAGCGTTATGAATGCGTCAATGCCGGGTGTGACAAAGTTCGATATGTTTAATATTTCAGCTGTACCGCTAAAAATCATGTACTGGCCATTTCTTATGTGGGCTAGCCTTCCTGATTGTTCAGATTGTATTTCACCTTTCACAAGGAGTTTCAGGTTATCCCAAACCAAATTCCCATTTGCAAGATTCAGCGTTCCGGTATCCATGTTGATTTGCGTGGCACCGTTTGGGGACCTAAGCAAGCCGGTGGTTATGTTTCCGCCGTTAATGGTCGTATATGATGGCTGTGATAATCCTTGCTTTGTAACAAAGGTTGCTTGGCCAGCTCTGATGTCAGTAATGTCTTGTTGGGCTGTGCCGATGTCTTCACCTTGCTTATTCACAAGATAGGTGGTCGCTTCGATGGTTAGCCCCATGTTGGTCAATCGTGATTCATTAACGGTCACGCGGTCGGCCAGTGCACGCTCTAGCTGCTCATCAACAGAAACAAGCTTCCAGTCAGCGTGGATAAAGTTGCCAGAACTTCTAGCGAAAGTGCAAACATAGACGAAGCCGCCGATGATATCTCGCACAGTCAGCCCCAACGCATCAATATTACTCACCGTGCCGTATTCATTGATTTGATTAACGGTGCGTGGCCCTTCTGCCCAAAGATCACCTACAGCATAAGGGGGCTGTGGCAATGCAGTAAACACTCTAGCTTTTGCTGTCACAACCTCTGTCAGCACCGCCGTTCCAAGCCGGATTTCACTCGCTTCGACATAGCCGAGATTTGCTATTCTGGCCAGAATAGTGTTAGCAAACATAGCGTCTGCGATGAATCCGTTCCCGGTACCTATGGTCTGCCAATTCCATTCACCGTTGGCAAGCTTACTGTTAGCTATCCGAAACCCAGTCGTGCTGATTTCTGTTGCCCAAGTTTGGGCATCATTGATAAACCTAAAACCACCTGGAAATGTTTGGATTTCGCCACCAGATAAGCCTTCATTCATCAAGGCGTTCCATTCAGTCATCAATCCTTTGATGATCTCGGCTTTTACTCCGTCCTGGTCAAGGAGCATTGCTCTATCCCAGATTGCAGAACGGGCAGACATCCCTGAAACCTTCTTGCCAAGAGAAACAATCGATGACACAAATGTCTCTGTGAAGTTTCCGATTGTCACTTCATTAGATGCTTCACCAAGCGGATATTCTACAAGCCTCATCACGCGCGCTTGAAGTCTTACACCCAGGTCATTGTCTATAACAGTAACAGTATCGCCCAAGCCGACACCTTCATGGCTCAATCCATGCTGCACCAAGTCAATGACTTTTGCTTCATACGTTACTTGCGGGACCTTTGCCGCATCTAATGCCTTTCTTGTTTCTGCAAGAAGCACAGCTTTGTCTTCAATATCATCGAACTCAACTTTACCGAAGACGTGCGTTCTTGTTCCGTTGGGTGTTAGCCTGCCAAAAGCTTCCCTAGCTGCATTGTCCTCAACATACATTTTTCCGCCATTGATATCAGCAAAATTGATTCTACGGCCATAGCCATCTCCGATTTCTTCACCTCTGCCAAAGCCATGCATGGCTGTGATCACATCAGCGCGTTGGACATTCCTTGTAATCTCATCTATGTCTTTGCCATAGACGAAACGCTTTCCAGAATTAGTTCCGATTGATTCAACCATGTCAATGAATCGAGTGGTAATCACGTTGCCACTAACCAGAACCCTAGCTTTAAGCTCCAATCCCCATACTTCAAGAATCTTTTTAACTGCCTCGTATACACTACAGCGATAGAATGTAGTTGACTTCAATCCAGTTACAGCGATTGCCCCAGCAGTCCAGCGTGTCATTGGCAAGATATCTGCTAATGCCCCCGCAGCAGTCTTGTTGGTTGGGCGCTTATCATCAACCCAATCGCCCAAAAGTTCATAAACGGAAGATTCTGCAAACACATAATGCATGATTCCGCTGGACCCATTTACCGTCTCGACACCCCGCACGATGTACTCATACCAAATGCCTTTTGTGTCCTGACAGACGATGCGGTCATTTTTTGCTACTTCATTTTGTAATTCAAGCTCAATGACATCCTCACCGTTTACTTCACGTGTCACACGCATAGCGATAGGTTTCAGTGTCTCAACAAATTTCTCGGTGCTATCTAAACGTAAAACCTTGATCATAGCCACCTCGTATCATACGTGATTACTGCGCTTGCGCCAGTCGATAAATTCAACTGGTTGGGACCAGGAACTAGGTCAAAGAAATCGCTCGTAAAACTGACTTTGTTCATTATCAAGTTGCCGTTCAAAGTCACCAATTCTTTTTCAAAATCTATGACAATGATATTTCCGGTGACCAGCGGCGTGGCGATGCTGACTAATTGGTTTGTTGTAATGTTTCGCAGCATTACTGATGACGCATTCGCAGTCATGGTTATAGTCGCTTTTCCCCGCGTAGGGAGCGTTCCATCAACAACAATGTTATTTGTGCCTACAAGCGTTTCGTTTTTGCCTGGTCCATAGCTGCAGCCAGAAGGACAACTGAATTTCAAAGTTGCACCTCCGATTTCAAAAAACCTTTCTACTTCGGTGTCGCCATCTAATAAAGCCATGTCCCAGCGCCCGGTTTCATCGGTGATGAGCTTGGCGGGCTCTGTTACAAACAGCTTTCCCGCCATTTCACGCATGAATCCAAGAAGACCGACCTCGCTATCCGTAATCATCCGGATGTCCACTTCAATAATCATCGTCCCAAGATTCGTCTTATGAAGCGCTCCTCTTCTCCCCGGTACAAGTCGAAAATTGTTCGCGATAGTAGGCAAAAGCGGACGTCTAACGTCTTCAACGGCTAACACTGCTGAGAAATCAAAACCGTTAAAAACCAATTTCTTGCCTGTATACATCACGCACTCCTTTCCGTCCTGACTTGGGCTTGTCTTAGCCCGTTCATGGTCGCTTGCTGAATCCTATTCATTGTCTGGTTATCCACCAACCCGCCTTGAATGTATAGGTTGATCACGGGCGACCACACGCTGGACGAATTCACCACGCTCGTGCGAGCTCTAGTTGCGATTTCGTTTAATCCAATCATTTCTGGTAATTCAATGTCTTTCGGTTTAATTGTCATCGCATCAATCAGCTTCGAGGTCGTTTTTTTGACTTCGCGCTCGGCTTTATACGTGTTCTTAACAAAACCGCCAACCAAACCCATGATGTTCATTTCGGCTTGCCATTCAAATATCTTCGAAGGCGAGTTGATTTGGAATCCTGAAGCGGAAGCCCGCGAAACAGCTCTCGCCAGCCTCGACGCTTCGTTTTCTGCCCTCCACGCCCTTCTGGCAATACCATTAGCCAATGCATCGACAACATTAACGCCTTGAGAATCCATATCATACCGAAGCCCAGACATACCGTTAATTATTGAGTTCTTCAGCTGTTCGCCTCTACTTCTCAATCGAGGATTTCCAGCAACCAGCTCATCAATAGCAGCAGTCAAAGAATCCTGCATGCTTTGCCTGGTCTCAGGCGGTAGTTGTCTAAATGCAGTCATGATGTTGTTAATCATGGTTTGGTTTTCGGTTGATATTGAACCACCATAGAGTTGCGTATGGTACTGCATTGCAAGCCACATATCTAAGTCGGCTTTAGCTGCACCCTTGTACGTATCTCTCAACTCATTTGCAATTCGATTTGTTTCATCTTGATGCGTTTCAGCATTATTTAGCAGACGATTCGACATTTCAATTTCAGTTTCTGTCATGTCGCCAACGTCTTCTTTCCAACGCTTATTTTCAGAAATCTTTTCTTCCGTCAGCTGCTTAAGTTTTTTTACATAGTTATTCTCAAGCTCGCCTTCTTTGGCGACTTTATCCGAGACAATAGTAATCGTGTCTGTAAACGTGTTGTCGGCATACTCTATCTGCTTGTCGCGCTGTTCCTGAGCAGTCTGGACAGCATTGTCGTACCTAACCTTATCCAGTGCGCCCATATGGCCATACTTCTCTTCAGCCAGCTTGATGGCATCCATGTATTGCATTTCCGCAATAGCGTAGGTTTGAGTTTTTACATCCTCAGCGCCTTTAATGAGTTCGTTTGCGCGCTCACTACTGATTTGTCTTTCGGCAGCTACATATGCTTGATACATCCGCGCTTGTTCTTGATAGGCTTCAACTTTCTTAGTCGTATAATCAGCAATTAGCCCGATCAGTTTTTCAATTTCTTCACGCTCGGCATCTGTATATTCTCTGGATTCTTCAGCTGCCTTTTTGGCCAGTTCAGTAATTTTCCCTTGTGTCTCACTGATTTTGGCTTCAAGGTTTTGGATTTCTGCAGAGCTCTGGCCAGTCGCTGTGTTAAAGTTTTCAAAAGCCGATTTTGCTCCTTCAATCCCCTCAGCATAGCCAGCCACTTCTTCTGCAAAAGATTTCGCGGCTTCATTGGCATCATTTTGCGCTTTGTAAGTATCTTGCCAAACAGCAATCAATGTTCCAGCAGCAAAAGCCACAGCACCAATTGCGCCAACAGTTAAGCCAAAAGAACTTGTGACACCGCCAGCACTCGTGGCAACACCATCCGTAGCTGCAGCAAGCTCTGCAAGCGCTTTTTCTTTCCTGCTGCTGACATCATTTTCCCGATACCTTCGGTAATGCTGCCAATGCCTTTGCTCACTTTTCCAAACACCGAGAGGACGGGACCTGCAGCGGCGACAAGAGCTGCGGTAGTGATAATCGTTTTCTGCGTCCCCTGGTCCAGTTCTCCGAACCACTTGACCACGTCTTTCAGTGAACCCATTAGATCAATTAAAACAGGTGTTAGTTTCTCCCCGGTCTCAATGGCAACCTTCTGCAGCTCATTCTTAGCCATTTTCAGATTGGCTCTCGGTAGTCTCGTATCGTTTTCCGGCTTCTGTCGCAAGAGCAGTATTCTCTTCCCACGCTCTTGAGGATCGCGCTAACGTATCGCTCATCTGGTCACTTGCGTTAACCGAGCGAAGGATGGTATCTCGCAAACGCACTTCGCTGATGCCCATTTCATCTAGGACGGTAATGGCATCAAGTCCTTTTGTTCCGAGTTAGCCAGTCCCTTGATGAATTCTTGCAGTGCACCAACAGCATCCTCTTTAAAAGCTTTCTGAAACTGTTCAGCCGTCTTGCCGGTTACTTTTGAAAAACCTTCAAGCGTTCCGGATGCATCAATGAATCCTTTGAATTCTTCTTTTGTATAACCTAGCGATTCGGCAAGCTCTCCAAAGTCTTTCGCATTATGAGATGCCATCATTTGAAGTTCACGTAAACTAAGACCGGTTGATTCAATCACTCGGTTGGCTTGACTTCCGGTTGACGCGGCCACGTTCATGTTAATCATGAGCTTGGACATTGCAGAGCCGCCCATTTCGGCTTCAATACCTACATTGGCCAATGATGCCGCAAGGCCAACAATTTCAGCCTCTGTCATGCCTACTTGTGTTCCGGCTGCAGCCAGCCTCAAAGACATTTCCATAATATCTTTTTCAGTTGATGCACCATTATTACCCAGGTCTACGATGGTAGAGCCAAGCCGTTCAAAATCTTCCTGCGACATTTTGGCGATATTTGCAAACTGCGCCATCGATGCAGCGCCTTCTTCACCTGCAAGGTTCGTCGATTCGCCCATGTCTGCCATGACCTTTGTAAAAGCGACGATGTTCTCTTTTTGGATGCCGAGTTGACCCGCCATTTCGCCCAGTGCTGCTAATTCAGTACCGGCAACAGGAATTTTGGTAGACAAGTCTAAAAATTCTTCACCCATCTGCTCTAGTTCTTCAGGTGTCAGGTCGACTGTTTTGTTTACGCCTGCCATTGCAGACTCAAAATCTATGGCAGATTTCGCTGAAGCTACGAAACCGGCCACAATTGGAGCTGTGACATAGGTTGTCATGCCTCGCCCAATTTTCGTTGAGACATCGCCGACAGTTTGCATTTTCTTGCCCATCGACTGTAACTTGTCACCTGTTTGGATTGCGGCACTTTCGAGCAGAGCAAGCTCTCGCGCGTTAATTTTTACTGCGTTCGCATACTCTTCTTGCGTGATTTTTCCGCGCATCAGCTCTTCTTTTAGCTTCTGCGCCTCTCGCGAGTTCTCGCCATATTCAGACTTCGCAGCTTCAAGAACGCGCTCAACTTCGGCCACTTTTTCTTTTTGTGCCTGTAGCTGAGCATTCAACAGCTTGCCACGCTCAGTTAGTGATGCAACGCTTTTCCCCGCAGTAGCATTTGAAGTGTCATAAAGCTTTAGCTCTTGGCGCATTTCAGTCGTTACAGCGCGAGTTTTTCTTAAGCCTTCTTGAAACTCGGCTTCACCCTCTAGCTTTAATCTCAAGCCAGCGATTTTTACAATCTCGACCGATGCCATATGTTCACCTCATTTCTGCTGGGATGTCATCCAAGTATCTATATTTAGGGACTTCGGGTGTTCCCCGGTTACTTTCGATGTGTTTGTCTATCAGTCCATAGAAAAAAGCAGGGGTCGCCTGCCAAAACTCAGCAAGCGACCACCCAAGATATTTCTGAGCAAGATAGATTAAGTCGTACCAGTCGAACTCACCGGGGTTTGAGCGTTTTTTGTTTTTTCGTCCTTGCCCTCATTCTTATCCGGTTTAGCTGACTGGTTTGAAATAATTGTCTGAGTTGCTCTAGTATTTTGCCCTCTTCATCAGGGGCGATAGATGAAATCAAATCATCTTTCGTCACTTCCACACCTGCAGCAATCAATACACCAAGCAAGCAACCAATAAAGTCTGTTGCTGTTGGTACACCCAGAAGAATTCTCGGGATACTGTATTTGTGCGGCGTCTCTGTGACATCTTCCATCGTTGCAATCGCGCTAAAATTGTAAATGGCCGGGTATTCAACCCCGGCCACCTTAATCTTTTGCATGGCTGTCTCTCGTTTAATGAACTGCATTTTTTACCTCCAAGAGTGTTTTGCTTAGACCGCTGCCACTTCACTGTCAATGACCGCGCTTTCGTTCGATGCGATTACTGCGGCAAAAAACTCTTCCTCTGTAAGTGGCTTCTTTCCAGTTATAACCAAAGATTGATCATATTCAACTTCGATGTAACCTGACTCAGGCATCGCGACGATGACATAGCTCTTATTCGGGTCAACTGGCTGATCAGAGCTCGTTTCGAGGGTATTATCTGCAGAGGTCATCTGACATCTAGGTGCCCACACGAAACGCTTTTTACCGTCTGAATATTCTGTAACATATCCAAAAGCAAACTCTGGAGACACATCGTTAGCCGTTTCATAGGCAAAGCCCTTGTTCGGACTAGCGATTTTTCCGGAATACTTTCGCAAGAGGTCAGGCGGAAGCGCGATAGCCCCGACTGTATACTGTGCGCCTGTTTTCTTGGAAGCAAGCATGTAAACCATACCTGAACCATGAAGCTTCTGCTCAGCTTTCTGTTTTGCAACACCAATGGATTTGATTGTCTCTACTCCAATTGGCGTAGCAAAGGATACGGTGCCTTCGGAGACCGTACGGTCTGCAAAATACGCGCGGCCTACTGTAATCTCATAAGCCGGTTTTAAAATTGTAATTGGCATAATTAATTAATCCCTTCCAGTGCTCTTCTAAGCACTTCTATTGCTGCTTGAGATCCGACTTTTCGCATTTTGATATAAGCCGGCCTTAAGTGCGGTTTTTTAATAAATTTTCGTTGTTTTCGTTTACCCGTGTGTAAATACCCGCGTTCTAGGTATTCGCCATAATGAGCCTTTGCGCTCCACCCGATTTCAATCTGGTTAGGCTTGTCAAAATCCCACTCCGAATTGATTCCTTTAGCGAGGTTGCCTGTCGGTTTATCAAAAACCTCTCCGGTTTTTCCTGCAATCCGTCTAGCTTCATCCACAATGGGTTTTGCAAAAGCCTCTAACGCCGCGCGTCTGGTCCGTGTTTCTTTGACTTCTCGTCCTAATTCGCTTAAGAGCTCTCTGTATTCCAACAGTGTCTTAACGCCAGAACTCTCTGCCACCTAAATCACCTCGCTACTGATATAGACTTCGAACTCGATGTGCCAAACATCACTTTCAAGCCCAATATCGGCCACGTTTCTGACAAGGATCCCTGCGTTTTTTAGTGCTGTAGCAATTTGGCCAGCAAGTCCGTTTCGTCCGGATTCATCTTCATTTGAAAACAAGTCCACATAGCCGTAACAGCCAACCATTTGATTTATTCCAGAACCTATGACTTCGGGTATTCGATTCGATATCCGGAAGATACAATACTTCGGCTCATCACCTAAATACTGCAGATGCCCACATGGCACGATGCCAGACAAGGCAGACACAATCAAGGTGTTTGGTGACGCATAACTGTTCATGTCTTTACGCCCCCTTCGCTGAGCCGATGTAAACAGCCCTTATTTCTACGTCCTGGTGTTCTTCCCTGATATCATCAACTGACTCGATGTCGTATGCTCTGCCGTTCCAAACTAGCCGTAGTGAACTTGTTGGCTGCCATCCAGGCACATAACGAATTGTGAAGAGATCCGTCACAGTTTCTGTATATCCTCCGTCTGCCCACTTCTGGGCTCCAGAGCGATGTGTAACAGACGCCCAAGCATTTCTGACCTCAACCCATTCCTTCGTTGTAATGCCTTCACTATTCAAAGTCGATTGCAGCTGCTCAAATGATATTCGTTGGTTCTTCAACTGGTATCACCTCCACTGGCTCAGTTCTAACCTGATTGATAAGCATCGTCACATACGACCTTAGATTGCCTTGCTTGTCTTCTTCCGGACGAAACAAGAGGCGACACATCGCCAGTGCCGCCTGCTTTGTTCTTGGGTCTTCGCTTGCCGTTTCACTGACTGCCGACAAAACATATTTCTGCGCTGTTGACTTAATGATTTCCAGCTCAGCATTTAGCTCCGTGCCATCAACACGGCAGGCCAGTTTCACTTCTTCAAGACTAATCAAGTCCGCCATGTTAAAGCCTCCTTATGCTTCTGCAATAAGCTTTTTCCGCTAGGATTTGAGCCATCAAGTAATTGTTCAATTCTCTCCGCGCTAGGTTTGTAACCTTTTCGCGGGTAAACATCACCAAGCTCATACATGTGCTCGTTATCTTGCAGGTCGCACCATTTTTCAGCACAGATATAAGAGACCGCTTTCGCGGCCTCCTTTTTCAATACTGCCATATACTCACCTCATTATCCGGCTGTAGTCGTAACCGTCAAAGCCTTAACAGCGTCAGCGTCAAACACTGCAGCATCGAGACGCATAATGCCTCTAACTTCCACGCCGTAGTTTCTCCATGCGTTACCGCCAATATCAGTCGAATTAACTTCTAAAGGTTGACGACGGAACAAGGTCAAGTACTGTGCGAAATCGCCGATGTATATCGGTGACTTAGTCGTAACATTGGCCAACTGTGCGTCAGATGCGACAAAAACGTCACGTCCTTTCACACGGAACATTGTTTCATCTACAGGGTTGGGCTGTAACAGAGGACGTTTGTTGGTATCTTCGACCTGGTCGAGGATATCAAACGCGCTCTGGTTGGCGATGATTTTAGAACCGATAGAAATCGCAGGATCCAGCGTCTTGTTCAAGACGGTTTTAATGCCAGCCAATTCTTTTCCGGCAACCAAATCAGTAGCGACTAATGCAGCCAACAGGTCAAGGATGATTTTGTTCTCAGTCAAAACACCCTTCTTGGCGAACCAGCGAGCAAGATAGCTCAAAAGGTTGGCGACTTCGTCACTAAGCAGCTCTTTCGACATTGGGACAAAAAGTCCATATGTATCTAAGCTGTAATCAACTTTCGCGAACTTCGGTTGGTCATCTTCAGGGATAGCAGTCAACTCTCCGCCTAACTTAGTGAAACCCTTAGTTGGCGTTGTGTCTTTAACTCTCCAGCCTGTCATGGTTTGTACATTTTCCACTTGTACAAGTGGGCTTAAATCAAGCATGCCTCTACGCAGTTCGCGGATCTGGTTATCGATGTCAACCGGAACCAAGAATCCACCATCAGAGCCTTCAGGTGTTCCACCTGTGGTCTTCAATGCAGCAAACAAGGGGTTGAGCTTTTCATTACCTACACCTTTTTCCGGGGTAAGACCATTTTTAATGGCGAAAGCGAAAGCCCTAGCGTACTCATTGCTACTACGAACGACATCAACCTGATCTGCAATAGCAGCGTCTTTGTCTGCGTTCTGTTTTGCTTCAAATGCAGAAACCTTTTCGATGTCTTCATCAGCAAAGCGGCCTTTTTCCAAATCAAGCGCCTCAAGTGACTCGATTTCAGTGTTGAGGGATTTGACCTCGCCCATCTTGGCGTCATAGCCCTCTTTGTTTCCTGCCTCAAGCGCCTTTTCAGCTTCACTTAAAAGCGCGGCTCGCAAGAATTTCTTTTCGTTCAACTTTTTCTTCATTTTTTGTTTCCTTTCTGCGTCAATAACGCAACTGCTCTATTTGCAAACGAGCCGACGCTCGGTTTTGCCAATCATCATCTGCAACGTTATCTGCGTGTGCTTGCAGATACAACTCACGCATTTTTTCGATGTCCAGCTGACTTGCTGCTGCAGCGATAGGTTCAATACCATCAACCGCCACCACTTCGTCAACGAAACCAAGCTCAAGCGCGTCTTGTGCGCTCATCCAGGTCTCGCTGTCCATCCAGCTTTGTAATTCTTCAACTGTTCGTCCTGTCTTGGCCGTATACGCTGCAATCATTCCTGCTGCACACGTCTCAACACGTTGCTTCGCGCTTTCCATGTCATGCTGGTCACCCTCGGCATAAGTCCAGGGGTTATGAATCATGATTTGCGCTGTAGGCCAAGCTCGAACATGATCACAGCCACACATCAGAATTGTCGCAGCTGACGCTGCTAGTCCTACAATGGATGCATTAACGTTTCCTTTGTATTCCTTCAGTTCTGCGTACATAGAACTGGCAGCCCATGCATTTCCTCCGGGGCTATTTATTTGCAATTCAACGTCTTCGCCTTTTGCTTCTATCAGTGCATTTCTTAAAGCTTGCGGGCTAAAACACCGAATTCCGAACCATGCAAGAATTGAAGCATCTGAGCTATCAACAATCTGGCCTTCTACTATGATTTTCTTCATTGAGGTTCACCTCCTTGATTTGCTACTTTTCCGTTTTCCATCAGATGGTCAAAATAAATGTCCATCTGCTCTAGCGGGATACTGTTAAGCGGCGCGATCCGTAAATCGCCACCAGCGACATCCGGTAAGTCTTCGTACGACCTTATTTCGTTCGGGCTGTATGCGCCAACATCGCGCATGCCCTTGTACCAAGCGACTCTGCTTGCCGTGTCACCTCTCAGCTCTGCGTTCATGTTGATGCGTATTTCAATACCCGCGCGAAGCTCAGAATCAAACAACAGCTTGTAGCTTAGTTCTTCTTCCCACTGCGTCACGCTTGGGTGCAGAGCTGTCGTCACATACTCGATACTGTTCTGCTCGTTTGAACTGTAAGATTGCTTGCCAGCCTGGAGCTTATACAGCGGCACAAGAAAAAACCTTGAGATATCCGCCACCGTGATGTCCTTCGACTCGACAAATTGCGCATCTCTTTGGCTCATGCCGACTTGTTTATATTCGAAGCCGTTATCTAAAACAGCGACCCGAAATGCATTGTCTGCACCGCCATAGATTTTTTCCCATTCTTCACGAATTTTGTCTTTGGCGTCCTTTCCTACCTCACCGGCTACTCGGAGAATCCCAGCAGGCTGAGCGCGTTTGGAGTAGAACGAACCTTCATACATCTGTTGCTGTCTGCCCACGTTCACGACTTCAGCCGCACGGCCAAGTACCGACTGTCCTTTAATACCGTCTTCAGAAAACCCCTTCAGATGCAATATTTCTTCGGTATGAAGTTTTACCCTAATTCCTTTTTGAGGATCCGTATACAAGTACCAAAGCTCTCCATTTTTGGAAATAACCGGTTCTACCATATTGGGCTCAAGCGGGATTAGTTCTTTAGGCACGCCATTCTTTTTATTACGTGCGATATACACATAAGCATTACCATTCATTAGCCGGTGGACCTCAAGAAGCTTCTTGAAGACAAATGGCGTCATCCTCGGGTTAGGCCTGACGGATAACAGATAATTTAGGTAGTGCCGGTCTTTCCTATTTTTGGTAGTCGACTGCATGACAAACATCGGAAGTTTACCCATTGAATCACTTCGAATCTCCACGCAGGCAGATACCGTTGCTACTTTCATTGCAGCAGAGGTCGATGTGCCGACAAACGCTGAAGGTGTTCGCCACTCACTAGGATCAGTAAGCGATAGATAAGCGGGAGCTTCTGTAGCCTCAGCCTTAACGCCCTTTATGGCTCTGTCGAATATCATTCACCGCCACCTCCTTTGCTCCAAATCACTGCCGCTAAGAACATCAAGGATCCTGCAGCAATAAATCCCGCTGGTTTGTATATCAAGTCGATACCGTGCCAAATTAATAACGCACCAGCTATAGCCAGTGCGTCCGGGATAAGTTGTTTAATCTTTTTCATCACAAGCTCCAGTCTTCCGAAAGGATGATTTCATCCAAGTTCTTTTCTGGCTGATGCACAATCGCACGAGCAAGGCCATTCATTATCGCTTGGACCGGGTCTATTCTTTGGGTATCGTTTTTGGTGCGTTTGGAAAGCTTGATGTCGCCATAATTATCACGAACTTCCACAGCGTTTTTTAAGCACCAGTCAAAAATCGGGTTTTCTTCATGGATACACTGCTCTTGAAGAACGATTTCTCTGAATCGCTTCACCGCTGCGTTTTGTCCGGAACATGTTTGTCTTATTTCTAGCACTCGCTCAGGCCCATAGACTGCAGCAAGGTTCTGTGCCAACTGGACAGCGTTATGTCCGTCATAGCCAATCTCTTGAATCGTCCATTCATTGTCAGTCTCTGAATCGTATATCCATGTCTCGACATAGTTGTAATCGGTTACCGCACCAGGCGTAAGCGTGCAGTATCCATCTTTTGCCCATGCGAGATATGGGACACGGTCAGACTTCTCATGCTCAGCTGCTCTGTCTTGTGGCATAAAAGCGTTAATTTTAAACGCCCACTTGTTAATCGACTCAATATACGCAACAAATCCGGTACCTGAAAGGTCAGTCGTCTTGCCGAGGTCGAAACCTATCCAGCATTTCGCATTTTTTGTCAGCTTTGCAAACTCTTCACGACTAACTGCTGACTTCTGCCACTTGTCCAAACATCCGGAGAAGTACTTATTCTCTGCGTCTACTTGCCATACATTCATGCGCTGGATTAAAAATTTTCTTATTTTATCCGGGTCGCCTGATCCGTATGCTTTGTCATATTCGCTTTGGGTAGTCTCCATCAAAGTTGTGCTGTACTCATTTTTAGAGCGAAGCATTGGACTACACATATACCAGTATTTTTTATCATGTGGATTGAAATCATCCGGAGGTCTTCTAATCATGACGAAGTAGTCGTCTTGGACGACCTCACCTCTCAAAATCTTTTGCGCAAATTCGTCTTCTCTGAAGCACGGTTTATTCCCTGCATCTTCGCCTGCAGTGGTAATAATGAACTCAAGCGCCTGGGCCTTCTTACCTTTTCCTGCGGAGACAATGTCTCTTACTTCAGAGGTCTGGTGCTCGTGGTACTCATCCGTAACAATGAAGTCAGGTCTACCACCCGACTTGTTTGTTGTGTCGCGCGATAATTTGAGAACTTGTCCACCTCTGGATTTATGGCGGATGGAATGGGTCTTAATAATCAAGCTCTTTAGAATGTCAGGGCTATTGAGGGCTATTTGTCGGATGTCGCCCCAAACAATATTCGCCTGTCCACGATCAACCGCACAGCAGACCACCTCAGGGTTACTTTGATAGATTTTATCTTCCGGTTTCCCGGGTACCCAGTAGCAGTCAGAGGTCATCGCATAACATCCGCAAACCGATAGACATGCTGACTTGGCACTACCTCGGCTTTCTGCGATGTATGCCGTATTGAAGCGTCTTTGGCCAGTTCTTTTTTTCACCCAGCCATAAACCGAACCAAAATCGAAGATTTGCCAATCCAGAAGCTCAAACGGCAAACCAGCAAAGGCACCGTGGAGTTGTCTGGCGATTCTAAAGTACTTGATGATTCTGTCCGCTCTGGCATGATCAAAAACAAAAGGGTAATCATCTGATTTTGATTTTTCCAAATCATCAAGATGCCTTTTACATGCCATGATTTCAAGCGGTCCGCATAAATGATTCAGCTCACCATAAACAACTTTTGTGGCGTATTCAGTGACTGGGTGCATCAATCAAGCGGATCGTCATTTTGTTCTTCTACCTGACGCCCTTCTGCTTTTTTCTTCGCTAAACGCACTCTGGACTCTGCGGTCAGTCCGAGTTTCCCAGCATATGACAATATCAAGCGTTCTTGAGATTGTAACTTACCTAGAAGATGCATTTTGCCTTCATCCACAAGCTTTGCAAGAAGATCTCTCCTTGCAGACTGTAAACAATAAGCTGCCAAGATATCCGTGTCTAGATCATCAAGAAGGCTGATACCCTTCATGCGCTTTATCGTGTTTTTCCAATACTGATGTGCTACTAGATTCTCTTTCACATCTGGTGGACACCGAAGCGTTACCTTCGGACGAAACAAAGCAGCTTCAGCCGCTCTTCGATTTGCTATTTTCAGCATTGGTCCAATGTCCTTTTAATGCATCAACAGACTTCAACGGTTCTGGCATTTGACTGCTCCTTTCTTAAAAAATAGGCCTAAAATCGCGATGCTGGAGGTTTTCACACAGATGACCCCCGCCCGCTCCCCAATAAATTTTCTAAAACATTCTTTATCCCCCTCGGGGGTTGCCGAATCCTCCATCTTCTTTTGCAGTTTTAATATCATGACAGCGCTTACAAAGCGCTTGCCAATTCTTCTCATCGAAGAACAAGCTTGGTTTCCTCTGTGAGGGACGATGTGATCTAGCTCCGTGGCCAGCTCCCCACAAGGGCACACTGGGTTAGCCCCCATGAACAGCATTCTTCTTTGCAAATATCGCGAGGTCTTGTACAACCTTTGATAATCAGCTGACTTTCTCCTTAGCTTTTGTGTTCTATGTTCAGGTTGATGTTTCTCGCAGTAGACCCCCAGTGTCGGAGTTGGGCACCCTGGCTTAGCGCACGCCCTGTATAGCCCAGGGTTCTTCCTTGATGTGTCCATCGCCTTGCCCTCCCCAAATAAATAAACGGCAGCACCGGACCACACAGCTGCCATCGTTCAGGCACAGCCGGAGGTGACGCAGTCAGTCCTCTGCGCCGTGTAAGTTCTTATGTCTTCAGCCTTGTCAACTGCCGGTGCTTTTACCGCAAAGAAAAAGAGAGCCGTGGCTCTCTTGGTTGGTTAGATTATTCGCTAGTGTTCATCTGAAATATTTCGATAGCCTATAGTAAGTTTCCTCAATCGATGCATGAAGCTTCTGATTTATCTCAGCACCTTTTTGTGCTGCAAACCCGTGTGTGTCTGCTTCCTCTATGCTGCTTTTAAAATTAGAAAACAAAGGATCATTAGCGCGCGCATCATCATTATTATGCTTTAGGTATTTTGCAATGAACTGCACTCTGTACTTTTGCATCCTATAACGCGACTTGATGTCATCTTTTTTGACTTTGCGTCCACCCTCAATGTAGTGACTAATATCTAGTTTCAGCTGTTTCGCTTCATCTATTAAAGATTTCCAGACTTCTTTCAGTTCATCATCGGATAAGTTTTGATACTTAATATCTTGATAGTCCATATCTTACCTCCAGGCAAATAATAACTATTATACCTGGAGACGAAGTCAAGAATGACTCAATCGTAGTCAAATATTTTCCAATTAGAAAGAGTGAAGATTTCCAGTCTAACTTCACAAACCAATAAAAGAAAATGCGCCTTAGGTTTTCCCCTTGACGCATTTATACATTTTGCATAATACCATGACCTTAGGGCCGATGGGGGCCGAACTTTTCACCGTAGGCTTCAAGTGCTTCTCTGTGATGGTCTTTGATACGTGAATAGCAGTAGCCTTCCATGATAGCTATGTCTCTAAGCTTCTGGCCAAACAGATAATAATCTCGCAAAATCCTTTGATGCATGTTGTTTTCCATCATCCCCACCTTGTTTGCAATCTCCATACAAACTTGCTCTGCTTTTAATTGCTTTGGCCTAAGCTCATGCTGCATGTCCGAGATGATGCAGAACAACTCTTCCGGACCATTGTTTGAGGATTGGACCTGAACTTTGTTTGGATCAAGCGGTCTGCTAAGTCTCTGAGCCCTTGTTTTAAGCTTGTCTAAGGCTTCGATGTAGTGTTCAATCTCTCGCTGAGCATCCTTGTACCGGCCCAAGTCATGCCTAGCCCAGTCTCTGTTATTCCTTTCCTTCAAAGTCTCTATCATCTATCCCCTCCAATCTCCTTATCTCTTCATTCAGCCTGAAAATCTTTACGGTTAGCCTGTTAACTTCTGCATCATAAGGTGTTTGATACTGCGCCCTTCGCCTTAGATTGAAAGCATCATGCTTAAAGAAGTGTAGCTTGAACTGTTCAATCTTGATTTCGCACCTTGCCAATTCAAGCGGTGTCATGGCTCAGCCCCTAGCAACTTAGTAATTCCCTTGCGCACCATTTCAGCGCTTGCTTGCTTAACAACTCTGTCGATTATTTCTTCTTTTTGCTTGTAGATAACATCTCTAACTGCTTGTTTTATCTCACTTTTAAGCATTCTTGATTCGCGTGTTACGGTATCAAGATACATTTGATTTACTATTTTTACTGTAACCAAATCTTTTATCTCATTTTCATCTAAATCAATTTCTATTCTCATCTTCAATCCTCCACTTCCAACATCAGATACGCGCCTGTACCGATGTATTCGTCGTCATACTCTCCGGCGTGTAGGGCTTCTATTAGCTCACGCGCTTCGGTGATTAGGTTGGTCATTAGTACCACTCTCCTATTCTCACGACCCAAACAGGGAACCATCCGGCTTTGCGTGTTCCGTCAAGCCGTTTTGTGTGTGGCTCATAATCCTCTACTACATAACCGCCTTTCGGTTCCCCGTCGCCGTTTTCCCAATCCGTCCGTACTTGCCATTTGCACCAGCCCTCTTTCACATCGTCCACCGAAAGATGCTCCCCAAGCTCTGGGTTCAGGCAATCGGGGTGCAGACCATCATTTTCGATTATCCATTGCGGAACAGCTTCGCGATTCGGACATAAATCTTTGCGTATAATGAACGCCTCGCCGTCACAGTCGTAATTCCATTTATCCCATGTGAATTTGCTCATTCCATCCCCTCCGTTTCCGCTGGCTGCCGGAGCCAGTCCGCACCGATGACGTTCCAGCCCTCTTGAGCAACGAGAGGTAGGTTCACTTCCACCGTTTTGATGTCTGTCCATGTGGTGCTTGTATCGTAGTTTGTCCTTGCAAGGATAAGTTTAATTGTCATCTTTTACCTGCTTTCATCGATTTATTGATATCAAATACCTTTACAATTTCCTTTTGTCCAACTGTCATTTTTATCCATCACTCAATCCTCCTTCGTCACAATATATGGACTTCCCTTGCTTTCCCTGCTGTTGTCCCACTTCTCGACAACACACTCATTTTTCTGCTTCTTGTCGGTTATGGTCTACGCTGTGTTCCATTGCCACTAAGAAGTTGACGTTACATGCCACGTGCCACAGATGTGGAAGCCCACTCTCTGGGTCTACCTTTTCACCCTTGCCAATAGCCAGAAGATGACGCCATAGCGCGTTGTAGTATCGTTCTGGCTCAACAGTCTTCCAGTTATCGATGTCGTGATATTTTTTGTTGCCATACTCTCGGACAATAGCGACTGCCTCGATTAGCTCAGGATTAACCAAGAGCGGTCGAATCTTTTCAGAGTCATCTTTCGCTGGGTCCTTTGCAGGTATGCCAAAAGCAGTGTTTATGGTCGCTTTTGCTTCTGCCATCGCTTGAATTAACCCTTTCGCTAATCCAGCTGTGGCAGCTGCCCTTATACTTGCTTGCTTTCTCGCAATAGAAAAATTGGAATTAGTTTCTATTGGCTCTTCAAAAGCCTTTTCCATAACGTCCCTAAACTCTGTTGATTTTGTATCCTCCATCTCCTTGTTCCATTTCCAGATTGTGCTGTATACGTAGCCGGTCTTATCCGCCACTTCCTTTGCAGATATGCCAGACCTTAGCATTTCAAAGACTTGCTCTTTGCTAGGTTTCTTAGGTTTCGCCACTTTAGGTTTAGGCGTGTTCACGGCCTTTTCAATGCCTAGCACTTTCAAAATCTGATCAGGCTTGCACAGGTTCATGTCTGCAAGAATATTTACCTGCTCTTTTTTGTTTTTTGCGTCCCTGTAACGCTGTTTGATTTCTTCCGGTTTCATCACTAATTCAGCCATTACTCTTCATCCCCCAATACCATTTTTTTGAATTCTTGCCATCTGCGAAGATCCTCAGCAGTATCTCCGGTTTTCTCCAATACGTCCTCGATGATTCCCAATCTCTCAGCCAGTTCGCTTTTGCTATAGGCTGATGAATACCCTATACCTGTCTTAATCGTTAGTCTTCGCATATATCTCCTCCACCTTGATGTAGATGCCTGGTCTCGTAGCCCAGAACTTCTCTACTAGCTCAGATGCCACACGTGCATCGTCTGTCCAAAATCCGCTCTTTGTCATGCAGTCCTTCAAAAGCTTCTGCAGGTTGTCTGTGTCTGGTCTTGTCGCTTTGTACTCTCCGTCACTGTGCTTATTACTCTTCGGAAAGCACCACCTTACGATCAATCGAAGCGCGCCGTCTAAAGGTTTTTCGGGTGCGTAGCTGAATAGGTTCCCTAACAGCTTTGATTCAACCGTCCTAAGTTTTTCGTCTTTGTAGAATCTTGGAGCTTTACCTCTTGTGTCTACTTTTATTGTTTGGTACGTGGTCGTTGGTGGGATCATCGACATGAAGAACTCAAGCGTCATCTTTAGAATCCTCGCTCATGACTTCGAATATGCTGATTTGCCCATCATCTGAACTGGCCAGAAATCCGTTGTCTGTCCCGGTCACCACCATGCTCGTTATCACGCCTTTATCCTTAGACACATCTTTCTTCGTTGTGACGTTGCAGGAGAAATCAATCGGCATGAGCTGTGTCATCTGGTCATCGCCATCCGCCATCTCAATTTCCATCTTCAGTGCAATAGTCGCCACATTGTTTGGCTCAAGGTTTCGTAGCGCCTGAGTCAGTGAATGGTTGAGGCTCATCTTCACCTTCGCCATCAGCTCATGATCAATGTCTAAAATTTGTATCTTCATTTTTATTCGCTCCTAAATTATTTATTTATGCTGAGAAAATTTTGTTAATCACAGAATCGGGATAGAAGGCGTCGTGCGTCAGCTCCGCACGACTTCTTCCCCTGTGATGATGTGTGAAACAGCATGTCTGTACCCCCCTTTAGGGGGGTAGGTTTTCTTCCTACGAAAATCTCGCGACTTTTTCTTTCTTCACACATGCTTTTCGTGCTGTGAAAATCTCGTGTTTTTCCTTGTTTCATACTGTGAATTTCTCGCGACTTTTTCACGCTTCACACCTGCTACTTTCGTGACACATACGATTTTTTATCATCGCTTTTTTCTGTTTTGAAACCTTTGTGCTCTTTGATTCTGTTCCAAACCGTTCGCTTAGTGACGCCCATTTCTTCTGCTAAATCATCAACGCTTATCGGTTCGTCGCTATCTAATTCGAGAGAACTGAAAGCGATTTCCAGTGCATTTTTACGTTCTTCGGCCTTTTCAGCAGGCGTCTTTTGGGTGTCTTTTGCCTTCTGCCACGGTGCTTTTTCGCCTTCCGGTTCTACATCCTTTAGCACATCGTTTGTATCAACAGTGTGTATCGGATACTTGAACCAAACGTCTACCGGGTTAAACTTCGGGAATTCGCGCAGAGTACCTTCTATTCGCCACGCAGACTGCAGGTCGACATCTTTCCTAGCTTGCTCCAGCAAGGCCGAATACTCGGCAAATTGATTCGCTGTGAGCTTGCTTTGGCAGTGTCGATACATGCTCGTTGCGCTGCAAATGTCGTCTTGCGAAATATCTGTGTCGTAGAACTTAGGCTCGTATTTCTGCAGATAATCCACAGCCACCTGACACTCAGCAGCATTCTTTTGCTGCTTGATGAGTGCTTCGGTTAGCTCCAGCTCGGTAAGGTCTAACAGCGCATCCGGGTCCCTAGCAAACACGCCAGAACCACTCGCGCGGTCCATCGAACGCTTACCGCCTTGATACCCCTTGCTATGGTGGTGGCAGTAAATAACTGCTACGCCCAGCTCGGTACATACCTTGTCGAATTGATTACAGAAGTGCGCCATCTGATCGGCCGAGTTTTCATCTCCGGTAATGACCTTGTAGATAGGGTCGATGACAACAGCGATGTAATTCTTTTTTCCAGCTCTTCTGATTAGCTTAGGTGCCAGCTTGTCCATCGGGACAGATTTTCCGCGGAGGTTCCAGATATCGATGTTATCGATGTTGTCCGGACGCCATCCCAGGGCTTGGTACACGTCTTTGAATCGATGCAGAGCAGATGCTCTATCAAGCTCCAAGTTTACGTATAGCACACGTCCCTTAGAACAGCTCCAGCCAAGCCAGTCACGGCCTTCAGCGATGGCCAAACACATTTCTATGAGCAGATACGACTTACCAGCCTTCGACGGTCCAGCGAGAAGCATCTTATGCCCTTGACGCAGTACGCCATCAATCAGAGGCTGTGACAGCTCCGGGAGGTTGTCCCAAACACTTGTCAGGGGCTCAGGCTCCGGAAGATCGTCATTGACGCCTTCAATCCACTCGTACCATTCCGCCCAGTTGGCTTTGCCGATTTTGGTATCCACAAGAAACTGTTTTTGCCCTTTTCTTAGAACACCAGGCATCCGGCTTAAGCGTGATGGGTTTCTGTTTTGTTGGTCGATGTCTAAGCCGTTCTTCTGGCAGACTTTGTACAGGTAATCGACACGCTTCCGGTACTCGTCATAATCCGCTGCATCCACTCTTACAATGGCGTGAAGGCTCTTTCCTCCGCTATGGACCAAGCAAGCAATAGGCAGCTCCAGCTCGCGCAGAATCGCGTTTTGCTTGTCGATTTCCATGTTGTCGGATTCAACGAGCGCGTACCGGTACTCTGTTACGTTTTCGTTTTTGACGCCTTTTCCATCTAGTGGGTTGAAGCGGATCCACGCACCGGCATCCGGATTGAAGTCACCAAATACATTGGTAATGTCTCCATTGCACTTGCTAAGTAGCTCGATAAGCTCTCCGGCTGTACGGTCAAACGCGCCTTTAGTTGGCAAGTATTTGCCTTTGTCGTTCTGCCAAGTGCTTGTAACATAACCGACTGTCTCAGCTGCTTCGAAGAGAATGCTCAGGTATGTCGTGATCTCTTTTACAGGGTCCCAGTCCGTTGGTCCTTGCACTTCGCGGTCTTCAATCCAGTTGCGATCAATTACGACCATGTCATCTTTCTCACCAATCACGGCATCCCAGTCCAGCGCATGATCATCATCGCTTCTTGCAGGAGACCATCCGAGGTCTCTGGCCAGTTGCACGATGGTCCCACCGGTAACCGGTGACGATGAGCCTCCTAGAAAGCCATCCCACTTGGTGAAGCATTCACCGGAACGAAAGCGCTTGGTGTCTTTTGAGCTCCAGCTGTTCCAAACATTGGCAGTGTAGCCCTCATGTTTGAGGGCCATACCAACGTTTATCCATTCCTGGTAGCTCAGAAGCGAAGGGTCGATATGGTCGATTAATTCGAGTAGTTTGTATTTTTCCATACGTTCTCCGGTAGTCTGTGCAATGCAGGATTGATATCAAAAGGCACACGCCAATTGTTTCCAGCAATGCGGTCAATCATCTTTCGTGCATATTCGAATGGCCACTGGCCAACGTGCACGAAGCCTTTATTTTCTAGAAATCTAATTTGTTTTGGAGTGGTTAGCCCTTCAG
This sequence comes from Oscillospiraceae bacterium, assembly GCA_040766665.1. Taxonomy (GTDB): domain Bacteria; phylum Bacillota; class Clostridia; order Saccharofermentanales; family Fastidiosipilaceae; genus JAXGQD01. The sequence goes on from JAXGQD010000002.1 coordinate 71,951, forward strand.
TTCTACGAGCTGATAGACGGTTCAGAAGCATGGCTGCCTTGCCGGCATTATCGATTTGGTCGGGCAAGATTCCGAGCTTTTCTAGAGTCTCTTTCTGCTTCTCACTTGCTGGTGCCATTTCCCATCCAAATACAGGAGTAAATCCTGATAAGTCTTCGGCTTGAATAGACATCTCGAACTGCAGCGGATCCACAAGCTTTTTCTTACGCTTCCGCATCTCTGCCAGCTGTGCTGCGAGTGCTGCCTCGCGTTCTGCCACGACATCGCTTTCGGCTTGTTGTTCTGCTTCCTCGATGTCGACCGGCATCCCAGCTTGCTCGATGTTCTCCGTCATTTTGTCCGCGATTTCTTTGTTTTCTGCGATTAAGTGAGCAGGATGACAAAGCTCGTGGCGCTCGGTGTGCCAAAGGAAGTCTAAGAGCAGTAAATGTTCCTTGCCCGGAAAAAGCCTTGTCCCTCGTCCTACCATTTGACTGTATAGGCTTCTGATTTTGGTCGGCCTCAACACGACGATGCAGTCGACGCTTGGGCAATCCCAGCCTTCTGTTAACAGCATCGAGTTGCAAAGAACGTTGTACTTTCCCGCGTCAAAATCTGCCAGGACTTCGGCACGGTCTTTGCTTTCTCCATTTACCTCAGCTGCTGAAAAACCCTTGTCTTTTAGTATCTGTGTGAACTTTTGGGACGTTGCGATAAGAGGAAGAAACACCACGGTCTTACGGTCCATACAGTGCTTAACCATCTCATCAGCGATTTGGTACAGGTAAGGATCCAGAGCACTTCCGAGGTCGGATGCTTTGAAGTCTCCTGCCTGTTGGCCAACACCCGATAAGTCAAGCTTTAAGGGAATCGTCAGAGCCTTAATCGGGCTCAAATATCCTTCCCTGATTGCCTTTGGTAGCGTGTACTCATAGGACAGTGACTCAAAGTAGGTGCCCAGGTTGCGCATATCGCCACGGTCAGGGGTGGCGGTCACTCCGAGGACATTGGCGCCCTCGAAGTAGTTTAATACCCGCTGGTAACTGTCGCTGATGGCATGATGGGCCTCATCGACGATAATGGTCCCAAAGTGGTCATGGTCAAATTGCGCCAAGCGTTTCTCGCGCATAAGTGATTGAACGGATCCGACCGTCACCCGGTACCATGATTTCAGGCTACTCTCTTCAGCTTTTTCTACCGCGCATCCTAGCCCTGTTGACTTAGACAATTTGTCAGCCGCTTGGTCTAAAAGCTCTCCACGGTGAGCTAACACCAGCACCCTTGAACCGTTTCTGACTTGGTCTTCGATGACTTTGCTAAAAACGATCGTCTTTCCTGTGCCAGTCGGGAGGACTAAGAGCGTGCGCTTAACGCCCTTAGCCCATTCACTGTGAATCGCATCTCGCGCAGCTTGCTGATACGGTCTTAACTTCATCAGAACGAACCGGCAACGAACGTCTTGCGTTCTTCTGCAGGGATAAAGCGCTTAATGTCGTTGTATGTATTGCCGTTGTATTCGCGCGTGGAGACCTTGCATCTGCCCTTCGAGCCAATGACCAAGTTCCACTGCATCTTCAGCGGCTCACCTTTGCGTTTCTGGCCAATCGAAGCAAAGAAGGATGACAGGATGCCTTCTGTTCTTGAATGAAGGAACAGGTTGCTTTTGATGACAGCCACGCCCTCATCCGTTTCAATTTTGCAGAAAACGGTAACCATGTTGCACGGAGGTAATCCTCCATCTTTACCTGCGAAGCGTCCTTTTTCGAAGCTGGTGACTTCGAAGTCGTACTCGCCATCCTGCAGCACGATGAACTCTTTTGCATCCTCTAAAATCTCGCCATCAAATGGAATCTCGTAATCTCTTTTTTGTTCAGCCATTTCTTATATCTCCTTTTTCAGTTCAAACGGTAACGGTAATAATTCTTTGATCATGTCGTGTACTTGGTCCCACGCAGCAACTAAAACGCCATTGATGAAATCAGGGTCGTAGTTTTTAACCGGCATGTTGGCCGGATAGTAACCCTTTTGCGCCACGACAGTCTGAATCTCGGTCTCAGACACGCCGTTGGCTTCCATCAGGTCAACCAGTGCTTTTGGCAGTCCTTCATATTTATTCGTCTGTGTTTCTGGTGCTTTTTCAGGCACAGGTTCAGCAGCTGGGACTGGTGTAGGCTCCATGACCTTTTGATTGATGACTTCCGGTACCGGTTCAGTCTTTACTTCGCTAACCGTTGGGACATCGTTTCCAATGTTGAAAATGTACCCAATCGGTGCAAAGTCCATGTCTAACTCATCCGGTAAACCGTGTCGGTTCTTAGCGTCCCAAGCCGGGTGATGCGATGTGTACATTTTTCTCGCGCCACCGGTTGCCTTGTTCTTCTTAGTGTCGGAAGATTTGACGATATCGGTCTTGTAGTTGGCAAACAGAATCAGGTCAGCCCATTCCTTAGTGACAGCTGCAGTCTTCTTCTCGAGTTTCAGCTCCCACCGGTCATAAGCGCCCATCTCATCTGGCTGCTCAAACTTGCGCATCATCGCATGTGCTGTGAGCACGACATGAATGCCTTTATCAGTGATTTCAGACAGTAGGTTGAGTAGCTTTCCCCATTCTTCGTAAAGATATGTGTAGCCTTTTCCATAGCCTGGGTCCTCGATTGATTTAAAATTGTACTTGGCGCAGACAAACTCTTTGCAGAGACGCTCGGCCCAGTCTGCCGTGTCGATAACTAATGTCTTGCATAGCCCAGGCGTCGATGAGACGTGCATCACTTGACTCATGAGCATGTTCCACGATGACGGTTCTTGCGTCCTGGCAACGTCCATGTGAGACGTGCTGCCTTCTGTGTCGATAAAGAGCACTTCCGGGAACTTGGACGCCAATGTTGACTTTCCAATGCCCTCTGGACCATAAATAACCACCTTCTGTGCCCGGCTGATTTTTCCCCTAATAATTTCCATTCTTTCCCTCCACTCCCAACAGTTGTCGGAATTTCTCCGCTAATTCTTCGTTACCTTTCCGGTATCCATCTCGGAATCCTAATTCGTATTGTTCCGAGTCTTCAGCCATTGCTTTTTTGATTTTTTCGGCCTCTGTTTTAAGTGATTTGTGGAATTCAGAACTTAGCTGTCTTTTGGCCTTGCTATATCCTGCAGCGTAGGCGGCGCGTTCTTCTTTAGTTGTGTACTCGGCCATTAGAAACTGCCCTCCTTCCACTTCTTGGGTTCTGGTTTGGCAGTCTCATTCATGACGGAATAACCGTCTTCAATAATGATGCTGCACTCTTCCCCGGTGCTTACACGTGTCGCGATTGCTTGAAGCCCCTCTCCTTCTAGCCAGCTACCAAACTCCTTAAGTGTGTCGAGATCCATCTGCTCAAGCTTGTCGATTAAGACAAACGCACAGTCTGGTTTCAGTTTTCTGACGATTGCTGTAGCAACCTTCAGCTGATCGGATCCGGACATGTTGTCCCAGCGATGGCCGTTGTATAACAACTCGCCATCTTCTACTGACAAGCCATCTAACGGAAGGTCTGCCCCCTTTAACAGGTCCTTCTTCGCCTGGCGAATACCGTCAAGCTCTGCAGTCAGTTCGTCATACTGGTCCTTGTAGGCATTGGCATCGTCTTGTGCTTTACCCTTGTCGAGGTTTGCTCTGACCTTGACATTGATTTCTTCGATGTCTCGGATAGATTTCTCAAGCTCTGCAGTCGATTCGTCGTGCAGTTCCTCAGCCGTCTTTCTCGCAGCTATAAGCGCTTCATCGCGTGCTTCGATACTTGACTCAAGTTTCTCAATCTGTTGCTGGAGACGATGGAACTCATCAACTTCAACTTTTTGTTCTGCTTCCAGACGTTGCAGATTGTTCCGGTACTCTTGGTTTTTGCCATTTCGGGCCAAGATGTCCTGTTGCTGCTTAATCAGTTCAGACGCCTGGACTGGTTCTTTTGGCGCATCCGGATAGTAGGTCTGCTCATCAGCAAACTTCTTCTTCTGGTCCGCAATCTGGCCAATCGTGTGACGTCTGTTGTATGTTTCGGTCTCAGCTCGTTCCAGCTCGTAGAGTTGGTCGCCAACCCCAATGATTTGGAGTAGCGTTTCAGCCTTTTCCTTGCTGGTGGATTGCATGAAGCGTGGCAAATCGATTGCCAGCTGCTCCACGAAGCTATCGAGTAGCTGTTGGCCACCTTTTCGCCCTTCTGGGTCGATGACTTTTAGGTCGCTGTTCTTGCCCTTGCGCTCCACAACTAAGCCGTTGCTCATAATAATCTGGATTGATGGCGGGATGACGGAATCGTCGCGCTGCGGTTTAGATGGTTTGAACTTGTTACCACCCAACGCCCATGCGATAGAATCAAGCACCGAGGTTTTGCCCTGATTGTTCTTGCCTCCAACGATCGTCAGCCCATTGGCAGCGGGTTCGATTTTCACGGCTTTAACGCGCTTAACGTTCTCAATTTCGAGCTTGTTAATCTTGATGCTCATGGTCAGCCCTCCCCATCGATGAACTGTTCGAACCAGGGCTCGCACTGCCTGTCATTCTTTTTGATGCGTTTTTCTGTTTCTTGACGCTCTTTTTCCTTTTGAATTTCGGAGACGAGGTACAAAAAGATTGCTGTAACCAGCATTAGGCCGATGACTAAAATCCCTAAAATTACACCAGGTGTCATGCCATTGCCCTCCTTTTTGTCTCGCGTTCTGAAAGTGGAATCGTTTCGTCTAAGATCCGGATTGTTCCGCCAAGCTTCTTGTAAGTGACTTTTTCCGCCTTAACTAGGCGATAGACCGTCAAGGGAACCACGCGATATTTGTTCGCATATTCCTTGACTGTTAGCCATTGCTGGCCGTTCTGTGGTAGAATATTCATAGGTTTATACCTTTCTGCAGGTTTTTCCTGCATGACCATCGCGCCAACGGTGGTCTCTTTTTTTAATGTGTTCGGCATCCGTAGTAAATTCCTCCTGTCTTGTTCTCGTAGACTGAAATGCCGTTTTCCCAGTCTGTTCCGATGTACATACACTTCATTTTTTCGATTTCGTCGTATTCGACGATTCGAACATCTTCAATATCTCCGAATACTGGAAGCCTGACTGTTGTATCCATTTGCTACACCTTTCAATAGCACTTTAAGTGCTTTTTTGTTCGAAAAAAATTTCTTGCACGCTTAAATTAAACCGATCTGCATATCTGATTTTTACGTTATCACTAGGTATGCGTTGTCCGTCCTCGTACATAGCAATGCTAGATACGCTGACTTCAAGGTCTTGTGCTAATTGTTTTCGACTGATATCGCCTCTGAGACTTTTTAGTTTTTCACCCAATCCGCCCAACGAATTGTCCCCCCTTTCATATGTTCTTAACCAAATAATAACACTTAAAGTGTTGTTGTCAACACTAATAGTGCTATATTTTAGTTGAAATTAACACTGATAGTGTTACAATTTAGTTACGTGGAGGTGTACACCATGAGCAAACTTTTAAGGCTAAAAGAATTAAGAGAGTTACATAAACTGACTCAGTCAGAACTTGGTATAGCTGTTGGTGTTACTGCCAGCACAATTGGAATGTATGAGCGTGGCGAAAGAAAGCCAAGCTTTGAGATGGTAGAAGCGCTGTGTGATTACTTCAACGTTGATACTGACTATTTGTTCGGACGAAGCAATGTTACTACTAAGATCACACCCTATTCAGTAAAGAATGTTTCGCCAAAACGTGCTTTTTTAATGGACAAACTTTCTACAGCTACTGAAAAGGAAATAGATAAACTCGCAGCACTGTGGTCTGTGGCAGAAGACGAAGAACTACACAATTTGTGATTGTAAAACGAACGTTTGTTTGATATCTTATCACTTACCAGGAAGGGTGGTGATGAGATGCTGGACGCAAAGCGGTTAATCGCAGAACGAAATGTGATAATCAAACAGATTGAATTAGGCGGAATCCGGGGATCAGTTAAGAAGTCCCAGAACGGTTACCTGGTGCTAATAAACAGTAGCCTTTCAAAACAGCAGAAAGCCATTAGTCTCAGGCACGAACTCTGGCACATCGCCCTCGGTCACCTCGACGAACGGAAGGAACTTCCGGAAGCCGAGAAGGAAAAAGAAGTCACCCGGATGCTTATCGAGGACACGAAGAAATACACCCCAGCTAAGCGGGAGATGTTGGTTTCTCTGATCGGCGAGTTGGACTTGCCAACCAAAATCGAAAACGGGCAATATCAATTTATTCCTGTCAAGGTGGCCGGTGTGACATTTATGTCTGGCGAGACTCCAAGACAAGAATACCTTCGGAAAATCAGCCTTCACGAGGACCCTTTCTCGGACGTTCTCGAGGTGAATCTTGAACAGTATGAATACGAAGGCGAGCCAGCGCTCGCGATTACGGTAAATCAGAAAATCATCGGAAATGTGCCCCGGCAGCTCGTTCAATATCTAGTAGATAACAAGCGTCGCATCCTCGGCACAAAGAACATCAATGTTTACGGTGGGTACGACGGAAAATCCTATGGGTGTGAAATAATTTTAGTGTTGAAAAACTAATCGGAGGATATTATGAAGAAGTTTTTCGTTGTATTGATAATAGCTCTCGTACTTGCATCCTGTTCACTTCGCCCCACTGCCCCATTAGCTACAACTATAGCGCAAGAAGAATCACTTCCTGACCTTGATGATGAATCTAGCTATACATTAGTTGACACTAATTCTGTTTTTGAACTAAAGAAGGGAGCTCTAATCAAAGTTAACGGCTTAGTAACTACCTCTAGTCAAAATAAGCTTTTGCAAGAGTTAATTATTTATGATGGCAAAGGACTGTGGAAAGCGTATGTTGACGCCATTAGTAACAAAGAGCCCATTCCAGAAAATACCAGCTTTGATTTTTATGGATTCTTTGATGGTGAAGAAGACAAAACACCAGTAATTAATGTTTATATGTACGAACCAGTAGATTAAGGAGAATCGTATGGCAAACGCATACAAAGGCTATATCATGATTGGGTACCGCGAAGACGGAAGCGAGATCCGGAAGTATTGCTCCGCCACCACACCTAAGGGCCTAGAACGAAAAAAGATTGAGTTGCGCAAGAAATACTTAACTGGTGAACTGTCAGCGAATGTTATCACCGTTCGAGATTACACAAAAGTATTTCTCGAAACGAAGAAGATGCGAGAGGCATCAACCTATCGCATGTATGAGTCCGTGATAAGGCTTCACATTAATCCCGTAATAGGGCATCTGAAAATGCACGAGGTGAAGCAGATTCACATTCAATCGTGTATTAATAATCTTGTGGACAAGCCCAGGACAGCGACAAAAGTCAAAATGGCGCTGAAGCAAATCTTCGATGCTGCATACGCTAACGACTACACCGGAAAGAATCCAGTGATCAAGATAGAGACGCCAAGCGATAAATCTGCGCCAAAACGGTGCCTAAATGACATCGAGCGTCATACGCTGGGAAAAGCTAACCTAACGATTGAACAACGCGTTTTTGTCGGGCTTATGATGCGCTGTGGGTTAGCTGATAATGAAGTGGCAGGCATGCGCAAGAAATACATTGATTTAAAGGCAAAAAAAATCCAAGTACGTGGTGTAGTGGATCTCGACGCACCTTCAGGTAGCGACAGCTATAAGCCCTACCCAAAAACCAAATCTCGTTTTCGTGATATTCCAATTCCGGATGACCTCTCAACATCCCTCGCTCTATACCTTCCAAATCGTACTGATTTTCTCTTTCAGACAAAAAGCGGAGGTTATTTGACTTCATCTGCTTTCAGAGCTAGATGGGGAGTTATTTTGCGCAAATGGAACGATGAGGCGGGTGGCGCTTCACATATTGACCTCACATCGAAGAAGATTGTGTTTGATCGCTGGGCTATTGGCTCAGACCTCACACCCTACTATTTAAGGCATGAATACGCCTCTGACCTTCTTCGTTCTGGTTACACAATTCCGGAAGCAATGTATCTGATGGGCCACTCAACGAGGAAAATGTTGCTTGAAGTATATGCCCACATCGAGGCAGATAAGATAACCGCGGAAAAACTCAACGGAGGTTTTACGGAGGTTTCGCCAAAATTAGAGAAAGTTTCAGAAAAATAAAAAACCCACAAACGCAGTGTTTGCAGGCTTTTGAGATGGTGCCCAGAGTCGGAATCGAACCAACGACACGTGGATTTTCAGTCCACTGCTCTACCGACTGAGCTATCTGGGCAAAAGTCAGCCGCCTCATTTCTGAAACGGCCGCTCTGGCGACGCAGAAGGGGCTCGAACCCTCGACCTCCAGCGTGACAGGCTGGCATTCTAACCAACTGAACTACTGCGCCATCTTGGTGGGAACTACAGGGCTCGAACCTGTGACCCCCTGCTTGTAAGGCAGATGCTCTACCAGCTGAGCTAAGCTCCCGTAGCACTGCCTTTCAGCAGCAAAGTCTAATATAAGGGAAAGGTTCGCGCCTGTCAACCGTTTTTGCCAAAGAAATTGAGAGAAAAGTTGAAAAAACGGGCGAGGCGTTGGGGCTGGGTTTTGCCAAGATCATGAAGATGGAAATACTTAAGCAAAATCTGCTGAAACTGCGGCTGCGCCACGCTAAGCCAGCCCAACTTCAGCAGAAGTGCCCATGGCTAGATTCCGAAAAGCTTCATCATGTCGTGGTTGAGGCTTTTGTATTTCTTCAAATCGCTGGCTAGCAGTTCGCGACCTTTATCTGTGATGGCATAATAGCGACGCAGGATGCGCGCTCCGGAAGACTCTTTGCGGGAACTAACCAGTCCCTTTTGTTCCATGCGATGCAGGGTCGGGTAAAGTGCACCTTCTGTCAAGCGGAATGCTTTTGATCCGCTCTCTTCTATCGCGTGAATGATTTGAAAACCGTAGAGTTCCTCATTCTCATTTAAGAGTTTTAAAACGACCAATTGAGTCAGACCCTTCTTGAGATTACCAAGGATGTCGTACATATCAGGCTCCTGTCTTTTGGCTTGCGCCGATTATTATGGCAAAATAAACACAGCGGTTTCTGCCCTTATAATTAAGTATCTAATTTATTGAAAGATTGCGCAAGTGCGAAACGCCCCTTGCAACGAAATTTATGAACCCTTTTACGTGCTTTCCACTAATTATCGGTACTTTATGAGCTATTACACTTTCAACTGCACATTAAGCGAAAGATAATAATTGTCCCTGTCTATCAAAAACCGCTCAGTAAAGCGTTCAGATTTTCTTCCATAACGTTGAAATAGTCCTTACCTGCCGCTTCTTCTTCAGGGCTCAATCCCTCATACGGATCCAGGTACTCCACTTTTCCGCCAATCTCAGCAGCAAGGCTTTCTGCGGTTTTAGAGCTACCCAGCGGTTCCACATAAACCACCTTGATACCATCCGCTTTAGCGATTTTAACCAAGTCAGCCATGTGTCTGGGGCTGGGTTCGCTTGAGGAAAGCAGACCCTCGATGCCCAGTTGCTCTAACTGATAGGCTTTAAAGAGGTAGGCAAAAGCCTCATGCCCCACAATCACACGTCGTCCGGCAAAAGGCTGCAAGGCTTCCCCCAGCTTCTGATCCAATTCACTCAACTTTTTCTCTTCCGCTTGCAAACGCTCTTCGACAACCTGCTTCTTCTCCGGGTCCAGTTCAATCAAGGCGCTGGCGATGTTTTTCATTTGAATGGCAACATTTTGTGGATCGAGCCAGATGTGCGGGTCATAGACGCCGTGCGTGTGCCCGGCGTGCTCGTCGTTTGTTGCGTCTTCGTGCTCATGCTCGTCATGTTCGGCATGTTCCTCAGCTGTCTCGTGCTCATGTTCGTCGTGTTTATTCTCGGCTTCGTCCTCATGCTCATCATGTTCAGCGTCTGCGGCGATGAGGGGTACGTTAACTGAGCTGTCAACCGCCTTGATGTTTGAGCCACCTGCAGCCAGAAGGTCATCAACCCAAGGCTCCATTTCTACGCCTGAGTAAATGAGCGCATCGGCTTCGCTCAGCTTAGCCATATCCTGAGGTCCCGGCTCCCAGTCATGCGCTTCCGTACCCGGCGGCATCAGAATTTGCACATTAAAGTCTGCGCCGGCCAGTTTTCTGGTGAAGTCATAGACCGAATAGATCGTCGTATAAACGGTTTTTTTGGAACCTGCAGTAGCCGCAGCAGCACTCCCCTCACTCTTGTCCGACGTTTGACCGCAGGAAGTTAAGATCAAGGCAAATACTAAAGTCGCTATCAATAAAAACACAGGCAAGGATTTGCGTCTGGCAACAGACTGGGTTTGTACCTCTGTCGAATGGGTATTTTTTACATAAGAAAACATCAAGCTGACCTCCATTAGTTGCGAATCATTCGCAACTAATGCTATTGAAGTTCATACTTGATGTCAAGTGCAATGGCAAAATGCGACTTAATCAGCTTATTCCCAAGACCTCTACGTTTTCATCCGCTACGACGATATTGTGTGCATCGCCATCATTCTCGCGGCTTTGTTTATAGGCTTCCAGAATTTCTTCGGAAAGGTATTGACGACATTCGCGATTGATGGGATGGACAATGTCGCTAAAACTTCCGTTCTTGTTGCGACGGTTAGGCATCGCGACAAAGAGGCCGTTAGGTCCATCGATGACCTTGACGCCATGGATTGCAAAGCAATTCATCAAGACCACTGAAACCACAGCCTTCAACTTACTTTCGTCATCTACCAGGTGCACATTTATTGCAGTTAACTTAATTTCACAGCCCACAATGTCTATTCTCCATGCTTCTAAGCAATTGCAGTAGTATTTTGCCTAATGATATTAACTAAGCCTTGCCTTGTCAATTTTTTAGTGTAAGTATCTATAATTCAGACAAAATTCATTCAGTTTTAACGGTTCCGATGTTAATGGCAAAACTCAGCCAGGCTTATTTTGGGCTAGTCTAAGTTTATTCTACGCTATATTCAGTCGAAATTCTTGAAATCTTTCGAAAAGCTTGAGTGGCCACTTAGCTGTGGATTGTCGCGCTGCCTGGAAGGCTGCGACTCTGTTGGGAATCAGGTCCGTCGCCACCGGATTCTAGCGACTCCGCTTGGAATCTGATGCGTCGCCCTTGGATTCCTTGCGACTCCGTTGGGAATCAAATCCGTCGCCATCGGATTCTCGCGACTCCACTTGGAATTAAATCCGTCGCCCTTGGGTTCATTGCGACTCCGCTAAAAAATGGACAAAATTTTCGGGGATGTGGTCATTTCAGTGGTTTTTGGGTCTCTGTTCATGTCAAACACACGATTTTGTGACAATAATTTCGACTGTGTGGTGGGCGCCACCACATCCCTGTAAAAAGTGGGCTTAAAACAGCCATTTGACTTGTCCGCCAGCAGTCCTTGAGTGCTTTCAACCACATCCCCGTAAAAAATGGGCTAAAAATCGCCTCCTGATAAAATTCAGAGGAGGAGAGTCGCAGCCGTCCCAAGCAATGCGACCACCTCACTACGCAAAGCAGAGTCGCGGCCCTTGCTACTTTGCGACGGGTCAAAAAAAGATTGCCTCACCGGCGCTACTATGCGCCTTAAAGACAATCTTTTTGGTCGGAGCGACAGGACTTGAACTTGCGGCCTCTTGGTCCCGAACCAAGCGCTCTACCACCTGAGCTACGCCCCGTAACTTTGATATTCTAACATAGCCGCGTGGGCTGTCAACCTCGATTGCGGCGCTTGCCGATGCGTGAATTGCGGTTGTGGTGCGGCGATACATTGAAGCCGATAGGACCCGGTCCGAGCTTCGGTTTTTGCAGTTTGGCAAAACCCTCAGGCTTCATACTGACGACCTTTCTGTCCTGGATGCGGATGATTTCGCTGTGTAAAAAGGCAAAAATCAAGAGCATCGTGGCGCAGAGGTAAAGCCAGAGCATTAATACGATGATACCGGTTAAGCTGCCATAAAGGACAGAATAACGCGTCGAAGAACGCAGATAGAGCGAGAAGAAAAAGGTCACTAAAACCCAGCTCAGACCGCAACCTAAGCCGCAATAAAAGGCATAGCGATAGGCGCGGCGTCTTTTAGAGGAGATGTGATACAAGAGCGAAAAAAGACCCGACAGGAGCAGGAGCGAGATCAAGTAGTTGAGATAAGTCGCAGGTGTCCCCTTCAATATTTCCGTGTTAAAAAGGTCGTTGACGAAATTGATGATGTAGCTGCCAAACGCCATAGAAACCAACATGACCAAAATGGCCAAACCTGAAAAAAGCGTAGTCAGCATACTGAGCAGCTGTTGGATAAAGTAGGTCGCGGAGGTGCGTTTATTGTCGTAGACCAGATCCATGGTATGTGCCAAAACAGAAAAGCCGCGTGAAGAGGACCAGAGCAGCGCGAGGATACCTAAGGAGGCCATTGCTACAGAAGCAGAGGCACTGACACCGCTGAGCAGGCCAGAAAGCACGCTACGGACCTGTTCGGGGACGAAATTGCGGAAATTGGTCAGCATTTCGGGTGTGACGAAGCTGCCACCGAAGCGCGCCAGGAACCAGGTGATAAAAATTGTGAAGGGAAAAAGAGCGAAAATCAGGTAATAGGACAGGGTCGCAGCCAGGTTGCTGATGCCCAGGTCGGTATAACGTTCCAGAGCGTGGCGGACGTGGCGGATTTTGCCGTATTTCGTACGTTCATCCCAATATTGAAGGGTCTTGCTCAAGTTAATCAGACGTCGCTGCCAGGTGTCTTTGGCTACCGACTTTTTCAAATCGAGCCGTTCTCTCAGCTTGGGTTTCTTGCCCATCTCAGTCCACCCTGTCGTAGGTCAGATAGCGAAAACGCAGTTTGCTTTTTTCATCGCTCAGCCATTCCCCTGTTTCGCTAATCTGCCAGTCTTTGTTCTTGTTGAGGTTGGGGAAATAGGCATCCGCTTCGGCAAATGCGTGGTCGATTTCGGTTACGAAGATTTTTTTGCAATAGGGTAAAAGCTGCTCATACACCGACGCACCGCCAATGACAATCGCCTTACCAAAGGTCTCGCGGTTCAGGTGATGCAACATATCCGGGATATTCGCATAGCTTTCAAAACCGTCGGCACAAAGCTGTTTGGCATTTTTCGAGAGAATGATGTTGCGTCGGTTGGGCAAAGGTTTCTGAGCGGGAAAGGTCGCCAAGGTTTTTCGCCCATATATGAGAATCTTTCCTTCCGTCAGCTGACGAAAGTGCTTTAAGTCTTCGCTGATTGGCTGCAGGAGCTGACCTGCTTTGCCGATGGCCCAATTTTTATCTACGGCTACAATTGCTTCCATTTTTACACCGCCACTGGAATCTTCTTTATCGCCGGTCCGTGTTCATAATTCTCAAAAGCAAAACTCTCCGGCGTAAAGTCTTCAAATCGCTTGATTGAGGTATCGATGACAAACGTAGGCGCCGGGTACATGGGGCGCTGAATCAATTCCCTCACGATAGGAATGTGCTTGTCATAAATATGTGCATCGGCAATGACGTGCACCAACTCCCCTGCTTTCAGTCCACTGACTTGTGCCAGCATGTGCACTAAAACCGCATATTGCGCGACGTTCCAGGCATTGGCCACGAGCATGTCCTGCGAGCGTTGGTTCAGGATGGCATTCAGCACGCCATCTGCCACATTAAAGGTCATCGAATAGGCACAGGGATAGAGGTTCATTTCATGCAGGTCGGCAAAAGTATAAATACTCGTCATGATGCGCCGGCTGTAAGGATTGTTTTTCAGGTCGTAAAGCACGCGCTCGACTTGGTCGAACTCGCCTTCTTTGTACTGGTGCTTGACCCCCAGCTGGTAGCCGTAGGCTTTGCCGATGCTGCCATCGGCGTCTGCCCACTGGTCCCAAATCTTGGAATTCAGGTCTTTGATGTTGTTCGATTTGCGCTGCCAAATCCACAGGAGCTCATCGACAGCGCCCTTCAAATTAAAGTAACGCTGTGTCACCGCAGGAAATTCCTTACTCAGGTCATAGCGGTTGACGACCGCAAATTTCTTCAGGGTGTAGGCAAAACTCCCATCCTCCCATTTCGGGCGAACTTTCTCGTTCTCTGTGGAACTGCCGTTGTCTAAGATATCCTGACAGGTCTGTGCGAACAGCAGATCTGCATGACTCATCGCAACTTCTCCTTATCCTCGGTTTGTAGTTTCGTGATCAGTTCAGCCAGCGGCAAGGTGCCTAGCTGGCCTTCCTTGCGCGAACGCACCGCCACCGTGCCGTCGGCGATTTCCTGGTCACCCATGACCAGCATGTAGGGCACTTTCTCGTTTTGGGCGTCTTTGATCTTTTTGCCAACTTTCTCATTACGACCATCCAATGTGGCACGCAGACCAGCCGCTTTCAGTTGATCGGTTAAGGCTTGGGCAGCCTCCAAATGTTTGTCACTGATGGGCAAAACCCTAGCCTGCTCAGGCGACATCCACAGCGGCAAAGCACCGGCATACTTCTCGAGCAGCAAAGCCATGGTGCGCTCATAGCAACCGATGCTGGTGCGGTGAATAATGTAAGGATTCTGTTTATTGCCTTCGCGGTCGATGTACTCCATCTCAAATTTCTTTGCCAGCTGGAAGTCAATTTGTACGGTAATCAGGGTGTCCTCTTTACCGAAGACGTTCTTGATCTGGATGTCCAGTTTCGGCCCGTAGAAAGCCGCTTCACCATCGGCTTCTTCAAAGTCGATGTCCATATGGGTCAGGATGCGGAACATCTCTTGCTGCACGCGCTCCCATTCCTCAGGTGAGCCGATGTATTTGGCGCGGTCGTTTTGGTCCCACTTCGAGAAGCGGTAACTGACATCTTCTTCCAAGCCCATGGTTTTCAGCATGAATTGAGCCAGCTCGACGCTCTTTTTAAACTCGTCTTCCAGTTGTTCCGGGGTGACGATAAGGTGGCCTTCCGAAATGGTGAATTGACGCAGGCGGATCAGACCATGCATCTCCCCTGAACTTTCGTTGCGGAACAAGGTCGAAGTCTCGGCATAGCGCAAAGGCAGATCGCGATAACTGCGGGTTCTGGTCAGATAAGCCTGAAACTGGAAGGGGCAGGTCATGGGACGCAGCGCCAGCACTTCATCTTCGTTAGCTTCATCGCCGATAATGAACATGCCGTCGCGGTAGTGATACCAGTGACCGGAAATTTTGTAGAGGTCGGCTTTTGCCATCAAAGGCGTGCGTGTATGCTGATAGCCGCGGCGCTCTTCTTCGTCTTCCACAAAGCGTTGCAGAATCTGGAAGAGTTTATAACCTTTTGGCAAAAGAATCGGCAGACCCTGGCCGATATAATCCACCGTCGTGAAATATTCCAGCTCGCGCCCAATCTTGTTGTGGTCGCGTTTTCTGGCTTCTTCCAACTCATCGAGGTGCTTCTTGAGCATCTTTTTGTCGGGATAGGCGATACCAAAAATGCGCTGCAGCATAGGCTTTGTGGCATCATTGTGCCAGTAAGCCCCACCGGTCTGTAAAAGCTTGAAAGCTTGTATTTGTTGGGTGTTCTCCAGATGAGGTCCGGCGCAGAGATCGACAAATTCGCCCTGCTGATAAAAGCTGATGGTTTCGCCTTCAGGGATTAAATCGATCAACTCCAGTTTGAAGTTTTCGCCCTTCTCCTGCATCAGTTTTTTCGCCTCTTCACGACTCAGCTCAAAACGCTCAATCGGCAGGTGCTCTTTAACGATTTTACCCATCTCTTCCTCTATAGCCTGTAAATCATCGGCTGAGAAGGCTTTCTCGCGGTAGAAATCGTAAAAGAAACCCTTGTCTTTAGCGGGTCCGGTGCCTAACTGCACCTCTGGATATAAGCGCTTAACAGCCTGGGCCATCAGGTGGGCGCTGCTGTGCCAAAACGCATGCCTTTGTTCGGCATCGTTGAAATCGATTTTTGCCATTTTTCTCTCCTTAAGAGAAGGTCTTGCTGCGGCCTTGCCATACTTGACCGCGATGCATCGTCTTCCGTTCTGTTATTTCCCCTCATCTTAAGATTTTTCGGCTCATATTTCAAATTTTCCGCCTTTATCTGCTAATATAGGGAGGTTGATATTGCTACATCTTTATCGAGGTTTGTCACGTGAAATTCGGAAAAAACGGTCGCCCTGCACTTATTAAAATTTGCCTACTTCTCCTGAGCCTCAATTTCAGCCTCAGTGCCTGCGGCCTTGGTTCTGTCATCGAACAAATCAGCAAACTCGAAGAGCGCACGACGCGTTCCTCCACGAAAGCTACCTATCAAATCACCTACGAAACTTTTTCCAACGAGACCAGTCTCTCGAACAAGACACACAGGGGAAATCTTGGCGTAGCGAGCAGTACATCCTCAACGACTATGACAACAACGGTGGCTACGACGCATCCCACGACCGTGCCCACCACTGTGGCAAAAGACTCCCTCCAGCTCGCCTTCGAAGCGTCCGAGCAGTATTTTACCGGTGCCAGGCTTAGTGAAGCTTTGAACTATTTCAACGAAATCGCCGCCAATTCGGAGTTCAAAGGGGTCAAACCCATCACCAAGTGGAAGAAAGATATCCGCATCAAGCTGCACGGCGACTACAATGACGCCGATTTGGCGGTACTCAATGATCTCATAGACTACTGTTCTGCCATTGAAGGCATGCCAGGCATCAGTTTGGTCGATGCCGAAGCCAATGTTGATATCTATTTTGTCCCCAGCAAAAGCATGAAAGACTATATCCGTGATTACGTCGACGGTAACCTGGGTTTTTTCGAGGTCTACTGGAACGGCGCCTATGAAATCTACAGCGGCACGATTGCCATCTCCACGGACAGAACGGGTCCGCTCGACAGGCAGCACCTGCTCTGGGAAGAATTGGTGCAAAGCCTCGGCCTACTGAATGATTCATACACCTATCAGGACAGCATTTTCCAGCAGGATTACAGTGTGGTGCAGCACCCCAGCGCCTTGGACTTCGCTATTCTGCGCATGCTTTACGCGCCGGCGGTGGTTGCCGGTGACAGCGGGGCGCATGCAGTGGACGCGCTGCGGGCGGTGTACGGGGGTTAGCGGACAGGTCGGCGCAGGCGGTCGTCGCGCTGCTTGGACGGCTGCGACTCTGCTTCGCTCAATGAGATCGTCGCGCTGCTTGGACGGCTGCGATTCTGCTTCGCTCAATGAGATCGTCGCGCTGCTTGGACGGCTGCGACTCTGCTCCGCCCAGTGAGATCGTCGCGTTGCTTGGGCTGGTTGCGACTCTGCTTCTTTCAGTTTTATCAGGAGGCGATTTTTAGCCCACTTTTTACGGGGATGTGGTTGAAAGTACCCATGGACAGCTGACGGACAAGTCAAAAGGCTGTTTTCAGCCCACTTTTTACAGGGATGTGGTGGCGTCCACTACACAGTCGAAATTATTGTCACAAAATCGTATGTTTGACATAAACAGAGACCCAAAAACCGCTGAAATGACCACATCCCCGAAAATTTTGTCCATTTTTAGTGGAGTCGCGAGAATCCGGCGGCGACGGATTTAATTAATAGTGGAGTCGCGAGAATCCGGTGGCGACGGATTTAGATCAAATCGCGGTGTCGCAGCCAGCCCAGACAACGCGACTCTGACTCCCATCAAGGCACGATATAATCCTTCATTTGTGCAAACTTGGCCTCCTTGATGCCGGGAATTTTCATCACATCCTCGATACTTTCAAAAGGACCGTTGCTTTCACGGAAGCTGATAATCTGAGCTGCAGTCTTCTCACCGACTCCGGGAATCGTGGTCAGAGCGGCGGCATCGGCCTTACTTAGCGATACCTTTGCTGAAGAAGCGGCCGTACCCTGGGAACCTGACCCGGCAGCAAGTCCCTGCCCGGCAGGCTCTTGCGAGTCAAGTTGCGGATATACGGCAGGCAGAGTCGTACCGCTCTCCCACTCAGCCAGGCTGGGGATGTAAATCATTTGATGGCTGTAGATGGGTGCGGCAAAGTTAATGTACTGTCGCGCAGCATCCTCTCTTAAACCGCCAGCCGCCAGAACCGCATCCTGCCATAAGGCGTCAGGTTGTAAATAGCAGAGTTGTGGTTGTACAACCGCGCCACTGACATAGACCGGAACGAGTCCTGAGGACCCATTAACAACAGTGGGGGTAGGAACTAGCTCAGATGCGGAGCTCGCAGGGCCGGCAAGGGTCATGGCAGTGGGGGCAAGAGATGTCGCGAAGGCATCGGAAGCAGCTCCGTCCGTAAGATTGCTGATTGCATCCTCGGTAAGGGACGTCTCGGTCTGCGTTGCAGAATCCGCTTCTCCGAAGCCCGAAACTACGTCGCTCACAGCACTGAGCTCAGTGCCGGGATTACTGATGATGAGGCGCTGCGCCTCGCGGCGGCGCAGGAAATCGCTGCCGAAAAGGGCGAGTGAAGTGAAGACGGCCAGGCCGAGGAGGAAGAGGAGGATTTTGCGCCAGTTGCGGAGAGATTGAATGCTCATGGCTTGATTTTGCCAAAATAAAAACGTCCCAAAACAGGACGTTTCTGCGAAAACTTCGCTTTATTTCGTGTTTTCTGCTTAGGCTTCGCTCTTGCTGCGGGCTTTCTGCGGGGACTTGGACCAGAGCTTTTCGAGGCTATAGAAACTGCGGTCTTCCTCATGAAAAATGTGGACAACCACATCCAGATAGTCCAGGAGTATCCAGCGCGCGGACTCGTAGCCCTCAATATGGGCGGCTTCCAGGTCGAATTTTTTCTTGACCTCTACATCGACTTGGTCGGCCAGGGCTCTGACCTGAGGGACGGAGCTGCCGCTGGCGAGCACGAAATAGTCGGCTAAGACGGTTTTTTCTGCTACGGGGATGCTGATGATATCGATGCCTTTTTTCTCTTCAAGCTGTTTGACGATGAAGTCCAGCAATTCTTCGGGATTTGTTTGAGACAAGTCTTGTCCTTTCCGGCGACGGGCGCCTCTGCTAATGTGCTTATTATAGCAGAATCAGTGCTTGGCAAAAGGCTCTCGGGGGCTGGGTTTTGCCAATATGACAGGGCTAATGATTCTTCTGTTTCTTGGCTTTCTTCAGCTTCAAGTGAAAGCCTTCATGCTGCGGGAAACTGGGGTCCGCCTCCACCTCGCGCACCAGGGAATGCAGGGCAGCTTTGGACAAAGGATGGGGCTTAAGGTTTTCGCGCAAAAGGAAGCGTTCGACATCCTTCAAACAGGCCAGGGCAGCGGCGTTGAGGTGTTTGCGGCTGAGTTTGCGAATCGGCTCCAAATCTCTGAAACTGCGACCGGGCTCGATTTTGTCTGCCACAAAAAGGATCTTTTCCAAGGCTGTGGGATTCTCGTGCAAGGTCGTATGATAGTAAATCGCGGACTTAATATCGGGGTCAGCCAAACCGAAGATGTTCTCCACAAAGTGGGCACCGGCAGGACCGTGCAAAATCGCCGGATTCAGCTTGCCATATTTAGCCCGCTCATTTTTGGGCACCAGGAACAAAAGGTCTTCGCGGCTCAATTCCTTGGCTGCGTCGTGGGTTAATGCAGCCAGGGCGGCTTTGTCCGGGTCGACCGAGAAGCGCAAGGCCATTTCCACCGCGGTGAAAAGGGTGTTCCAGGAATGAATCAGGCGCTTGCGACTGATTAGGCCGAAAAGTTTTCTTTCGATATCGACCAGCAAATCCTGGGTCTCGGGTTTAAGAGCGGTTAGCAAGACTTCTTTGAGGTAGAGTTCATTTTTTCGGATGAAATCGGCGACCTTGGGCTCCAACCATTTATCCCACTGGCCTAAGGCTTTATCGGGGATGGACGAATCCAAAAATTCGATATACTTCAATTCCCGACCCGGCTCGGAGGCGAGATAGTTGAAGACCAGCTGGCAGCGCTCTTCGTAGAGCGAACGCTTTTCCATGCGCACGGCACGGCGGATGCGGGTTGATGAGACCGGCAGCTGTGGTTCCTCGATGAAGAGGATCTCTGCACCGTAGTTATCGCGCAGGGCCTGGGCTTGCTTTTCCATTTCAGCGAGCTCGTCTTCAGGGCGTTTGGCGATGAGCAGGGTGGTTTTTTGCAAAAGTAATTCCGGCTCTTTCCAATCCAAAATCGTAAATAGGACATCCGAACCGTAAATCAGAGCAATGCGTTCCTCGCTGCCCTGTACTTCGGCCAAGGCGTTGACCGTGTCAATGGTGTATGTTGCCTCGTCGCGCAGGATTTCCATATCCGAAAGCATGGTGTGTACCAGGGGTTTGAGGCTGCGCTTGCAGAGCTCGTAGCGATAGATGGCCGGAGAAACGACCTGATCTTTTTTGTGATAGGGAGAACCTGCCGGCATGACCACGGTCGCATCCAGAGAGCCGCGGCGCATGGCCGTTTCCAGTAAAGTCAGATGTCCTTTATGCATGGGATCAAAGGTCCCGCCAAGTAAGCCAACTTGCATCTTTACTCTCCCCTCCTCCGCTTCGTGTTATAAGTTTAATGTTTAGCGCTGTCTTTTGCCACCGATATCTTTGCGGTAATGCATACCCCTAAATGTGATCTGCTCGACCGCTGCGTAAGCCTTATCCTGAGCCGCAGCAATGTCCGCACCCTTGGCCACGACGGCTAAAACACGCCCCCCCGCAGTGACAAAATGCTTATCTTCTTCAGACCAAGCCGTCCCTGCATGGAAAACCAGAGCACCGGCAGCCTCCGCCTCATCAATGCCGCTGATCGCAACACCTTTGGGGTAATTTCCCGGATAACCTTCCGAAGCCAGGACCACGCAACACGACGCCGCGTCTTCCCATTCGATATTCAGTTCGGCCAGGCGCTCGTCAATCACCGCCTCGAAAATGTCCAACAGTTCGGTTTTCAAGAGTGGCAAAACCGTCTCCGCCTCCGGATCACCAAAGCGCGCATTGTACTCAATCACCTTGGGCCCCTGCTCGGTCAGCATCAGACCAAAGTAGATGACCCCTTTAAAGGGATAGCCTTCCGCCGCCATTTGCTCAAAGGTCGGCTGAAAGATGCGTTCATGTAAATAATCCTGCTCTTCTGCCGAAAATACACTACCCGGGCTGATAACACCCATGCCGCCGGTATTCGGCCCCTGGTCCCCATCGTAAGCCCTTTTATGGTCACGCGAGTTGGGTAAGAGACTGTATGTCTTACCGTCGCTGAAGGCCATCACAGTCAGTTCGGGTCCACTCAGACATTCCTCAACAAGCACCTTTGCTCCAGCTTGGCCGAAAGCGTTGTCCAACATCAGACTCTTCAGGGCGTCTTGGGCTTCGGCGCGTGTCTGACAGACAAAAACACCTTTGCCCAAAGCCAGCCCATCCGCTTTAATGACGGTCGGAATGGGCGCCGTTTCAAGATATTCAGCTGCTGCTGCATATTCGTCGAAGAGAGCATATTCCGCGGTCGGAATCTGTCGTTTCTGCATCAGTTTCTTGGCAAAAGCCTTGCTTCCCTCAATCCGCGCCGCCGCCTGCGAGGGGCCAAAAGCCCTTATCCCCATGGCTTCCAAGCGGTCGACCAGGCCTAAGGCTAAGGGATCGTCGGGCGCCACCACGACCATGTCAAATCGCTCGGCCTCTGCGTAGGCGCAGATGCCTTCCAGGTCGGTCGCTTTGAGCGGGACCAAAGTGGCATAGGCTGCGATACCGGCGTTGCCGGGGGCGCAGTAGAGCGCCGTCACGCGCTCGCTCTCGCGTAGCTTACGGCAGATGACCGCTTCCCTGCCGCCACCGCCGATGACCAGAATTTTCATGTGCCGCTCCTTGTCTTTGTTTTGCCGTTGCTTTTAGTGGCGGAAGTGTCTTTTGCCCGTAAAAATCATGGCAATGCCCAGCTCATCACAGGCTGCGATTGAATCTTTATCACGCAGCGAACCACCCGGCTGCACGATGCAGCTAATGCCAAAATCGTGGGCCAGACGCACGCAGTCATCGAAGGGGAAGAACGCATCCGAGGCCAGCAGAGTCCCTTGGGCTTTCTCACCCGCCATCTTGCCGGCAATTTCCACCGCACCGACACGATTCACCTGACCCGGGCCGATGCCCACGGTCTGCAGGTCTTTGACCATAGCTATACCATTGGATTTGACCATCTTCACGACCTTCATGCCAAAGTAGGCATCGCGCAGTTGCGCCTCCGTCGGCTGGGCTTTGGTCACGACTTGCACATCGACCTCATCGTAAACATCCAGGTCGGCAGCCTGCACCAGCATGCCACCGTAAACAGCTTTGTAACTTTGCAGTTGTTCGGGATAGGCCGCACTCACGTCGGGTAGGAGCAGGAGGCGCAGGTTTTTCTTTTTGGCAAAAATCGCCAATGCTTCCTCGCTGTAAGCAGGAGCCACAATCACTTCCAGGAAGATTTCCGCCATCTTCGCGGCGCTGGCGGCCGTGACTTCACGGTTCAAGGCGACAATACCGCCGAAGACCGAAACGGGATCCGCCTCGTAAGCTCTGTCCCAAGCCTGGTCGATGTCTGCCGCACTGGCGACACCACAGGGATTGGCATGTTTGACACAGACCACAGTTGGCTCTTCGAAGCCCTGTAGCGCTTCCATAGCTGCTGAGGTGTCGGAAATGTTGTTATAGGAGAGCTCTTTGCCCTGCAGTTGCCTAGCTTCCGAGATGGCAGCAGGCTTGGGCAGGCTGTCACGATAGAAAGCCGCGTCCTGATGCGCGTTTTCGCCGTAACGTAGATTCTGCACCTTTTCATAACTCAAAGTCAGGCTCTTGGGATAGCGCAAATCCGCTTTTTCTTCAACCGTCACGTCTTCATCCTGCAGCAATTGTGTGCTGAGATAATCTGAAACGAGGGCGTCATAAGCCGCCGTGTGGGCAAAGACCTTCTGCGCCAGCTTCCGGCGCGTCAGCAGAGTGGTGTCACCTTCAGCCTTGATTTCAGCCAAGACCTGCTCATAGTCCTCGGCATCCACGACAACGGTCACGGAGGCGTGATTCTTCGCCCCGGAGCGTATCATGGTCGGTCCGCCGATATCAATCTGCTCGACACATTCCGCATAAATCTTATTGGGTTGCATGATGGTCGCCTTGAAAGGATAAAGATTCACCACAATCAAATCGATGGGGACGATACCCATTTCAGCGATGAAGTTCATGTGTTCCGGCAGATCTCTTCTGGCCAGAATACCTCCATGCACATGAGGATCCAAAGTTTTCACACGCCCGTCCAGGCATTCGGGAAAACCGGTCACCTCACTGATGTCCATAACCTTAAGGCCTTCTTTACGCAGCAGTTCGGCGGTTCCGCCCGTCGAGACCAGTTCAATGCCCAGTTCGCTCAGAGCGGTGGCAAAAGCCGCTAAGCCCTGTTTGTCCGATACACTCAGTAAAGCCCGTTTAATCATCCTTCTCTCCCTTTTGTTCGAATCGATTTTCTTTTCTGTCTCTTTAAACCCGGCTAAAAGTCTTAGTCGAGAATAACTGCTTTGTTGTTTTCCACGTGGATTTTGCCCTTTGTAAATAGGTCAACACATCTTGGCATTAGCACTTGTTCAGCCTCTGTCATCACCCTCTGTTGCAGGCTTTCTGCTGTGTCCTGAGGCAAAACCCTTACAGCTTCCTGAGCGATAATCGGCCCATGATCGTAGTCTTCATCAACCAGATGCACCGTCGCACCGGTGAGCTTACAGCCATATTCGAGTACTGCCTCATGTGGCTTGATGCCATAGAAACCTGTGCCGCCGAAAGCCGGTAGCAAGGCCGGATGAATGTTCATGATGCGACCCGGGTAAGCATTGACAAATGCGGGACCCAGTTTAGTCAGGAAACCGGCCAGTACGATCAGTATCTCTCTTTCACCCTCACAAGCCTGGTCCACGGCACGGATCATGGCCTGGTCGTACTCATTCTGGCTGGCAAAATCTTTGCGCCTGATCACAAGGGATGGGATACCCGCCTGTCGCGCACGTTCCAAGGCGTAGACGCCGGGACGTGAGGCGATAACCAGCACCGGTTCGGCTTCACTCAGGCCGCCCGCGGCTTTCGCATCGAGCAGGCTCTGCAGATTAGTCCCGCCACCGGATACACAAATCACCACTTTCATTTCGTGAAACCCTTGGCGGCGAGGTCGACGCGTATGAGCTTATTTTCTTGGGCACTGGGTAAGCCGGCCAGGTAATCTCCGGTAAAACAGGACTGGCAGTGGCCGATGGTCGTACCGGGCAAAGCGCCCATCAGGCCATCCAGGGAAATGAATTCAATGCTGTCCGCTCCCACCATTTCGGCCATTTGCGCCTTGGTCATGATGGCCGCGGAGAGTTCGCCTTGCATCGGGGTGTCGACACCGTAGAAGCAGGGATAGCAGACCGGAGGTGAGGCCACACGCAGGTGGACTTCGGTCGCACCGGCCTCGCGCAGCATGGTCACGACGTGGCGTGTGGTGGTGCCGCGGACGATAGAGTCGTCGACCATGACGAGTCTTTTGCCACGGACGGAAGAACGCAGCGCTGCAAATTTCAGAGCTACGGAAAACTCGCGTTGCAGCTGGGTCGGTTGGATAAAGGTACGGCCGACATAGCGATTTTTCAGGATGCCTTGTTTGTAGGGTATGCCGCTCTCCTCCGCGTAACCGGCTGCCGCCATCAGGCCTGAATCCGGGGCACCGATGACAATATCGGCGTCGACCGGGTACTGGCGCGCCAGTTCTTTGCCCGCCGCGATGCGCGACTCATAGACGTTACAGCCGTCAATCACGCTGTCCGGTCTGGCAAAATACACAAACTCAAAAAGGCAGAGCGTGCCGCTCTCACGGCAATGCAGGCGCTGGTTTTCGTTGAGGAACTCGCTGCTGATGCCGTATTTCGAAATGCTCAGCACTTCTCCGGGGTCCAGGTCGCGGATGAATTCTCCGCCGACCGCATCAATCGCACAGCTTTCGGATGCGAGGATATACTTTTCGTCCAGTTTTCCCAGGCAGAGTGGTCTGATTCCCAAAGGATCGCGCACGCCGATGATTTTCTCATTGGTCATGATGGTCAGGGCGTAAGAGCCCTTGAGTTCAGTCATCATTAGGAAGATGGCGTCTTCGATGCGCTCGGTCAGAATATTGTTGCGGCCGAGCATGGCCAGCATCACCTCAGAATCCGAGTTGGTCTGGAAAATAGCGCCCTTCTCTTCCATTGCCGTACGCAGCTCGGGGCTGTTGGTGATGGTGCCGTTATGAGCCAGCGCAATCTGACCGCTGCGTGACTTAATCAACATGGGTTGGGCACAGCTCAGGCCTTCGCCGCCCTGAGTCGGGTAACGCACATGACCTATAGCTGAGGAGCCCTTGAGGATGTTCAGGGTCATTTCATCAAAGACTTCTACCACCAAACCTTCGGCGCGATGGGAAAAAATGGTGCCGTTGTAGTTGACCGCGATACCGGCGCTTTGCTGGCCGCGATGCTGTAATGCAAAAAGTCCGAAATATGCGGAACGCGCGGCATCGAGCGCTGTTCCCGTGGTGTCGTAGACTCCGAAAACACCACATGCTTCTTGAAGTTTTGCCATATCTCTCCTTGTAAGAAACGTTTTACGTTTGTGCTCTGTTATGCAAAAGAAAGGCCGGGGTTAATCCCTGCCGTATTCTTGGGCTATTTTTTCTTCCAGCTTCTCTGCCTTTTGGGCAACTTGGGCACTAAGCTCCTCTTTGTAGGATTTAAGGGTACTACTTAAGCTTTCGTCCGAGACGCCGAGGATTTGTGCAGCTAAAATCGCGGCGTTGCCTGCCCCGTTGATTGCCACGGTGGCAACGGGAATACCGGGGGGCATCTGTACTTCCGCCAACAAAGCATCGACTCCGTTAAGGGCTCCCGAGCTCAGCGGCACACCGATGACCGGCAGAACCGTAAAGGCGGCTAGCACGCCCGGCAAATGCGCAGCTAAACCGGCGCCTGCGATGATGACTCCGTAACCCTTGTCAGCGGCCTCTTTGGCCAAGGCTGCGGCGCGGTCGGGACTGCGGTGCGCGGAGCAGACCGTTGCGTCAAAAGGAATGGCGAACTTTTTCAGATTCTTGAAACAGGCTTCCATGACCCCATAGTCCGAATCACTACCCATGACCACTAACACTTTTTTCATGTTTGTTCCTCCGTTTGATCGCTCTGCGGGCTTGGTTTTGCCAAAAACATCATGGCCTTACGAAGCTGATTGCACCGATTGCATCGATAAGTAGGCGTTGATGAAACCATCCAGACGACCATCCATCACGGCTTCCACGTCGCCTTCTTCATAGTTACTGCGATGATCTTTCACCATCGTATAGGGGCAAAAGACATAGGAGCGAATCTGGCTGCCCCAGGCGATATCCATCTGATTACCTTTGAGGTCCTCGATTTTCTCCAAATGCGCGGCTTGCTGCATGGCAATCAGGCGTGACTTGAGCATACCCATAGCGGTCTCGCGGTTCTGGGTCTGCGAACGCTCAGCCTGACAGGAAACCACCACACCCGTGGGAAGATGCGTCAGACGCACCGCCGACGAGGTTTTGTTAACGTGCTGTCCACCCGCACCGGAGGCGCGGAACACGTCCATCTTAATATCCTCAGGCCGGATGTCTACCTTGATGGTATCATCCAACTTAGGTAAGACTTCAACAGAGGCAAAAGACGTGTGCCTCCTACCCGATGAATCAAAAGGCGAAATACGCACCAGGCGATGCACGCCAATCTCCGAACGCAAGTAACCATAAGCATTCTCGCCGCTCACCATCATCGAAACGGACTTCAGTCCTGCCTCATCGCCGTCCAGAATATCAATGAGCTTCACTTCAAAATCGTTCCGTTCCGCCCAACGCGTATACATGCGGTAGAGCATCTCGGACCAATCCTGAGCTTCGGTACCACCGGCACCCGCGTGAATGGTCAGAATCGCCGTCATGTTGTCATACTCGCCAGTAAAAAGCGTTTCCAGGCGCAGCTTTTCGTAGTGCTCGTTGAGGCTTTTGAACTCCTCTTTCGCTTCGGCCAGAATCTCTAAATCTTCCGCCTCATCACCCAGTTCGCAGAGTAAAATCAGGTCCTCCAACGAGGCTTGCAATTTCTCAAAACGGGCAATTTTCGTTTGAAAATGTTTGAGCTGTGTCTGGACTTTTTGGGCACGTTCGGCGTCGTCCCAGAAGCCCGGTTCTTGGGCTCTGGCCTCCAGTTCGGCGGCTTGGTCACGCGTCGCTTCAATGTGCAAGGCATCTTTCAAGAGGGCAAAAGGCTCCTCCAGCGCTTCGGCCTGCAACTTCAACTGCTCAAATTCCAGCATTTCGCCCCTCTTTCCCTAAAAACAAAATCAAAAAGCAAACTGCAGCCTGCTTGCGCTGCAATTTGTGTGTCATACCGCCTCATTATAGGAGAAGCCCCGCAATTCGGTAAAGGGCGCAAATGCACGGTTTTCGATGGGGGAGCGGCTTTTGCCTTGTGCATTTACTCACTCGTTTTTCAGCTCAGTGATGAAATTCCCCAAACGCAGCACAGCCTCCTGCAAAGCCTCAACAGACGATGCATAACTGATGCGCACGAAGCCTTCCCCACAGTCACCGAAAGCATCACCGGGCACGATGGCCACCTTGTGCTCTTTCAAAAAGCGCTCGCAAAACTCAATTGAGCTGATGCCATACTGCCCCACATAGGGAAACATGTAGAAAGCACCCAGCGGCTCAAAGACCTCGACTTCCAGCTTGGTTAAACCATCATAGAGCAGTCTGCGCCGCATGTTGTAAGCCTGATGCATCTCGCGCACCGCATCACCCCCGCGCTGCATGGCTTCAATCGCCGCATACTGCGCCGTAGTCGGGGCACTCATGATGCCGTACTGGTGAATTTTATTGATTGCCTCCGCCAGTTCATGCGGGGCACAGACATAGCCGATGCGCCAGCCCGTCATGGCAAAAGCCTTCGAAAAACCGCTGACAATAATCGTGCGCTCATGCAACTCCGGGTAATTGCCAAAAGAGTAGAAGCTCGCGGGCTCGTAGGTCAACTCAGCATAGATTTCATCGCTCAAAATCACCATGTTGGGCTGTGCGTTGACGATGGGCAAAAGTGCATCCAAATCACGCTTCTCCATGACCGCACCGGTCGGATTATTGGGATAGGCCATGATGAGCATCTTGGTCTTTGGTCCGATGACCGAGGCCAAGCGCTCGGGCGTCAGTTTAAAAGCGTCTTCGGCGCGCAAAGCCAGCGGTACCGGAATGGCGCCGGCCAGTTCCACGCAAGCCTTGTAAGCCACAAAACTCGGTTCCGGCACGATGACTTCATCACCGGGATTGACACAGGCACGGATTGCTGCGTCGATGGCTTCCGAACCACCGACAGTCACGACAATCTCGGTACGCGGCTCGTAGTACATCTTAAAGCGGCCTTCCATATATTCAGAGATGGATTGGCGCAACTCAACGATGCCTTGATTGGCGGTATAGTGCGTATGACCCTGTTCCAGGGAATAGATACCCGCCTCACGGATATTCCAGGGCGTGACAAAATCCGGTTCACCGATGGAAAGGGACAAGACCTGCCCCTTCAGTTCGTTGGCCATATCAAAAAAGCGTCTGATGCCGGAAGGTTTGAGATTCGTTACGCGTTCCGACAGAAAGCGGTTCTGCGCTTCACTCATAAGACCACGGCCTCCCGTTGATCCTGTGGAGTCGCCATCAGCTGATGGCCGTTCATTTTGTATTTACGCAGGATGAAATGGGTGCGCGTGGAGAGGACAGAATCCAGGGGAGCGATTTTTTCCGCCACGAATTTGGCGACTGCCATGAGCGAACGATCTTCGATGATGACCATCAAATCATAGCCACCGGACATGAGGTAACAGGATGTGACTTGGTCAAAGCTGTGGATGCGCTTGGCAATTTGGTCAAAGCCCTGCCCGCGCTGCGGCGTGATGCTGACTTCAATGAGGGCGGTGACGCGCTCGTCGTCTACCTTTTGCCAATCAATTAAGGCACCATAGCCCATGATGACTTTCTCTGCTTCTAAGCTCCGCAGCTCACTTGTAACCTGCTCCGGCTCCACACCGAGCATCACTGCGACATCCTCGGCCTGCAAATTCGCCTTCTTTTCCATGATGTGTAAAAGTTCGTTTCTAAACTCACTCATTGCACAAGCCTCCCGCTTTTATTTCTGCGAGTCCTGCGAATCCTGAGAATCCGCGTCCTTCAAAATAGCCTGTAAATCCAGCTCCAAGAAGTCCTCGCTTTTATGCTGCACCAATTGTACACGAAAAAAATAGTAAAAAATCGCAATCAAACGACCGCGCATCAAAATGAAAAAGCCATCGGCAAAAGCCTGTATCACCAAGCTGAGGTTCGTCCCCGTCGGCACCGCTGAAAGGATAAAACTGACCGGCAAATTAAAGACGAGCAGTTGTACGGCAAAAGTAATCGCAATCGCCAGCCTTTTCCCTCTGCTTAACTTGCGCGAATCCTCCAATGATTCGATCGCCCCATGCCCGTCCATAGAAGCGAAGACCGGCGCGAACACAAACATCACCGCCATAATGAAGAGCGGGATAAAAAACAAGAGGCTACTGAATAAGATCGGCAAAAGCAAAACCAAACCCATCAACAGCAGCTTGGGTAGAGCTTTCAAAAGCTTCACGACACCGTCCGAAGCTTTGGCATTGGCCCTTTCCGCGAGATAGGCGTTGGCGTAGAAGTAGCTGAGAAGCAAGTTCAAGCAAGTTATCAGCAGTTGCGTTCCAAAGAAGAGGTAGTGCCCGCGATTAATCAGCGCAAAACCCGCCATCACTTCCGTGACATCGCTCTTAGACAAACCGCTTTGTATTTTCTCCAATACCGGCAGCATGTTGCTGTCGCCGATCGGGAAAACGAGGCCCGCCACATTCAGTAAAAAAGCCAGCAAAAACAAACCACGCAGCACGTTCTGCTGCTTCAGCTTGTAAAATTTGAACGACTCTACTGCAAAAATAAAACTCATGTGTTTCTCGTTAATCTGTTTAATTTGTTAATTCGTGTCGGGCGCGTGCGCTGGTGTGTGCGCTTGGCGCTTATGCGTTGGCGTGTTAACACGTGCGTTTTGTGCGTGCGTTTGGCTTTGCCGTTCTCGCTTGGGAGCGCGTGCGCTGGGCTTTGCCGTTTAGCTGCCAGGCAATTGGGCTCTTCCTCTATCACAACGCCTTTCATTATATCATCTAGGCAAAATCACAGGATTTTTATACCACGCTTATCCATAGAAACTGAAGCTCACTTGAGAATGTCCCTGATAACTTAAGAAAAATACAGGTTTTTACCAGAAAATGTCATAATTACACCTCATTTTTGCCGTATTTCGTTATTTTTTTCTTGTTTTACTTTGGGCGCTATGCTACTATTGCTCGTAACGGATTAAGCTTTGATCGGTTCTTCGAGTCCTCTAGATTCGCCACGACCCTAAGACTTCCATCCGAATTTACTAGGAGGAAAAGACTGATGCCTGACAAGACTCTTGTTTGTAAGGATTGCAAGGCCGAGTTCGTGTTCACTGAAGGTGAACAGGCTTTTTATCAAGAAAAAGGCTTTGAAAACGAACCCGTGCGTTGCCCGGACTGCCGTCGTGCTCGTAAGATGCAACGTCGTCAAAATTCTTACGATGCCCGCTAATCCGCTGACATTGTAAAAAACAGAAAACCGTCATTTTTCGAAATGGCGGTTTTTTTGTGGGATTTTGAAGGGCATATCGGGGTTTCGGTAGTTGATGTGGGGTATGAGTGCGACTTTCGCTATGTCACATTTCAATAAATTCGGAGTGAAAAAAAACGGCTTAGGTATGAGTGCTACTTCCGCTCAAAATAATGATAAGAGTTTTGGAGCTACATTACTTGGTGTGGAGTGTAGTGCTACTTCCGCTAATTGGGGGGGGATGGTGTGGTGTGGTTTGGGCGGATGCATTAAGCTCCCTTAGCCAAACGGTCTAGCATTTATATATGAAGATTTTTTCATCTCCCATCTTGCAGCATAAAAGTTGAGTAATTGTCCAGGTTGGTCATTAACTCAACTTTTGTGTGCACACTCAACAGTGGACCTTTTTCAGCCTTTACCAAAACTGATATATTGACTCCCCCGTGACCATTTTTTTAAGTATTGAGGACTTTGTGACTGTACTCGTTATTTCCAATTGCTTAAAAGTTGAAAATTTTGCCTGGCGAGGCAATTATTTCAACTTTTGAGCGAACAAGAATCTCACAACCACCCAGCACTTGCAAAAAAGCTGATTTTTCGACCAGCCATAAACAAACAATAGCTTTATCTACATGATGGTAAAGCCTTCTCTTCTAACAAATCTGCTTAAATGCTGATTTATTGGCCAGGGTGGTCAATTCTTCAACTTTTACGTAAGCCCAATTTAATTAAGCTTCTACATAACAAGTTAGAAGATTCGCCCTAAAATCAACATTCAGAGTGTAAGAAAAAAACTCAACCAGTTGTTTATGGTAGCTCTAAGTCAGGCTTCTGTGTGCGTGGAAAGAGTTCTCTAAGTTTCATCTGTTTTTCGAAATGCTGTCTTGTTCTAATACGAATTCTAACTCCTAGAGCAGAAGCCAAAAAGCCAGCACAAATTCTGAAGGAATTAAATGAATAAAGTTGATCACTGCTTATCGAAAAAACAGTGTAATTTTGGCGATTAAGTGCAGCGACTCTCTCGCTGTCCTTTCTTCTTGAACGTGGGTCATCGTGGAACATTTTGCTATTGTATTCAACAACAATTCTTGATTGTTTGAAATAAATATCTGCAAAGACACTTAATTTCCCAATCGCGTTTGAGTTCTCAGCAGTCAGCTTTATTTCATAGTTAAAAGTTGCACCTTTGAATCCAAATCCTCCCAGTGAATATGGTAGGCATAAGGACATATAAAGCAAAGCCTCCATAGGGGAACAACAAGCATCTTCTACATACTTTAATGCGCGGACAGCTTTTCTTCGACCCGCAATTCCGCTTAATGCTTCAATCATTTTCTTCATTCTTTGTTTAGTGCTAAGTGCTTTTCGTCTGACATTTCCATCTTCAGCACAAATACAAATTCCTAAGAGGATTAGCTTGAGGTCGTCTAATACATTTGATAATTGGAGAAACAGCAACTCCGGAGAGACCACTCGAGTACCTTCAATACTGCATTTCATTGTTTCCGGAATCAACCCTGTGCAAACATGGATTTTTCGCCCTCGTTTAGGATAGATGTGTTGGTAGTCAAACACCGTCCATTCCGTAAGAGCGGCAGCCTCCAGCTCCTTTTCAAAGAGAAATTCGGCAAAAGGCACCTTCCAAAATCGCACAGCTGACCAGTGGCTCAGATACTTCTTCATAGCTAAAAGTTTAGCGGTGGAAACAAAAAAAGAAGTCTCAACGCTTCGTCAAAAGGCGTCAAAACTTCGTTTTATTTCAAAATTGCAGGGCTCACACAAGCTCAATTTCTCGATGCACGCGAGACCTATGCGTCACAGCAAAAGCTCGCTGACACGAGAACAAAGCCCCGCTGCTTTATTGCGCCTTGCGGAAAATGCGCATGGCCAGCCATTTGCCCGTTTCTGAGAGCTCGTGCAGCAGTTTGGCCAAATCACCCTCTGTAAAAGCGCCGTCCGCGCCGATTTCGAAAGCACCGTAGGCGCCGAGCTTAGGATAGAAATTCGCACCGAGTTCCTGTAAGCGCTTGCTCTGCGCCTCTGTCGCTTCAACGGTTTGTGGCAAAACCATCGCCATCACCGGCAACTCCTCCTGAGGAATGAGCATTTCGGGCGGGAACTCTTCCCACTTCTCCGCCCCACCGTTGGCGTAGGGCGAGTTCATCACCTCGATAACGTCTGCAACCACGGCGGAGGCGGTCGGCACAGAGCCCGCACCCGGGCCGGAGAACATGGTATCGCCCACTGCTGAACCCGTGATTTGGATAGCGTTGGTGACGCCGTGAACCGCTGCGAGGAGGTCGTCTTTGGGGACTAAGTGCATGGCGGTTTTGAGGCCGATGCGGCCTTGCTCGTCGTGTTTTGCCACTGCTAAGAGCTTGATGGCGTAACCGGCCTGCTCAGCAAATCGGAAGGCTTGGGGTGTGATGCTGGTGATGCCGTGCACCAAACCGGCGGTGTATGGGATGGCGTAACCGTAAGCCACGGAGCAGAGTATGGCAATTTTTCGGGCGGTGTCGTGTCCTTCGATGTCGGCGGTTGGATCGAGCTCGGCGTAGCCTTTGGCTGATGCTTCGGCCAGAGCGTCCTGGAAATCGACACCCTCGGCTTCCATGCGCATCAGGATGTAGTTGGTCGTGCCGTTCAGGATACCGGCGATGCAAGTCACTTCATTGGCGGCCAGGTCATTTTTGAGCGGGCGAAGAATCGGAATACCGCCACCGACGCTCGCTTCGAAGAGGTAGCGCACACCTTTGTCACGCGCAATGGCCAGGAGCTCGGGGCCGTGGTCGGCGACCAGGGCTTTGTTCGAGGTGACGACACTTTTGCCTGCTTCAAGTGCGGCTTTCGTGAACTTATAAGCCACCCCACAACCGCCGATGGTTTCGACGACCACCGATACTTCGGGATCGTTGAAGGCAATTTCGCTGTCTTTGATGATATATTTGGCAAAATCATCGCCCTCATCCACTTCGCGCAACTCCACAATATATTTCAGTTCGGGCAGCTGCTGCAGCTTTTTGTTGCTATGCGGCAAATCGCGCAGCACTTTGGCCACCCCCGATCCGACTGTTCCATATCCCAATATTGCGACTTTCATATGATTTCCTAACCTTCCGATTTTTATCTTTTTATGTTTGCTGCGCTCTCGCAGCCATGGGTTTTACTGTTCCCCTGCTTTGCCACGCGCCAGGACGTTTTGCTCGCGTACGCCCCTGATGCGCCCGAGTTGCATCATCAGCTGCGAGATTTCAATGGTGCAGCTGCTGGTATCGGCGACCACCGAAATATCGGCCAGTCCGTTGATGGGGTAGTTTTGGTTGATGGTGAGGATGTTGACTTTGGCTTTTGCCAGACAGTCGATGATGCCGGATAAAACACCGGGGAAGTCCTCGGTCAAAAAGGCCAGCGAGAGAATTTGGCCTTTGGAGTTTTCGTAAAAGGGCAAAATCGCATCACGATATTTATAAAAAGCGCTGCGTGAGATCTCGGCCTGCCTGACCGCGTCGTTGATCGACTTGGCCTTGCCCGAGCTCAGCAGCTCTTTAACATGCATCACCTTGATAAAAACTTCCGGCAAAACTGTCGCCTTCACCAAGTAATATTGGTCTTGTTCCATCTCACCCATCCTTCTTTGATGCGCCTGTGTTTGTCTCTCGAGTCTGTCCGCGGCTCGCGTACAATTGTGCGCTTGAAGAATATACCCCAAGGTCTCTGTGAGGTCAAGGCAAAAAAGTATTCGGATGTGTGAAATCTTGATTGTTTTTCGCCCAGCGCGGGCTGCAGGGGGCTTATGGAATACATGCTTTTTATTTCGTAGCTGGCAAAATTTTCGATAATCCAAGTAGAATGCCTGTTATTCCGGCTTTATTCAAGTCATTCAGGTGTTTTACCGTAGCTTTTTCCGTTAATCCAAGCGTCGACTTTTTCATAATTGGATTAGCGGAAATTTTGTCATAAAAAGCATTTTTTTACTGCCACTTCCGCAATAAAATCACGAGCAAATTGGATTTGCGCAATTTTTGCCGAGCTTTGAACCCACGACCACAAGCGCATTTGTCACGTGGCTACAGTGCTTGCTGTGTCTGACATTCAGCTATCACTTATCCAAAGCGACAACACATACCGCTCAACGACTCACGCCCCAGCGGCATCTACTCCTCCAGCAGCTTGGCGCGCATCTTTCGTAAAGCCTGGCCCCGATGCGAAATGCGGTTTTTCTCCTCCGGACTCAGCTCAGCGGAATTCATCCCGTAGTCCGGTAGAAAAAACACCGGATCATAACCAAAGCCGTTTTCACCGGCTACGCGGGGAGCGATCTCGCCGGGCATGACCCCTTCCACCACAAAACTCGAACCGTCGGGGCGACGGCAACAGATGGCACAGACGAATTGCGCCGCACGTGAAAAGGATGGTTTAGCAGAGAGATGATCGGAAGGGTTCGTTGAAGTGTCTGATGTGGCAGCGGCAAGCGATTCTGCGACAGACTCCGCAGCCGCGGCTGCCTCGGCCGCCGCGATTTCGGCCTGCAGTGCCGCAATTTTGACGTCATAGCCTGTGTCCTCACCCATGTAGCGCGCCGAGTAGATGCCAGGGCGGCCGCCCAGACAGTCGACACAGAGGCCCGAGTCATCGGCCATGATGTAGTCGTCCGGGTAGAGCTGGGCGATGGCGTTAACTTTGATGCAGGCGTTTTCGGCGAAGGTTTTGCCATCTTCCACAATTTCTTCGTGATAACCGAGGCTCGACAAATCGCTCACCTCGAAAGGAAAATCCTGCAGAATTTCCTTGATTTCTTTCAGCTTGTCCTGATTGTGTGTCGCAACGATAAAACGCATAAAATCTCCTTTATTGTAAGCTGCGCCAGCCCGGTGGATAGAGGTTTTTGGCGGTGCTGCCGCTCAGTTTGGACCACCCTAGTACGTGAGAGTCCCATACAACGGGTAGCCAGAGTTCTCCTTTTACTACGGGCAAAACCTTTCGCTCCTCTTCGCTCAAGGCGAGGGTTTCACCGCGCAAGTACTGTTCGGTTCGAGGATCGTGCACGTCTAAAAACAGGCCATAAGCCAGGTCTTTAGCGTGCAAGGCCACGGCAAAAGAATGGCTGAATTTCACGGCATAGCCCGCTTTGGTCGCTTTCAGCTCAGCTAAGTAGAGGCCTGTCTTGAGAAATTTTACCGCAGGCAACTGCCATTTGACTGTCCCTTGGGGCAAAAGATGCAGGCGCTGTTGTTCCAAGCGCCAACGTGCAAGTGGCAACGCCTCCCAACACGAAAAACAAGCGGGGCTCAGCAGCGGTTCGACCGCCTTTAAAAATGCCTGGCGGGCAGCGGCAAGTGCAGCGGTTTCGGTCACAGAAACGACAGTTGATTGGGCAATCGATTTGTCAGAAAAAGTCCCCGCAGTAGCGTCCGCGGCAACCGACGCGCCACCCGTGTGTTTTAAAAGGCAACAAAAATGCCCGTCGCCTTTTGCCTTATGAGGCCAGATCCGTAATGTCTGCCGGTCAAACAGAGCCTCACTTAAGCCTTCCGTACCAGCTAGATTAGGACGTGCATCCACCGTCACAAAATCGGGATGAGAGGCCAAAAATGCTAAGATTTGTTCCTCATTTTCCACTCGATTGAACGTGCAGGTGGAATAGAGCAGGTATCCGCCCGGCTGTAAAAGTCGTGATGCCTGATGCAGGAGATCTGCCTGTATCTCAGTCAGCTCGGCGTTGCGGTAATGTTCCCAAGCCACCGACGCCTGCGGATCACGGCGAAACATGCCCTCCCCCGAACAGGGGGCGTCGACCAAGATCCGATCAAAGACCGGACCTAAGCCGTCCGCCAGGGCCTGCGGTGTCGCCACGCTCACGACGGCGTTGGACACGCCCAGCTGCTCCAGATTGCGGAGCAGGACCTTGGCGCGCTGGGCATTAATGTCGTTGGACCAGAGCAGTCCGCGACCCGCCAGGTCCGCAGCCAAACGCGCGGATTTTCCGCCCGGGGCGGCACAGAGGTCCAGGACCTGCTCGCCGGGCCTAACGTGTAGTGCGGCAGCCGGGAGCATGGCAGACGCTTCCTGGATATAAAAGAGCCCGGCGCGGTAGGCGAGGGTTTTGCCGGGATAAAAATCGTCCGGTAAATAGTACGCATCCTCCGACCAAGGCACAGGCTCAGTCGCAGCCTCCGTGCTGACTTGCTGTTCAGCAAGCAACGCCTGATGGAGAGCCAAAGCCTCCGTTGTAAGATCGACTTTTA
The DNA here is from genome assembly GCA_040766665.1 of Oscillospiraceae bacterium. GTDB lineage: Bacteria > Bacillota > Clostridia > Saccharofermentanales > Fastidiosipilaceae > JAXGQD01. The sequence goes on from JAXGQD010000002.1 coordinate 108,666, forward strand.
AGGCATTAAAGCGGTAGGCACGGGCCGGTGGCTCCTGAAATGATTCCAGAAAGGCCGGCCACTGCTGCTGCATGCCGTAGTCCGCAAAGAGTTTCTCCATCGATGATTGAAAGCCGGGAGGCAAAATAACAGCCAAGACTCAGTACCCCAAATAGTAGGCCAGTTGGTAGACCAGGCGTTTGACACTGCCCTCGCTCCAGGGATCAGCCAATCTTGCCTGTTCCAGCAGATTGGGCACGCTGTCGGAGCTGCCTAATGTGCACAGTGTCTCGTAGGCATTGACCGCCTCCTGGCGTTCCTCGCGGCTTCTGTCCCAAAACTCCAGACCCACCAGCATGGCTTGTAGTTCCGCTACCGCGGTAAAGGGGCCGTTCCAGAGTTGGGGCAGGTACATGTACGAACCGCGCTGCATTCGCAGCCATGCCGAATCTTCGGCCAGGTCCGGGTAGTAGCGACGGATGACGCGCGACCAGCTACGTTCAAAGGACTCGCGGTCCACCCGTTGCAGTTCGCAGCATTCATTTTCGAATTCAAAGAGCATCGCTTGGAAACAGAGACGCTGGACTGTGTGTTCAAGGAAGAGTTCGCGATACTTTTGGCCGACTTCTGCTTCTTCAAAAAGCTGGGGCAGGTAATCGGCTGATAAGAAAAGCAAACCCGCTGCCCAAATTTTTCGCAGTTCAGGTGAGGGCTCGCGCATCAGCACAAAGCTGCCGTCGTCGTAATTGCATAGGTAGCCGTAAGCCAATCCCGCCGCTTCCAGTAAATAAGGCAGTTCCGCCGCGTTGACCGAGGCTTGGCCTAATATGCAAGGCAGACCAGCGCTTGGCAAAAGCAAGGCGTCGGCCCAGGCTTTCTTGCCGCCCGTCTGCAGTCGCAGATAGGATTTTTCCTGTAAGCGTAACAGGAAATGCGGGGCGTAGCCTTTCAGGACGCGCGATAAAAAGGCTGAAACAAAGCTCAGATCCGTCTCCGTGGCGTCGATTTCGGGGAGTTTTTTGATATCCGGCAGGTAAGTTTGCCAAGCGTAAAAAGCCGAGGAGCTGCTCATGCCGTCACTGGCGCTGCGTTCGCGCCTCAGAGCGACGGCCAGGGGCACAAAGTAGTTATGAATTAAAGCAACCGTTTTTTCAATTTCCGGCAAACGGCTTTCCAGATGCTCCAGGCGCAGCAGGGCGAGCTCGCGAAAATTGGGCAGGTTGAGCGCTTCCGCCAATTGCCGACGCTGGGCAAAAAGCTGCAGATAAAGTTCTGACTGTGATTTGCCCGCTTCTCTTCTGCGGTTCTCAGCGGCAAAACCCGACAAATCCGCCTCCTCTTCTGCCTGTATGTCCGGAAACGATGGGGTAGCGCTGGCCAGCGCGCGCTGGGCTTTTTGCCAATACGCAGCCAAGCCATGAAGCTCCGGGCCCTGGGCAAGAAGCAATTTTTCCATTTGCAAGAGCTCGGTCAGTTCGGTTTTAAAAAGAATCTGGCGGTTTTGCATGCGCAGGAAGAGGTTTTTGCCAAAAAAATCAGCCAGCTCTGCCAGGTTGGTTTTGGCTAGCAGGGGCTGATACACCGTGTTAACCAGCGTTTCGTATTCCGGTTCTTCGAGGATGAAATCCTGGTACCGGGCATTGGCTTCAGCCGAATCCGGGGCTTCGAGGAGCTTCAGCAAGGCGTGTACTTTATTGCTCTGGTATTTGCTTAAGCTACGGTCAAAGCGCCTAATCGCTTTTGACAGCCCGGCAGCATCGTCCGTCTCTGAAAACTGGCGATAAGCTATTTTCGCGGCATTACTCAATGCGCCAAAATCAAAGTCCTGGCGCGGCGCGGCTTCCAATGGCGGCAAGGTCTCCCAAATAGGCCAGTTGTATCGCTGGGTGGGGTCTTTGGAATGCTCCGGCGTATGCGTTTTAGCCATCTACATGCGCTCCACCGTACGAATGCCCAGGAGCTGCAAACCTTCAGCAAGACTGAGACAGAGCGCGGCACAAAGGGCCAGTCGCGCCTCGCGTAGTGCTACTTCCGGGCAGTTGAGGATATTACTTCCAGCGTAAAATTTATTGAAGTTGCGGGCAATCAGCAGTAATTGTCGCGCTAAAATCGAGGGTTCATAACTGTCGGCGGCGGCCTGGACGGCCTCGCCCAGCCCTGCGATATGGCGGGCTAAGGCAAATTCCTGTTCGTCGCCCAAGACCGTGAGGTCCACCGTGCTGAAACTCGCCCCGTCCATAGCCGCTTTGCGCAGAATCGACTTCGCACGGGCATAGGTGTAAAGCAGGTAAGGGGCGGTTTCACCTTCGAAATCCAACATGTCTTCCCAGGTAAACACGATATCACGCTCGCGCCCGTTTTTCAGGAAATTGAACTGCACGGCAGCCACACCGACTTTTTCGGCGATGTCGTTGATTTCCGCCTCATCCAGCTCACTGCCCCGCTCCCTTGCGTTCTTCACGATGATTTCCCGGGTCTTGGCCACGGCTTCGTTGAGGAAATCCTCGAGCAGAATCACATCACCCGAGCGCGTCGACATCTTCATGCCCGGGAACTTCACCGTCCCGAAAGCCACGTGCACGCAGTGCTCGGCCGCAGGCACGCCCGCCTTTTTCAATACGGTGAATACCTGCTTAAAATGCAGACTTTGCGGGATACCCACGACATAGATGTTCTTGGCAAAATGCCACTGCGCATCGCGGTACATAATAGCCGCCAAATCACGGGAGGCATAAATTGTCGTCCCGTCCGATTTCAAAATAATACAGGGCGGCATCTTTTCGTCGTCCAAACGCACCACTTTGGCGCCTTCGCTCTCCTCCAGCAGCCCCTTTTCTTCAAGCAAATCGACAACAGCCGGAATCTTATCCGTATAAAAGCTTTCGCCGTTGAGATTGTCGAAATGAATGTTGAGTCGCTCGTAGACGCGATTGAACTCGTGCAGACTCTCTTCCCTAAAAGCCTTCCACAGCGCGGTTTCGTGGGCGCTGCCGGCCTCGAGTTGCTTAAAACGCAGGCGCGCTTCTTCCTCAAGCTCGGGATGCTCTTTGGCTTCCTGGTGGAATTTAACATAAATACGGGTCAGTTCTTCGATGGCATTTCGTTTCACCGCTTCCGCATCGCCCCACAAATCGTAAGCGACAATCAGCTTGCCGAATTGTGTGCCGTAATCCCCCAGGTGATTAAAGCCAAGGGCATCGTAGCCAAGATGAGCGAAAATGCGTTTCAGCGATTCGCCAAGAATCGTGGTGAAAGCGTGGCCGACATGGAAAGGTTTGGCAATATTCGGAGAGGAGTATTCGACGATGACCACTTCATCCTGAGCGCGTTTTTTAGCGGCAAAAGCCCCGCCCGCCTCCAGGACGCTGCGCAGCACATCCGCCGTATAAACGTGAGGGTTCAGGAAAAAGTTCAGGTAGGGACCGGTCGCAGCGATGCGCTCCAGAAAATCCGGCTTGTCCGTAAACCCTGCTGCCAGCTCCGCAGCAATCTGCGGTGGCGCTTTGCGTAATAATTTTGCCAGTTTAAAGCACGGGAAAGCGTAGTCACCCAGTTCCGGCTGCGGCGGCGTTTCAATCAGTGCAAATATTTCATCCGATTCTAAATCAACGGCAGAAGCTAAGTACTCTGCCAAAGCACGGCGATAATCCAACATAGCGGTTCTCCTTCAGGAAAGGCATAGGAATACGCCTATTTTAGCACAGGCCTCAGGCCTTAAAGAAATGTTGCTCCCCCATCAGTTCCAGTAAAATCTGACCCGGCGGGACAAGTTGACCCCGACCGTTGTCCCAGGGCTCAGTTCCCCCATTACAGGAAATGACGGCTTCTTCCGGTCCGCTCGCACTTTTACCTAAGAGGTCTTTGTTTTGCCGGAAATAGCGACGGAAACTGAAACCGCGCTCCGAGCACTTCAGCCATTCGATAAAGCCGGTCTGTAGTACCGGATAGGCATTGCGCACGGTCGCCAAACGGACAAGGTAAGCCTGCAACTCGCCTGCCGGCTCCTGCCAGGGGAAGGTGCGTCGGTTAAAGGGATCGCGATAACCTTCCAGACCGCGCTCATCACCGTAGTAAATGCTGGGTGTACCGGGATAGAAAAAGGCCACGGTGTAAGCAAACTTAAGCAGGTGCTCACCCCTTTGCCGTTCTTCATCATTCAGACGAATCTGTTTTTGTTTGACCCGATTGCCGGGGTCGTCTTGCCCCGCCACCGAGGTGATAAAACGCACGGTGTCATGAGATGAAAGCATGTTCATATTTGCGGCAAAAGCCATCGGGGGATAATTCTCGCGGATATTATCCAGAAGGTCACGCAGGCGTGTGGCATCGATGTAGTTTTTGCAAAAAGCCACCAGCACATCACGGAAGGGGTAATTCATAATCGAGTCATGGGTATTTCCGAGAATAAAATCCCGGTAACTGCCATAACTCACCTTGCAGCTGGCATCTTCCCAGACTTCGCCCAGAACCACGGCCTCAGGATTATACTTTTTGACCGTGCGGCGCAAAGCACGGATAAAGCTGTCCGGCAGTTCGTCGGAAACGTCCAGACGGAAGCCCATCACACCACGCTTTAACCAAAACGCAATGACGCCTTCCGGACCGAAAATGAATTCGCGGAAGTACAGGTCATTTTCATTGACTGCGGGCAGTTCAGGAAAACCCCACCAGGAATCGTAATAAACATTGCGCTCGTCGACTTTGATGTTGTACCAGCCATAGAAGCGCGAGGGCACCTTGCGCTGAGCAGCGCGGTAGGCACCGATGCCCGGGTAACGCCCGTATTTATTAAAGTAAACGGAGTCTGCACCGGTATGGCTGAAGACACCGTCCAGCACCACGCCGATACCACGCGCCTTTGAAGCTTCAATCAGCTCATCAAAATCCGCCAAACTGCCCAGAATCGGGTCAATTTGCATATAATCCGCCGTATCGTAGCGGTGATTGGAGCGCGCAGCAAAAATCGGATTCAGGTACAGTACTTTCACGCCCATGAGACTCAAGTGGTCCAGATGCTCACGGATGCCTTTTAGGCTGCCCCCATAAAAATCGCAGGCCAGGTAGCCGGTCTCCGGTTTACCCTTGATATCGACGTCTTCGCTCCACTCCTCGTGGTAGATCCGCTCCGTCGCCGGGTGAGCATGAATCATCTCATTGAAGGAGAAGTCCTGATGTCTGGCAAAACGATCCGGAAAAATCTGGTACATCACCTGTCCGGCATACCAGGCAGGCGTCGAAAAGTCCGCCTCATAAACCGTGATTTGAAACGGAAAACGGTAATGTTCCTCATCCGCGCCGTAACTGGGTTCCAGCGGTCCCCAAGTGGCTACGCCGGGTTTGCCCGAATCCGTATAAACATAATGTCGGGCGTGATCCTTCATCCGTACTTCAAACCAATAAAAGAGCACACAGGATTCATCGGGTGTGCGAATACGCATTTCATAGCGGTCCACATGTGGGCTTGGATCTGGGTTTGGCGCCGTTTGGGCTGCCGTTTTTTTGTTGTGCATCATGACTTGACCACTCACAAACGAGGTCAGTCCATAGGCGTAATGGAGCAGCACAAAGTCAACGCCCACGTCGCCATTTTCTATTTCTATTTCCAACTGTACGTACGAATCGGTCGGCAGTGCCCCAAAGGGATTACGGTACTGCAGTTCGCGCGTATTATGTAGAATATGCATTTGCTTAACATCTCCGCTTAAACTAAGTAAAATGGATTATAGACGAGTTTGAGTAAAAAAACAGCCCGGCGCAAACGTTTTAGCACCGGGCTTCATGTTATCTAGCGATTGTTCATCTGCTTACTTAATGCCTTATTTCTCTTTTTTCTTAGTGTTTGCTGTCGTCGTTTTTACTTCAGCTTCAGTCGTTTTCGCTGCCGTTTTTGGCTCCTCAGTCACGGCTCCGGGCGCGGTTGCAATGAAGTCACTTTTGGGTTGCTCCATCACACCGGCATAGACCTCGACGTAATGGTCGGCCGAACGATTCCAGCTGAAATCCGAGTTCATGCCGGTCTCTACCAGGCCTTCCCAGGCTTCGCGGTTGTTATTGTATACATGGACCGCATACTTGGTGGTGAAGAGACATTCGTGGGCGTTGATATTACTGAACGAGAAGCCGTTGCCACCCCCGGTAAACTGGTTGTACGGGAAGACGGTGTCTTTCAGACCACCGGTTTCGCGCACAATCGGTACCGTGCCATAACGCATGGAAATCATTTGCGACAAGCCACAGGGTTCAAAGATGGAGGGCATCATGAACATGTCAGACCCGGCATAAATACGGTGGGCCAAAGCATTGTCAAAGGTGATGCAGGCTCTGAAGCGGTCTCCCCTTCTGATGGCGATGTCTTTCAGTGCATTCTCATAGAAGGGGTCTCCGGTACCCAGAACCACCATGGAAGTATTGTTGTCTAGGAGTTCATCGAGAATCCGTAACAACAAATCCATGCCTTTCTGATCGACTACACGGGTAATCATACCAATGAGCGGCCATTCACGCGGGCAGGAGAAGCTCATCTCCTCCTGTAAAGCCGCACGACAGGCCATCTTGCCTTCTTTCCAAGTCTTGACGTCATACTGCGCTGCTATATGCGGGTCTGTGGCAGGATTATAGACATCCAGGTCTATGCCGTTCAGAATGCCGTGTAACTTGTAAGCGTAGTTGCGTAAGACAGCGTCCAAACCCTCACCGTAGAAATCCGTCATGATTTCATTGGCATAGGTAGGAGACACGGTTGTAACCGCATGGCTGTAGACAATGCCGGCTTTCATGAAATTGGGTACGCCGTCCTTCAGCACCCCGTACTCCGTCATGTATCTGGTGGGTAAATCCATCAGGTCCGCGATGCGCTCAACGCCGTGAATCCCCTGGTACTTCAGGTTATGGATGGTATATACCGTCTTCACCTGAGTATGGAAACCGGAGGGATGATAGTGCGCTTCAAGCAGCACCGGGATCATACCGGCCTGCCAGTCATGGCAATGGACGATGTCCGGTTCAAAACCCATAGGCTCGCCCATCGCTTCTAACGCGGCTCTTTGAAAGAAACAGAAACGCTCAATGTCAAAACTGTAGTCCAGATAGATGGAGTCGTAGTTGAAGTAATACTCATTGTCGATGAAGTAATACGTGACACCCCGGTCTTCCATCTTCAGCAAACCGCTGTACATGGAGCGCCAGCCCATCTTCAGCATCGCCCAGCGTACGAACTGCAGACGATCCGAATAACGGTCTTTGATGCGTTTGTAGAGTGGCATAATCACACGGGTTTCAACACCCATGGCTTGCAGCTGTTGCGGCAGTACTCCGACCACATCGGCTAAGCCTCCCACTTTGGCAAAAGGCGCAACCTCCGATGCGACCATCAGTACTTTCAGTTGACTCATACGACAGCCCCCTTTCCGATAACGACAGGATATCCTTTCTGTCCGATCAGTTTAATGCCCGGACGAATGAGGCAATCCTTGTCAATGATGACATTCTCCAGCTCACAGGCTTCGGAGATATAACTGTCTTGTAACACGATGCAATTGGTCAATTTCGCCTGTCCGCTGATGGTGACACCGCGGAAAATCATGGAGTCCTTAACGGAACCCTGTACCATACAACCGTCAGATATGATGCAATTCTCAACAATACAACCGGCACTATAATAGGTGGGCGCCTCATCTTTAACTTTCGTGTAGACAGGCTCTCCCGACCAGAACAGCGCTTCATTGTTCTTCTTTTCAATGACTTGCATGGTCGCTTCAAAATACTCGTGGATCGAGTTGATGCGTAAGACCAAGCCTTTGTACTCCATACCGTAGACGTTCAGCCGTTCGCAGAGTTTTACAAAGCTACTCATGGCAAAAGTCTTCTCCCCACGGGCCACGGCTTCACCCAAAATGCTGACAAAGAGCTCGCGCTCAATCACCATCACATTAATCAGGCGACGGTTCGAAACCGGACTCATAGGATTGTCATAAACCGTTTTGATTTTTCCGCTGCGCGTCATATCCAGGATAAAGCCGTTGTCTGTTTCCTGGTCGCCGTCACGGTTATACATCACCGTGATATCTGCTTTTTTCTCAATGTGGTAAGCGAGCAACTCGTCGAAGGTTGTAGACATGACGATGTCGCTGCCGACCACGACCACGTACTTGTGCGTCAGTTCCCTGTAGAAAGAAACGATGCCGGCCAAATCGTCATTGGTGCCATGATAAGAGTCTGATATAACACCCGGCGTCAGGAAATAGAGACCTTGGGTCTTGCGGTCCAAGTCCCAGGCACTGCCTGAGCCAATATGGTCCATGAGTGATTTGTACTTGTTAAATGTCGAGATACCGACTGTGCGGATACCGGAATTGACCATGTTGGAGAGCATGAAGTCAATAATGCGATAACGTCCGGCAAAAGGCATAGCCGACAAGGCACGCGGTTTGGAGAGTTCTCCTAACTGAATTCTACGGTCGTCTGCAATGATGAGACCGGCAACATCTTTAATCATCTTCATCTCCTCCTTACATCGCGAATTGCTGTATGCGGCTTTCAATGACATCGTCATAGCCCAGCTCTTCGTTATACGTCACCATACAATTGCCCGGAACCACCGCGCCGTCTCTCAGCTTCAGTCCGCCGTCGATCAGGCTGATGTTATTGGAGCAAATTTTGTTGTTGTAGTAAGGCGTTCCTTTACCGTCTGCACCACCGAGTTTGGCGTTCTCACCAACCACGGTATTCATGCCGATGACACATTTTTCGACCACGGCGCCACTCTTGATGTGTACGCCGGGCATCAGCACACAATCTTTAACGACTGCACCGGGCTCGATACGCACGCTGTGCGAGAGCACGGAGTGCTCAACCGAACCGTAGATCACGCAACCGTCCGTCATACAGGAGTTTTTGATGGAGGAATCTTTCGCCACAAAGTGTGCCGGTTTGACCGGGTTACGGCTGTAGATACGCCAGGATTTGTCACGGAAGTTGATTTCGTCCGGACTGTCCAGGATGTCCATGTTGGACTCCCACAATGAGGACAGGGTACCGACGTCTTTCCAATAACCGGAGAAGGTGTAGCTCATGAGTTTATGGCCACCGTTGAGCAATTTGGGAATGATGTTTTTACCGAAGTCATGTGAAGACTTCTCATCCGCTTCGTCTTCGATCAAAGCCGGGCGCAAAACATCATAAGAGAAAATGTAAATGCCCATCGAAGCCAGATTAGATTTGGGATTGGCTGGTTTCTCTTCAAATTCGACAATTTTTCCTTCGTCATCCGTGTTCATGATCCCGAAACGCGGGGCTTCTTCCCAAGGGACTTCATAAACCGCAATCGTTGCAGCCGCGCCCGTGGCAATGTGTTGGGCCAGCATCTTGTTGTAGTCCATTTTATAAATATGGTCACCCGAGAGAATCAAGACATAACTGGGACTGAAATTGTCAATAAACTGAATATTTTGGTAAATGGCATTGGCGGTATTCTTGTACCAGTCGCTGCCGGAGGCATGTTGGTAAGGTGGCAAAATAAAAGCCCCACCATTACTCCTGTCCAAATCCCAGGGATGGCCGTTGCCTACATACGTGTTCAAGGCCAGGGGTTGGTACTGTGTGAGAACGCCTACCGTATCGATGCCGGAATTAATGCAATTACTCAGAGGAAAATCAATGATGCGGTATCTGCTACCATAGGGAACCGCAGGTTTAGCCACCGTGTAGGTCAATGCACCTAAACGCGAGCCTTGCCCGCCTGCCAGAATCATAGCTATCATGTCTTTTTTCAAGGGAATCCCTCCTATCCGTTACGCCTTTTTTGCTTCGCAGATTGCGAGCGTTTGTTTCGCCTACATCTTACCATTTATATCCATAGATTTGACAATGCATTTGCCGTTTCATTTTAAATCTTTGTAATATTTGACAGTATAAGAAACAAAAAACCGTCATAACAGAGAGATAAAATTCGAATTTGGCATTTAGCAATTGTCTGCAGATTTTATTATGGTATATATTGCAAAATCAAAGCCGACAAAGGGGTCAGCCGGAAGGCCAGTGAGTCTGCCATCTCCCCTTCAGCTTTGCCTCTTGTATGCAGTTCCGTCACATCACTTGTCCCAGGATAGAGCGCGTAGTCGCTCCCCCCAAAGTTCCCGTCGTCGCTGTTCAAAAGGATGCGCCAACGCCCGGAATAGGGCACGCCGATACAGAAGTCTTCAATGGGGCTGGGCAACATGTTGAAAATGAGCAGACAAGGCGGGGCGTCTTTTGCCTGCCTTATGTATGAAAAAACAGAATGTTCCGCATCGTCTGCATCCAGCCAGACAAAACCGCTCCAGTCATGCTCGTTAGCCCAAAACGCAGCTTGAGCCAGATAGAGTTTATTCAGCTCAATTAGGTAGTTGCGCAGTTTGCGATGCATTTCGTAGTCCAGGAGATTCCAGTCCAAGGCTTCGTAATAATGCCATTCATTGAACTGGGCCAACTCTGCACCCATAAACAAGAGCTTAGCGCCGGGATGTGTCATGAGGTAAGCCAGCAGGCAGCGATAACTGGCAAATTTGCGCCAATAATCACCGGGCATTTTATCGATCAGTGACTTTTTGCCATGCACGACATCGTCATGCGAGAGCGGTAAAACATAGCGCTCGCTGAAAGCATAGGTCAGGGAGAAAGTCAGTTTGTTGTGGTTATAAGGTCTATAAACGTAGTCGGATGTAAAGTAATCGAGGGTATCATGCATCCAGCCCAAATTCCATTTGTAGTCAAAGCCCAGTCCCCCCTCTGCCGTCGCTCCCGTCACCAAGGGGAAGTCAGAGGATTCCTCGGCAAAAGTCAGCACCCAGGGAAAGGCTTCATGTAGGCGATTGTTCACGTGCCGCAAAAAGCTGACGGCTTCCTCATTAATCTGCTCGCCCTGTTCTAAGTGCTCATAGGCATAACTGTCATAATTGCGATATAAAATACTGGAAACCGCGTCAAAACGCAGGCCGTCCAGGTGATACTCCTCAATCCAATAAAAGGCATTGGACAAAAGGAAGGAACAGACTTCGGGGCGCCCGTAGTCAAAGACCAAAGTTCCCCAAACTTTTCGCTCACGCAGTTCGGCATCCGCATACTCGTACAAAGCCTCTCCGTTAAAGCGCGCCAGTCCGTGTTCATCTTTGGGAAAATGAGCTGGAACCCAGTCCAAAATGACTCCGAAACCCGCTTCATGCAGGCGTTTAACCATATATTTGAACTGTTCTGCTGTCCCGTAGCGTGCAGTCACGGCAAAATACGCCGTCACCTGATAACCCCATGACGCATCCAGAGGGTGTTCCTGCAGTGGCATCAACTCAACATGCGTAAACTGTAATTCCTGCAGGTAGGGAATCAGCTCATCAACCATTTCTGCATAGTTTAAAAAGGAGCCGTCTGCATGACGTCTCCAAGAACCAAGATGTAATTCATAAATATTCAGCGGGCGGGCATATTTCGCGTCAGCGCTCTGTGGCCAATGGCTCTCGTCACCCCAGTCAAAATGGCTGTCACGCCAGAGCACGGAAGCGTTTTGAGGGCGTAGTTCACTGGCAAAAGCAAAGGGATCGCTGCGGTAAGTGCACTGTCCAGACTGATCTGTAAGCGCAAATTTATAGCACTGCCCCGGGACGGCTGTGGCAATATGCGTTTCATAAATACCGGGAAAAATCTCTTGCAAAGGATTTGCGGCGGGCTGCCAATTGTTGAAGTCACCTACGACAGAAACGGAACGAACCCCGGGTGCCCATATGCGCCAAATATAACCGACGTCGCTCTCATGTGCGCCAAAGTAATGGTAAGCGCGGCATTCCAGGCCGCTGTGAAACAATTCCGGAGATTTCATCTGCATCTCCCCTTTCACTTTACGGATGTTTATCCGTTGCCCAGCTTTTTACACCTGATTAAATTTTATCATGAACACCAAGCCTTTGTATCGAAAAGACATTTTTCATCTGTTATGATTAAAGCAGTTTAAACATAGCGCGCCACGTTTAAGTGGCGAATCATATACAGAGGAAGGTTTTTTCATGCCTCAGGAAATCTATATTGTGCTGGCCCTTCTGGCCTTACTCTTACTTTATCTTTTATACCGCACGAAATTGTTGTCCAATGATGTGAAGCGCGTCAAAAAGGGTGTTGAGCAATTAGCCATACCCTCTGTCACGCCCAATAAGAGCGGCTCAGTCGCTGCCCCAGCATTATCGGCCAGCGGTGCGACGGACGATGCAGAACTGGTCAGCGTTATTATGGCTGCGATTATGGCTTATGAAAGCGAAAACCATGTCAGTCCGGGGTCCGTAGCCCCCACGACTGCGCATGGCTTCAGAATCAGACGCATTGTCCGCGTTAATTAAGGATTAAAGTACACCTGCCTGTTCATATCTGAGCATATGCCAGCCTGCCTCACTGACTTCTTCACGAAGCTGTAGTTCCGTTGCTTGGGCTATGGCTTCTTTTACTGCGCTGCACTTGTGTTCGATGATGCCACCGAGGACTAGAGTCCCTTGGTTTTTAAGGCGTGCAGCGTAGTCTTTTGCCAGACTGACATGCACCTCCGCCAATATATTGGCGACAATCACATCATACTGCGGCTGACTTGCGGCAGGCAGTTCGCCGACATGGAAGTAGATATCCCTCGCACAATCATTGAGCTCGGCATTGGCCTGGGCAACCTTCACGGCGTTCGCATCTGTATCGAGACCCTCAACCGTCTCAGCACCCATGAGTGCTGCCGCGATGGCTAATATGCCGGAACCGCAACCCAAATCCAAGAGCGTTTGACCTGACAAGCTCAGCTGCTCAAGGGCACGCAAGCATAGGGCGGTCGTAGCATGTTCGCCTGTACCGAAGGCCGAACCGGGATCCAGCGTGATGACCAGTTCATCAGCTTTTGGCTGGTAATCTTCCCAGCTGGGACTAATGGTCAAATGTTCTGAGATGTTCAGCGGGTGATAATGCTCTTTCCAGGAGTTTTCCCAGTCCTCTTCATGAACCTCGGCGCTGGCCGTGAGTCCCTCGCCTACATCCAGATAGTCTCGCATCGCTTCCAGAGCAACCGTGATTTTCTGCATTATATAAGGCTTGTCGTCTTGTGCAAAATAAGCTCGCACACGCACGTAGTCAGGCAATTCTTCGAGGTAGTCCGGATCTGTGAAAATCGAGCTGTCAGCCGACTGAATCACCGCCTTGATGTCCTCGGGATTTTCTGTGGCAATGCCAGCCGCACCTTCGCGTAGCAACAAATCCGCCACAGCTTCCGCTGCTTCTGCGGTGGTCTTAATCGTGATTTCCAACCATTTTGCCATCAGCTAAACAAGTCCTTGATCTTTTTGAAGAAATTACCCCGTTTTTGATAGTTGCGCATATCCAGGGTCGCTTCAAATTCTTTGAGGCGTCTGGCTTGTTCTTCATTCAAGTGGCGCGGGACTTCAAGTACAACGGTCACGAAATGATCGCCGCGCTGTCCCGCTCGGTTGATCAGGGGGATGCCTTTGCCTTTAATGCTGATCACATCACCGGGCTGTGTGCCTTCCTTCAGTTTGTAGGTCACATTACCGTCCAAAGTGGGGATCTCCACGTCTCCGCCGATGGCTAGTTGGGCAAAAGTAAATGGCACATCGCAGTAGGTGTTTGCCCCTTTCCGCTGGAAGAGGCTATGCGGTTTGATGCTGATTTCCACATAAAGGTCGCCACTGGGTCCGCCCTGACTACCGGCTTCTCCCTCACCACGCAGGGTTAGCATTTCGCCGTTGTTAATACCGGCCGGCACTTTAACCTGCAATTTTTTGGACTTATTCATCCGACCGCTACCACGGCACACCGAACAGGGTGTTTCAATTTTCTTTCCACTGCCGTTACAAGTACGACAAGTGGTTTGGGTCATCATATTACCGAACATGGTCTGCTGGCTTTGGTTGACCACGCCTCTGCCGTTACAGGTAGGACAGGTATCGACTTTGCTGCCGGGTTCGGCCCCGCTGCCCTGGCAATGGTCACAGTGGTCCTCGCGCGTAAAGCTGATTTCGCGCGTCGTGCCGAACGCCGCCTCGGTAAACTCGAGACTCATGCGATAGCGCAAGTCAGCGCCCCGCCTGGGACCGTTACGTCTGGCTGACGAAGCACCGCCGCCGAAACCAAAACCGCCACCGAAGAAAGAACCCAGAATATCGCTGAGGTCGATGTCGAAACCGCCGGGGCCGCCAAAGCCTTGGCCGTCCACACCGGCGTGACCGAATTGGTCGTATTGTTGTCTTTTGCCCTGATCACTCAAGACTGCATACGCTTCCGCCGCTTCTTTAAACTTCGCTTCCGCCTCCTTGTTGTCAGGATTGACGTCTGGATGATATTTCTTAGCCAGCTTTCGGTATGCTTTTTTAAGTTCATCGTCAGTCGCGGTTTTATTGACTCCGAGTACCTCGTAGTAGTCCCTCTTATCTGCCACTGCTTTGACTCCTCTTTTCCGTTATCTAAATCTTTGTGTCTGTACCTATGTTTCTCTCGAACGCGTTATAGCTTATCACGAACAGACGGGACCTGCCCGTTTGGGCAAAGTCCCCGTCCATAAATCAGCATGTCTGACGCGGCTTAGTTGTCGCCGCCGGCATCTTTAAATTCAGCGTCATAGGTGCCGCCGCCCGCTTGCGACTGACCCGCGCCGTAATCCGCTCCGGGAGCCTGGTTGGGGTCTTCCTGCGGTGCCTGTTGCTGGTACTGTTTTTCAGACAGTTTGTAAATGGTCTGCTGCAAAGCGTCGGTGTCGCGTTTCATGTCTTCGGTGTTGTTCGAGGCAATGCTGGCTTTGAGTTTCTCAACCGCGTCTTTGACCGGTGTTTTGTCATCATCGCTCAGTTTGTCGCCTACGTCCGTCAGCGTTTTTTCTGCAGTGTAGACAGCGGAGTCCGCATTATTCTTCACTTCGACTTCTTCTTTACGCTTCTTGTCATCTGCGGCAAATTGCTCGGCTTCCTTCACCGCTTTGTCGATGTCCTCTTTGGACAAGTTGGTTGAAGCGGTAATGGTGATGTGTTGCTCACGGCCTGTGCCCTTGTCTTGTGCACTGACCGCCACGATACCGTTAGCATCGATATCAAAGGTGACTTCGATCTGCGGAACACCGCGGGGTGCCGGGGAAATACCGTCGAGGATAAAGTTACCGAGAGACTTGTTGTACTGGGCCATTTCGCGTTCGCCCTGGAAGACATGGACATCCACCTGGGTTTGTCCGTCTGCTGCAGTCGAGAAGATTTGGCTCTTCTTGGCAGGAATGGTGGTGTTTCTTTCAATGATCTTGGTAAAGACACCGCCCATGGTCTCGATACCCAGCGACAGCGGGGTGACGTCGAGCAAGAGCAGACCTTTAACATCACCGGTCAAAACACCGGCTTGGATGGCGGCGCCGATGGCGACACACTCGTCAGGGTTGATGCCTTTGAAGGGCTCTTTACCGAAGAAGCGCTGCACACTCTCCTGTACGGCCGGTGTACGGGTGGAACCGCCAACCAACAGGATTTTATCGATGGCGCTCTTCTCGAGACCAGAGTCTTGCAGCACAGAACGCAGAGGCACCATGGTTTTTTCAACCAAATCTGCCGTCATTTCATCGAATTTGGCTCTGGTCAAGCTCATGTCCAGATGCTTGGTGCCGCTGGCATCAGCCGTGATATAAGGCAGGTTGATGCTGGTTTGCGCCACGCTGGAAAGTTCGATTTTGGCTTTCTCCGCGGCGTCTCTGAGACGCTGATAAGCCATCTTATCGGTAGTCAGGTCAATGCCGTCACTCTTCTTAAACTCTGCAACCATCCAGTCCACGATCTTTTGGTCAAAGTCGTCACCACCCAAACGGTTGTTACCGTTGGTGGCCAGAACTTCGAAAACACCATCGCCGATTTCCAATAAGGAAACGTCGAAGGTACCGCCACCCAAGTCAAAGACTAAGATCTTTTGGTCGTGTTCTTTGTCCAGGCCATAAGCCAAAGCGGCTGCGGTGGGCTCGTTGATGATACGCAGGACTTCGAGACCGGCAATTTTACCGGCGTCTTTGGTGGCTTGGCGCTGAGCGTCCGAGAAGTATGCAGGTACGGTGATGACCGCCTGTGTGACTTTTTCGCCCAGGTAGGCTTCTGCGTCTGTCTTTAATTTTTGCAAAATCATCGCCGAAATTTCCTGCGGTGAATAATCTTTGCCGTCAATATTAACTTTGTGGGTGCTACCCATTTCGCGCTTAATCGACTGCACGGTGCGGTCAGGGTTGGTCACGGCTTGACGCTTGGCAATTTGGCCGACTAAACGCTCACCGGTTTTGGTAAATGCGACAACGGATGAAGTGGTTCTGGCCCCTTCAGAATTTGGGATAACGACAGGCTCGCCACCTTCTAATACAGCTACACATGAATTGGTTGTACCCAAATCGATTCCTATTACTTTTGACATCTTATGTTCCTCCTAAAAATACTTTTAGCTTATTCTCTATTTTGGGAGACTTTGGATCCCCCCGTCCGAACCTCGGTTCAGGCTATACTCACCGCTTGAGGCGGATTGTTTTCATTAATTCGCGACCTTCACGACGCTGTGGCGTAATACGCGCTCTCCGATGCTATACCCTTTAAGGAAAACCTCGGTGATTTCCTGGCTGCCCTTTTCCTCATCTTCATAATGCATGACCGCTTCGTGCAGGCTGGGATCAAAGGTTTCACCCAAAGCAGGGATTTCTTTGACATTCAGTTTGCCCATAATCTCTTCGGCTTGTTTCAGGACCAGGGTAATTCCATCCGCGGCCATCTTCGACTCTTCGTGCGAAATGCCCTCCATAGTCTTGACGGCTCTTTCCAGATTGTCCAGAACCGGCAGCCACATGGCGCAGACATCGGCAACAGACTTCGAGTAAAGTTCGTCTTTTTCCTGACGGCTGCGTTTTCTGAAATTATCAAACTCTGCGGCCAGGCGTAGTGTGCCGTCATTGGGTTCGTTCAGGTCCTCTTTCAGCGCATCAAGCTCGCTCTGTAATTCCGTGATTTCAGGGTTTTCACTTACAGCTTCTGTATCGCTTGAGGCTGATTTTTCCATATCTTCTGCTGCTTTGACATCTGCAGCGGCTTCTGCGGTTTCTTCTTGCTTCAGATCAGCGGTCGCAGTTTGAATCTTCACTTCCTCGTGAATGGAATTCTTTCCTGTGTCCTTGTTCTTTGCTTTTCCTTTTGCACTATGCATGCCTGTTCTCCTCCGTATTAATCAGCTCGTCCATGGCTTCACGGACAAACGATATTTGTGAAATAACCTTGCTGTACTCCATGCGTCGCGGACCGACAACACCGATACTGCCCACAATCTTGTCACTGATTTTGTAAGTGCTGGTGACAAAACTGCAGTCCTTCATGCTTTCCAGAGCCAGTTCCTGTCCGATACGAATCATAAAATCTGCATTATTATTCGAGCTGAGCGGACTGAGTACACTATTCTCCGTCTCTTCGCGCTCCTGGGTATCTTTCAGCGGTGGTTTATTTTCCATCAGACCGACAATCAAGCCGTTCTGAGACAGGGTGTCAACAATCGCGCGTGCTTTGCCAAGGCTCTGAAACTCAGGGTGCGAAAAGATATTCGGTACGCCATCCACATAGGTTTCCAGGTTTTCTGCCTGTTTTATGGAGACATAGGTTTCATAGAGCACTTGGTTTAACAGGCTTTCGGGCAAAAGTACCCCCTGCAGCGCCGTCGCGACCGTCACCAAAGTGATATCCTCGAGTGGCATGCCGGCCAGATTCTGCTCTGCGGCCTGTGCAATCAGGCGTAACTGCTCTGCGTCGAGCAAGTCCGGGATGCGAACCAGGCGGTCTTTGACCAAGCCAGCACTGACCACGACTACAACCAGGGCACGTCCGGGCTCAATCATCAGCATCTTAATCTGTGAGAGCTGACTCTGGGTCAAACGCGGGGTGAGTGCGACCGAGGTATAACCGGTTGAGGTCGAAAGAACTGAGGATGCGCTTTTCAACAAATCCGGTAAATCCTTAAAATCACTTTGCAGGGACTTCCTGACATTATCACGCGTGTCTTGACGTCCAGGAGTGCCACGGTTACGAGTGAATCCACGTAGACCCTGTATCCCTTGTCGAAGGGACGCGACCAGCTGAAGTATGCGGTGATTCCAAATAGCCTTGCTGTTCAGCTCTGCTCGATGTTTCTGACCGTGGCGGGGCTCAGGCCTAAGCGTATTTTTCAATAGCTTTTTGGAGCCGACCGGCTCAGCGGTGGCGATGTAATCATCAATCACTGCTTTGATATGGTTTTCTTTCGGTTATCCAGGCTCATCCGTCTGCTCCTTCTTTTTAATTTTTAGCACTCAAGTCTCCCGAGTGCTAAAACAAATTTACACCCTCTCAAAACGAATGTCAAGGAAAATCAAAGTCGTTCTTGAAAAATCACAAAATTGCCACAATCTGCGGCTTTTCGGCTCAGAGTTCGAGCTGGTTTTTGGGTTTATAGATTCGGGGTTATTGGTTTGGGATTAGGAATTGGGGATTCTGGCTTTGGAATTCGGGTTTGGGATTTGGGTTTTGGGATTCGGGTTTTGAATTTGGATTTTTAGATTCGGAGTTTGGGATTGAGAATTTGGGATTCTGTTTGGAATTCGGGTTTGGGATTTGGGTTTTGGGAGAAGATGCGGTGCGCGCCTTACAGCGCGCGAATTAGATTTGTCGCGGTGCTTGGGCGGTCGCGACTCGCGTCCCGGAGTCGTCGCGGTGCTTGGACGGTCGCGACTCCGCTAATCCGAAGTCGTCGCGGTGCTTGGGCGGCTGCGACTCCGCTTATCTTAGAGATATGTTGGCACTTTTTTCGATAATCCAAGATTGATGCTGATTTTTGGGTCTGGCGTTTAGTCATTTGCCCGTTTTACCGTAAGACAATATGATGACCCCGCATTGCAACAACGTGGATTTATCCGTTAGTCTGGAATGTGTTAAACAGCCAGCGGCATTGCCGCATACAATGGAGGTCACTCAATGAAAAGTATAATTTATGTCGGAATCGATGTCACAAAAACAGCTACACCCTGTGCTGCTTAGAACCTAGTATGTCTGGAGAGGACAAACTCTTTGCTCACGCGACTTTGGATGCAGACAGTCAACTGATCGAGAAGTATCTGAATCGTATTGAAAAGAAAATTTCCTCTTACAACATCCGGACAAGGACGAGGTCAGCTTCATCTGTGGCTATGAGGCAGGTTGCATGGGCTATACCCTCTATTATCAGTTGCGCCAAAAAGGCATCACCTGTCATATCAAAGCAAGCAGCATCTTTCTGATGCCAAAAACATCGCATCCAAGACGGATCGTCTCGATGCCGAAAAAGATTGCCAAAAGCTTTGGCCTATGGCACTTACGATCTCGTCTATATCCCAAGCGTTCAAGATGACATGGTCAAGCAGTACATCCGTATGCGAGACGACCACAAAAGTTCAAAATGCTCAAGCAAGAGATTCAGGGACTTTGTCTTCGTAATGGCCAAGCGTATGACGGTAACAAAAGCTACTGGACGGCGGCCCATTTAACCTGGCTCAGTCGTTTGTCGTGAATCCGATTCTGAAGGAGACCTTTGCAAGAATACCTCTCGAGCTATCGGCAACTGAGTGACAAGCTGGAAACCTTTGATCGACGGATAGAAGAGTTTGCTGAACTCGATGCCTACCGAAAAAGTAGAACAGCTTCGTTGTTTCGTAGGGATTAAGACTTATAGTGCGATGACCATTCTGGTGGAAACGAGTGATTTCCAACGGTTTAGAACAGCCACCCACTATGCCGCCTATCTTGGATTGGTTCCGGAGTGAGCACTCCGGTGGAAATACGCAAATTCGAACGAGCATTACGAAAGCAGGAAACACCCATATCCGAGTGCTTGTAGAAGCCGCTCAGTGTTATACCCGAGGGTCTGTGGGCAAAGTCTCGCGATTTACGAAAACGACAAGAAGGAAAGGCGCCCGATGTTATTGCGTGTGCGGATCGTGCGAGCAGGTAACCAGGCGCAAATTCTACCGCATGAAACGTCAGTCCAAAAAACACAATGTTGCGGTAACGGCTATCGCCGAGAGTTGGCGGTTTCGTTTGGGGGATGATGACAGAACACCGAGAACCGGTACAAATAGCCACAAGATAAAAAACAGATCACAAACGGCAGAGACAGCAAAAGTAAAAAGAGATCCAGCGACACCATGTCTGGAGGGAGGTTCAGAGGTTTTGATGGACAGACAGGTTCAGTGACTACGAAAAAAGTTGTTGACACAGGAAACTGTGATTCACGTCGTAAGACTGTAGAACTCCACGGCCGAACCATTGACCTGCGTGGGACTGACCGAATCCGCGTATAACAGAATTGTGCCGAGAACTGTCGAATCAAACCTCTGAACCTTCCTCTAGGAAGGGAGTTTTAAAAATGATGTAATCGGAATAAAAAACATACTTGACAAGGGTCACTTCATAACAGTTTTTTCGTTAATCCAAGATAGTGGATTTTTCCACTTGGATTATCGCAATTCTTGTCCCTAGAACCGTGTTTTCACCTGATTCTGCGCATGAGTTCTTGGATTATCGAAAATTTTGCCAATTACCAATTTAGCGGCAATCACGACTCCATACAGCCGCTCAGCTCAAACGACCCAGACAAGCTGCCACAGCCCCGGCGGGCCTACACAAACTCCCGGAAAACCTCGTTGCCGAAATCCAAGCCCTTGCGACTGAGACGCCAGGTCGAACCTGCAACGCCCTCGGCACCCGACGCCTTCCCTTCGACCAGCAAATCCTCAGCGCTCAAACGTCGCAGTTTTTCCAGCAGAGTAAAAGGAATCCCCTCTTCGAAACGCAGCCGAAAAGCCGCTTCACTGACGCCTTCACGCAGCCTCAAACCCAACAAAAAATATTCCTGCATCGCTTCCGCACGATCCACGCGCAGGTCTTCTTCCAAGCAGGGGTTGAGTTCTGACAGTGATTTGGGCACGACAAACATCGGCGCATCCTCCGTAGAGGAGACAGCAAACTGAGGTTGTAGGAAAAAGTCCAAATACTTACTAAAGTCGCGGGTTTGCGTGCAGCGATGACCGGCAATGTACGAAGCTGCGGCAAGCCCGAAACCCCAATAAGGTTCGGCCCGCCAATACACCTGGTTATGCTTGGATTGATAACCCTCTTTGGCAAAATTCGAAACCTCGTAATGCCGGTAACCTTCCTCATGCATATACTCGAGACAGAAATGGTACATCTGCCGCTCTTCGGAAGGAGACGGTAAAGGAGCGTAGAGCGGGTCGTTGGTGCTTGGTTTTGCCACAGACTCACTATTTGCCACTGACTCGCAATCGGAAAGCCCGCCAAGTTGAGACTCCTGAAAGTAGCGTGCATAGAATGGCGTGTTTTCCTCAATGCCCAATGAGTAGACCGAAAAATGCGGAATATCCTCGCGCAAGAGCACTTCTAAGTCCTGGGTCAGATCGTCAAACGTTTGGCCGGGCAGCCCAATCATCAGGTCAACGGAGAGGTTGCGAAAGCCAGAACGTTTGGCTTTGGTGATGGCTTCTCTGGCGGTCTTGGCATCGTGCAGGCGCTCTAGACGCCGCAGTAAATCATCATTCAGAGACTGGACACCAAGGCTCAGACGGTTGATGCCGGCGGCGCGGTAATCCAAAAACTTTTCGCTCTCCGCGCTGTCGGGATTGGCTTCCAGGGTAATTTCGCAGTCATCGCGCAGTCCGAAGGCGCGGTCGATTTCAACAATGAGGGAGTTGACTTGCTGCGGGCTCAGGAGGCTGGGGGTACCGCCCCCGATATACAAGGAATCGAGTCTTTCGCGCTGGGTAAAGACGGCGTTGAGCTCGGACATGCGGCGAATCTCGGCGCTGAGCGCAGTAACATAAGCATCGATGTCTTCGGGGGTAGCGGCAAAAGAGCGGAAATCGCAGTAGCCACACTTTCTTTTGCAAAAAGGAATATGAATATAAGCTGCTCTGGGACCTCTGGACATGGGGTTTGCGAGCACAATCAGCTCATCGTTCTTCATTATCTTGGTTTCTTTCCAGTATGCTTTCCGGGTGTTCAAGTACAAATGTCAGGGCTTTATAAAAGCGTTTGAAACTGGGAGAGCGGTTTGCTTCGGGGTCGAGGTGTGGGGCAATTTTGGCTGCCCACTCAGCCTTATACATACCAACGGCGGGGTATCCCGTTTCAATCAGTTCCTGGGCTTTATCGCCCATAATACTGCGGGCCAGAACCTCCCAGGTACCGCAAATACTGTCTTGTTCGTAGGCTTCGAGTACCTTGCGATTGGCTTTAGGATAGGCTTTCAGGATGGCTTCACGGTCACCCAGGAGCCAGGCCTCCAGCTCTTCCACGGCGAGTCCGATGATGACGGATTTTTTCGGAGCAATGCTGCGTGCGGCAAAACGAATGCTGTTAAAAAGTTTGCGGCTGTCTTTCTCATCGCTGTCCAGCACCACCAGGATGACGTCAGCCCCTTCGCCCGGTTCAAGTTTACGATAGGCGCGCAGTTTGGCGGGCAGCAAACCCAGCAAATTTGAGGTCAGTGGTTCCGGCCGCTTATTTAGGTCTCGCGGCAAGCTTCCTACTCCGCGGTGCGGTCTAATCGAGAGCTGCCAGGACTTGACCGTGTTTTTATCTTTAAAGGGTAAGAGCGCTTTCTCCAGCAAACCCGCGATAATTAAACCTCCGGAGCGATCTTCGACCAGGGCTTCAATCGTATAGTTTTGCGGGATTTGCTTCATTCGCCGGGCCTATCATCGATGTCAAAATGTCCGGAATACCAGAGCGCACCCAAGCCCACGCCTTCTTTGTACATGGCACGCACTAAAGCGGAGCCGGCAACGCAGGAGGCTTTACTGCCCGAATGGTAGGCAGTAGAACCAGGGTCCGTTTCTACCGTTGAATCGGCCTGAGACCCGGATTCGTGTATCACCCTGTCATCGTTATCTTCATCTTTATCGTTATCTTCATCGTCGCCTTCGTCCGCACTCAGCTCCGCTTGACCGGCAAAATTCGGCAAGCTGAGTGCATCTGTGCTGCGGCGCACCGGGGCGATGTCCTCAACCATTTGCAGGTAGGAACGCTCTGTCCCATCGTGCGGGCGTTTGATGACCCAGACTTCATAAGGGGTCAGGGATTCCAGAAGGATGGTGCTGTGCGTGGAAAAGAAAAGCTGTACGTTTTCCTGGCGCAGCACATAGTCACGAAAGGCTTTGCCCAGCTCTTCAACCATGTCATGATACAAAGAAGTATCAGGATTTTCTAAAAGTATCAGGGGCCGCGGCTTGGGGTCCTGCAGTAAGAGCAAGATCACAAAAAGTTTTGCTGCGCCGCTGACGATGCCCTGGTCCAAGACCAAGTCGCCCATACGTTGGGACGAGGGGATGCGGTCTTCGATGCGTCGCATCATGCGCTTGTATTCTTTTAGGTCTTCCTGTTTCAGGTAAGCCAGGACGTTGCGCACGTTGCTGGCCTCGCGGTCGATATGGCGATGCCCGCCCTGGGCGTAGACCGCGTTGGCTTTATCCACGGACTTGCTTTCCGTGGCATCACGCAGGAAAAAGATGCCGCTGATGAATTGATACAGACTGCGCAGACTCTTGTATTTGAGCATTTTTCCGAAACTCGCCAAGGCCGGGGTTTTGAGGTCGGCGAATTCACTGCTTTCCCAGTTTGCGCTGCTGTTTTGAGCCAAGACACCGCCCTTCCCTTGAGTAAATTCCAACAAAACACGTACTTGCGGTTTTTCTCCCGTCTTAAATGCGGCGTGCTGGCTGCTACCTTTGATGCGGGCGGCCATGTCTTTGTTGACCGGGATGCTCGTGACTTTTTCAGCCGCAACGGCGGGACGGCCATAGCGGTCGCCGCTCAGTTCCAACTCGTAATTAAGCAGCTCGTCAGACCAGGGGGTGAGATAGAGCAGCTCGAAACGGATATTGCCTGCAGAGCCCAGGGTATGAAGTTTTGAAAAGCCGCCGCGGCCGTAGAGAGTGGCGGCGTAGGGCACGTTGAAGCGCAGGCAGTCGCCGAGGAAGTCGAGCGCTTCGAAGAAGAAGCTTTTGCCACTGTTATTGCGCCCGATAATCGCCGACATACGTTTCAGCGGAAAAACCGTCTCTCCTACTGAGTCGATACGCTCCGCGCTCAAATCGGCGGCTGTCATTCCAAAATCAAAGGATTCGAGTAGGGCAAAATTCTTGATGCTCAGACCCAATAGCATAGCGTCCGCCACCTTTCTCTCGTATTAGCCGGAATCAGGCAGAGCGGCGAGCTCGAACGCTCACAGCTCTGTCGGCTGATTTTATTGCAAGCGCTGACCGTCAGCGGTGTAGTAGGGATAACCCGGGTTCATCTGGCGCATCGCAGCCTGTTGCACAGCGGACGCGCTTGGAGAAGGATTCCCGGGACGCTGAGTGTAAGCTGTACTCGTCTGTGGTGCTCTTTGTCCGAGGTTGGGATTAGCGTTCTGAGAACTGTCAAACGCGGATTTCGACTTAGCCGGAACACTACTGGACATTATCGGCGTACTGGCGCTTAAGGCTTCCGGATCGGTCACCATCTCTTTGAGTGTGGTCCCTAAAACGGCGAGATTCTGGATTTCTGAAGGAATGATGATTTTGGTGGCGCGGCCGTCCGCAACTTTTTCCATCGCTTCCAAACTGCGCAACGCGATTAAGGAATGATCGGCACCGACATCTTTAATCATCTGCAAACCTTCGGCTCTGGCGCGTTGCACCACCAATATGGCTTCAGCCTCACCTTGGGCTTCGCGGATTTGGGCTTCCTTATGGGCGTCGGCACGCAGAATCGCGGCTTCCTTTTCACCCTCGGCGCGGCGGATGGACGACTCCTTCTCACCTTCAGCAATCAGGATCTTTTCGCGTTTTTCACGCTCCGCCTTCATCTGTTTTTCCATGGCGTTCTGGATATCGGCCGGCGGAAGGATGTTTTTCAATTCCACACGATTGACTTTGATACCCCAGGGATCGGTCGCGTCATCGAGGATTTCGCGCATTCTCGTATTAATCAGGTCTCTGGAAGTCAGAGTTTCGTCCAATTCCAGATCACCGATGATGTTACGAAGCGTCGTAGCGGTAAGGTTTTCGATGGCCACAGCCGGGCTCTCGATACCGTAGGCATAGAGCTTCGGGTCCGTGATCATGTAGAAAAGCACCGTGTCGATTTGGATGGTGACGTTGTCTTTGGTAATCACCGCTTGCGGCTTAAAGTCAAAGACCCGCTCTTTCAGTGAAACGACTTTGGAGATGCGATCGATAAAAGGAATTTTAAAGTGCAGGCCTGTCTCCCAAGTTTTCAGATAGGTGCCCAAACGCTCAATAACGAAGTTTGAGGCCTGTGGGACGACGCGCACATTCCTGAAAAGAATAATCAAAACCACCAGGACGATGAGCACCACCAAGGTGATGTTTAAAACATTGCCCACATTGATGCGGGCGCTGAGTGCTAACAATTGTTGTAACATGCTGTTTCTCCTTATCTATCCTCGGTGCAAGCGCAAATTGGCAAAAGCCTCACGCCTGCAACCGCTCAACCACCAGTTTGGCACCGGCGATTGATTTGACACGAACTAATTCCCCTTCGGCGATAGCCGAATCGTCTGCCGATCGCGCACTCCATATCTTCCCATCGACTTTGACTTGACCATGCCCGTCAATTTGGTCGATACGCACCAGGACCACCGCTTCCATGCCAATCAGACGGTCGGCGTTGGTGGCCGTCTTGCTTTTACGCGCAATCCAGATACGGTCTTTAAAGCGCAGCCCCAGGGCAAAAAAGGCCACAGAAAAAACGACGAAGACAATGATTTGTACTGTAAAGCTTGCTCCGAACGCAGCGGCGATGGCGGCGCAGAGCGCACCGACGGCGAACCAGACACTGAGCAGGGCTACGGTCGCAGCTTCGAAAACAAAGAAGATTAACATCAGCACTAGCCAGAAAAGCCAGTTCTGCAAACCAAAAATTGTTGCGGCAAAAATTGTCATAGGGTTTTCCTTTCTTTTGCCAAAACAATCACGCTGAGGTTCTTGTTAGGCAGCTTTTAGACCAACGATGCCTTTTTGTGTCACGGTTACCAAAATGTAGGCTACGGCATTGATGCGACGTTGCAGTTCACCCGGAGGTAAGGTCTCCTCCAAATACGCCACGTTATCGCTGTTGGTATTGGAAATCTGTCCGTTGGTAGCCGAAAATGCCGGCAACGAAGATTCTTTGACCTCTTCCAAAGATTCGGAAGAATAGTTCCAGGCCTGGAAGAAAACAGAGGGAATATCGATACTGTCAAAGGGCAGGTAGTCCCCGTCATTCAGTGTGAACTCCCGGTAAATGTGGCCTTCTCCATAACCGGGCACGGTCACGGCATAACCGGCTTGATTGGTATACACACCCACGCCCAAAGTCTCGAACAAGTCCGACTGCAAAACGATATCCGTCGTCTCGTAGAGCTTGCGGCGCATCAGGTATTTTTTCTCAGGAATCAGCGCATTGCGGCCTGCATTGCCGTACAAGCGCTCACCGGCATAGATGCCTTCGACGATATAAACCCCCTCGATGTTGGGGGCGTTACTGGCAATACTGGTCGCGTACGTTAAGGAGCCCTGAAAACCCGCATAGCGCGCGCCGAAAAAGACAACGGTGATATCAAAAGGACTTTTATGTTTTTTCAGTTCCCGCAAAGTCGAGAGCAATGCGGCCACACCGGAGGCATTGTCATTGATGCCGTCAAAATCAGGCATATTGGCGCGGTCCGCAGTCGAAGCAGGGGTGTCATAGTGCGCACCGTAGATGATTTCCCTTTTGATTAAACCGGAGGGGTAAGTGGAAGGAGCCACCGTTGACGCATCTACAGTCGCCCGGGTCTCACCTAGCGCGGTTGTCCCGGTGTCAATCCCCGGAACGTAGGTCGAATCGCTCGCCGGATCGTTACGTAAAAAAGCCAGGGGGTCAGGGTTATCCGGGTCAACATGAAAACCGCTGCCCTTTATGTTGACGATAATATTTTGACTTTGCTGTGCGGCATTCGAAGGATTGGCAAAAGTCTGCAACTCATAGCGATAGCCCAAGTTGTCCAGCTCGCTTTTAATCAGTTCTGCTGCTTCCGCTTCCCCTTCTGAATAAGGGTTGCGGAAAGGCACTTTTTCCACAAAAGCCTTCGCCCAATCCGCCCCATAAGAACCGTAATCCGCCACCTTATCCACGGTGCCTTCTGAAGAACAGCCGGCCAGTGTCGCAAATAAAGTGCTCAGACAGAGCATATATACGGCGATTCTTTTATATAATGGACTCCTCATAAGCGGTGTCCTTTCCTAGGCATCGACCCGGTCATTCTAGCCTTTTTCAAAGAGCAGTTCAAATGGCTCCTGAAGCGGCGATGGGACCTTTTTTTCCTACTTCATATGCGGGAATAAGTCTTTGACGAGGATGCGTTTTGCCAGTGTTAAAACGTAATCGTAAAGCAGGATTAATACCACCAGCAGTAGTGGCCAAAGTTCCACAAAGTTCCCCAGTCGCATTCTCAGCGTGGCAAAAGCCTGCCCCAGCAACCATTCCGCCATGGTAAAGCGCGCCAGCACGGCCAGCAGCACCGCGGCCAGCGTTTTCAACGCATAATCAATCGCCAGAGAATAACCTTTCGTGAAGCACAGCCACTCGATAGCCATTTTGATAAAAACCCAAAGCCCATACGCCAGAAAAAAAGGCCAGATCAGCGCCGGTCCCAAACTGGCAAAAGCCAATAAACCCACCGCCACAAGACTCAGCACAGCCCAAAGCCAGCCGCAAAGCAAAACGACGGCCATCAACGCGCTTGCCGCCGCCGTGAAAAAAAACGCATCGCCGGTCGGCAGGTACTGGACCGCCAGCAATGCGAGATACATCAAAGCCGCAGCCAGTGCGGCTCTGGTTAGTTTTTTGGTCCGGGTTTGGCCGGGGTTCTCAGCAGCAGCTACAGAGGTCACCCCCCATGCATTCGCAGCAGCTGTCCAAGGCAAAACACATACACAAATCGCCGCAGCAACCTCCTCTGCTCACGCCCGGCCCGCGGTTATAGTTGTAAAAATTGCGGTTATTGGGATTACGGTTACTGTTTCCCCAAAAACTGTTGTAAGGATTCTGGTTCTGATTATTATAAGACTGCCCCTGATAGGTCCCGCCCTGCCCGCCATAAGGGTTCTGGGAAGCCTGGGACTGGGTGCTGCCATAGCCATAATTGTAGTTATTGTTGCTATTGCCCGATGCGCTGGTGTCACCGTCATGGCGCGTCAAATAATCGTAGGCAAAATTTATCTCCTGCATTTTGGACTGGGCCATATCCTCGAGCGGATGATTCTGATAATTATCCGGATGATATTTTTTAGCCAGTTTTATATACGCCGCGCGAATTTCGTCCTGTGTCGCACCCTGTCGGACACCCAAAATTTCGTAAGGATTTTTTTCTATTGTGATCATTATGTTATTTTCTTTCTGCGTCAAAGGACGCAAGGGCCGTTGCTTTTGCCATTATAAACGATTACGCTCCTTTTTTACTATTAAGAATTATTTAATTGTGGATTCTGCCTCATCAGGCGTCGCGTTGCCTGGCGGGCTGCGACTCCGCTTGGAACCGTCGCGGTACCTGGTGGGCGGCGACTCCGCTTGGAATCGGTTGCACGGCTTGGGCGGCTGCGACACCGCTGAAAATCCGGCAAAAATTGCGAAAAACCAACTCCAGGCCGTGTTTAGTGGGCGGAAGTAGATCCCAAATAGGACTTTTTAGTCATTTTTTACGCTAATCCAAGCTGAGAAAAATCCAAAATTGGTTTAGCGAAAAAACCTGCGTAAAATCCCTGAATGACACGTCAGGTGTTCCAAAATCAGCACCTTCGCTTGGATTAGCGGAAATTTTGTCAGCCAGCAACCATAAGTAAAATCCAATCCGTCGCATTGTTTGGGCAGGCTGCGACACCGCTGGATCCGTCGCGCTGCCTGGACAGGCTGCGGCTCCGCTGAAAATCCGGCAAAAATTGCGAGAAACCAACTTAAGCCGAGTTTAGTAGGCGGAAGTAGATCTCGAATAGGACTTTTTAGTCATTTTTTACGCTAATCCAAGCTGAGAAAAATCCAAAATTGGTTTAGCGAAAAAACCTACGGTAAAATCCCTGAATGACACGTCGAGTGTCCCAAAATCAGCACCTTCGCTTGGATTAGCGGAAATTTTGTCAGCCAGCAACCCGTATAAGTAAAATCCAATCCGTCGCATTGTTTGGGCAGGCTGCGACACCGCTGGGATCCGTCGCGCTGCCTGGACAGGCTGCGACTCCGCTGAAAATCCGGCAAAAATTGCGAGAAACCAACTTAAGCCGAGTTTAGTAGGCGGAAGTAGATCTCGAATAGGACTTTTTAGTCATTTTTTACGCTAATCCAAGCTGTGAAAAATCCAAAATTGGTTTAGCGAAAAAACCTACGGTTAAAACCCTGAATTACACGTCAAGTACCCCAAAATCAGCGCTCACGCTTGGATTAGCGGAAATTTTGTCAGCCAGCAACCCGTATAAGTAAAATCCAATCCGTCGCATTGTTTGAACTGGCTGCGACACCGCTTGGAATCGGTTGCACACCGGCTTTTTCTTACAGTTTTTTCGTTTGTGCAAGATTTCTGCTCAAAATGTTTGTCAATTCCCAAAATTTCCGAAGTTCTACTACATTTTTTACGATTCTACAAAATTGAATTTGCAGAAACGAAAATAGTGTAGCTGAAATCCCGAAATGGCAGTATAACCACTGCGTTTCTTCCTCTTGAATTTGCACAAACGAAAAAATTGTAGTTTAGGTAGTTGTCCTAAAATCCGTCGCATTTCTTGGGCAGTCCAAAACCGCGTATGTACCCACATCCCCGTCATTTTTGTCAGATTTTTGAGGATACAGCCAGATCAACATGACGAAGGCCAACGCCGCCGTCGCGTTACCGAAGCAGGCCGCGACTCCCCTCTTCTACGCAAGCCTCCTCCAGTCTCCTCCGCTCAAAACGTCGCCCCAGAAAAAACGTCAAACACAAGAGCAGATTATAAAGCAGCATCAAAAAGACCACATACAAGCCACGCGGCCAGGCTGCGAAAAACTCCGTAAAAATTGGCGAAAAGGAAAAGTAGGCATAATTCATCCCCAAGAGCGGATTGGCCAACAAAATCAGCAGATTAAGCAAATTCAGAAAAACCACCGCCTGCAGTAAACCAAGCTTGTCAAAATGATACCCATCCACACAAATCAAAAAAGCCACGGTCCAAAGCATCAGCAGATGCGCCATAAAATAAGCCAGATTCGTGACATGCGGAAAAGCGTAGGGCTCCATAATCGGTATCAGCAAGGCAAAAATCGCCCCATAAGCACCCAGATATATGGCAATCGTTTTGGCAAAACGAAAGCCCCCAAACAGAGCCAAGAGCATCGCCAGCTCCGCGATACGACAGTGGTAGAGTGGCCATCCCGCTGCCCGCAGGTTCGCATCACCGTTCCAGAACCAAGCATAAAGCAGCAACTGCACAAGAAGTAATCCTGCTCCCAGAACATAGCGCAGGCCGGTCCAAGAGCGTAAACGCTCGCGTTTTCTGTAAATTAAAAATACGCCACCCCCCGCGAGCAGCAGCAGGAGCCAATGCAGTGCCGAGTACATCGGAAAGACGAAGCCGTCCGACTCGTAGCGAAAAAAAGAAACGAGAAAATGAAACACCCTTGCCGCCCTCAGCGCACAACGGATTGCGGCGCTTCGGAGAGCCGCTTCAGCACACGGGCACGCTCACTGCTGAGGCCGTCCAGCAAAACATTGGCAATGATGCCGGCATCCCTTTGGTAAGGGAGCAGAGCGGCTGTTTTTTCCAGGTTTTGCTCGAGCCCCAGGAGCAGCGGTTCGGCAAGCGTTGCCGCTTCGGTGGTGGATTTTGCCAAAATGAAAGAGCGTCCTTTGCCCGCCATATCCTCGGGGAAATCGTCCAGGGCATCAATCAAGTAGACCCAGGTCCCTAAGTCTTTGCATAAGAGCGCCACACTGTGCTCCGTCAGCGGCTCCAGTTGGGCTGCAGTGGAACAATACACAGACAAGTCTGCCAGCAAGCTCCCAAATGCTTCGGCCTGCACGACAAGACCAGCGCCCTCTGCTTCCATGCGCTCCAGCTTGTCGAGATGTGTACTGATTGTTGTAGCAATCTCCGGAGCCTGCGCTTTGGCTTTCTTCACCACAGAGGCGGTCATCAGACGCAAACCCGCGGTCGAGACCGGCTTATCGCCGTCCTTTTTGTTGTCATCAAGCTTGGAAGCCGCCAACAGAACCGCGATAGCTGCACCGATTTCCAGCACCGGGTCGGGCTGGGCCACCGCATGTTTCTTGACGGGGTGTAAAACACAGGTTTCAGCCCTCATCTGCGGTTGCTCCGCCTGCAGGGCTTCCACCAGGACCAGTAAAAAAGTCAGATCGTAGGAGACCGCGAGGCGCGGTAATTGACCGTAGCTTTTGCCAATCGCTTTGCACAAGCCGCAATAGACGCTACGGTAACGCTCGTGCTCACGAAATTTCATTTCTGCCTTTAAGGCTTTGACGTATCCAAACATGTGTGTCCTTATCGTTCAGACCCTCAGGGGTCGATTTTCTCTTGAATGCTTAGGCTTCATTGTACATGAGGACTCCGATTACGTGCGCGCTTATGCTAGAATTAACGGCACAAAATCTTTGTTCGCGGCTGAGCGAACAGCGAATTACAGGAGAATCGACATGAGTCACGAGCACGTCCGCACACGTTTTGCCCCCAGTCCCACCGGGATTATGCACGTCGGCAATCTGCGCACCGCTCTTTATGAGTATTTATTGGCAAAATCCAAAGGCGGCCATTTTATTCTGCGCATCGAAGACACTGACCAGGAACGTCAGGTCGAAGGTGCCACAGAGGTCATCTACAAAACCCTGGCCCAATGCGGTCTTAAACACGATGAGGGCCCAGATGTAGGCGGCGTCTACGGTCCTTATGTACAAAGCGAGCGCCTGGCTGCCTACCGCCCTGCGGCAGAGCAGCTGGTCAAAACCGGCCATGCCTACTATTGTTTCTGTTCTGAGGAACGCTTGGCAGGCCTAAAAGAGCAGGACAGCCATGCGGGTTATGATCGCCATTGCCGTGAGCTGGACCCCGCTGTTGTTGAAGAAAATCTCGCTTCCGGCAGGCCCTACACCATTCGCCAAAAAATGCCCCTCAGCGGCAGCACCTTGTTTAGCGATGCGGTTTACGGCGACATCCGGGTCGAAAATGACGAACTCGAAGATCAGATTCTGCTCAAGGCGGACGGTTTTCCGACTTATAATTTTGCCAATGTGGTAGACGACGCAGCCATGCAGATCAGTCACGTCTTGCGCGGCTCCGAATATCTCTCATCGACCCCCAAATATAACCTACTCTACGAAGCCTTTGGTTTTGAGAAGCCGGTCTATGTGCACCTGCCGCTTATTTTGGGTGAAGACGGGCAAAAGTTGTCCAAGCGCCACGGTTCCACCTCATTCCACGACCGGGTCGCAGAGGGCTATTTACCCGAGGCGATCGTCAACTACATCGCCATGCTGGGTTGGGCGCCAAAGGACATGCGCGAAATCTTCAGTTTGGAAGAATTGGTCGAGGCCTTCTCCATCGACGGCATCAGCAAATCCCCGTCCATCTTCGATTACAAGAAATTACTCTGGTTCAATCAGGAGTATTTCCGCCGCATGAGCCTCGAGGAATTCACCGAACTCTGTCGTCCGCAGTTCGAGGCAGTGTTGCCGCAGCGCGAGGGCGGCTGGGACTACGCCCTTCTGGCCGGCTTATTGCAAGCACGTTTGGAGAAGCTCAGTGATATCCCCGGACAGATCAGCTTTTTGGCAAAATACAACGATAACTTTGACCGGGAGATTTTTGCCCATAAAAAAATGAAGACGACGGTCGAAGGCGCATTGCCGATGCTCAAACTACTTATGAAGGGCTGAGCGAGCTGCCGGAGTGGAGCACAACTTCCATCCATGACTACCTCATTTCTGTGGCGGAAACTCAGGGTGTAAAAAACGGACAGGTGATGTGGCCTTGCCGCATTGCGATAGCGGGCCAGGCGGTGACCCCGGGTGGTGCCGTCGAAATCCTGCAACTGCTGGGTCGTGAAGAAAGTTTGCGTCGTATCAAACATTGCATAGAAAGAGGCTAAACCATGGCTGAAGAAATCAAAGAAAGTCTGCTTCCCGAAAGCAAACATTTTATACAGGCGTTCATCGAAGAAGACATCGCTCCCGGTGGTCAGTATGAGGGCAAAACCGTCCACACGCGTTTCCCTCCCGAACCCAACGGCTACCTGCACATCGGCCACGCCAAGGCGATTTGCATCAATTTCGGATTAGCCGAGCAGTACAACGGGCTCTGCAACCTGCGTATGGACGACACCAACCCTTCCAAAGAGGACGTGGAGTACGTCGAGTCGATCCAGGAAGACATTCGCTGGCTGGGCTTTGATTGGGCGGAGCGCTTTTATTTTGCCTCTGATTATTTCCCGAAAATGTATGAACTGGCCAAAGAGCTGATTCGCAAAGGTCTGGCTTATGTCTGTGACCTGACTGCGGAGGAAACGCGGCAGATGCGCGGCACATTGACTGAGCCGGGCGTCAACAGCCCTTACCGTAAACGCAGTGTGGCAGAAAATCTCGACCTCTTCGAGCGCATGAAGGCGGGCGAATTTGCCGACGGTGCCAGAACGCTGCGCGCCAAAATCGACATGAGCTCGGGCAACATGAACATGCGTGATCCGGTTATTTACCGCATCCTGCGCGCACACCATCACCGCACGGGTAACGCCTGGTGTATATATCCGATGTATGATTTTGCCCATCCAATTGAAGACGCCTTGGAATGCATTACCCATTCGCTCTGTTCGATCGAATTTGAGGATCATCGTCCGCTTTACGACTGGGTTGTGGACAACGTCACTTTGCCCTCTCGCCCGCGCCAAATTGAGTTCGCGCGTCTGGGCCTGAACTACACCGTGATGAGTAAGCGCAAGCTGCGC
Source organism: Oscillospiraceae bacterium (assembly GCA_040766665.1). Classification (GTDB taxonomy): domain Bacteria; phylum Bacillota; class Clostridia; order Saccharofermentanales; family Fastidiosipilaceae; genus JAXGQD01. Next base: position 142,718 of record JAXGQD010000002.1, read on the forward strand.
TATTTGGTCGAAGAAAATTTGGTTGACGGTTGGGATGACCCGCGCATGCCCACACTCTCCGGTCTGCGTCGCCGCGGTTATACCCCGCTGTCCATACGCAACTTCATCAGTCGCGTAGGTGTCTCTAAGGTACCCAACACCGTCGATCAGGCGTTCTTGGAATTCTGTCTGCGCGAAGATTTAAATGCGCATGCTCGCCGCGTTATGGCGGTGACACGCCCCCTGAAATTAACTTTGACCAATTATCCCGAGGGCCAAAGCGAGACCTTTATGGCGGAAAACAATCCCGAAAACCCCGCCGACGGTCAACGCGAAATCTCCTTTTCTAAGCATCTCTGGATTGAAGAAGAAGATTTCATGGAAGAGCCGGCGCGCAAATACTTCCGCCTCTTCCCCGGCAATGAAGTGCGCCTGAAACATGCCTATATCATCAAATGCACGGGCTGTGTCAAAGATGAAAACGGTAAAGTTATTGAGGTCTTGGCCGAGTATGATCCTCAGAGCCGTGGCGGTTCCGCCGCTGACGGGCGCAAAATCAAGAGCACCATCCATTTCGTCGACTCAGCAACGGCCATCAACGCTGAGCTGCGTTTGTACGATCGCCTCTTCACTGTTGAAGATCCAGATGCTGCCGACGTCAGTTATCTCGAGACCATCAATCCCCATTCATTGGAAGTGCTGAACAATGCCAAGCTGGAGGCGTCATTGGCCTCTGCCAAAAAGGGCGAAGCTTTCCAGTTCCTGCGCATGGGTTACTTCACACCGGACCTTGAGCATAGTACAGACGACGCACTGGTCTTTAATCGGGCTGTCACGTTAAAGGATAGCTACAAGCCTGGGAAGTAAGGGGATTGGAATAGCAGCTCGTGTACCGAGGTTCTTCAGTCTTCCGTCAGAAAGGAAACGTCATCATGAAGTCTTATCGTAAAGAACTAACAGTTAATATTCCGAAAAGACGCGGGCTAATCAACATCACAGATCAGGTCCAGGAAGCGATCAACGCAAGTGGTGTAAGCGAGGGTTTAGTGCTGGTTAATGCGATGCACATCACCGCTTCGGTTTTTATTAACGATGACGAGTCAGGTTTGCACAGTGATTTTGAGGTCTGGCTAGAAGGTCTCGCACCGGAAAAACCCTATGATCGTTATCGCCACAATGGCTATGAGGACAATGCGGATGCCCACCTGAAAAGAAGCATTATGGGACGCGAAGTGGTTTGTGCGATCAGCAAAGGCCGCTTGGATTTCGGACCCTGGGAGCAAATCTTCTATTTCGAGTTCGACGGCCTACGCAACAAACGCATCCTGATCAAAATTATCGGAGAGTAGGAAAGCCGAGTTCTGTTGCGGTCTCATCGCCCTAATCCGGTCAATGAAGAATCGAAAAAGCTGTCTCGCGAGTGCAATGCACCCACGGGACAGCTTTTTTATCGCCCGATTATTTTGAAAAGTCGCAGTGCCTGGGCGGCTGCGACACCGCCTCATCAAATCCGTTGCGATGCTTGGGCAGCTACGACACCGCTCAGACTTGAGCGGAATAGGGGTTTTGCTTACAGTTTTTACGTTTGTACAAATATTTAGCCCAAGAAAGCGGTCAAATCCCACGATTTCGGAGTTTTTACTACATTTTTGACGATTCTACAAGCTGGTGTTTGTAGAATCGAAAATAGTGTAAGTAAAATCATGAAATGACAACGAAAGAGCCATGATTCAGACTCGGGGTTTTGTACAAACGTAAAAAGTGTAGCAGCGGGCGGAGGTCCTATAAGTCGCAGTACCTGGGCGGCTGCGACACCACTAGTAGCATTTGGCAAAATTTTCGATAATCCAAGCAGAGTTAAATATTTACACAATAATTCATGTGAATGACGGATTTTACCGTAATTTTTTCCGTTAATCCAAGCAGTTACTATAGGCCAACTTGGATTAACGAAAATTATGTCCCTTAACCGGCAATTCGTATGTATTCTCGGCTTCAAAGACCTAGCATTCTTGGATTAACGAAATTTTTGTCGGTTTTTTAGTTTGCCGATTCTCACAGCATCGAGCGGTACAAGTCCTTGATTTCTTCCAATGTCACCGGACGCGGATTACCGGGCGTGCAGGCGTCATTCAAAGCACTCTCTGCCAAGAAGTCGATGTCCTCCTCTTTGACGATGCCCACCAGGTTGGAGGGGATTCCGACGTCCTCTGCCAGTTGTTTTACCGCAGCTACAGCCGCTTCGCGATATTCTGCCTGACTCATCTCTTCGGTACCGGCAACACCCATCGCTTTGGCGATCGTTCTGAACTTCTCACCCGTATTGGGCGCATTGAAAGCCATAACGGTTGGGAGAATAATCGCATTCGCCACACCGTGCGGCGTATCATACAAAGCGCCCAGAGGATGCGCCATGGAGTGGACAATACCCAAACCGCAGTTGGAGAAACCCATACCCGTCAGATACTGACCAAGCGCCATGCCCGTGCGGGCTTCAGCCTCACCGGCCACTGCGCCACGCAGATGTTGGGCGACCAGCTCAATCGAATGCAGATTAAACATATCTGTCATGTCCCAGGCACCCAGAGTGGTAAAGCCTTCAATAGCGTGTGTCAGGGCATCCATACCCGTCGCCGCGGTTAGACCCTTGGGCATCGAAGCCATCATATCAGGGTCCACAATGGCAACAACAGGGATGCTGTGCGGGTCAACGCAGACCAGTTTACGCTTCTTCTCCACATCGGTGATGACATAGTTGATGGTCACCTCGGCTGCGGTTCCGGCTGTGGTCGCAACGGCGAAAATCGGCAAGGCTTTATTTTTCGTAGGAGCCACACCTTCCAAACTGCGCACATCCGCGAACTCCGGGTTATTAGTGACAATACCGATGGCTTTGGCCGTATCGATGGAACTGCCACCACCTATGGCAATCAGGTAATCCGCGCCTTTATTGGCAAAAGCCTCCACCCCACCCTTCACATTTTCAATCGTCGGGTTGGCTTGAATATTGGTATAGAGTTCGTAGTCGAGACCGGCTTCGTCCAAGAGGTCCGTGACTTTTTTACTCACGCCGAATTTGACGAGGTCCGGATCGGTGCAGACCAAAGCCTTTTTGAAGCCTCTGGCTTTTGCCTCATCGACAATGGCGTTGATGGCGCCGGGACCCTGGTAAGACGTTTCGTTGAGAATGATGCGGTTTGACATGATATTTTCCTTTCTTTTGCAAAATAACTGCAAAGTAAAACACTACCGTTTAAGTATAACGATAATATTTTATTAATAAGCGGAAAATATGATAATTTTCTATCAATTTTATATGGACTTTTCTCAAGCAATGAATGTGGCAAAACTCTCCCTAAAAGCTAATCATATTGTACTGACTCTCATAGAGCTCGGCGTAGAAACCCCCGGCCGCCATCAGCTCGGCATGCGTGCCCTGCTCCACCACGCGGCCTTGGTCCATGACCAAAATCGCCGAGGCTTCACGAATGGTCGAGAGGCGGTGGGCAATGATGAAGCTGGTGCGCCCTTTCATAAATTCCAGGAAAGCCTTTTGGACAAGCAGTTCCGTACGGGTATCGATGGCTGAAGTCGCTTCATCCAGAATCAGCAATTCGGGGGCAATGAGTAAGGCGCGGGCGATGGTGATGAGCTGTCTTTGCCCAACAGATAGTGAGGCGCCGTTTGCTTCGAGTACGGTGTCATATCCCTCCGGCAATCTGCGGATAAAGCCGTGTGCCATGGCTTTTTTGGCCGCCGCGATGACCTCTTCTCTGCTCGCATCAGGCTTCCCGTAAGCGATATTTTGGTGCACAGAGCCGGAAAGAATCCAGGAGTCCTGCAGGACCATGCCGATGTTGCGGCGGAGGGAACTGCGGTTGACCTGAGCGATGTCCTGTCCGTCAATCAGGATACGGCCTCCGTCCAGCTCGTAAAAGCGCATCAGCAGATTGACCAGCGTGGTTTTACCCGCACCGGTCGGGCCCACGATCGCTATCATGGCATCGGCCGGCACATCCAAATTCAGGTTTTCAATCAGCTCCTGTTCGGGGCGGTAAGAAAAGTCCACAGCTTCAAAACGTACCCGGCCTTCAGTCAAATCCAAAGCAGGCAGCAGCTCCTCATTGACCTCCTCTTCGGCATCATAGAGCGCAAAGATGCGGGCCGCACCGGCAAAAGAATTCTGCAGTTGCGTGAACACCGCCGAAATTTCATTGATCGGTTTGGCAAATTGCAGGGCGTAATTGAGCAGAGCCGTCATCTGCCCCACTGTCAGAGCCCCCGCCAAGGCCAAGAGCGCCGAAAGTCCGGCGACCAATACGTAGGCGACATTATTGAGAAAGCGCACACCGGGGTTGGTCAGAGAGCTGTAGAGCTGAGCCTTTTGCCCGCTATCATAAAGATTCTGATTTAACTGCTCAAAAGTCCGCACGCGCCCGTTTTCAGCGTTAAAAGCCTGAATTATCGCGTGATTGTCCAAATCTTCCTCTAAATGCGTATTGACCTGACCCAGGTCTGAGGCCTGCGTCTGGAAATATTTGTAAGAGCGTTTCGCAATCAGCGAAGTCACCCAGAAGCAGAGCGGCGTAATGGCAAAAACCACCAGGCTGACCGGCACGCTGATTGACAAGAGCAGAATCAGGGAGCCCAAAAGCATCGGCAAACCGTAAAACAACTGATTCAGGACCTGCGTCACCCCATCCGCTATGGACTCCAAATCCGCAGTCAGGCGCGAAATCAGATCACCATGGGGATGGCTGTCTATAGTCTTCAACGGCAAACGACTCAGCTTATCAAAACCGCGGCGGCGCAGTCGTTCAGCCAATTTGCCGCTAATGGACTGAGTCTGAGCTTGCATCAGCCACTGAAAAAATGAGCTGGCTGCATAGAGCAGGGCACAAAGTCCGATGAGGGGCCAGAGTTCAGTCCAGAAGACCTCGCCCTCGCCACGTAGTTTATCAATAGCCATACCCAGCACCTGGGGGATGAATAGCAGCGTCAACGAAGAGAGAATACCGGCAAAAGCCACCGCCACCAAGCGCCAGGGCATTTGGCGTATTTCCTGCCAGAGCCGCTTGGCTGATGCTTTGGTGTTGTACTCGGTATTAAGGCGGTCATGCGCCTGGTCCGCCGTTTCCTTTTTACTGGACGGGGCGCTGACGGCATTAAAAATCTGAGCCATGTTCCGCCTCCTTTTCCAATTGCGATGAGGCAATCTCACGATAGAGTTCGGAACTCTGCATCAACTGCTCGTGACTGCCCAAAGCGGCTTGTTTGCCATCGTCCAAAACTAAAATCTGTTGCGCATTTTTGACGACGTGGACACGCTGTGAGATAAAGAGCAGCGACTTGCCCGCCACGCGCGCTGCCAGCGCCTTGCGGAAGCGATACTCCGTCAGGAAGTCCAGAGCCGAGGTGGCGTCGTCCAGAATCAGTAGATCAAAGTCTTTTAAGAGGGCACGCGCCAGGCTGAGACGTTGCTTTTGCCCACCTGAAAAATTTGCCCCGCCACGCTCAACAAGCGCATCCAAGCCCCCCTCTTTTTCAGCGACAAAACTGTCGGCCTGGGCAATGCGCAGTGCCTCCCAGAGACGCTCGTCTTCTGCCGCGTCTGCTTTCATTTCCTGCCCCAAAAGCAGGTTACTACGCACGGTACCCGCGAGCAAAGCGCTTTTCTGCGGCACATATGCGATACGCTTGCGCAACTCGGCTAAGGGCAGGTCCCTCAGGTCCATACCGTTAAAAAGTAGTCGTCCTTCTTGCGCATCATAAAAGTGCAAAATCAATGCCGCCAAAGTCGATTTGCCCGAACCCGTCGGACCGATAACGCCCAAGGTCTCGCCTTTGCGCAAGTTAAAGTGGATGTCTTCAAGCGCCGTAGCTTGACTTCCGGGATAGGTGAAACTCAGCTGCTCTGCGGCTAAAATTGTGCTCGTCTCTGTTGCAGATTGGGTCATTGGTTTGGCTGTTTCGGTGCTTTTCTGCTCATCCGCCAGGACGGCGGCGACTCTTTTGCCCGAGGCAAAAGCTTTGGGAAACTGGGTAAAGAGCATCGCAATGACCATCATGGCGTGTACCAGTTGCGTTTGATAGGAGATAAAAGCCACCACTTCGCCCTGCTGCAGATGACCGGCCTCAACCAGGAGACCACCACGCCAGAGCACAAAAATAATGACCGTATTAAAAATCAGCGCGGTCACGGGATTCATCAAAGCCGCCACCTTACCGGATTTAATACTGTCCTTAGCCAAAGTCGCATTACGTTCGGCAAAAAACGCTCGCTCATGCTCCTCCTTGGCAAATGCGCGAATCACCTTGCTACCGGCCAAATTATCCTTGATCAGCGCCGTCACTTTATCGAGACGCTGCTGCACCAGCTGATAAATTCGGATCGTCGCCTGCATAATCAGCCAGAGCGCCAAACCCGCAACCGGCACCGCTGCCAGCATCAGCAAAGCAAGGCGGGCATTGATGACAAAGCCCATCACCAGACTGCCCAAAGTCAGAAACGGCGCACGTGAGACGAGACGGATGAGCATCGCAATGGCCACCTGCAGCTGATTGATGTCCATGGTCGAGCGTATCAAGAGAGAAGACTGCCCAAAGCGCTGCATTTCTGCTTCAGAGGCAAAAGCAATCTTGCGAGCCATGGCGTTCCTCAGGTTAGTGCCAAAACCCTGTGAGCAGACGGAAGACATATATTGACAGGAAAAGGCAAAAATAACCCCCAAAACCACCAGCACCAGCATCAAAATCGTTTGATTGATGACAAAGCTGCGGTTTCCGCGGTTAATCCCTAGGTCAATCATTTGGGCAATTAAAAATGGCAAAAGCGTCTCAATAATCGCTTCCAAAAACTTCAGCAGCGGTCCCCAAAAGAGTTGCTTCCTGTAACCGTGTAAATATGGCCAAAGCGTCTTAAACATAAAACGATTATAGCAAAACTCAGCACACTGATAGGGTATAATATCAGGAGCATTAAAATTAATCGTCACACGGTTCAAATGACACGCAAATCAAGACGTTGCGCAAATCAAGACGTTTAGGAGGAATATATGTTTAATTTCGAATTCTGTAGCCCCACCTATTTTTACTTTGGCCGAGGTGCCGAAGATCAAATCGGCACTGCCCTGAAAAAAGCCGGTGCCAGCAAAGTACTGATTCACTACGGACAAGGCTCCGTCGTCCGCTCCGGTCTTTTGGATAAAGCCAAAGCCCAGCTTGATGCAGAAGGCATCGCATATGTCGAACAGGGCGGTGCGGTCCCCAACCCACGTGCCGAATTGGCCGAAGAAGGGGCTGCCATTTGCCGCGCTGAAGCAGTGGACTACATCCTGGCTCTGGGCGGAGGCTCCGCGCTGGATTCAGCCAAAGCCATTGCCGTACTCGCCAAGAGTGAACACAGCTTGTATGAAATCTATTGTGAAAATGCGCCTTTGGACAGCGCCATCCCCGTTGCAACAGTAATGACCTTTCCGGCAACCGGTAGTGAAGGCTCCCCTTCTTCCGTCATCAACTTCCCCAAACAAGGCGTGAAGCGCGGTCTGACCTCGGACTTGATCCGTCCGGCGATTGCCTTTCTCAACCCCGAGCTCAGCATGACCCTGCCCAAAGAGCAGACCTTTAACGGCATCGCCGATATGATGGCGCACACCATGGAACGCTATTTTAATGACACCGCCAACAATAACCTCATCGATGCCTGGTCGGAAGCTTTGTTGCGTGAAGTAATGCAATCCGCCCTCGTGCTCTATAAGGAGCCGGAGAACTATGATGCCAGAGCCACGATTATGTGGGCTTCAATGGTTGCGCACAACGGCTTACTCAGTGCCGGTATCGAGAAAGAAGATTGGAGCTCACACCAGTTGGAGCATGAGCTCAGCTATTCCTATGATGTCGCTCATGGCGCCGGTTTGGCTGTGGTTTACCCCAACTGGCTGCGCTATGCCGCCAAACAGAATCCCCACAAAATCGCCCGTTTCGCACGCGAGGTTTTCGGTATCAGCGGAGATTTACGCGACTTGGAGGGCTTGGCCATGCGCGGTATCGCCGCCCTGCAGTCCTTCTTCCGCTCGGTCGGCTTGCCGCTGACTTTTGCCGAGCTGGGCTGTAAAGAGGAAGATATTCCGATGCTGGCCGCCAACGTCAAGTACAATGCAGCCAATTATTCGGGGAACTACATTAAAGTCTATGAACAGGATGCCATCGAGATTTACAAACTCTGTTGCGCCGAGCCGCTGGTGTGATAATTGGGCAATTACTAGGATTGAAGAGGGTTTCTTAGTCAGAAGCCCTCTTTTTTGGCAATTTTTTCGGGAGTGCATTAGAGAATTCTAATATTTGAGAGGGTCTCCTAGTCAGAAGCCCTCTTTTTCGGCATTTTTTACAGTTGTGCATTAGCACTTTCTAATATACACCCGCACAGCCGTGATTTTTGCCGGGAAAACCCCGTTTTGACTAAGCAGAGGCAGGAGAAGCGGCGGAAATCCTTGCACAGCCGTCATTTTTGCCGAAATAGATTTTCTATGGAACAGGAAAACGAAGCTACAGCTAAAACAAACTCATCCCCACCACATCACTATCCCCCATATAAAAACCGAGCACCCGGGCGGATAATAACTCCGCCAAGCGTGCTCGATACATGGACTACCGGAAGTCAGCAACTAATCATTCCAGCGGTAGTGCGACAGGCCTAAGCCCTTATCTATAATTAATTTGAGCCAAGTGTCAAAGCGATTTCCAAATTTTCGCCGTTGCGATAGACACTGAGCAGCACTTCATCGCCGACCTTTTTGCTGTCTTTTACTGCATTTAGGTCAGAAACACTCTCAACTTTGGTGCCATCAATCGCTGTGATGATGTCTTGTGCCTGCAATTGGGCTTTCTCCGCAGGACTGCCTTCACTGACCCGCTCAACCATGACACCGGCCGGCAAGTCATAGCCCTCCTGCATCGCTGCGGTCACACTTGATCCCATGATGCCGATGATGGGACGCAGAGTCGAATTACCGTTAAGAATATCGCTCACCGATTCGTAGACCGTGTCAGCAGGAATGGCAAAAGCAATGCCCTCCACATTCGAGCCATCCGTCTTTGCCACGTTGATACCAACCAATTCACCACGTGTATTGAGCAGGGCACCACCAGAGTTTCCGCTATTGATGGCCACGTCCATCTGAATCAGGTCGTTCATCTTTTGGCCTTCAATGGTGACATCTCTATGTAATGATGACACGATTCCCTGGCTCACCGTCCCTTGTAATTGGCCCAAAGGATTTCCAATGGCGATGACCGTTTCGCCGACGCGCAGGTCCGAGGAGTTGGCAAACTTCAAAAAAGGCAAAGATTTGTCTGCTGCTATCTTGATGACTGCGACGTCCGTTATTTCGTTGATGCCCACCAATTGCGCGTCATATTCGCTACCATCAGCCAGTGAGACTTTAATGTTCTTACTTCCACCCACCACGTGATTGTTGGTGACGATGTATCCATCCTCAGAAATAATGACACCAGAACCGGAACCGGTCACTTCAAACGTCTGACCATACATTTGAGCGGTAATATCTGTAAAAATGGCAACCGTTGCCGGTGCAGCCATCTCTACAATATCGGGCGTGGCCATAGAACCGTCGGAGTTGGTCACCGGTTTGGCCGAACTGGGTTGCGTGGCCGGTGCTGCTTTTTCAAGACTGGTCGGGCTTTCCAAACTACTCACGGTATTCGTTGGACTCATTTGTGTGCGGCTGACCAGATAGCGATTCACAAAGAAGCCACCGATGGCCGCACCACCTAGGACACAGGCCATGACGAGGGCGGCGATCTTTAGGCCTAGGCGTTTGCTTTTGGGCTGAGTTACGGGCTGTTCCTGAAAAGCCGGCATCCCTTGTGCGTAATTACGGTTATAAGGCGAATCCGTATAGCCGCTACCCTGCCCCTGGTATGGGCTCGAATTTGTCTGGGAAGGATTGTATTCAGGATATGACTTTGCCTGCTCTTGCGGATGCTGTGTAGTCGCCCAGTTCGGGTAATGCCCAAAGGGATTTTCCCGACGGTACTGGTCTTGCACCTGCGGCGGGCGCTGCTCCCAGACTTGCAATGGTTCCTGTTGCGTTTGCTGATATCCCCCCTGCGGAGCCTGCGGGCCGGGCTCATGAGAGAAAGGTTGGTAGCCGTTGTTTTGATCTTCGTATGGCATATATTGCACCTCAAAAAGCGTATTTTTAAGCAAATACTGCTAGAGTATTTCTTTTATTGTTAGTGTACGCTACCTTTTTGTCAAAAAAAGGGCAAGCGCAATCATAATTATGAAAGATTATGGAAGAATCTCGTTTAAAAGTGAAACGTTTATGTGTTAAGTTCTCGCTCGCATCAACAAATCTTTACATCACTCACTCGAGTACGGCGTAAGTGAGGAATCAGCTTAAAGAGGGTCACTGTGGCAAAACCCGCCAACGCGCTGCTCAGCAGGTCCGAAGGGATAAATATCCACGCTCCGACACGCAGAAAATAAAGCAAATTCTCCTGTGAGCCGAAATAGAAACGGCTCAGCAGACTTAGGTAAGTTACACCAAATGCATAGATAACGAGGAGTCCGGCGACAGAGCTCAGTAAAGCAGCCGCCCAAGTGCCTAATACAGAACGAGTCAGGCTCGCCAAGCCGTTCAATTTATCAAAGACCGTCCCTGTCACAAAGGCGGCGGCGATAAAACCGATGAGGTAGCCGAAAGAAGGTTTGAGCACATAGTCCGGTCCCCCTCCTGCCGTAAAAACAGGCAGACCGATTAGGCCGATAAGCAAATAAACCGCGAGGACAGGGACAGCGCGGCGCGCACCCAGCAGCATGGCAATCAGCATCACGGCAAAAGTCTGCATCGCGATGGGGATGGGCTGGATGGGGATGTTGATTTTTGCCGATACGATCATCAAAGCCAAGGCCATACCCATATAGGCCAGGTCAATTGTTTTATTCTTATTTGTCACAACAGATTTTTGCATATTTCTCTCTTTTCACTCGTGCTCGTCCACAATTAGGGCTTCCCCGCTGTTAACCAAAAACGTCTCGCCATCCGCTCCCTGCAAGAGCAACTCACCCGCTTCGCTCAATGCGGTGACGCGGGCAAGCAGCGGGCGGCCGTCGGAACTGCGGGCTTTGACGGTTTTGCCCATGCTTAAACAGTGCTTTTCATATACCCTGACAAAACGTGTGTCTAATTGCAAGCAATGCGGCAATAGTTTGGCAAAAGCCTCCAAAATCCGACAAACAAGCACATCGCGCCGCCACTGCAGTTCCGGCCTAACCAGAGCCAGGGAAGTCGCTGTCTCGGCCAATTCCTCTGTAAATTGCAGCCGCTGTACATTAAGCCCCAAGCCCAGCACAAAGCGCTGCACCCCTTCTGCACCGAGTCGCGCTTCGCATAGGATGCCGGCCAGTTTGCGGCCACGGTAAAGCAAGTCGTTGGGCCACTTTAAAGCCAGTCCTTCTGGCAACTCCGGCAACAAAGCCTGCAGGCTGGCCAAACCCATAGCCAGGGGCAGGAGACCTGCCGCTTGCACAGGAAATTGGCCGTCTGCCACCCAAGACATATAGATGTCGCCGCTGGCCGGTGATGACCAACTGCGCCCTCTGCGTCCGCGTCCGGCGCTTTGGGTATCGCTGATGAGCAGGCGGATTTTGCCACTATGATTAGGACTCTGTTCTTCATCTGCAAACGGCAGTTGCATACCCCAGTTATTAGTGGAGTCGACTTCGGCTTGATAGAGCAGGTTCGCGTCAGAAAAAAACTGCTGTAAGCAGTTTTCAATGATATCCAGCCGATATAGATCTTGTCTCGCTGACTTTTGCATTAGGAATCATCCTCTTCGATGGCGTGGAGGTTCTTCTCTTCATCGAAAGAATCATTCAGGGCACGCAGTTTGGGGGCATGGCAAATATAAGTCACACGTGGATAACTGAAGAGTTCGAAACCCGCTTTCCCATGGTAAGCGCCGAAACCGCTCACACCGACACCGCCGTAAGGGATGCCGGTTTCGGCATAGGCTCTTCTGGCCCCGTTAATCTGACAGGAGCCGCAAATCAAATGCTGTTGGACGAGCTTCTGGTCCTGTTTGCGATAGCTGAACAGGTAGGCAGTCAAGGGGTGAGGTAAGGCGTTAAGCTGCTGGACCAAAGTGACCAGAGAATCATAGACCAGAATCGGGAAAATCGGTCCGAAGACCTCCTGGCGCATGATATTGTCCTGCCAGTTAATGTGGTCCAGAATCGTCGGCTCAATTTTCAGGAGCTGGTCGTTGGTTCGCCCTCCCCAGACGATGCGACCGTCACCGATCAGATTTTTCAATCGTTTATAATGTTGGTCGCTGACAATCGGTGGGTAATTTGGGTCGTGGATGGGGTCGACACCGTAGCGCTGGCGCAGTTTGGCGGCAAGGACATTGAGGAAGCTGTCCTTCGCCTGCCTTTGAACCAATAAGTAATCGGGTGCCTGACAGTTCTGGCCGATGTTGACCATTTTGCCCTTAATAATCTGATCCGCCGCCGCATCGAAATTACAGGACGCGGTGATAATACAAGGGTTTTTGCCGCCCAACTGGAGGCTCAAGGGGGTCAGGCGCTGGGCTGCAGAGAGCATGATATCGCGGCCGGACATGTTGTTCCCTGTAAAAAAGATAAAGTCAAAGGCCTCCTCTGCCAAAGCGGCGCCCACCTGCGCATCCCCTTCAATGACCTGCACATACTGCATCGGGAAGATCTCATTACAGATTTCCGACAACAGTCTGGAGATATGAGGCGAAAGTTCCGCTGGTTTCAGCACCACGCAGTTGCCCGCTGCCAAAGCGTCAATCATGGGCAAAAGCGCCATCTGGAAGGGAAAACTCCAGGGAGAAATAATCAGGACTGAACCGCGCGGCTCGCGTCTGATATCTACGCGTGAAGGAAAATAACGCAGACCAGTCATGCGTTTGGTTGCACGGGTCCAGCGCGCCAGTTTCTTACGGCAGAGTTTGAGCTCCCGCATCACCGGCAGGTATTCGGTAAACATGGCTTCTTCGGGAAATTTCCCCAAGTCGGCCTGCAAAGCCGAAAGCACGGACTCCTTACGAATGATCAGTTGCTGTTCCAAAAGGTCCAGGGCTTGCTTCCTGAAAGCGACCGTCTTCGTTTGCCCACCGGCAAAAAACGCCTGTTGTGCGCGCACCGCGGCTTTATAGTCTGCTGTTGTCAAAACTTCCTTGCCCTTTCAGTCTCAATCAGCTAATGATTCCGGTTGTCGTATCGATGGTAATCACCGCGCCGTTCTTCAATATCTTCGTGGCGTTATCTGCGGCATAAATCACTGGAATATCCAAGGTTTCGCCCACCGTAATCGCATGGTTTTTGTCGTCGGGGCTCTCTACTACGAGGGCTGCAGCCTTGCGCATCAGCGGAATCATGCTACGGTCGGTCTTTTCCGCGACCAGAATGTAATTACCTGAGAAAGCCCTATCTTTATTGGTTTCACTGGTCACGAGCAGGACCTCGCCGGATATCTGTCCTCTTCCGACGGCTTTACCCTTTACCAAGACAGAACCGATGCTTTGTACTTTCAAGGTGTTGGTGGTGCCGCTCATACCCACGGGTGTACCGCCTGTGACGACAACCAAATCGCCGTTCTCCACAACTCCGGATTCGACCGCGGTCGCTTTGCCCAGCTCAAAAAGTTCGTCTGTATTTTTGACTTCGTCGACATGGAAAGGAATGACACCCCAAGACAAGCCCAGTTGATAATAGGCTTTCTCTTTTACGGTGGTTGCGACAATCGGGCAGCCCGGTCTGAAGCGAGACAGGAGTCTGGCCGTACGTCCGGCATGTGTCACCGCGATGACGGCTTTGGCTTTTAGGTCTCTAGCGGTCATGCAGCAGGCATGACTCACCGCGTTGGCCACCGTCGGTGTCATATTGAATTTGGCTTGATCAAAACGTTCCCAGTATTCAGTGTTTTGCTCCGTATAAGAAGCAATCTGGTCCATCATTTTCAGCGCTTCCAGAGGGTACTTGCCTGCCGCCGTTTCACCGGAAAGCATAATGGCCGATGTGCCGTCCAAAATGGCATTAGCCACGTCTGATGCTTCCGCACGGGTCGGGCGCGGATTACGAATCATTGAATCCAGCATCTGAGTCGCCGTGATACAAGGCTTGCCCGCCATATAGCAGCTTTTAATCAGGTGTTTTTGGATGGTGGGCACCTCGTGCGCCGGGATTTCTACACCCAAGTCACCGCGCGCCACCATGATGCCGTCTGACACCGCCAGAATCGACTCAAAATTGCTCACGCCTTCGCGGTTTTCGATTTTGGATATGACGCTGATGTCACCGCCGCCCAGTTTTTCCAAGAGACGTTTAATTTCCATGACATCGCTGGGTTTACGGATAAAGGAGGCCGCAATGAAGTCAAAATCTTGTTCCACGGCAAAAGCCAAGTCCGCCTCATCTTGTGCCGTCAAAGCCGGCAAGTGGATGATGGTCTCAGGTAAATTGATGCTTTTTCTGGAAGAAACCACGCCGCCGTTGAGTATGCGGCAAATCAAATCTTGTCCTTCAATGCGCTCTACACTCAGTGCAACCAAGCCATCATCGATCAGGATACGCGAGCCGATGCCCAAGTCCTCATGCAGGTTTTTATAAGATACAGAAAATTCCCGCTCATCACCCAGAATATCGTCGTGACGAATGCGTACCGTTTCACCCTCAACCAGCATAGCCGGTTCTTTGAAATCACCGGTACGGACTTCCGGCCCCTTGGTATCAAGCAAGAGAGCAATCGGCTGATTCAACTCTGTGCGCAACTTCTTAATCAGGTCAATTTTGACTTTATGTTCGGCATGGGTGCCGTGCGAAAAGTTCAACCGTGCCACGTTCATGCCGATGTTAATCATGTCCCTTAACAGGGGTTCAGATTCTGTCACAGGTCCGATGGTGCAGACGATCTTAGTTTTTCGAAAAATATTCATAGCGATACCTCAGCTTTAATCTTTTCAGATAAGCTTACTTCTTGTCCATTCTACGTTGCACGGTAGAAACCGTAGCCTGACTCTTATTGTGGCTACTGTTAACAGCACGCATAAAACGTATAAAGGCTTGATCGATGGTGTATTGAATGAGTTGGATGAGTTTCGTGTAAAGCATAGGAATCAACGCCAAAACAAAGAAGAGCACGATAATCGCAACAATGACCACAACGGCTACCATCACGGCGTTGAAGAAGAGTCCGCCCATTGACTGTGTCCCTGAAGTACTGTCAAACAAGCGCCCCACATTATCGTTAAAATAAGCAAGGATTGAGGTGATCATTTTGTCTTTGTCAAAACGCACCAAGGGCAAAATCACCGAATACAGAAAGAAATAACAACTCAAATACTTCAAAGCTTGAATCAGCAGAAAAAACCAGCGCACAATCAGCGGCATATTGTAGTAGTAATAACATAAAAAAGGTGAAGCAATGAGCAGCAATGCAGCGAGCGGGAACCAGAGCACAAAGGATTGCATGATGCTCGTTTCGTCGGTAAAGTTGACCAAAAAAATCAAATAGAATGCATATAACCAAAACAGAGCGCAAAGCAAAAGTGCCACGCCCCGATGTTTTCCGTTTTCAAAATCAGTATCGCTCCACAGTTTTCCCAGCAGGGCGCCTTCCAGATAATCCATAGTTACCTCCAGATTCACCCCACATTTTAGCAGAGACACAAGCAAGTTTACAGCCGTGACGTTATAATACCCCCATGAGATTAGATCGTATCCTCGCCAATGCCGGTCACGGCAGTCGCAAAGAAGTGCGCAGCTTAATACGTAGCGGTGCGCTCAGTCTGCATGGAAAAATTCTAACTGACCCGGGCATGAACCTGAGCGAAAGCGAACTGGACGAACTGCTTCTACATGGGAAAGCCCTGCAGGCAAAATTCAGCTTTTATTTTGCCCTGCATAAACCGGTAGGCTTCTTAAGCGCGATGGAGGATGCGAAGGCTCCTACGGTCAAGGAATTCCTACCGCCAGAGTTGCTCTCTTCAGGGCTATTTCCGGTAGGGCGCTTGGATATCGATACGACCGGCTTGCTTTTGTTTACCAATGACGGCACCCTGGGTCATCGCTTGACCAAACCGGAGTGGCAGATCGAAAAACACTACGCCTTCGCTTATGAGGGGTCACCATTGGGGGACACGGAGCTTGAGGCTTTTGCCAAAGGATTGATGATCGGAGACTGGCAGTGCCGACCGGCTCGTTTGCTACCTGGTGATGCTGGCGAGGCGGAGCTGATCATTGAGGAAGGCAAATTTCACCAAGTCAAGCGCATGCTGCAAGCCGTAGGTCGTGAGGTCACTGCGCTCAAGCGCCTGAGACACGGGCCGGTGGATTTAAGCGGCATTCCCAATCCAGGGCAAATTCGTCCGCTCAGCGAAGTGGAAATCGACGCACTTTACCGGGCTTGTGATTTGGCTAGGCCAGCGCGGTGAGAGGGTACGAACTTTTTCAACTGAATTTTCGTTTCTTATTAGGACGGAGGATTGGCTTGAGGCACTAGACTGTTAAGGCTTCCTCAGAGATGAGAGGATTGGTTTGGGGTTAATTTGGGCATTTTTTCGAGGCTGTGAGACTCCGCTCCTCTTAGTTTTATCAGCAGGTGGTTTTCAGCCCACTTATTACAGGGATGTGGTTGAAAGCGCCTCCGGATGGTTGCCGGATGAGTCAGAAGACTGTTTTAAGCCCACTATTTACAAGGATGTGGCAACGGAGACCACACAGTCGAAAAAAGTGGGCTTAAAACAGGCATTAGACGTGAGCGGATGCCCTAAAACCACTGAAATGACCACATCCCCGTAAATTTTGTCCGGAAATCCAGAATAGCCACACGGCAGTTTCAAATCAATCAGAATCCCACATCCTCGTCATTTTTGGCCCAGATTCCATCCCCTTGGAGTCGGTCGAGAATAATCCACGACAAGCTCAGCAAGGAAAAAGACCAACAAAGCTGGGATTCAGCATTCGCACAGCAACGCGAGCCCGCGTATACCGCTTGACAGCGCTGCCATTTGAGAGCTCGCCCGTAACGAAAAGGGATGCCTCCTTATAAGACATCCCTTAGTTCATCATTTCTCCAGCGGCTTCATCGTGGGAAAGAGGAGCACATCGCGAATCGAGGCCTGATCCGTCAGCATCATGCAGAGACGGTCGACCCCCATGCCCATGCCACCCGTCGGTGGCAAGCCATATTCCAAAGCCACACAAAAATCCTCGTCCAAGGTATTGGCCTCGTCGTCACCCGCTTCTCTTTTGGCCATCTGCATGGCAAAACGCTCGCGTTGGTCCACCGGGTTATTCAGCTCCGAATAAGCATTGGCAAATTCTTTGCCGCAAATAAACAGTTCAAAGCGCTCCGTAATTTCAGGTAAGCCTGGCTTTTTCTTGGTCAGAGGCGAAACCTCAATCGGATAGTCATAAATAAAGGTCGGCTGGATCATCTTGTCTTCGCAATAGTGTTCGAAGAAAGCGTTAAAGACGTCCCCCTTGTGCCAGCCCGGCTGTGTTTCTATGCCACGTTCCTTAGCTAAGGCAAAAGCCTGCTCGTCGCTGCTCACTTCATAAAAATCCACGCCCGCATGTTCCAGGACCGCGTCGCGCATGCTCAGTCTTCTGAAAGGCGGCTGCAAATTGAGGCTGACCCCCTGCCATTCCACTTCTCTTGTCCCATTCACCGCGTCGCTACAAGCCGCAATGATGTTCTCCGTAATTTCCATCATGCCCTTGTAGTCGGTATAAGCCTGATAGAGTTCCAGAAGTGTAAACTCCGGGTTATGACGCACGGAAAGACCCTCGTTACGGAATTGTCTGCCAATCTCGTAGACCCTTTCCATACCGCCCACTATCAAACGCTTCAAATACAACTCCGGAGCGATGCGCAGATAAAGGTCAATATCCAGGGCATTGTGATGCGTAATAAACGGTCTGGCTGTTGCCCCACCGGGAATCACATTCAGAATAGGGGTTTCGACTTCCAGAAAATCCAGATTATCCAAATAGTTGCGAATGGTGCGGATGATGAGACTACGTTTGGTGAAGGCTTCCTTTACATCCGGATTCATCACCAGGTCCAGATAGCGCTGACGGTAGCGGGTGTCGGTATCTTTCAGGCCATGATACTTTTCCGGTAGAGGCCTGAGTGTCTTGGCCAATAATACATAGTCCGTTGTGCGTACGGAGATTTCTCCGCGTTGGGTGCGCATGACTTCACCCTTGACACCTACCCAGTCGCCGATGTCCAGATCCTGCCACAGAGCATATTTCTCTTCGCCCAAATTGTCTATTTTTGTAAACAGCTGAATGCTGCCGGATTTGTCCGCCAGATCACAGAAGCTGACTTTGCCCATACCGCGCTTGCTCATCAGGCGACCGGCCAGGCTGACACTTTGTCCCTCCAGCTCCTCGAAGTGCTCGCTGATATCCGCCGCGTGATGGCTCACTTCATATTTGAGTTCTTCAAAGGGGTCCTGACCCTCAGCCTGCAAGGCTTCCAGCTTATGCAAACGAATTTGCATCTGTTCACTCATGTTGAGTTCCGGGGCTTGAGCGGCTTGCTCTACGTTCTGCTTATTCTTATCTGTCACACTTTGCCTCTTTCTTTACGCGCTTCGAAAAAACAAGCGCCCAGTTTTGGGCGCTTTGATAAACCTTATCAGCACCCCAATCAGGACTTCGCTTTGCCGATTTTGGTCAATTTATATTTGCCTGCACCACCGGGAGCGATGACGGTGATGGAAGCGCCCTTCTTTTTGCCAACAATCGCTTGACCCATGGGAGAAGCCGTAGAAATTTTATTTTCCAAAATGTCTTCTTCTTGCGGGCTAACCAGGGTATAAACGACGCTTTCGCCGCTTTCTTCATCTTTCAGGGTCACGCTAGAACCGACGGAAACAGTCGACGTGGAGATGTCTTCATCATCGATCACACGGACGTTTTTCAACAAATCTTCGATTTCTGCGATACGTGCTTCATTCTCTGCCTGCACCTGTTTCGCATCATCGTACTCTGAGTTTTCGGACAAATCGCCAAAGGAGAGGGCCACTTTAATGCGTTCTGCAACCTCTTGACGTGTAGTCACTTTGCGCAGGTCCAATTCTTCTTTTAAACGGTTTACACCGGCGAGTGTCATTTCAAATGATTTATCTGACATTTTTCTACCATCCTATCCTTGCCCTGAGGCAAAGCGTTTTCAAGCCCACAATTTACCACATCTGAGACGCATAGACAAACGGGACTACCGTCACGCTGCTATGCCATCAGTACTTTGGCAAAATTAAGGCCGGCGTTCGCTCTCTTTTGTGATGACGTCATGTGCTCCGCCTTCAACGATACTGGTTGCCGACACGCGGACCAATCTGGCCTTGTGTTGGAACTCATCAATGCTGATGGAACCACAAGAGCACATTGTGGCTTTCAGTTTCGCCAAAGTGGCGTCCAAGTTATTTTTCAGACTACCTGCATAGGGCACATAGGAGTCAACGCCTTCTTCAAAGGCCAAACCGTCTTCTTTATCGCTATGTCCGTAGCGCTGCCAGTTGCGTGCGCGGTTGGAGCCTTCGCCCCAATACTCTTTTACATAAGAACCGTTGACCAGGAGTTTTCTGGTCGGCGATTCGTCAAAGCGGGCAAAATACCGCCCCAGCATCAGAAAATCTGCCCCCATCGCCAAGGCTAAAGCCATGTGATAGTCGTAGACGATGCCACCGTCCGAACAAATAGGCACGTACTCGCCGGTCTCTTCAAAGTAACGGTCGCGTGCTTCGGCCACCGCCATAACTGCGGAAGCCTGCCCGACACCGATACCCTTTTGTTCACGCGTGATACAGATGGAACCGCCTCCGATACCGACTTTGATGAAATCTGCGCCCGCGTCTGCCAGATAACGGAAGCCTTCTTCGTCAACCACGTTACCTGCACCAATGGGCAAATCGGGGTAGTGTTCTTTGGACCAGGCGATGGTTTCTTTTTGCCACACTGAAAAGCCGTCTGAAGAATCGATACAGATGATATCGACCCCGGCTTCAACTAAAGCCGGTATACGCGTGGCGTAATCGCGCGTGTTGATACCAGCTGCTGCAATGAGGCTCTTATTTTGGTCTAGCAACTCCATGGGGTTTTCCTTGTGTTGTTCGTAGTCCTTACGGAAAACCAAACCCACCAGATTGCCTTCCTCGGAAAGTATGGGCAGTTGGTTCAGTTTGTGGTCCCAAATGATGTCATTGGCTTCACTAAGCGAAATGCCCTCTCGTCCGAAAATAATTTGATCCAAGGGACGCATAAAGTCTTTGACCTTGGTGTTAGGATCCATTCTGCTCACGCGATAGTCTCTGGAGGTGATTAAACCGACCAACTTGCCGTTGGAGGTGCCGTCGTCCGTGACGGAAATGGTGGAATGTCCGGTGCGGCGCTTGATTTCCAGGACTTCATTGAGCGTGTCTTCGGCGGTGAGATTGGTATCCGATACGACGATACCCGCTTTAAACTTTTTAACTGCTTTGACCATCTCGGCTTGAGACTCGATGCTTTGTGAACCAAAGATAAAAGAAAGTCCGCCACTACGGGTCAAGGCAATCGCCAGACCGGAATCCGATACCGCCTGCATGATGGCAGAGGTCACCGGGATATTCATTTTTAGTTTGGGCGTTTCACCCTTTTTGTAACGCACAACCGGTGTACCCAAATCAACATGCTCCGGTGTGCAGTTTTTTTCCGTCAGATTGGGAACCAAGAGAAATTCACTGAAAGTTCTGGATTCTTGCTCAAAGATTTTTGCCATGCATAGCCTCCCCAAAAGCTGTAAGTATTAACCCAAATGTATTGCGCATATTCTATCATGTTTTTTCGTTTTAAGGGCTTCGATAAAGTCACGTAAAGTTCAGAGTTCAGGCATGAAGATTTGATAGAATATGTCTGTATCGTTTGAGGGGGAAAAGCCATGTCTGTCAGTCTTCTGCTTTTTAGTAAGGTTACATTACTTATCTTGGCCATCTTTTTTTTCATCATCGGTCAGCTCCTGGTGATTTTTTTACTCGCGTATTATTTTCTAAAAACAAGACTGACTCGTTTTCCGAATCAACCGCAGGCCAAAATTGCGGAGGAACAGATGGCAATAGATGTGCAAAACTACATCAAGCCGGAATTCCCCGGTGCCCTGTGGTTTTCAGAACATGTCCGGGAATTTGAGCATCGTTTTATAAAAAGCAAAGATGGTTTCCGGCTGCACGCCTGGTATCTGCCTTTTCAGGACTCCCGCAAAACAGCCCTCATTTCACACGGCTATACCGACAATATTGGCTCGATCGCTTTATACACGCGCTACTTTCACAGCAGAGGCTGGAATGTCTTGATGATTGACCAGCGCTGTCACGGCTATTCCGGCGGAGATTATATCGGCATGTCTGTGAGTGAGAGCCAGGACCTGCTTGAATGGCATCAATTGTTATTAGCCGAACGACCGGATCTAGAAAAAATCGTATTCTTAGGTTGGTCTATGGGTGCAGCCACAGTCCTGCAAATCTCGGACCTGAAGCTTGAAAAAGTTAAGGGTATCATCGCTGATTCTTCCTTTACCTCGGTCAAAGATGCCATCTTTTACGAAGCCGGAACCAAGCCTCGTCGCGCATTACTGCGTTTAATTTTTCCTTTTGCCCACTTTATCTTGTTAATCCTGAGTGGCGTAAATTATAAAAGAGGCAACGCACTCAAAAAGATTCAACATTGCGTGTACCCGCTCCTTATTTTCCATGGCGATCAAGACACGCGCGTTCCGCTTGAGATGGGAAAGCGCCTTTACGATGCTGCAAAGACGCCTAAACGTTTAGTGATTGCCAAAGGCTCTGCGCATGTCCGAGGAATGGCTGAACATACGGCACAGTATGAGCATGCTTTGGATGATTTTCTCCTGAGTCTTTAAAATCTCTCAGCCTACGCTACGTGCCGTAAAGGCTTTTTTCTCAGGAAGATTCTCGCAGATTAAAGAAAGCTGTGTACCCGGGAAATAGCTGACATTTCTACTTTGTAAACCACTGAGATCAAAATGCTCCGTCTGTCGCACGGGCGTTTGTTTCAAGATTTGGGGGACATACACGGTCTGTGCGCGTCGTCCTGCGTTATAAGCCAGTTTACGTGCAGCAACCGGGCGTTTCGCTTGGCGTCGTTCTGTTCTCAGTTCTGCGAAAAATTGACGCAATTTGAGACGGCTTTCCTCACCAAAAGCAATGAGTAAGATTAGGGGGATTAGGCAGATATATAAGGCAAAAAGCAGATTCAACATGACACTTCCTCATTTCATTTTCAACTTTATTCTTTGCAAAGAGAATGTTCGTTCTGTTTTTAATTTTAGCCTTTTCCGCGTCGCTGTCAAGAACAGTTGTTCGGTTTATCGAAATTGTAATCTCTTTGTCAAATAAGACTTTTCGCCTTATACTGTTTGATACGTTATTTATTGTTTGCGCTTTCGCAGCGCTTTAATAATAGAAGCAAATATTTATTTACAATGAGGTTCTAAAATGGAAAACACTTATGATGTCATCATAATCGGTGGCGGTCCTGCAGGCATGACTGCCGCGGTTTATGCCAGTCGCGCGGAATTAAAAGTCTTAATGATTGAAAAAGGGGTGCCGGGTGGAAAAATCACGCTGACTCCCAACATTGAAAACTGGCCCGGTATGGAATCGGTGGCCGGCCCGCAATTGGCTGAGCAAATGTTTGCCCACAGCACAGCCTTCGGTGCTACACATATCATGGCTGAAGTAACGGATGTCAAAGATCTCGGCAAATGGAAAGAAGTCATTTGCGGTGATGTCGTTTACCGCAGTAAGGCGGTCATTATCGCTTCCGGCACCATCGAGAAGCATCTCGGCATTCCCGGAGAAGCGGAACTCTACGGGCTAGGACTTTCATACTGTGCTGTATGTGACGGCGCCTTCCATCGCAATAACACGGTCGTTGTCATCGGCGGTGGCAATACGGCCTTTGAAGATGCGATTTACTTGACACGTTTTGCCAAAGAAGTGAAAGTTGTCACTCGCCGTGACGTCTCGAGAGCGGAAAAAGGCACACAGACGGATTTGCTGGCTAACCCGAAAATCGAATGGATTAAGAATTACAAACCGGTTGAGATTGTCGGCAAAGACGGAATGGTGCATTCGGTCAAATTTGTGAGCAGCGAAGATGAAAGCAAAGAGCTTGAAATCGAGTGCAGTGGCGTCTTCCCGATGATCGGATTGGATGCGAACACCTCTTACCTGCACTTCCCGGATATGCTGGACGAAGAAGGCTTTGTCAAAGCCGACGCAGATATGCACACGAATGTTAAGGGTATTTTTTCAGCCGGTGATGTGAATGTCAAACACAAACGCCAAATCGTGACAGCTGTCGGTGATGCTTCGATTGCCGCGCTGAACGCATCGGATTACATTGAAAAATGGCATGAGTAAGCTGTGAAGTAATCTGAAGTAAGATGAATATCTTGAAGAAGCTGTCTCCTTTCAGAGACAGCTTTTTGTAAGCTCGGAAGTGCTGAGAATAGGCTCTATGGTGTCAATTGCGGTCTAAGTATGTGGAAGTCAGAACTTCGCTTTGTTTGTTATTTGTTTTGAAAAAGTGACAACTTTGGAAGCCAGCCAAGCGCAATTTTGGCTAGGCGAAAATCTTGGCACCGCACCGAAGAAAAAGTGACAACTTTGGCGGCCAGCCAAGCGCAATCTTGGCTAGGCGAAAATCTTGGCACCGCACCAACGCTAACCGCAACGCACCAAACCAACGCTAACCGCGCCGCAGCAGAAGCGCCACAGCCACCAAGCAATAAACTCAGCTGATACGCCCGCCACCCAAAACCAAATCACCGTCGTACAAGACGACCGCTTGACCCTTGGTGATGGCACGTTGCGGTTCATCAAAAATGACTTTAAACGAAGAATCACTAAGTGGTTCCACCAGCGCAGCCTGTTCCGCATGGCGGTAGCGGATTTTGGCTTTGACGCGAAGGGGCTCAGTCAAGGACTCGAATGCAATCCAATTGGCGTCCCTTGCAATCAGCTCTGTGCTGAACAAAGCCTCG
This sequence comes from Oscillospiraceae bacterium, assembly GCA_040766665.1. Taxonomy (GTDB): domain Bacteria; phylum Bacillota; class Clostridia; order Saccharofermentanales; family Fastidiosipilaceae; genus JAXGQD01. Next base: position 166,807 of record JAXGQD010000002.1, read on the forward strand.
TTCTCGCCCAGGACGACCTGATTGTGAGCGGCGTCAATGGCCAAAACAAATAGCGGCTTTGCGGCAGCGATGCCCAGACCTTTGCGCTGACCCAGGGTGTAGTGGATGATGCCGCGGTGACGACCGAGGGTTTTGCCCTGCTGATCTACAAAATCACCAGGCTCTGACTTGATACCGGCATAGGTTTCTATAAAGCTCGCGTAATCGCCGTTTTGAACGAAACAGATGTCTTGACTGTCCTGTTTGTCCGCATTGGCAAAATTCAAGCGCTGCGCCACTTCGCGCACCTCAGTCTTGCGCATCGCACCCAGAGGCAGAAGCAAATGCCCCAATTGTTCTTGGTTCAGGGCATAGAGTACGTAAGACTGATCCTTTGTCGGATCCAGAGCTTTGCTCAGTAAATAACGTCCTCTCGTTTCATCAAAATGGATTTGGCCGTAATGGCCGCTTACCACATAATCCACACCACGACGTATAGCTTCTGCAATCAGGCGATCAAACTTGATGTAGCGATTACAATCAATGCAGGGATTGGGGGTTTCGCCGGCTTGATAAGCCGCGACAAAACGATCCATCACTTCGGCGCGAAAATCATCTCCGAAATTCAGGACCTCAAAAGGCATGCCCAGGCGCTCTGCCACACTACGGGCAAAAGCCACATCACGCAGCGAACAACAGGATTTTTCCCAACTTTCGCCGATATCCTCATTTTCGTAAAGTTTGAGCGTGATACCGCTGCAGTCAAAACCCTTTTCTTTGATAAGCCAAGCCGCGACGGAGCTGTCCACCCCGCCGCTCATGGCAATAATTGCTTTTTTCATTTCTGTACGATGTTGTTGACGCCGTCCTTAGACATTTCTAGGAGGCCATTGGAGGCATAAACCTTGATTCTGACGTCGTCCTGTGTGTCAGCGGCATCTAAGCCATAAACGTCGGCGCGGGCAAGCTTAAAGCTGTCATAAATATCTTTGAGTTTGCTTTCGCTCACTTCCTCGGGCAAAACAAGTGTTAACTTGGAGTTGTTCTGACCTTCGAGGGAGTAGTTTTGTTCTGTCAGGTTTTGACCGGAAATCAGGGCCGGCATTTTGACATGGAGTGCTTCACGCTTGGTATTGCGTGAGAGGGTCAGAGGAATGACCAAGGCGGCGACAAGTATAACCACCGCAGCAGTAATGCCCAGCAGAAGCAACTTTTGTTTTTTAGGAACGACGGGCTCGAATAGCTCTTTTTTCGCCATGGCGACTTTTTCAGCCGGGGTCATTTTTTTATTTGCACTGCTTTTTTTAATCGCGGGTTGGGATTTTTTTACGGGGACGTTTTTACCGCTGTTTTGAGCACCAAAAGCCAGGCTCTGTTCTTCTACGCTTGGCTCCGGCATCGACTCATTGGGGAACTCATACGCATCGGGATTGGCGTCGATGGCGATGGCTTCACTGGGGCTGGTGTGCGCCCAGCAGAACATGCAAACGGCATCGTCCTTATTGCTGTCGACATTGATGATGGAACCGCAGTTCTTGCAGCGGCCTTGAACTAATGGCATATCCTTATCCTTTTCTTGCTTTGGCTACGATATTGAGCCAGCTTGTATAAATTAAACAAAGCACATTATAATGTGAGTCATAGACAAAAGCAATTAAATCCACCCTTTTGAGCTGTGAGGAGAGTGCCATGACAGAGCAAATTTCGAGCGCCGATTTCGGCCAATTAGTTCCCGCCGATGCGGCTTTAGCCAAGCTTTATGGTAGTTCAGCCACGATTTTGGAGGAGCAAAGGCAAAGGTACCGATTATTGGCGGAACGTTTTGCCACTTTCTTTCCCGGAAAGTCAGATATCGCATTTTTCAGCAGCCCCGGACGCAGCGAAATCATCGGCAATCACACAGATCATCAAAACGGCAAAGTCATGTGCACGGCTGTGAAAATGGATATTGTCTGCGCAGCGGTGAAAAATGACGAGATGAAGATTCGCCTGAAATCAAAGGGTTTTGACAAAATCGATGTCATCGATCTGAGCAATTTGGAAATTCAGGAAGACGAAAAAGAGCATTCGGCGTCACTCTTACGCGGTATAGCGGCACGATTCAATCAACTGGGCTTGAACATAGGCGGCTTCGACGCGTATACGGAAAGTTCCGTGATGACCGGTTCCGGCCTCTCTTCATCCGCTGCTTTTGAGATCTTGGTGGCAACGGTTCTGGACCACTTTTATAACGACGACCGTCTAAGTGGCTTAGAGCGGGCGCAGATTTCTCAGTATGCCGAAAACGTCTATTTCGGCAAACCTTCAGGCTTGATGGATCAGTGTGGCTGCGGGATTGGTGGTTTTATCTACATTGATTTTGCCGATAAAGAACATCCGCAAGTTAAACAATTACATGTAGACTTCGATGCAGCTGGCTATGATTTAGTCATTACGCATCCCGGCGGAGACCATGCTGATTTGACAGATGCCTATGCGGCCATTCCTTATGAAATGCGTATGGTCGCTGAAGCGCTGGGTAAGAAGGTTTTAAGCGAAGTAAGCCGCGACGATTTTTTTAAGGCCTTACCACGTCTGCGCAAGGAAGTCAGCGACAGAGCTATTTTAAGGGCCATGCACTATTACAGTGAGCAGGAGCGCGTGGATCAAGCTTATGCAGCATTACAAAAAGCAGACTTCGCAGCGTTTTTTGCCCTGCTCAAGGCTTCCGGACTCAGTTCCTGGATGCAACTACAAAACATCTCACCCCGAACGACAGTACGGAACAGCCAATCGCTTTGGCCTTGGCGGTCTCGGAACGTCTGTTGGGAAAAAACGGCATCAATCGCGTACACGGCGGGGGGTTCGCCGGCACAATTCAGGCATTCGTTGCGCAAGAAGCGACTGAGGCTTACATTGCCGGGATGAGTAAAATTTTCGGGGACGGTGCAGCAGTCAAAGTCGGTATTCGAGACTACGGCGGCATCGCCTTGGCTAATCTGGAATAATTACCGCGTGGAATATCAAGAAAACAAGAATCAAAAAAAGCCTCGTTTCAAAAGAGACTCGGCTGAGTTTTTTATGCGCCAAGCCCTCTATTGGGCGAGGAAAGCCGCGGTCATGGGCGAAGTGCCTGTCGGTTGTGTCATTGTTAAAGAGGGTCGTATCATTGCCCATGGCTATAACCGTCGCGAGCAGACCCAGGACCCCACGGAACATGCAGAAATGATGGCTATTCGCCAAGCAGCACGCAAGCTCGCTTCCTGGCGTTTGGAAGGCTGTGCGTTGTACGTTACCCTGGAACCCTGTTTTATGTGCGTGGCTGCTTTGCAACAGGCGCGTATTCCGCAACTACACTTTGCCTGCCGTGATCCCAAAGCCGGGGCGGTCGTGTCGCAAGGTCGGCACTTTGAAGAACATGTCCTCAATCATAAAACAGAAGTTTTTGAAGGGGCTTTGGCTGAGGCCTGCAGCACTGAGCTCAAGAACTTTTTTCGCCGCTTGCGTCGACGTTAATCCAGAGCGTAAGCTCGACCCCGTGGCAGAAGCCAAATCAGCTTTTGATTTACAGCGACGCCACTCTCACGTTCGACAGCCATGGCGTAAATATTTAATTGAGTCATATAGCGCTTGTGCAATTCTTCCAACACCGCCGTGTCATCACCTTTCAGCAGGTCACTCTTAAAATCGAGGATGATGGTTTCTCCATTAAGCTGATACCAAAGGTCTACCACACCTTGTACCAAGACTTTTTCTGCTGCGTCCAAATCTGGGTTTTGGAGCAATTCACGGGCAGACCAAGCCAGCGTGAAAGGAATTTCCCGATAGACGAGGCTTCCCTCGTCCCCTCTATCACAAGCGGCAATTTCTGCGGCTAAATCCGAGAGCAAATAATCAAGCAAAGCTGCTGTCGTCGATAGGAGCAAGGAGGTTTCCGCATCATTGTAAAGCCCACGCTCGCTGAGAGCGGCGATTTGAGAACTCAGTAACCGCGCTGCGCTTGCTCTGTCTAAGCCCAGATAATCTTTCGGTGCTAAATAGCGTAAGATGCTGTGCAGTAAAGTCCCTCGTTCGGCTGCATTGAGCGGCTTGTTTAGCTCGTCCTTTGCTTCGGAAAGTGGCCGCAGCACACGGCTCATGTCTGTAATCATTGTGGCTTTGGTAAACGGCGTTCGATTTTCGTGTATGGCCATATCTTCTGCCAAACTGTCCTGATACAGGCGGTCTTTGATTTCCGTGACGCTGTATTTGATACCGCTCATGGTCGCTGCGCGATGTGGATAAGCCACCTTCCAATAAGCATCTTCCCCTGCATTTTTCTGTATTTCGGCTTGGTAAAGTGCATGGAGAGGCTGATTTTTGCCCTTCTGATCATCATGCAGATTGACTGCATCAGTCAAGTCTTCGCCTGAATCAGCTGCCGCTAAAGCGGCTTCAATGCCAATCGTATCTCTGATAAGGATGGCAAAATCCCCATAGTACAAGTCCTCTGTTTGCCCAAGGAAAGTTTTGTCCTGTGTTGCCGCTTTAACATTTGCCCATTTTCCCAATATCTCCTGCCAAGGCAAAAGCTCGTGCTCAGCCAGACCCAAGGTGAGCAGGGTCATCATGGACTTTTTGGCGGCTTTTCTTATTAAGCTGTCCTGCGTATCTGTTTCGTTCATATAATCTTTAGCGGCAGCAGTCAAAATTTCATTCAATGTTTTTTGCTCGCTTATCGGCCAGCAGAGATAAATACTCATTTCGGCACGGGATAGTGCGACATAGATAAGACGCAGATACTCTGCAAGATTCGCTTCGCTTTCTTTTCTGTTGATATAGCGCGAGAGCAGTGTTTCATGTTCAACGTTTGTAGCGGAGCTGGGAACAGTCGTTGCCACACCCTTATTTTGGCTGTATACCAAGTGACGCATCGCTTCATCTTTTGCCCTCCCTTGTGTATTGCAAATAAAAACATGGGCAAACTCCAAACCCTTACTTTTATGAAAAGTCAGGAGTTGAATACCATCCAGTTCTTCCTGCTTGCTACTCGTTTTCAAACTGATTCTATCCTCATTTAAAGTTAATTCCTTGTTTAAGGCATATAAACTGTTTTGTCCGGCTTTTACAAAAGTTTCAGCCCATTCGGCAAAAACCGTCAGTTGTTGTAATTTCTGAGCCGCATCTTCCTCCGCTGCAGCTAAAGTCAAAAAGCCGTAGTCATCATAAATCAGGGTCAGGATTTCGCTGATAGTGAGGGCAAGACAATGTTCCCGTAAGCGATAAAGCCCATCCCAGAAGCGCTGTAGTTTTTCCTGTAAGTTTTGATCTGTTCCGTAGCTTAAGTAGTGTACGAGGGCGCGGTGAAAGGGTGCATCAAAAGAGAGCGCTGCCTGCCCCTGCAGCGATGCATTCTTTATCTGTAGCAGCTCATGCACATTAAAGCTGGCAAAATAGTCAAAATGCAGCAAAACAGTCGCCAGGTAATTGTCCTGCAAAGGGTTTTCGAGTAAATGAAGTAGCGCGATAACGGTACGCAAAAGCCTTGATTCAAGGACTCGTTCTTCGTTCACAAAGCTGTATTCAAGACCAATGATTTGCAAGACAGAGGCAACGTTCTCTAAATCTTTGTTATTGCGCGATAAAACGGCTATCTCAGAACCCTTTACTCCTTGGCGCAGCAAGCTGATGATTTCTCTCGCCAGCACCAATCCCTCCGCAGCGACACGATCGTACAGTTTTCCATGTGTCTTTTTCTGCCAGCCCTTATTACTGCGCGAGTCCGTATAGCTCAGAATATGCAACGCTGCACTTTTTACGTCATCCGCCTGCGCTACAAGAGCCTTGCGCGCTGCTTTTTCGGCAAGCAATTTGTCTTCGGGAATGCCAAGAAAATGCCCATCCTGATAATCAATTTCGGCAAAACCTTGCGTCATCAAGACGGCAAAAATTCGGTTGATGCTGCGTAGCACTGACGGAGTAGAACGGTAATTAGTACTCAGTTCAAAGAGATGAGGCGATTGCGCTTCCTTCATGCGGTTGTAGCGCTCGTTAAAGAGCGTGGGGTTAGCATGCCTAAAGCGGTAAATACTTTGCTTGATATCACCTACAACAAAGAGATTCTGTTCGGACAGTTCGGCCAGGATTTGGTCCTGAATACTGGAAGTATCCTGATACTCATCAGTATAAATTTCAGCAAACTTTTGTCGATAAAACTGTTTCACTTCCGGCAAACGCAATAAACGCAAAGCCAAAGTGTTCCATGTCACTGAAATCAATACCCTGCGCCTTTGTTTTAGAGCAATGTGGCGCTTTTCACCTCTTTGAGCAAATCAAAAAAGTGAGCAGTTTGTTTTCTTCGGCTGCCAACTCTTCACAAATAGCCTCGCTGCTGCATTCAAGTATCCGGACCGTAGTCAAACAAGAAAGCATCCGTGTATTTGCCAGTCGAACATCTGCCATTGAGGAAATTGACGGCTTCGCCGAGATAAGCGACAGAAAAGTCAATGATTGCATGTTTAGTTGGATCTTTTCCTGCTCTACTAACGTCGGGTAGTAAGATGCGCTTTCCGGCTTCGTGTATCTGATTCCAACTGAGTTCTCTGCCTTCCTGCAAAAGCATTTGGTAAAGCGCGCTCAGCTGCTTCATGCACAAGAGATAGGCTTGCCTGATCGCCTCATTTTCTGCGTAGGTTTCCGCTTTATACTTGGGCATCGCTTTAAATAGAGGTGGATCGGTATCGCTCAATAGTGGTATAAGCAGTTCAATACCCTGCATCGCCCGTTGCAACAATTTTTCTAAGCGTTCGAAGGAGGCTTGATAGAGTTCGGATGCAGCGAAGTTCTTGTGTGTCTCATGATATCGCGCCAGGGCTTTGTCACACCAAGTCCAGTAGTCCGGCATACTGCGTAAAAAGCCATAAACCTTTTGTAGAGATTCTGCTAAAGGCTTGTCATCTTTCGCATTGCTGAACATATCAGATAATTCCCAGATCGGAGCGTGCGTCAGTCGCCGCTCGTTAAGCAAGCGTTATCCGCCTGCTCGTAAGCGGCAAATAAGCTCAAATCGACGGCCTCGCTGAGCAGGCGGCTTTGTTCTTCATCTTTAATGACGAGCGCAGCGGCATCCGGTCGAATGGCATTCTGTGCTGTGCCAGTTCGATTTAATTGCAGTGTTTCATACTCTTCGGCTTGCGCCAACAATGCCCCATGTTCATCGATTACTTTTTTACAGAAAGTGTGAATGGTTGAGATGTCTGCTTGCTGCAGGCGTAGTTCCTGTAGCAGCAGTCGTTGCTTTTGCTCACCTTTGGCCTCCGTTAAGGCTTGGTGCAGGACCTGAGCCAAACGACTGCGCATGTTATCAGCCGCTTTATCGGTGAAAGTTAGAATTAAGGCTCGCTCTATTGCCAATCCACCGGATTTTATCCGCTCAACGACACGGTGGGTCATGGTATGCGTTTTCCGGAGCCGGCTGCCGCTGAAGCAAAGTATGTCAGCAACGGGTGCAGCCACGATGCGTGCTGGCAAGAACTTAATGACATGGCTACATCTCCTCCAGAAATGTTTTAAATGCTTTCATTGAGCTATCCCTTAAGTTTCGTTTTCCATTTCCGGACTGTCAAAATCACAAAGGCTACGCACTTGGCAAAATCAACACGCTGATTTTTCTTTGGCCGCACGCGGCCGTAAGGAAAACGGCCACGACGGATCTCAGCTGTAGCCTGCAGAATCTCCGCGCGACTTTTTATCAAGTACTAAGCGCCGTGCCTGTAAATCCAAATCCAAGGATGATTCCAGGCTTTTGAGCGATTCACTTAACACTTTATCGCTCTCGTCCGCCGGTCACAATAAATGTAAATACGAAGCAATTGCAACTCTTCATCACTCAGATTAAAAAGCTGCTGAGTTGCCATTAAATAGACCGGCAGTTGCAGGTCTAAGCCCTCCCAGAGAGCGAAGTAGTCCACCTTGCGTTTGGAGGATTTATAATCCGTGAGGCTGATGATTTTTCTTCCGTCATCCGAGTGGCGCAAATCAAGTAAATCAATCAAGCCACGCATTTTCACGCCAGGCTCATTTGCAACAGGATCTGTTAAAAGCAAGGCCGGTTTGTTTTCCAGACCGAATTCCCATTCAGCTTGGAAAGGCCAGCGCCCTGCTTTGCTAAAACGCTCTTGTAATAATTCGGCCGCCAAGGCTGATGCTTGAAAAATCGGGCGAGTCATGCGGCCAAAATGACCCGGTTCGAGATACAATTCAGCGACACGATCATCTTGAACATAGAGACGCAGCCGTTCCAACAAAAGTGGCAGACGCACGGCTTCCTTTAATGCTTGCAGGCGCTGCAACTGTTCTTGTTGATTGCTCGGATAGTGCTCGCCGATGAGCAAATTTTTAACCAGGTCTTCCATTAATAGATGTCGTAGTCCCCCTTTACTGCGATCATCACTCACCAGTTCAGGCCGTTTAGAAATGCCCAACAAATACTGCATGAAGTAGGAATAAGGGCAGGCCATGTAGCGTTCCAGCCTGGTAACCGAATAAACAGGTTCGGCAAAAAGCATCTGCTCAGCTGATATCTCAAAGTCTAAAGCATCGGACCCAGTCGCCGGACCGCTCTCTCTTGCGCTTGTCGCAGCAAGCTGCTCCCGCACACGTCCTGAATAGAGGCACAAGGAGAGACCTGCGTTTTTCGCCTGATCTTTAGCCTTCTCATATGCGCTAAAATCCGGCAAGCCCAGAAATTCCAGTAAAAATCGCGGCAGGCTCCCATCCTCCCCGTTACGTGCAATAAGCGGTAATTCATCGCCGGAACTCAGCAATTGATGGACAAAGAAACTGTCTTCATACGGCGCATCGGCTTCTGAGAGGGGTAATTTGCGCTCCGTGGCGATTTCTAAGAAACGGTAATCCTCACGATTGAGAATGGCTTTTAGGCTCGTCCGACCGGGGAAGTTTTCGGCTGTCGGATTCAGTAGAATCAGCTGCTTAGGTCGCTGACTCAAACAGGTATGTGGATTTCCGACATACACCTCATCAAGTAGAGAGGGCACCGCACCGATATAGCTGCTGGATGATGAGCGCAAAATCAGTTCATAAAACTCACTCGCATTCAGACCTGTCTCAGGCAAAAGGTCTGAGCTGTCTTGAAGTAAAGCCAAAAGGCTGTTCCAAGCGACACTGACAGACCGCGCTTCTTCAGCTTGATTCTCAGCCATCGCCATTTCATAGCGCTCCAGCGTTCTGGCTTCGCAATTACTTATTTCCAAGTATTCTTTTATGAGACTGACTGCCTCTTCCATATGGCTGAGTTTACGGAAGCGATTGAGCAGATCATAAATGGGGAATAATGCATTGCGGGCAAAAGCCAAGGCCTCCGCAGCCATTTCCGGCTTGACCTTATCGCGATAGTACTTTTCGTTGAATAATTTGAAACCCGATATGCCTCGTTCCAGACAGAAATTTTCGAATATATCAATGGCTTGGAGCGCAGGCTCAGAGCCGTCACACTTCAGTCGGAGTAGCAGGCAAAGATCTGCCAAGTCAGAATGACTCAGAGCGGCATGACAGAATGCACTCACTTCCAGAAACAAGCGGCTTTCAGCCAAACTTTCACGTTCATCAATGAATGCAGGAACGTCAAAGTCTTTGAGCAGTCCCGGCAAATAACGCAGCGCAAGCGGCGCATCGCAGAGACATAACGCGAAGTCCTTATAACGCAAACCCTCCTGCTTCACTCTTTGCTTGATATAACCCAAAACTTTTTCCAATAATTCACGCTCGTGCTCAGAAAAAACAAACGGACAATACGTATTGACCTTATTCTCTACTAAAGCCTCTTGCAGCGAGTGTGCAGCGAAATTCAGCTTTTCGCTGAGTTTACTGGCTGCCGGTGCCTGGGTTTCGACCCGGACGACCTCAGCACCCGGATAGGCTTCAGACAAAGCTAATAAAACGCGCCGTCCCTGGCGCCAGGCCATGGCACCTTGTTCCAGCGCGTAGCCATCAGCAGGAAAATAATCCGCGATACAGCTGACACAGACCGGAAGACCCAAACGCTCCAAACCCTGAATGACTTGCTCTTCTTGCTTGGAAAACAATCGGTTCTCCCCAAAACCCAAGATATAGTATTCGCTGTTCTTCAAAGATGTGGGCAAAGCATCATTAGCCGCCCAAGTTTCGAGAATCTCTGCCAGTAAATCCAAATCAGCACTGCTGTCTCGCCTCTTTACTGACTCAAGCATCTGATCGTAGGCACTGGCGAGTTTGGCCATTTCCCCGAGTTTTTCAGCTGTACCTGCCAGCGTCGTGTCTTTCACCGCTTCTTCAGCCAATGTCGCCAAAAGCTCCGGTGGGAAGCCCAAGCGTCGCAATGAAGCCATCTCCATGCGCAGATTTTCTAAGTAGGACGGTTTTTTACTCAGCGGATTGAGTAAAGGAAAGTCTTGCTTATGTCTGAGTAGTAATTCACGAATAAGTAAAGCTTGGGACTGGGCCGGTAGGAGTTTAGGTAATGCACGCGCATCTTCCTGCGCAAAACGCAAGGCCAGGCGGCCAAAACTAAGTATCTCCGCGCGCATCAGACTACCCTGTTCCATCCGCTCCAAATAGCGTTGCTCGAGGCTCAAGCTACGTGCGTCGGGCACAATTAAAAAGGCGCGCCGGAAGAGTCCTGCTTTGCGGCGTGCTTCGATGCGATCTAAAACAGCATCTGCCACCTGTGCAATATATTTGCCGTAAAGCAGTAGCATCGTTCCCCCTCCAGCTGTTTTATACGCTATGCTCCCTGATAAGCACCGTCCGCTTCTTTCATGCTTTTACCTTCTTTTTCTAACCAGGCATGGATGCTGTCTAATTCCTCGAAGCGTCTGACTTTCAGGGTCGTGGTGCGGATAAAGTCCTGATCCGTATAAATAAAGTATTTGATTTTCTTATACTCCGGCATCTGCTCATTGACACGGGCGATTTGCTCTTTAATCCAGGCACTGCGTTGATCGGGGTCCGTACCGGCATGCTTAGTCAATTCATCAAAATCAAACTGTAATTTAGCACAAATATCCACGGCCTCTCTGGCATTCCTTTCGCCCCAGCTCATACTCTCTTTAATCCCCGGAATGTTATTTATAAGGAACTCAATTTCCTCTGGGAAGGCTTTTTTTCCGTTAGTGAGCACTATCATGCTCTTGAAGCGGCCGGTAATATGGATGGCACCACGGTTATCGATAAAGCCCATGTCACCCGTATGTAACCAACCGTCTCGGTCAATGGCTTCCGCCGTCAACTCCGGCTCTTCAAAGTAGCCCAACATCACCGAATCACTCTTGGTCAATATTTCGCCAGGTTCGTTGGGGTTTTCACTGTCAATTTTTACAGTGCAACCATAGATGGGCGGGCCAATCGTGCCGGGAATATTCAATCTCATGTTGCAGCAAGCGACAACAGGTGAACTCTCGGTCAAACCGTAGCCTTGGAAAAAGGTCACTCCGAAATCCAGGAAGGCTTGGATGACGTCTTTGTCCATCGCCGCTGCGCCGGTGACCACCAGCCGCAGGCCTCCGCCCAAACCATCTAGAATGCTCTTAAAAAGTTTGCGGTTCGTCTGAAAGCCTACCTGTGAAAGGCCACGACCAATTGGACGTAAAGCATTGACGATGCCGCTCTTACCACTTTTTTCAATTTTGTCGTGGATGCGCTTATATATATTGGTCATAAGCAGAGGCACACCGAGCATGACATTGATGCGCCATTCCACCAGATTTTCCGCGAGATAGCGCAGACCATCCGTGAAGCATATACAGGTACCGAAATAGAGCATCACGATCATACCAGCCATTTGTTCAAAACTATGATGCAGTGGCAAAACAGATAAGGCACGTTCACCGGGGAAAACCTCCAATACTGCTACCGAACCGGCTGCATTACTCACCAAGTTTTTCTGAGACAGCATGACACCCTTGGCAATACTGGTCGTACCGGAAGTAAAGAGCAGCGTACACATTTCATTTTCATTGATTTCCGCCTTTAAGAAGCGTGTATCGCCGTCATCCAACAAGGCTGCACCGCGTTTTATCAAACTCGTAAAACGGTAAAAATGCTCTTCCGGTTTATCTTTTAAATCCAGAGGCTTCGCGCTCACCTCATTCATGCAAATGAGGTATTCCAGGCTTTCGACTTCTTCTTTTGCCTGTAAAGCCACATCCATCAGCGCTGGAGTAAAAACAAAAACCCGTGAATGACTGCGTTTTAGTAAGCTGATTAACTCACCCGCAGGCAGCAATTTGTCCAGCGGTACAATGACGCCGACACCGCTCACTACCGCATAGTAAGTGACCACCCACTCGTAGCAGTTTTCACCGGCTAAGGCAATGCGCTCCCCCTGTAATCCCATGTCAATTAGGGCCGTTCCCAGCTCTTCAATATTGGCCACGAGTTCACTATAGGTGCGGGTCAGGATTTTTCCACGTGGTTTTCGTCTGAACATATAGGCGGACTTGTCGCCGTGCAGTTCCGTACTTTGTCTAAGCATTTCGATTAAACTCGAAAAACTGCGTGTGTTGTAGATTCTTTTTCCTTCAACTATTTGCATGATGCATTCCTCAATTCTTTAAAATTGCCTAGCCGTACGCTGCGTGCCTTTTTTCTTCCTAAGGGCAAAAGCCAGCGAAAAAACCAATATCATTGTCAGAAGCCCCATCCAAATGGCATCCGCATTAAAAAGTCCGGGCTGCCCCGGAAATCCAAGCCCCTCATAAATATAGCCTGCCAGGGTGCAATCGGCAAGGTAAAACGCTGCACAAGACGGGCTAAAAAAGGACATCGTTCAACTTGAAAAGCTGCATTAAAACATATAGTAAAAGAGAAACCAAGCCAATCGCATGTGCTCCCAGTAAAGCCTTCCCATACTTCCACTTAAAGCGGGCAAAAAGCGTCCCCAAGACCAACCAATAAATCAGCAATGCAAGAGGCATCAAAAAGAGAAAAGGAACACGAATACCCGGAACAGACAAGAAAAATCTGCAACAAAACTGAAAGAAAAGGGACAGTGCCCAAGAGGACGAGCGTCGTTTTCTTCACTTTTGTTCACTCCTTAAACATAGAAAATTCGTTCGAAAACATTGGCGTTATTATATCATGGCTAGACGAAGACTTTTGAATGAGCAAGGCAAGCGGAGCAAGATTGATTTGCGTTATTGCCTTGTTAAGACTATATTATGATTAACTTAAAAGCGTGTTAGCGAAGCAGACGAAAGTCCTTTTCATTATTCAATCAAAGACAAAGTCAGTTCCGCAATCCATCTCTGTCATAACTATCAGAACATCATGCATTATCGCTTTGTAAAGGAGGCCTGCTATGAACGAAATTGGAAAAAGCATCAAGAAACCGCTGATTATAAGTAAGCCTTCCGCCAAACGCAAGGATACACCTCGCCCCAAACCCATGGATCGCAGATTTTCCGGCCGCTTCTTTTATCATCTGGGCATGCTTGTGACGCGGCTGGGCGTCAAAATTGAGGTCAGAGGCTTGGAGAACCTTCCTAAAACTTCACCCTACGTACTCGCTGCCAATCATGAAACTTTTGTCGACGGAATGTGGATTATGTCTGCATTGCCAAAAGACCAATACAAAAAGTTCTGCTGCATCGGTGCCGAGGACTTGCTGACCAAGTATGGTCCTTTCGGGAAGATTATCATGCGTGTCGGCAGAGGCATCCCTCTCAATCGCAACGGCAATCCAGCTAGAGCACTGATTAGCGCCAAAGAGGCCCTGGAAGAAGGGAGCAATATTTTATTGATCCATCCCGAGGGCACACGCAGTAAAACCGGAAAACTGGGGCAAATTCATGAAGGTGCCGCTTTTATTGCCAAAAAAGCCGACGTTCCTTTGGTACCGGTCTTTTTAGACGGCGCTTACAACATCTTTAATCCGCACATGAATTTGCCGACCCTGCGCCACCCGGTAACCAAGAAGAGACATCGCCTCATTATCACCTTTGGAAAGATGCTCAATCCAAAGCACTATGTCAATGCGAAAGCGATGAATCAGGTTTTGACCGAATGGTTCCAGGAGAGTTTTGCCAAAAAAGAAATTCCTAACCTTAAAATGCGCAGAAAAAAGAAAGCTTTAAAAGCCTAAGTGCTAGAGCGCACGCAGATTTTCATGAGCAGCAGCCTTCGGCATAGACAGCCGCAAGGCTTTTTCTTTGACCGAAAAGTCGATGCTTTTGCTATATAGGATTTCGCCGTCATAAGTGATGACGAGAGGCTGTCCGGCCTGAGCAGAAAGCAGTCTACCCGAGCGCGCAGAAAACATGTATAGAATATCGTGTTGCTGGGCTTCTCCCTTGCGGTACGCCCCAATCAGCCGGGCGATTTTTTTCAGGTTCAAGGGTTTGGAAATGATGATTTCAATCACACCGTCTTGCAGATTCATAAAAGGATTGGGTTGAAAGCCACCGCCGTAATAACGTGCATTGGCCAGGGCGGCTAAGGAATAGTTTTGAGTACCTGAAATAGTCAGTGGAACAGCCGGAAGCTGCGCTGACTCACTTCGAGTCGGCGGATCCCATTTTTTTCCCTGAAATTGATAATCCAAAACAAACTGTTTCTTTTTAAAGAGAGCCGGAAATACGGCAAAAATATAGGCAAACTTTCCCAGACCGGGTATACGCCGCACCAATTTAGAGGCTGTGATGGCAACAGCCGAGTCAAAGCCGATTGACATGACATTGACAAAACTATGCTTAAACTGCCGGTCATCGCTAAACTCCACCATATCTATGGCAAAATGCGCCAAGTCCGGCCAATGATCCGGCTCTTCACGATCACATTGCGCTTCGTCCAAACCCAATTCCACTAGGAGACGCTGGCTCAGGCGATGCGTTTCTTTATAGATGGATTTCGAAAAATCGTTCCCGCTGCCGAAAGGTATCACCATCATGGAGGCTGCACTCCCCTGCAAAGCACGGGCCACTTCATTGACTGTGCCGTCTCCCCCACAGGCCAGAATCAGCAGTTCCTTGCCGTATTTCTGTGCCAAGTCTCGACACAGCGTCTGGCTGTTGCCGGTTTTAGCGTCACGGTAGACGCGGATTTCTTGACAGAGGCGGGCACTGTTTTGGGCGCGCAGAAGCAAAATACAGCCAGTCGCGCGGCGTCTGTCACTGAGCAAAACTTGCTCCATGCCGTTTGCCCGACCTTTTTTTTGTAGGCGCTCAATTAAATGCTGGCTTTTGCCGTTACCGGCATGCGGATTAAGTATAAAAACTAAGAGCATGCAATTCCTCGATATTCAGGTCCAACCTGCTCAACTACGTGGGCTCTGCAAATATCTCTCGAGGTACTTAACCACATCGTCGATGTCATGCATGCGTTCTGATAGTTCGTCTGAAATTTCCAAATTAAACGTGCGCTCCAAATCAACGATTACCTCAATAATGGCAAGCGAATCCAGACACAAGTCTTCGATGAAGTCACGCTGCGGGGTGATTTCCGATGCGGGTATGCCTGAAGCGGCTGCCACAATTTCTGTGACTTTCTTGGTGATTTCGGCCCTGTTCATGTCTCATCTTCCTGTTTTTCTTTGACCAGTGTTTCCTCACGGGCTTTGATTTTTCGGGCTTTATAATCTAAATATTGATCCATCATGAAGGCATTCATGTTACTTAAAAAATCATAAAACATGCGCTGCTCTTGTTCGCTGGTGTCGTGTAAAACACGTTGCATCAGCACACGATTGAATTTTCTGAACAAACGTAACGCCACTTGTCCCTCGCGCGTCAGGCTGAGCAAGACGCGGCGTTGATCTTCCGAAGCACGATGGCGACGTACATAGCCTTTCTTGACCAACTTATTGATGGCCACGGTTAAAGTTCCCAAAGTGATGCGCAACTCCTGTGCTGTTTCACCCATGGTTTTTTCGCCATGTAAGCCAATGGCTTTGAGCGTGCGCAAGTCATTTCTGGACAGATTTCTAAAACGGCCGTCCTGCAAAGCGGCCTCTGTTGTCAAGACCAGCTTCTCATGCAAGTCTAAAAATAATTCCAGCAGTTCTTCCTGGTATTCGCTATCGGTCAACGTATTTTCCCCCAGCTATAAAGAGCGGGGCAGCCGCAAGACTGCCCCCCAATCCGTCACAATGTTATTTAAACCTTAACCAGGCGCAAGACTTCTCTGGCAATGGAAAGTTCTTCGTTCGTCGGTACAACCAGAATCTTGACTCTGGAATCAGGCATACTGAGGTCCGCCTCACCGCGTAGGCCGATGTTCTTTTCAAAGTCGAACTTCACGCCCATGTACTCCAAGCCACGCATCGCACGCTCTCTGATTTCCGGTGTGTTCTCACCGATACCGGCAGTAAAGACGATCACATCGACGCCACCCATAGCGGCTTGGCATAGATCGTCTGCTGTGCTGATTTGGTAACCGAAGACATCAGGGCCAAAACCGCTCTCTTATTACCTTCGTCGGCGGCTTGGCAAAGGTCACGGAAATCGGAGCTCAGACCGGAGATGCCCAGGACGCCCGATTCTTTGTTCATGACACGGTCCGCTTCTTTGACACTACTGAGTACGCCTTTTTCCAGGAGGTGGCTGATAATTGCAATATCGATATCACCGCAACGTGTGCCCATCGGCAAACCGGCAATCGGCGTCATGCCCATGCTGGTATCGACTGATTTGCCACCGTCTACAGCTGTAATCGAGGAGCCGTTGCCCAGGTGGCAGGTGATGATTTTCAGATCAGCCACATCTTTGCCCAACATTTCTGCGGCCCGTTTGGCTACGAAGTCGTGGGAAGTGCCGTGGAAGCCATAGCGGCGCACATTGTGGTCGCGATAGTACTTGTAAGGAATGCCATAGATGTAGGCATAGTTAGGCATGGTCTGATGGAAAGCCGTATCAAAAACCGCGACTTGGGGAGTACCGGGCATTGCGGCTTCACAGGCCAGAATACCGGTCATGTTGGCCGGGTTGTGCAGAGGGGCTAAATCATAACATTTGCGAATAGCGTCTTTTACTTCTTCGTTGATAATCGCAGAGCTGGAGAAGGCTTCACCGCCGTGCACCACACGATGGCCTACCGCATCGATTTCCGACATGTCCTTAATGACACCGTTTTTTTCCGAAGTCAGAATTTTGATGACTTCGCGGACGGCATCGTTATGGTCTTTCAGTTGGACATCAAAGCCGACTTGATCGCGTCCGGTCACGGTGTGCCTGATAAAGGAGGCGTCGATACCGATGCGCTCGCAGTTGCCTTTTGCCAATAAGGTTTTCGAAATACTGTCAAGGAACTGATATTTTAACGAAGAACTGCCTGCATTGATTACTAAAATTTTCATGATTTTTCCTTCTCTCTTATGATTGGGCCTGAACCGCGGTAATTGCTACAACGCCAACGATGTCATCTGCCACGCAGCCACGGGATAAATCGTTGACCGGACGGGCAATGCCTTGGGTGATCGGGCCGTACGCTTCAGCCTTGGCGAGGCGCTGTACCAATTTGTAGCCGATGTTACCGGCATTGAGGTCAGGAAAAACCAAAACATTGGCGGTTCCTGCCACGCTGCTCTCGGGCGCTTTGGATTTGCCAACGGAAGGAACGATGGCGGCATCTAGCTGCAATTCGCCGTCTAAAGCCAGTTCGGGGGCTTTTTCCTTGGCCAGGCGGGTCGCTTCAATGACTTTTTCAGTCAACTCACTTTTGGCACTACCCATCGTGGAATAGGAAAGCATGGCGACCTTCGGTTCTGCATCAGCCAGCTGTTTGAAGGACTTCGCAGAAGAAAGGGCGATTTCGGAAAGGGCATTGGCATCCGGATTTTCGACCAGCCCGCTGTCAGCAAAAATGAAGAGGCCGTTATGTCCGAATTCACAGTTCGGCACGTCCATCATAAAGAAAGCGGAAACCAACTTTGTTCCTGGCGCCGTTTTCAGAATCTGTAATGCGGGGCGCAATGTATTAGAGGTGCTGTTGACTGCACCGGCCACCATGCCGTCGGCAGCACCTTGTTTAACCATCATCACGGCAAAAAAGAGCGGGTCAAGCATGGTCTCGCGGGCTTTTTCGATGGTCATGCCTTTGTGCTTGCGCAGTTCATAAAAGGCTTGGGAGTATGCCTCCTTTTCAGCAAAGGCCACGGGGTCAATGATTTTGGCTTTAGAAACATCCCAGTCAGCGGCGGACTCTATAATTTTGGCTGCATCACCAATCAACACGATATCCGCAATATCTTTCTCGTAGATTTTAGCTGTCGCCTCCAGCGTACGGATGTCATACGATTCCGGGAGAACAATAGTCTTTCTGTCCGATTTAGCTTTCGCGATTACGGTCTCAATAAAGCTCATAAATAACCCTCTTTCTTCTATGTGATTTTTCTTTGAATACATCATGCAGAACGCATTGGCAAAAGGCTCAATAACGCCTGTTTTATCTAAAGGTAGTATAACGAGAAGACCATCAAAGTTCAATCATCAAAGTAATTATCGGAGGCTGTTATTCTCGTGAGCACCTTTGTTATGGACTGTTTTTGTCCCATACAGGAGTTCCGGTCTTGCACTTCCGTTTTTCGTCCGCTGGCAACCGCGGCACAAGCACTTCACAAAGCCCCGCTTGCAGCAAAGTCTTCCCCGCTTCAAAGCGTCGCCCCTGAGGTTAAAATATCATCAATGCGTTTTCCCTCAACTTTTTCAGTAAGCCTAAAGGCCTCCACAACGTTATCAGCCGTTCTTCAAAACGAAACTCGCTTTGTCTCGCCAAGTCTTTTTTCTTTGCCAAGGAAGGCGTCACATAGGCCAGTCGGCTCGCTCTGCGGCTGCTATGGCGATCATTTCTGCCTGATTATGAGCCCTGCTGCGCTGTCGTTTTTGACTTGGTAGCGGCAGTCACACACCAGTTTTCTTCATTTCTCTGCACGAGCTCTCTGGCGATTAGATCACCCAAAATTTGTCCCAGTGGTGTTGCATTAGCTAAGCGATTGCCAAATTTCAAGCTGCGTAATAATGCCGGGATTGCTCCACGATAATGAAAAGCAAGGAGGCAGAATAATTGCTGTTCGAGTAAACGTTGTTCTTTTGAACCCTGCAGCTTAAAGCGCCAGGTTAAAAGTGGCAAAGACGTTCATGCACACGTCGCCAGGGCAGGCTTGCACAGCAAGCTGTGCAAAGGTCCGCGTAGGTTTGCTTAGCGCAATGCGCTTCCCACGAACTACACAAGAGTTCGGAAATACAACTTGCGCAAATTTCGTTTCAAAGCAGCCCAGCATCCTGCAATCCTCAAGCTTGCCTGGTATCAAACGCTGATTTTAGGACTCTATCATTGCGCGGGTTAACTCGGCTTTCACCGCCTCGACCTTACTCAGCTTCTCCCAAGGCAAATCCAAATCATTGCGTCCGAAATGTCCGTAAGCGGCAGTCTGCGTATAGATGGGACGGCGCAAATCGAGTTCCCTAATAATCGCTGCGGGCGTAAGTGGGAAGAGCTTCTCTACGATCTGAATCAAGGCTTCATCGGATACCACACCGGTACCAAAGCTGTCTATGGCTATAGAAACTGGCTTCGCTATGCCAATGGAGTAAGCCAGCTGAATTTGTAAGCGGCTGGCAGCCCCTGCCGCCACCAGGTTTTTCGCAATGAAACGAGCCGCATAGGAAGCGGAACGATCCACTTTGGTGGGGTCTTTACCTGAGAAACAGCCGCCACCGTGCGCTGCCGCTCCTCCATAAGTATCAACGATGATTTTTCTGCCGGTCAGGCCAGAATCCCCTTGCGGTCCACCCACAACAAAACGGCCGGTCGGATTGATATAAATCTTGGTTGACTCCGTCATCAGTTCTGTAGGAATCACCTTTTTGATCACTTCCTCCATGATGTCATGGTGCAACTGCTTTTCATCGTAATTCGGATCATGCTGTGTGGAAACCACGATGGTATCTACGCCAATCGCTTTGTATCCTTCATAGGCAACCGTGATTTGCGCCTTGCCGTCAGGTCTGAGTAGAGGCAGTACTTTTTCCTTACGTACTTTGGCCATTTGACGACAGATTTTATGAGACAAATCAATCGGCAAAGGCATGTATGATTCCGTTTCATCACAGGCAAAACCAAACATCATGCCCTGGTCACCGGCTCCTGTTTGCATGTCTACATCTGCCGAAGCATTATCCCTAATCTCAAAGGCTTTATTGACTCCTTGTGCGATATCCGGTGATTGCTCATTGATTGAACTGAGCACCGCACAAGTATCTGCATCGAAACCGTATTTCGCGCGGTCATAACCGATTTCCCGCACCGTGTTTCTGACCACATTCTGAATATCGACATAGGCTTCGGTGCTGACTTCACCGGTCACAAACACAAAACCGGTGGTGCAGATGCATTCACAGGCCACTCTTGCTTGTGGGTCTTGTTTAATGATCTCATCTAATATGGCATCCGAAATCTGATCGCAGAGTTTGTCGGGATGCCCCTCTGTCACCGACTCAGAAGAAAACAAACGTCTTTCTTTTTGTAGATTCATCTTGCTACCTCGCCTTTCCTGATTGCTGCCCTGCTTGATTTGACAGCCGCTAATTATCACTATTTTCATGCCATTCATCATTTAATTGACTATGCCGTTTCTCTACAACCTTCCATTCGCTAGTGCCTCAAAAACGGTTTAAAAAAGTCGCCTCCGCAGCCTGCAGACACGACATTATCGTAGAACCTCATCTCTCAGACAACGCTGTCGGATTTAGCACCGCTGCCATTTGGCCGGTTGCCGGACTTCATTGGGCCGATTCCCTCCGTCTCTCTTGATAAGTGCTATTCAGTTGTGCGCCTATCCTAGCACAGGCAGGATAAGCTTTCAAGAGCCACTGAGTCGATCAGTCGACGCGTCGGCGTAAAACGTACAAGGGCAAAATCAAGCGCCCTGCTCAAACATGCAAAAGCACGCCATTAAGGAAAGCTTTTTTAGAGAAATAACGAAATTTTCGGAAGAAAGCGGAGAGACTTTGCGCTTTTGCGACCCATAGCGCTTGCTAAACTCGGCTCGGAGGTTAAACACGATGGAATACGCAATTATTTTGGATAGAGAAGCGGCTTTTGCCAATGCCTTATGTCGTTACCTACAAGAAAGATTTCCGACACTTGTTTGGTCTGCTTTCTCGAATATCAAAGCACTGTACCAATTTATGCATAGCAAGCAGACTAAGCCTCAGGTCTTTCTTTACACGGCAAGTCAGTTTCCCGATTGGCTTCCCACTTGGTCATGCAGGCAAATTATTCTACGGGAGCAGGCCATGATTTATGACATCTTTCCGTCATTGGCGGTTAGCGGCAAGTTCGGGCAAACCTTGGCAGAATGCAAAGAAGCTGAAGTTTATCGGCTGGACACCAAAGGTATCGAAGCCCTCTTGCGTCGTACCTTAATCCTTCGTTCAGAAATGGAGTCAGCACTTTACTTACGTCCTGGAAAAATCACGGTCATTGTCTCTGAAATCGAAAGCCGGCAGTTGCACAGTTATTTGCTACAGCTTTTCAGAGCGAGCTTTGAGGAAGGCATGCGCAGTTATTTACTTCCTTTTACGGATCAGCTCCCCGGCCAAGAAATGAGTGCTCAAGTTCAGGGTGTCGTAGGCGCTGCGGATTTAGGCAGTCTGCTTCAGAGACTCAGCCGCGAGGTTCTGCACAGCAAACAAATTCTGCCTTATGTTTTTCCTACCGCCATCCCCGGCTTGCTCAGTTTTTTAGTCAGCGATACTGTATCCATAGAGACTGCCCCTTTAACGGCTTATCGCCAGCTCATGCTTTTAATCAGAGAGCTAATCAAACAGGCCGAGCCAGTAGAAACAGCCCTGGTCTTATGTTCAAAGCAGTGCGCACCCTTACTCCAGGCGGTGCTACCCATGTCTGACGAAATGATTTTATTTAACAGTGCTACGGCCTTGAATAATCCAGCCACTTATCGCCTGAATGAAGAAATCAAGGCTTATCTACCGCCAGGCTTCCCTATTAAGGAGCGTTGTTTTGCAAAAGCCATCTCCCCTGCAGCGGCACCCTACATTCAAAGGAACAGCGAGTTTTTGTCACTTTCTGAAGGGGGCCGGCATGGATGATTATCGTGCCCTGCGCCAAGACTTGCGCCGGGAAATCAGCGACGAACTCAGTCTGGAGCCCATCAATGATCCGGAGCGTTTGCTCTCCTATATCAGCAACAAAGTGAATCTGCGCTTACTAGGCCAATTGTTTGATTTACGTAGTGGAAAAGCGTTAATCAGTGAACTGTTTAATGCACTCCATGGCCTGGATATTTTACAGCCCCTATTGGAGGACCCAGAAATCACGGAGATTATGGTCAATGGACCGAAGCATATTTTTATCGAGCGGCAAGGATTAATTGAACAAACCGACTTGGCTTTTGATACTCACAGTCATTTAAGTGAGGTGATTCAGCACTTCTTTTCTTTAGCCAATAAGAATCTCAATCTCAGTCACCCCATAGCGGACTTAAGATTAAGTGACGGTTCAAGAGCTAATGCGGTTTTGCCACCATTGGCACCTGACGGGCCTATCTTAACAATCCGCAAATTTTGCGGTGTGCGGCCTGATGCAGAGGCCTTACTGGAAAACGGTTTTTTGGAACGCAGGACCCTCGACTTCTTAAGAAAAGCGGTGCTTGACAGAGAGAGCCTTTTTATCTGTGGTGGCACCGGTAGTGGCAAAACGAGTTTGTTGAATGTCTTATCCAATTTTATTCCCTCCCATGAAAGAGTCATCACCATCGAAGATTCTGCGGAACTGCAACTGCAGGGTTTAAGTAATCTGGTGCGCTTAGAATGCCGCAGCCCGGGGCCCGAAGGTGGCGGTGTCGACATCGGCCAATTGATTCGCACGGCTTTGCGTATGCGACCGGACCGCATTATCGTCGGCGAGGTCAGAGGGGCGGAAGCCTTTGACATGCTCACAGCGATGAACTCCGGTCATCCCGGTACACTTTGCACCGGTCATGCCAATTCCTGCGCGGACATGATGCGCAGGCTATGTAACATGATACTCAGTGAAAGTCGTTTACCTTATCCGGCCATAATCGACAACCTGGCCTCCTCAATTCGATACATGGTCCATCTGACGCGCGATGCACATGGTAAGAGACAAATTGATGAGTTTTGCCGGGTGCTGCCGGGACAAGAGGGCAAATTCGTTTTGGAGGATTTATTAGCCCATGATCAAGCGACTTAAACTGAACTTCGGTGAATCGATAAGTAAGTGGGAAGTTTTCGCTTCCTTTTTCATTGCTTATTTCTTAAGCTTACTTGCTGCAACGATGTTTTTCGAGCTCAGCGTCTGGCTCTGGCTGCTCTCATTCTTCTTTGCTCTTTTCATTGCAAAAGCCTTGCTCCTTCTACTGTTTAGCCGTCGCGAACGCCAAGCACGCCGCAACCTAATGCTCTTTCTGCAATTCCTCAGCAGCAACCTGGCCGCCGGGCGAAGCTTGCGCGCAACGCTGAGAGACATGGAATCCACAGCATACTTTGCCCAATGTTCAGACAAACAGTTACGGCAAAACCTGCGTCGAGTCTCAGCCAAAATCAGACATCAAGAAGCAAGCGCAGCCATACTACCGCTACTTGAGTCCTGTTTTCCCTGCGCCGAAGCAAAGGCTTTGCTCTATTCCCTGCGCTTGGAAAATCAATTGGGTGAAAAGCTCCTGAATCTGCTGCGCAGTTCGTTTGATACTTCCAGAGAACTGCTGATGTTGGAAGACGAGTTGCGGGCAGCCGCTAATAAGCAACGTAGCGAAGCACTGATCCTGACGCTCTTGCCCTTTTTTATGGCGCCCCTCTTCAATGATTTAATCAGCTTACCTGAGCCGTCCGCCGGACTTGGACTGCTCGCACCCCTCATGCGCTTATTGGCCTTTCTTTTGGCCATGGTAGCTCTCTTTTTGAATCTGCGGCTCGATGCCCGCTCGGACAATAACCATCAAGTTAAACTAGCTGAACCGCAGTTACTGGGGGAGCATGGGCTTGCGAAGCCCTTCTTTGCGCTCGGGCGCAAACTCTATTTGATATTGCCCAGCCGTTACCACCAAAGGTTGACGCGTCATTACCGCTTGGCTTATCCGCGCTACTTCTATAATCGTGCGCAAGGCTTTTTCGAGTCCTTGGTTTTACGACATTTAGCTACGTCCTTGTGCATCACTGGTGCAAGTTTACTGCTCATGTTGTCACTGCGGCTGCTCGTGGTCTATCCAATATTTCTTGCTTTAGTCCCGACGTTTGGCGTAAGTATCTTTCTTGAACTGCGTTTGCAGACCCAAGCCAAGCTTAATGAAACAGCCATCCGCCGTGAGCTTCCGTTGATGCTTTCCTTGCTCTCGCGGCTCTTAGCCAATTCTTTCAGTCTCATGAATGCACTTAAAGAATGCGCTGAAATCTTAGCAGCGGATTCAGCGCTGGGCATTTTGCTGAGAGATATCACGCTGCGTGCCGCACACGCCGCTGCACCGGAACAGATGATAGAAGACTTGGCCGCCCAATTGCAGCTCTCCGATGTGGCATCTTTGCTTTACTCTTTGGCGCGCTACGTCAGCTTGGGAAGTCATGAAATCTTACAGCTACTGGATAAGCAGCTGGCTCTTTGCTGGTCTGAGCAGCGTCAAAACAGCCGTAAACTCTTGGACACCAAGTCTTCACTGCTTTTAATTCCCATGCTCATGGATCTCCTGGCCGTGATGCTGATTGGAGCGGCGCCTGCTATGCAAGTATTCAGTTCGTTCTAAGGCTTGGCTGGCTTTTGCCTACAAAAATGCGGGCAAAAGCGAAAAAATACGAAACGATTGCAGTCTTTTAGGCAGCTACAACAATTTAAAATGGCCATAGCTTCGAGGCAAAAATTTATAAACGAGGGAGATAAATATGCTAAATGTAAAACTCAAAAATGCTCGCTTTTTACTGGAAGAAAAGCTTATAAAGCTAAGGTTGAAAGCCCTGTATAAAGGCAGCGAGGAAGGTATGGGCACATTGGAAATCGTCGTTATAACAGGAATCCTGTTAACAGTTGCGCTGATTTTCAATAAACAGATTAAAGGCTTTGCCGACAATCTGTTTAGCAGTGTTTTCAACGATTCCAAAGTCATCTCGAACATTCTGAAGTAAGGGCATAGGGGTGTGGTGTGAAGCAGGGTGATGTGTCTTTTGCATATAATGGCTGTACCTGGCTCTTTGAAGCGAATTTTCTGCTGGTACAGACCCCTCCCGGAACGCTGCTTTTAGATTATCAAATGCAGATACTGGGAAGCCGCAGACCTTCTGCCCTGCTTATGCCACAGGTCTTTCACGCGGATCAGACTTTACTGTTACTCTATGATTTAGAAGGAAAAACGGCAGTCAGTGAAAGCTCTGTTGATGATCACTTTACCCAGCTTGGCGAGATACTATTTCATTTCTGTAAGTTACGTGACGAGATACAAGACGGTTTATTGGACCATCAGCGCCTGGTCAGTGATGAACGGCTCATTTTTACTCAAGCCCGGCAAGATATTCCTGAAGCAGACACGATGTTTTATTTCATTTATCTGCCTATTAGTAGACCGGAGGAGGAATCAAGGTTCACAGAAGCTCAGCTGGAAGCCTTAAGTCTATTGACAGAGAAGGCTGCAATACAGGCGGTAAAGGAGGAATGGCTTACAGCTGTCGATGTAGCAGAATGGATTATGAGCAGTTACAGTGATTACCGGCGTTTCAGAGAAATCTGCATGAAAATCCATGAGCAGGCAGAAGCAGCCAAGAGCCCAAATTCAGATTCTTTCAGGCTTCAAAGCAAAAGGACCAAGGACAAGTCCGGAAAAGAGCAAATAAAAAACATCACCGTAAGTCCTCAAAAAAGCGCAATAAGGATGCCATACTCATACTCGCCTGCCTGATTTTGTCGCTCTTACTGGCCAACCTCATCATGAACTGGCCATATGCTGCGACAAGTGCCTGGCAAAGGCCAAGCGCTTTATTTTTCCTGTGCATCGCGATTGTCACAGCGGTCTTTGCATTGGTTCACAAGCGCTCACCTTTTTATCTGGAAGCTTTGCGTTTTCAGAAAGAGCAGGAGGCGACACTGACCCATCTGATGAGCCATCACCAGAGCCATAGGTCAAAGGTTGTGCAAGAAACCGAACAGGAGCAAAGCCGACAGTTTTACCCCGCATACCTACTTCCCGTTCCGGCGACCCAAGGCCAGCGCCTGCGTACAGAAGCAGAGTTACGCGCGGCAGATGTGGAGCTTTTTATCTTTTCAGACCCCCTACTCGGGGCTGACCCGCAGAAGGCTGCGCACAGCTTTGCTTACAAAAACGAAGCAGCCTGCCACAGCCGGATTTTTTCGGATGAAACGGGTGCCTGGTTAGAGAACCTGGATGAGTCCGGCGAAATTTTTATCAATCAGGAAAGCTGTGTCCCGGGTCAGGCTTACTCACCAGATCATTGTCTGATTCGTTTTGGGCCGGTCTTGAAAGAGTTTGTGCGTGAATCTAGATAGAGGGCTTTTGTCTGCGTTCCGCTGCCCGTGCTGCGATACTCAAACGATTCTTCGAGCGCCGGATGGCATGTGCCGCACGTTTGCGTTCCGGAGCAGTCAGGCTCTCATTATCGTAGCGTTCTTGTGCCCGTTCGAGTGCTTCTTGAGCGCGCGCCGTGTCGATATCATCAGCCCATTCCGCCGAATTACACACGATCGTGACATAGTCTCGTTCGATTTGTGCATAGCCATTTGAAACGAAAGCGTAGGACCAAACGCCTTCATTGAGGACGCGTAATTCTCCGGGATAGAGTGCGATGACCAGTGGTGCATGACCCTTCATCACGCCTAGTTCCCCATCAGCAGAAGGCAGAATCAACATGTTGCAGGCTTTATCAAAAAAGATTTCATAGGGCGTGACCACATAAGCCCGAAACTTATCACTTACGGAAGATGCGTCAAAATCTGCCGATAGCTCCGACTTGTACTCTTCGGCTACGCTTGAAGCTATGCCCTGTTCATCAAAATTTGTCAGCTCTTCTGCCATTTACTTACCGTTTTACTACCTTTTGCTCGCTTTATAAACATCATCGATAGAGCCCTTCATAAAGAAATGCTGCTCCGGAATTTTGTCGCAGTCGCCACCAAGAATTGCCGAGAAACTTCGCACGCTTTCTTTAATTGGGACATAGCGCCCTTCGTAACCACTGGAATCCTGCATGACATAGAAAGGTTGCGAAAGGAAGCGCTGAATTCTTCTGGCTCGAGCCACCGTCCGTTTATCGTTGTCATTCAACTCGTCCATGCCCAGAATGGCGATGATGTCCTGCAGCTCCTTATAGCGCTGTAAAATCTCTGCGACCTTCGTCGCCACCTGATAGTGTTCTTTGCCCACTATCTCTTCAGTCAGCGAGCGCGAATTGGATTGCAAAGGATCAACGGCAGGGTAAATACCCAAGGCAACCACGTCACGCGAGAGCACCGTTATGGCATCCAGATGGGCAAAAGTCGTCGCCGGAGCCGGATCAGTCAAGTCGTCTGCCGGTACATAGACCGCTTGAACAGAGGTGATGGAGCCGTTCTTGGTCGAGGTGATGCGTTCCTGTAACTGACCGACTTCGTTGGCGAGTGTCGGTTGATAACCAACAGCAGAGGGTATGCGTCCTAAGAGCGCTGAGACCTCAGAGCCCGCCTGCACAAAGCGAAAGATATTGTCAATGAAGAGCAGCACGTCTTTCTGCTTCACATCACGGAAGTACTCCGCCATGGTTAAACCGGCCAGAGGAGCGCGCATACGGGCACCTGCCGTTTCGTTCATTTGCGCAAACAGCAGCACCGTATTCTCCAAGACACCTGAATCTTTCATTTCGCGCCAGAGGTCGTTGCCTTCACGGGAGCGCTCGCCCACACCGGTAAAAACAGAATAGCCGCCTTGAATCTTGGAGATGTTGCGAATCAGTTCGAGAATCAGGACCGTTTTGCCAACCCCTGCACCACCGAAAAGACCAATCTTCCCGCCCTGGTTGTAGGGCACCAAAAGATCTATGACCTTAATACCGGTTTCCATGATGTGTGGAGTCGGGGTTTGGCTGATAAAGTCCGGAGCTGCGCGATGAATTTCCCAGTAGTCGTCCGCTTGCGGTTCTTCGCTGCCGTCAATGGTTTTACCTAAGACGTTGAAGACATGGCCGCGCACCGCATCACCCACCGGCACTTTGACCGCTGCTCCGCTGGAATAGGCTTTCTGCCCACGCGCCATACCCTCTGTGGGTGAAAATGACACGCAGCGCACGACGCCCTCGCCTCTGATCTGCATCACCTCAACAACCGCTTCGGTTCCTTCCACATCGGGGATGCGAATTGCTTCGGTAATCTTGGGAATCTGATTCTTAGGAAACTTGATGTCGATGACCGGCCCGATGACCGCTATGACATATCCTTCTGCCATTTTTGTCCTTCTTTCATATCCTTACCCATCAAACAAGAGTTTGCAGAGTCAAGTCAGTGCCGGCGGGCTCAGCTTTCGCTTAAAGCCTCTGCACCGCTGACGATCTCCGAAATTTCGTTGGTGATGATGGCTTGCCTGGCCTGATTGCTGCGCAGCTGCAAATCCGAGAGGATCTGGTCCGCGTTATCTGTAGCATTTTGCATGGCGGTCATGCGTGCGGTTTGCTCACTCGCATAAGCCTCACAGAGTGCCCCATATACCATGCCGTTGACATAGGTATCCGTCAAATAATCGAGCACCTTCTCAGGATCAGGTTCGTAGTCGATGGTCTCATTGCTGGGCACGTCCTCGATTGAAAACACCTGATAATTCTGATAGATATCTTCCAATCCCTTGTAGTCTATCGGCAAAATCCTCGTCTGCATCACTTCCATCATCAGTGCATTGGAAAGTCGGGTATACACAAAATAGACTTCATCCAATTCACCGGAAATGTACAAGTCCTGAATGCGATTAGAGAGAATCCCCGAGCGGTGATAGCTGGGCGGATAGATTTCAAAGACCTCGTCGGTGATCATTTCGATGTGACCGATGCGTTTAATGCGCTCGATTCCAACTTTGCCGAGCACGCGCGCATGCATTTTGACTTGATAACCGTCTGCTTCGCGTTCTGCGGAAATCTTAGTGATAAAGCGTTCCGCTTCGCCCAGTAAATTGAGGTTATAGGCGCCGGCCATGCCCTGATCACCGGAGAACACGTAAACGCCGATGGTCCATTCTTCGCCGGGCTTCTTTTTGCGCGGATAAAGCACATCGCTGAGATTTTCATCGGTCTGCTTTTGTAAGACAGCCATCGTTTCGGCACAGACAACAAAGAAGGGAAAGCGACCTCGAACTTTTTTGGCCTTGTGCATTTTCACCGAGGAGATTAATTGCATCGCCGGGTCATCTGTTTGATGTCCGTGATGCTCTTTATATGTTTAATCTCAGATACTTGTTGCATTTTTGTGCGTTCCATGTCTCGATGTATTGCGCTGCTTCTTTTAATAAGCGTGCTTTATGCTCCTCACTCAAAATGCCGGTCTGTTCAATCTCAGCCAGGACATCTTGAGAACTGAGGTGGAGGTAATTCGTAAATTTTTCACTGTAAGCGGGCAGTTCATCCGGCGCAACCGAGACTAAAGCCGCCTGATTGGCCAAAAATAGCAAAACTACACTTTCAGACATGCTGCGCGAAGAACGGATACCTTGTTTGAGGATTTCGTTCAAGACCGAACCCTTCTTGATCTGTGCCTGTGTTTCATCATCCAGCTCTGAGCCGAACTGTGAAAAGGCAGCGATTTCTTTATATTGGGCCAAGTTGATGCGCAGATTACCGGCGACTTTTTTCATAGCTGGGGTTTGTGCGGCGCCACCGACACGCGAAACGGATAAGCCCACATTAATGGCCGGCCTTTGGCCCGAATAAAAGAGGTCGGTTTCCAGATAAATCTGTCCATCCGTGATACTGATGACATTGGTCGGAATGTATGCCGAGATGTCTCCGGCCTGTGTTTCGACGATGGGCAAAGCACTGATGGAGCCTCCGCCTAATTCGTCGCTGAGGCGGCAGGCGCGCTCCAATAAGCGCGAATGCAAAAAGAACACGTCCCCGGGAAATGCTTCACGTCCGGGCGGGCGACGCAAGAGCAAGGACAGCGCACGATAGGCTTGGGCATGTTTGCTCAGGTCGTCATACACAATCAACACATCGCTATGCGAACCGTAGAGCCAGCTTTCGGCAATGGCACAACCCGCATAGGGAGCGATATACTGCATCGAAGCTTGCTCAGACGCCGAGGCCACCACCACAGTGGTGTATTCCATCGCTCCTCTGTCACGTAAAATTTGTACATAGTTGGCGAGGTTGGACAGCTTTTGTCCGATGGAAACGTAGACACAACGGACGCCCTTGCCTTTTTGATTAATGATGGTATCCAGGCAGATACTGGTTTTTCCCGTCTGACGGTCGCCGATGATTAACTCACGCTGGCCTCTGCCTATGGGGGTCATGGCGTCTATGGCCGTAATCCCGGTATAAAGCGGTTGGTTGACCGGTTGCCGATCGACCACATTTGGCGCGACACGCTCGATGGGATAATAGGCATCGCTGCGAATGGGACCTGCCCCATCAAGCGGCTTGCCCAGGGCATCTACCACACGCCCGAGCAGCGCATCCCCGCCCGGAACGGACAGCGTACGGCCGCTTCTTTTACAAATCGTCCCTTCATTGACTTCGTAAATATCACCCAGTAAAACCACGCCCACGCGTGTTTCTTCGAGGTTCATTGCAATGCCAAAGCAATTAGCGCTGAAAATGATTAACTCTTCGTTCTTGCAGTGGTCCAAACCACTGACGTAGGCAATGCCGTCACCAACGGAAATGACCTCACCCACTTCGTCAACGGCCACATCGGATATATCCAATGCATTGCTCAGGCTGTTCAGATAATCATCCATCAGCAAATGCAAATCCGCTTGCTTTTCTTTATCGCTAAGCTCTTCGCCTTCCGTTTCCCAAAGTTTGGCAAAACTCAGGTCCTGCTCGTCTTCCGCACTTAGTTCCTGCGTTTTTGACTGCAGCTCTTCTTTTAGGCTCTGGCCTTCCATAAACCGACCTTGTTCTGACGAGCCGCTGCTTTCCTGTAATTTTCGATTGATGGAGGCGAGGCGGCCACGCAGTGAAAAGTCGTATCTTTTGCCCAGCGCATAGACCACAAAACCGCCCAGTAAGTCTTTGTCTTCTTCAACAACCAGTTCGTATTTGGGTATATTCAAGCGTTGGCTGAAGACCTCTGCAATACTCTGCAGCTTCTCCGGCGGCATAACTTTCGCTACCACAATGCGCATACTGCTTTGCTTCTGTCATCCATTGCCTACACCTGTCTGCGTCGCAGGGGTCGTTGCTGCGTTCTGATGATCAGCGTTTATTTCAGCCCAGCTGCTTTTTTCATTTATTGCATCCGTTTGCAGTTGTTCATCAATCCAGCTCTCCACCTTCGACCGGGACGCCTCATTATCGACGGCCTCTCCCACTAACGGTGGCGATTGCCATAGACAGGCTGGTCACTTCCGTACGCAAATCCTGAATCATGGCATTGCGTTCTTGCTTAAGTTCAGCTTCGGCACGTTTCGCAATCTCCGCGGCTTCATGCTGCGCGGATGTGACGATATTATCGGACTCGAGCAGCGCACGGCTATTGGCGCTTGCCACGATTTTCGCGGCTTCGGAGTGAGCGGCATCCAGCTGTGCTTGGGCTGCTTTGGCTTTGCTCTGCGCTTCGGCACTTTTCGCAGCTGCATCATTGAGTTGGCTTTCAATTAGCGCTTTGCGTTGTTCAACCGTCTTACTGAGCGGTTTATACAGCAGCTTTTTAACGACAATAAAAATGATCAGCAGGCTTAATGCGGTCACTATTGCCGTCACCAAATAAGTTGCTAATGCTTCGGGTGAAAATAAATCGGTCATCTTATGCTCCTAACCCTGGCTCGCCATCAGTTGAACACGAAGAGCAAAAGCAAAGCGACGACCAGCGCATAAATTGTGGTGGACTCAATAAAGACGATAGCTACAAAGAGCAGTCGTTGAATGCCCCCTGCCTGCTCAGGTTGCCTGGCTGTAGCCTCAAATGCCTTACCTGAGGCAATACCGATACCCAAACCACCTAAACCTGCCGCGATGGAAATCGCTAAGCCAGCACCTAATCCAACCAAACCGCGTGAGCTATCGACGTTGCCTGCTGCCGTAGCAAGTAGCGGACTGATAGCCCCCAGCAGACTGTGAAAAATACTTATCATTCCAAACATTGTTACCTCCTCAGGTGCCTCGACACCCTATTAACATTTTCAGTAATACAGAATTAATATGCGTGTCAGCACTCAAAGCGCTAGGCTTTCTGTGCCGCTTTTGCCGCTTTCTTACGTTCTTTCTCTAAACGTGCCAGCTCCGCACTTTCAGCGCCTTCGACAATTTCACCCAAGTAATTGATAGTCAGATAGGCAAAAACCAAGCCCTGAATTATACCGTCACCCAAATCAAACCAGAGCGCAAAGAAGCTGGGCAGCACCAGGGGCACCATCACTTCAATGAACGTCATAAGGATGAAGGCTCCAAAGACGTTCCCAAAAAGTCGGAAGGCCAGTGAAATAGGTTTAATGATGTAGTCCAAAATTTTAAATGGTAAAAGCACTGCCGCCGGTTGCATCAGTGAAGCAATAAAGCCTTTCAGGCCAACCAGGCGTATGCCCATAACGACCACATAGACCAAGTCTATCAAACCTAAAGCAATCGGAAAGGAAGGGTTCACCGCGGCAGGTTTGAGCTTGAACAGCGAAGAAAGGTTGGAAAAAGTGATTAGGATACCAACGGCTGCTATAAAGGGTGTGACACGCTTGCAATGCTCCGGTTTCAGTCCCATCGACAAGCAGGCATTGTCAATCATACCAAAAAAGGTCTCCCCAATCGTTTGTCCGGTTTTCGGCTTGAGCTGAGGCTTTCTGCCCATCCAAAACACCAGAATGAGCGTCACAATCAGGGCAAAAAGCATCGAAATCGCCGCATCCGAAATACGTATGGTCAAGCCAAAAAGATTAAACTTCAGGCGTGGTCCGTAATCGAGTACTTCCAGTATTGAATCAGTAAGATTGTTGCCACCGGGCAGGAGTCTCTTTAGTTCATCAAGAAAAGCTGTCCAAAATCGGGCAAAAAAGTTTGCATAAACTGGCACAGTCGAGCCCCCTTCCGCACAGCAACGATACTACTCGCATTTACAAACCATTGCAAGTCAGCTGGCTAGCAAATGCCCACGTTTATCTCTTTGTGGGCTTTTCAGCATGAAAGGTGGCGGAAGAAATCCGGCAAATAATGCTTGAATTTGAGACGAAAACTTCGGTCACGGCAAAGAGGCAATTATTTGTTAATTGGGTTAAGAGGGGGATATTTCGGCAGTTTTTTGATAAGTGGAATAGAACGTCATTTTTTGGCAGTTTTTTCGTTTGTGTAGACGAATGCCCTCCAAGCCAATTGCCCTTTCATTTCTCTGAATGTAACACACCGGAATAGCAGAACCCACTCAGACAATCAATTAAAAAGGATGCCTCTGCATTGAGACATCCTCGTGTTTAATAAAGACAAAAAGCGAAACTACTTAGTCCCGAAAAGCCTGTCACCTGCATCGCCTAAGCCCGGCACAATGTAAGCGTGGTCGTTGAGTTTCTGATCCAGTGCGGCACAGAAAATCGGTACATCCGGATGCGCACTGTGGATGGCTTCAACACCTTCAGGAGCTGCAATTAAGCACATGAACTTAATCGAATGTATACCTCTTTCCTTCAGGAAACCAATCGCGGCAACGGCTGAGCCGCCAGTCGCAAGCATCGGGTCCATCAGGACGACATCACGATTCACAACGTCTTCCGGTAGTTTGCAATAGTATTCCACAGGCTGCAGGGTTTCGGGGTCGCGGTAGAGTCCGATATGACCTACTTTGGCCATGGGCATCAGGCTCAACATACCGTCCACCATACCCAATCCGGCGCGTAAAATTGGTACGATGGCTACTTTTTTACCGTCCAAAACCTTGGTGCGTGCCACCGCAATCGGTGTCTCGATCTCAACCTCACGCAGCGGTAAATCGCGCGTCACCTCATAAGCCATCAGCATGGCCACTTCCGATACCAATTCGCGAAATTCTTTGGTCGTCGTGTGCTTGTCACGCATCAAAGAGATTTTATGCTGTATCAGCGGGTGGTCAAAAATCATGACATTCTGGTAATCCATTTCCTTGCTCCTCGTAATATTAGTGGTGAAGTTTCTGCTGCAGAAACCCGAGCTGATTTTATCAGTTTCTATTTTCAAGGTCCATAATCTCGTTGACACGTACGCTGTGGCGACCGCCATCCTCGAAACTCTCACTCAGGAAGGCTTCCAACATGGACAGACCCAAAGCGGTTCCCACGACTCTCGCCCCCATGGCAATGGCGTTGGCGTTATTGTGCTGACGTGACATACGAGCCATGTATTCGTTATTGCACAGACCACAACGAATGCCGTCTTCTTTATTGGCGGCGATGGAAATACCAATACCTGTACCACAGATCAGGACAGCATAATCCGCTTCTCCGGCTTTGATTTTTTCGGCTGCAAGGACCGCCGCAGGCACGTAACTGGCCGCGCAGGCATCCGTTTCAGCCCCTACATCCACGCATTTGTGCCCCTGTTCTTCCATTTTTGATAACAAGAAACGTTTCAGAGCGAAACCGGCGTGATCACTTCCAAAAACTAAGTTCATAGCGGACTCCTTCAAAACTTTCATTGGCTTTTCGGCTCTGCCAAGATTTCGGCAAAAGCCAAGCGCTCATAATCTGCCTTATTTTAGCATGTTCTCTATCAGATGCCCAAACTTTGATGCGTAAATTTTCTCACACCCTCAGAAAAATCCGCCACCTTATCACCATGCCCGTAGAGCTTGTATTTATACGTCAATAGTCCTTCAAGTCCCACAGGTCCGCGCGCATGAATTTTCGAGGTCGAAACACCCACTTCTGCCCCAAAACCATAGCGGAAACCGTCACTGAAGCGCGTCGAACAATTCCAAAAGACATTGCCCGAATCCACAGCCTGCATGAATTGCTCGGCATTTGCCCGATTTTCCGTCAAAATGGCATCCGTGTGTTTCGAACCATAGCGGTTAATGTGAGCAATAGCCGCGTCAAGCCCTGCGACCATTTTAAGAGAAACCGCGAGGTCCAAATATTCAGTATGCCAGTCTTCAGTCACTGCGCAATTCAAACGTTCAGCCAGACGCGTATCGGCAAAAATCCGCACGCCCTTGCTCTTCAAGGCTAGTTCCAAGCGCTCGATAAAATCCCCTGCCCAGAGAGCGTCATCAATCAGGATGGTTTCGGTCGCATTACAGACTGAAACATACTGCGTCTTCGCATCAATCGCCACTTGCAAAGCGAGGTCTTGGTCACATTCTCCATCAATGTAAGTATGGCAAACACCGTCCGCATGACCCAGCACCGGGATCTTCGTATTAGACATAATGTGTTGCACAAACTCATTCGAGCCCCGCGGAATCAGTAAATCAACATAGACGTCCAAACTCAACAGGGCCGAAACGTCGGCACGATCTTCCAAAAGTGTAATCCAACCATCCGGCAAGCCCGCTGAGCGACCTGCTTTGTCCATGACTTCAAAGAGGCATCGGTTGCTGCGCCTGGCCTCTGAACCGCCTTTGAGGATTAAGGCATTGCCGCTCTTCAAACACAGCGCCGCAATTTGAATCAAGGCGTCAGGTCTTGCTTCGAAAACCACGCCAATCAGACCGATGGGTACGGAGACGCGGAACAATTCCAAGCCCGGGGCAAGCTCTGTAGCCATCAATTTCTTTGCAATGGGATCAGGCAGACTCTGCAATTGGGTGACACCCTCAATCGCCCCGGCCAGTTTTGGTTCGTCAAATTTGAGGCGTTGTAAAATTGCGGGACTTATTCCCTCCACAGCGGCTTTCTCCATGTCGCTGCGGTTGGCGGCAAGAATTTCGGCACGCGCTTCCTGCAAGGCTGAGGCACAGGCGGCGAGGGCTTTTTGCCGATTATCGTGACTTAATAAGGCCATTTCTAAGGCGGCATCTTTGGCGAGCCGCACACGTTCGATAATGGCCGTAGAGGCCCTGTTTTCAGGTGTTTGCGAGGTATTCATCACTTTTTTCTCCTTTGGCTATCACCTTAAGTCGTCATTACAACCCGTGGATAATGTGTATAACTCTGTGTATAACTGCAAAACAGCGCTTTTCCTTTTTTTCGCTCTGCAAAGGCTTATTTTAAGCAGTTTTTAGATTTGATTAACATATGTTCGAGAACACTTTTATTTTGCCATTTTGGCAAAACTCACTCATTTCAAGGTGTCAGAGCAAAGTCCTCAATAATGAATTTATGTTCTGTCCACATCAGGAGGACAAGTTGACATCTGCTATGGAAATGTGCTTTGTCCTCTCCGTTTAAACAAATCAAACAACATTCCCTAATAGAGTGGCTTGCGTTTGCCCGGCCGAAAGTACTGATATAAGTTGCATTTTATCATGCCGTTATAAAGCTTGCGGCGCTTATCCGCACGATAACCGACCCAACGCTCAAAGTACTCATCCGCCGTGATCACACCCCAGTGCACCCCCTCGAATAGCTCCCCGTCGCGAAGCCAATGTTCGCCCATTTGTAGAGCCAGGTCCTGGGCGATTTCCTCATCCGCCATGCGTTCCCCATAAGGCGGGTTACTCAACACCAGCACACGCTCTGTGCCACAATCCTCCGGCAGATTGGCAAAATCCACGCTGAAAGCATCCCGCACTTCAAATTGAATCCAATCCGCTACACCTGCGCGGCGGGCGTTGGCGCGCGCCAGTTCGACGGTTTCCGCGTCAATATCCGAAGCAAAAATGAAAGCTTGCGCAGGCGCAGGCGCTTGCTTTTCTTCAGCCTCAGTACGCAGTTTTGTAATGGCTGTTGAGGTCAAATAAGGCCAGTCTTCAAAAGCAAAACGTCGGTTCAGCCCCGGAGCGATGTGCGCCGCCTTTTGCGCCGCTTCGATTGCCAGTGTCCCCGAACCGCAAAACAAATCGACAAAAGCCTCATTGCCTTTTGCCGACCAGCGCATAATGTCCAGTAAGCCTGCCGCTAAGGTCTCTTTGATAGGTGCCTCATTGGCCAGAGGCCGGTAACCGCGCTTGTGCAAGCCCTCGCCGCTGGTCTCGACGCGTAGCGAGAGCTGATTGTTGACCATGGCAAAACGAATGCCAATCTGGCCTTTCTCCTCTTCCTCCCGGATAAAGCTATCTTCTGGTAGCTGATGCACTTGCAGCAAGCGGCGAATAATGGCCTTTTTCAGTAGTCTCTGCATGGCAGGCACGCCAAAAAGTTTTGATTTACGCGAGTAACCGTTCAGAGTGAATTTCGCACCCAAAGGAATATAGTCTTCCCAAGGAAGTTGCACCGCTTGCTCAAAGAGCGCATCAAAATCCTCCGCCTCGAAATTGAAGAGCTCCACTAGGCAGCGCTCCGCAATGCGTAAGTACATATTACAGCGGGCGATATGTTCTGCGAGTTGAACCTTCTCATCCGAAATCTCGAGCGTGAGTTGACCGTCTTCTGTACGTATGGCGGCGGGCTCATAACCGAGCTCAATCAGCTCGAAATAGAGCGGCTTCTCCAGTCCAAATAAAACAGGGAAAATGAGCTTCATTCTCTTATCCTCGTATCCGTCAGCTTTATTAATAATTGTCGGTTAAAAGCGGTTATCTGGCAACAGAGCGATGGTTTTGGAGTCGCATGGTGGGGCTCAATGCTATTTGAGAATGTCGCGCTGCTTGGGCTGGCTACGACTCCGCATCCTCAGGTCCGAAGTGCCAACATCGACGGGTAGCCAAGCGCAGTCTTGGCTGGGCGAATATCTTGGCACCACCCCCGAAGCAGAATCAGAATAAACTTAAACACCACCCCATCAGAAGCAAAATCCACTCGCATTTCCCAGCCTAAGCAGAGCGCAAGGGCGAAAAACATTCAAAATCTCATATATGGACTATAGAATTATTGGATTTTGCATATATCCAATTGACAAGCCCTCAGCCTAAAATGATATAAGTATTTTAATACTACATTCCGTAAGAGATGCTGAGGGGCTTCTGATGAAGCAATGCACATGAGGGGGTAGCATTTATGAGCAAGGCAGACAAATACGATCGCTCTGACGAACGCTTAAAGACCTATTCAAATCAGGCAATAGGTCAAACGTTGAAGAAAATACGCAAACAGCGTGGCATGGCCTCTTCCGATGTCGCTTTTGAAGCGGACATCCATCCCTCTTACTATTCAATGCTGGAAAACGGAAAGAACTGCGTCTCGGTAAAAAAGCTTTCCGGCATTTGTCAGGTGCATCATTTATCACTCTCCGACTTTTTTCAGGTGGTGGAAGAAAGTCGCGATTCTTTTGATTATTTCTTAGAAGAGAAGGCAAAACCCTTGGGGCAAGACTGACACTTGCTTATAATGAGCCCATGGGGGAATAAGCAATGCCGGAATTACCCGAAGTGGAATCAGTCCGCCAAAGCCTTTTGGCAAAGGTGAAAAACAAAATAATCGTCAGTTTTGCCTGTGAACGTCCGGAGATTTTACTCCTCAGGGCGGAAGAAATCACGCGCGCGGATGTTTTGCTCTTTCGTCGTATCGAAGACATTGAACGTCGTGGCAAATATTTACTCTGGCGTCTCAGCGAGCGTATCTATGATATGCCAAAACCTAACACCGACATCGTGAACCATGAAATGATCAGCACCGGCAACCCTATCGATGGCAAAATAGACATCGACAGCGCCAATAACTTAGACAATAAAAAACTTATTTTGCTCATGCACCTGCGCATGACCGGGCGCTGCCTATACTACCCCGAAACGCTGAAAGGCGAAGCCCTTGCGGCGCACACGCATATCCGCATGGGGCTGGCTGAATTTGACGACAATTGTAGTACAGAGATAAAAAGCATTTACACAGAACAAGCTGATCCGCAAACAAGTCACAAGCCTAGCCGTTTGCAGCCCGCCGGTGAAATCCGTTGGCAGGACGTCAGACGTTTTGGGCGCTGGGAGTTGTTTACGGAGGAGTCGTTTGAGAGCTGGGACAAGGGTGTGGCCACCTTGGGTTTGGAGCCTTTTGCCGAGGCGCTGAATGCTCAGTATCTTCAGCAATTTTCGCGCAAACATGCTAAACTGAAGCTTGCTCAGGTTCTGCTGGACCAACGCTGTATTGCGGGTTTGGGCAATATTTACGTACAGGAATTACTCTATTTGACGAGGTTCTCGCCGCTCAGCCAGGCGGCGGCCTTGAGTCTCAGAGATTGGGAAAAGATACGCGAGGCCATGCGCGCGTTGCTGAGTGAAGCGATTGCCGCACGGGGCACAAGTTTTAGTGATTATGTGGACGGGGACGGCCTGACAGGTCGCTTTCAGGAGCGGCTCCATGTCTATGGCCGAAAGGGCAAAGCCTGTCGCAGTTGTGGTAAGCCCTTACAGGTGGCGGTTTTATCGGGCAGGCGGATGGTGTTTTGCCCACATTGTCAAAAATTAAAAGAGGTGCGGGCTAAGCGTGTTTAAATTACTGATTGCCGAAGATGAAGTCTTAGCAAGAGAAGCGATTGAACGCAGTATTGACTTTGCGGCATTAAATTTTGACTTGGTCGCCTCCTGTGAAGACGGGCGTGAAGCCTGGGAAGCCTATCAGCGAGAATTGCCGGACCTCGTTTTAACCGATATCAATATGCCTAATATG
Source organism: Oscillospiraceae bacterium (assembly GCA_040766665.1). Taxonomy (GTDB): domain Bacteria; phylum Bacillota; class Clostridia; order Saccharofermentanales; family Fastidiosipilaceae; genus JAXGQD01. Next base: position 206,543 of record JAXGQD010000002.1, read on the forward strand.
TCCGGGCTGGAGTTGGCGAAAGCCATCAGTGAAGATCCGCACGATTGTCGGGTTGTCATTCTGACTGGTCATGACCGTTTCGATTACGCCAGGCAGGCCATCTCTTACCAAGTAACCGACTATTTACTTAAACCCGTTACGCCTAAAGAACTGCGGCAAATGCTCAGTAAACAAGCGGCTATCCTGGAAGAAAACGCCGGCAAAAAAGCCTTGCTGCAAGCGCAGATCAGCCAAAGTTACCGCACCGAATCCCTGGCCATGAATCAGCTGCTCAATCAGTTCATTTCCGGAAACCTCGATCCTAAGGTTTTGGAGGCGAGGGATGAAAGCCTGCACAAACTTTTAAGTAAGAAGCACTTTCGCATTGCTTTGTTGAATCACAATACGAGTGTAAAACGACTTGATGAACTGAAACTCAGCAAGCAAGACGTGCAGTTTTTACTTTTTAATCTCGCGGATGAAATGGCCGAAAAGCAGACCGAACTGACTGTGTTCCAGGCCGTTGAAAACCCGATTGTGGTTTTGGCTGGTGGAGACAACGAGCACGCGTTGGAAATTTTGCTGGTTAAGTTTATTGAGAACTTGCATGAGACTTTTGCCGAACTGACCATGCTGAGTTTTAAAGCAGGATATAGCCTCTCCTCTACCCTTGAAAACATTGCTCAGGCCAAAGAACAGGCGGATTTGGCGCTGTCTTTTGCCGTGGAGATGGGTGCTGAAAATACGATTTCCTATAGTGAACTTTCGCGACTCACGCTACAAACCTTGGTGCACAGCCACGAAATGCTCGTGCAAACGTTGGAAACGCAAAACGGTAAGGGGCTGCAGGCTGCGGTTGCCGACTTTGTCAGTGCCTTGCGTCTGGCACAACTGAAGCCGGAGGAGCGGCACGGTTATGTGCAGAAACTGATAGACGAATTGCAGGAAAAACATCATCTGGCGCCGAATGCGGATCTGCCTATTTTTGATGCTCTGAGCGTTTTCAACAGTGATTTATCCATACTGCAAAACACGCTTTATCGGCAATTAGAGTCAAAACGCGAACAGGAAAGCACGGGCAAACCGCAAAGTGCCAAGGAAATCGTCATGGCGGCCCGGCATTATATCGAGCGAAACTATTCCGATAACGGCCTCTCACTCATTACCCTTTGCAATAAGCTCAACGTGAGCATGAGTTATTTTTCTAGCATTTTCAAAACGGAGACCGGCATGACATTTGTCGAGTACCTTACCGAGACAAGGATGCGTAACGCCAAAAAACTGCTCACGGAAAGCAATTTAATGCTCTATACGGTGGCGGAACGGGTCGGCTATGATTCGGCGGCTTATTTCACCGCCGCTTTTAAAAAGAATATCGGTGTCACACCTAAAGAATACCGTAAGCGCTTCAGTCTGGAGGGCCGCATTTGATGCCATCCGGAAGTATTCGCAATCGCATCCTGGCTGTTTTCTTTGTGGCTTTTTTGGTTTTGCTGCTGGTGTTTTTACCGGTAGTAAGCAGCCTGATTCAAAACCTGCTCAAGACGAACGCAACTTCATTCACGCGCCAAATGCTCTTTCAAGTGAATAACAGCATTGATATCTATGTGGACGAGATGCATCACATTTCCGAATTTATCATTGACAGCCCTGATATCATCGAAAGCCTGAAAACGGACGGAGCGGCGGTTAACGATCGCGCCCGCAAGGTGCTTGATACGGTCCAGGGCTTTCGTCCGGACTTTATCTCCGTTGCCCTCTTCACACCGGATGGGCGTTTTCTCAGTGGCCGCGATAACCTGCGCCTCAATAGTAACTGGGATTACCATGAGATGGATTGGTACGTCGACGCGCTGGCGGCAGAAGGCAGTGCCGTCCTTTCGGCTTCGCATGTCAGCCACCTCTTTGCCGGAGAGTACCCCTGGGTGGTATCTTTGAGCCGTGCCGTTTACAGCAATAACAAGCTTTTGGGTGTGCTCCTGATTGATCTGAATTATGCTCAAATTGAAGCGATTTGCAGTGACCTGAATTTAGCCAATGATGGTTATGTGTTTATTCTTGGCAAAAACAACGAACTCGTTTACCATCCGCAACAACAGCTCATCTACAGCGGTATCAAGAGCGAACCCATCCAGCGTATCCCCACAGACGGCAGTGCTTTCGAGGACAACATGACTCAAAGCATCTACCTCGGCGAAAGTTCGGGTGACTACGGTTGGACCGTCGTCGGTGTGGTCAACACCAAAAACTTCTTCCCCATTCAACCTTTGCTCTGGGGGGCTTTTGCCATCCTGATCACCTTCTTCCTGCTGGTTTATCTGGCGGTGAATCTCATCGTCAAATACAACATCCACCTGCCGCTCAAAGACCTGAATGCCTCCATTAAGGCCTTTCAGTCCGGCTATTTTGGTGCACGTGCCAATATCCACGCTCATAACGAACTCGATTTGGTCGGTGAAACCTTCAATACGATGACCGCGCGTATCGAAACGCTGATGTCTGATACCAAACGGATTGCCGAAGAAAAACGGCGTAGCGAACTGCAAACCCTGCAGGCGCAAATCCGCCCGCATTTTCTCTATAACACCCTCGAATCCATTATCTGGACGGCAGAGCTCGGCAACAACGATGACGTCATCGAGATGACTTCATCGCTCTCGAAGCTATTGCGCGCTGCCAACGCCGATGCCGATCATCTGATTACGCTGCGGCAGGAGATGGATTACGCCAACCACTATCTGATTATCCAGAAAATGCGCTATCGCGAAAAACTGCAGTACTTCCTGCAATTGCCGGAGGAACTGGAGAGCGCGCGGGTTTTACAATTATGCATCCAGCCATTGGTGGAAAACGCGCTTTATCACGGCCTTAAACCGCTTAAAGAAGGTGGTAAAATAAGCGTCTCCGCCTGGTCCTGTGAAAATGAATTGCTAATTCGGGTCGCGGATAACGGTATCGGTCTGGACATCGACTCTTTCTCCGAGGAAAGCGCCCTGCCCCGGGTCAGCCCGCTCTCTGAGGGTGGCATCGGTTTGGCCAATGTCCAGGAGCGCCTGCAGCTCTACTTCGGTCCCGAGTACGGCCTGAGCTTTATCAGTCGCGGCAAAAGACGCAGTAAAAAATCGCCTGACTGCATTGAGCGTTTACTGACGGAAGCCCCGGCTATACCGTTTACGGCTGAAACCAGCATCATCTTACATCTGCCGCTTTTGCGTGAAGAAGGAATTGCGGAGGTTTTGCCACGATGAAACTTTTCAAAGACAGTGAAAACCGGACCGCCTCCCCCGACCGCCGCGCCCAGCAAATAACCCGTTTTATGTTGATTGTGCTCCTCTTGGTTGTGCTCGTGGCTTTGGTGCGCTGGGGCTTAAGCCGTTCCGCTGCCCAAAGCGAAGCACACAACGTGTATTTTGTCGGTAAAACCCAAGACATGAGTATCGAATTCTGGCGCACCCTTGACGAAGGGCTCAATGACGCAGCCAAGGAATTCAATGTCAATGTGACTTTCCTGAAAGCCACGGACGAATCGCATATCGATGAAAACCGCATCTTTTTCGAAGAAGCGGTGGCGGCTAAACCGGAATTAATCATCCTCTCGGCCTCGGATGCGGTCGCCTTGGCGGACAGTGTCGCCACAGCGGTCAAAAACGGACAAAAAGTGATCATGCTCGACTCCGATGTAGAGCGCACGGAAGGTGCAGAACCGCTCTCTCTTATAGCGACGAACAACCGCGTAGCCGGGCAAAATATCGCCGCCTTTTTAGTGGAGGATTTGCAGCCCGACGCCCATATTGTCATCATCGTGCAACAGGTGGGCATGGCTACGGCGGACCAGCGCAGACAAGGCGCGCTCGACGTACTCGAGGAAAAAGGCTTCAGTCATATCACTACCATTGATGCGCACAGTTCTAAAGAAACAGCCAAAACTGCCTTGCTGGACTTACTGGCTGAAACAAAAGTTGACGCGGTCATCGCGGTCAACGAATACACCACGGAGGCGGCGGCTTTTGCCCTTAAAGAAGCCTCTATGGACGGCAAAATCCCCCTCGTCGGCATCGACAGCTCCCGAGCGCTCGTGCCCTTTATCGAAGATGGAACAATCAAAGCATCGGTGGTTCAGCAACCTTACAACATCGGGTATCTCAGCCTAAAAGCGGCGGTCGAAGTGCTCGACGGCAAGCAAATCTCGTCACAAATCGATGTGGATTCCAAACTGATTACCAAGGATGTGCTCTACTTGCCGGAAAACCAGAAGCTGCTTTTTCCCTTCCAAATCACAGACTGATTTCTTTCCACAAAAATTACAAAATCAGATGATTTTTATAGTTCTTCGGAAATTTTCACAATTTTGTCATATTCAATCTTGTTACCATAAGGTCACTAAGTTTTTGCGGAGGTGAGATTTTGGGAAAAACAATTCTGGAAATGAAGAACATTTCCAAGGGCTTTCCGGGTGTCCAAGCACTGGCCAACGTGCAATTTGATTTGCGTGAAGGTGAAGTGCATGCGCTGATGGGGGAAAACGGCGCGGGGAAATCCACACTTATGAAAGTTCTGACCGGCATCTACGAAAAGGACGAGGGGGAAATCTTTTTTATGGGGAAGCCTGTGAGCTTCCACAATACCAGCGAGTCTTTGGCGGCAGGTATTTCGATGGTGCATCAAGAGCTGAACACCATGAACCATCTGACAGTGGCCAAAAACATCTTCATTGGACGCGAGCCTAAAAAAGGCATGTTCATCGATGATGAAAAGATGATTGAAGATTCGGAAGAACTCTTCAAAACCCTTAATGTCGACATCAATCCACGTGCGAAAATGGGCGATCTGACTGTCGGTAAACAGCAGATGTGCGAAATCGCCAAGGCCATCTCCCATGAGGCCAAGCTGATTGTTTTCGATGAACCTTCAGCAGCGCTCACCGAAACCGAAATCGAAGAATTGTTCAAAGTTATCCGCAGTTTACGTGAAAAGAACATTGGCATGATCTACATCACCCACCGTATGGACGAAGTGGGCGTCATCACCGACCGCGTCACGGTTATGCGTGACGGCGAATACGTCGGAACCAAAGACACCGCCTCCATTACCAAATCCGACATCATCCAGATGATGGTGGGACGTGTCGTTTACGAAGATCCTAAAACACAAAGCAATGTCAGTAGCGACGCTCCCGTTATTTTGGAAGTACGCGACCTGAACGCCGGCCGCATGGTTAAAAACGTTTCCTTTAACCTGCATAAAGGTGAAATCTTAGGCTTCTCCGGCCTTATGGGCGCCGGAAGAACGGAAACCGCCCGCGCCATCTTCGGTGCCGACAAGCGTGATTCCGGACAAATCTTCATCAACGGCAAAGAAGTCAACATCACCTGCCCCGCCGACGCAGTCAATAACGGTATCGGCTATCTTTCCGAAGACCGCAAACGCTACGGCGTTATCACCGGCATGTCTGTCGTTGAAAACACCACCATGGCCGCATTGGACAAATTCTGTTCCGGTCTGGTCATTAATCAGGGCAAAGAAAAAGACGTCGCCCAAGATTATGTTTCCGCCTTAAAAACCAAAACGCCGAGTGTCAAACAACAACTACGCAAACTCTCCGGAGGCAACCAACAAAAAGTCGTTATCGCGAAATGGCTCACCGCTGACAGTGAAATCCTCATTTTTGACGAACCCACACGCGGTATCGATGTCGGTGCCAAATCAGAAATATATGAACTGATGACTCAGTTAGTCAAAGAAGGCAAATCCATTATTATGATTTCTTCCGAGTTGACTGAAATCCTGCGTATGAGCGATCGCATCGTCGTGATGTGTGAAGGCCGTAAAACAGGAGAACTGGATATTTCTGAAGCTACACAAGAAAGCATCATGCATCTCGCGACCATGCGAGAGTAAATAGAGGAAGGTAGTTGTAATGAAAGGTATTATTACAAAAGTAGGTCTGCAACGCGTCATCGCCTTTTCGGCACTCGTTGTGCTCGTTGTCATTTTCAGCGCATTCGGTAATGGTTTTGCCACTTGGCCGACTATCCTGAACGTCGCCAAAATCTCCTATTTCATCGGTTTCTTAGCCATCGGCTTGACTTTCGTCTTCGCCGCAGGCGGTATGGATATTTCAACCGGTACCGGTATGTCCTGTATTGGTCTTATCGGCGGTGTCATCTTTAAGAACACCGGCAACATGATTCTGACCCTGGCAGTCATGATCCTCAGCGGTTTAATCCTCGGCATCATCAATGGTTACCTCATCGCCTACATGAAGATAGGCCCCTTCATCGTGACCATGGCCATGCAAATGATCACCCGCGGCTTCGGCTCCATCGCCTCCAACGTGCAGTCCCAAAACTTCCCCAACACCGGCGCTCCCGGCGGTTGGTACAAGAGCATCTTCCTCTTCAATCCGGGTGGACTGCCGCCGACCATGGCCGGTGGTTTGCCGACAGGTCTGATTGTCCTCCTGGTCTTCGCCGTTGTGATGAGCTTGATTCTGACAAAAACAAAAATCGGCCGCTACACTTTAGCTATCGGCTCCAACAAAGAAGCCGCCAGACTCTCCGGTGTTAAGACGGAAAAATGGGAACTTCTGACCTACGTCATCTCCGGTTTGACCGCAGGCTTAGCCGCCATCGCTTACGCCGCTTCCTACACTTCCTTTGTTCCCGGCGCCAACGACGGCTGGGAAATGCAAGCCATCGCCGGTATGGTTATCGGCGGAACATCCATGGCAGGCGGTATCGCCTCTGTATCAGGAACCATCATCGGTGTGCTGATCATGTCCGTCCTGAAAGCCGGCTTACCTACCGTTGGCCTACAGCCCCACTACCAGCTGCTCTTCACCGGTATTATCCTGATTGTCGCTGTTTACGCAGACGTACTCTCACACCGCAAGAAAAACTAAGATAAGCAGAAAATAATCGCATTCAATTTATGGTTAATTATCCTACTATAAGTAGGTAATTATAAAAAACGTGATCCATTTTAAGGAGGATTAAAAATGAAGAAATTCGCATCATTAGCCGCAATCGCATTGTCAGCTGCAATGTTCTTGGGCGCATGTGGCGGAGCTGCTACAACCGCAGCCCCTACAACCGCTGCTGCTACCACCGCCGCTGCTGCTGAGACCACCGCTGCTCCTGCAGAGACCACCGCTGCTGCAACGACCGCTGCTGCCGAAGAAACCACCGCAGCTGCTGCCGCTACCGTAGAGCCCAAAGACATGAACATCCAATTGGTTTCCAAAGGATTCCAACACGATTTCTGGCAGGCCGTTCTCAAAGGCGCTAAACAAGCTGCTGAAGAAGCTGGCATCGATGTCAATGACACCACCAAATTCAACTTCGTCGGACCTGCAAGCGAATCTGACGTTCAAGGCCAAATGACCCAGCTGCAAACCGCACTGGCCACCAAACCCAACGCTCTCGCATATGCATCCGTTAACGTAGAAGCCAGTCTCGAGTACTTGCAACAAGCCAAAGATGCCGGCATCCCCGTCATCGGCTTTGACTCAGGTGTTCCGGGCGCTCCGGAAGGAACCGTTTACGCTAACGCTTCAACAGACAACTACGCCGCTGGTGAATTGGCTGCTGATGAAATGTACAGACTGATCTCCGCCACCATCGACGGTGCTTCCGCTCCTGTCCGCGTCGGTGTCGCTGCTCAAGAAGCCGTTTCCGAATCCGTAATCGGCCGTACCCAAGGTTTCCTTGATAAATTCTCCAGCCTGGTTGGCGAAGACAAAGTAGCCATCGTTGGTTTCGACAAATACAACAAAGGCGACGAAGCGACCGCTACCGTTATCCTTGACGTTTGTATCCCTGCCAACATCACTGATGCTGACATGTCTGCTGCGATCAACCCCGTTCTGGCAAAAGAAGACACCATCGCTTTCTACGCTTCAAACGAAATGGCTGCTAAAGGCCTGCTGAACGCCAACGAGAGCTTCAACAAACTCGGCCAGTCCGTTGTCGGTGTTGGTTTCGACTCCGGTAAAGTTCAACTCGACGCAGTCCGCGCTGGCGTTCTCGCCGGTTCCATCACCCAGAACCCTGTCCAAATCGGTTACCAAGCCGTGCAACTGGCCATCAAAGCCGCTCAAGGCGAAACCGTTGCTGACGTTGACACCGGTTGCTTGTTCTACAACGCTGAGAACATGGACACCGAAGAAATCGCTCCTTGTCTCTACGAGTAATCCAGCGATTCATTCAAGTTCAAGTTTGTACTTGAACGAAGCTTAACAAGAGCTTAAGAGTACCGCCCCTTCACCGGGGCGGTATTTTTTATGGCTGCGTGCTATACTATTGATAGAATTAGTAGGGAATCCAGATTCAAATACAAACGGGAAAGCAGAGGCGGATGATAGGCCTAATCTTAAGAGAGGTGCCACCATGGTTAAAGGATTTATTAACGATATTTCCGATCAATGGGTCATGCTGCAGACTGCACGAAATCAAATCATACGTATTCCCATAGCCCTTTTGCCAGAAAAAGCGGTGATCGGAGATTTTATCTACGAAATTCCCGAGTCCGGAAAGTATGCCATCGATGTGCAAATAACCGAGCAGCGTAAACGACAACTTAGACAGTATTCGGATAATATTTTTGATTAAACTTTGGGTATGGATTTGCAGCCAAGATAGACCAATCGATTCTATTAAGGCTAAGTAAACGGTATTTATTGGAAACATAGCAAAAATGCCCCTCGTAAACTTTTTGTTTATGGGGGCATCTTTTATTCTTTTGTTCGCTTAATCAGTACTTGAATTTTTTATATTCTCTGAAGCAGCCAGCAATTCCGAAAGATTTATTAAAGGCAGATTGACTGATTTGCCGCCATCCAATGCAGAAACTGCTGAGATTTTCCGGGAATTCAATAGCGATTAAATTCTGATTTATCACGAATTGTTTATATTTGTCGAATTTTGTCGTATTTTCAGCCAATAGATAACGTCGGCTTTCTGTAAGATAGTATTCATGGAAGCTTATCTATCAAAATTCAGTGCATTAAGAGAGTGGCCATTTCCTCTCGCCCAGCAATATTTTGCCGATTCTATCAACAAGGCTGATATGCATCAAACTATGGTACTAAAGCGTAGTGATCGCTTTTCAGTTGACGGAATATCATCGCTCATTTCTACAACACCATTACCACCTAATAGCATTATTGTTAAAGACGGTATATCGCTTGTTACACCGGGATTAATGTTTCTTCAATTTGCTCGTGACTTCGATATTTTCGAGACAATACTACTTGGAAACCTATTATGTGCGAAGCAAAAGGGTCCCCTATCCAAGCAAACGCTTTGTAAATCTGATTTGAGTAAATACATCTGCAATGCAATTGGATATCCTGGGAGGAAAAACGCCATGCGTGCGCTTAAATACATGAAGGACGATGCCTGCTCCATCATGGAAATCTTTGTTGATATGTTCCTGGGTCTTCCGAACTTTATGGGCGGTCTCGGGCTAAAAGGCGGTGTCTTTAACTACGAAGTCATTTTAAGTTCTGAGAGCGCTGTGGCCATCGGACAGGACCGCTGTTTTATCGACTATTGCTTCCCTTCCGCACGAATCGCGTACGAATATCAGGGTACTGACCATAATACTAGTATAGACCAAGACTCCAGTAGGATGATGGCTCTGAGACGGATGGGGTACAACATTATTACAGTAACAAAATCACAACTGTACATACCGGAAAAGCTTCAACAACTGCTTCGCTATGCTGCTAAAACTCACAAAACCAAAATCCGCCTTCGAAGCAAAAGCTATGCTGAAAGCTTCCAAAGAATCCATACGCTTCTTCCAAGGAACCTTCAATTTCAGATACCTTAACTACTAAGGGGATCTGAATGCGGGATCGGTTTGGTTTGCTTTTTCGCTGACATTTGGGAAGGTGCCAAGTTTGACGGGTAGCCAAGCGCGCAGCTGGCTAGGCGGAAATGATGGTACCGCGGGCAGGAAAAAGTGCCAAGATTGACGGGTAGCCAAACGTCGCAGTTGGCTAAGCGGAAATGTTGGCACCTCGAAAAAGTGCCAAGTTTGACGGGTAGCCAAGCGCGCAGCTGGCTAAGCGAAAATGTTGGCACAACAGCCCAACAAAAAACCCCTCGTAACACAATGATTACAAGGGGTTTTCCGGTGGCTGCCGATGAAAGATTCGAACTCTCACAAACTGATCCAGAGTCAGGTGTGCTACCGTTACACTAATCGGCAAAATATGTAAGCAACGCAAGCAATAATACCACAGAGCCCTGAGACAGGCAAGATAAATAGCTCCCTACTCGAGTGTGACTTCGAGCAGGGAGCGGTATAAATAAAATCAAATCATTCCAAGTGATGGTTTAGCGAGATAAGTTGCTTTCTAACGCATAGCTTAGCTCGTGTAACAGCTTATTCGGCCGGTTCCACAACCGTTAAATTGCCGTTTTCGAGGACAATTTTTGAAGCGTATTTTGTGGCATAGTCGGCTTGTTCTGCAGCAGCCATATTCTTGTAAACGGAAGCTGGCATAGCTTCATCGCTGCCGGCGCTGAATTTGCCGCTTTTGTTATTGCCATCGTAGAAGAATTCAACCGAACGAGAGCCATCCACGGTGAACATAGACTTGGCCAGCTTATTATCTTTGAAAGCGATGCTTTGGCGAAAAGTTTCTACACCGTCCGCTTTAACAACAAAATCGACCGTTCCGCTCGCTTCGTCGAAACTAATTTGTGTGGTCGAAAGCACGCCTTCGCTGTCTTTCACTTCAGTCGTGCCGGTCACACCGTCATACTCAAGAGTAATCAGTTCCATACCCAGTTCTTTAAAACTCTCAGCTACTTCTGCTTTGTTGAATTGTTTTGCCATCGGTGTGCTGGCCATAGCCAAGGCAATGTCTCCGCCGATGAGCTCGAATGTAAACATCGAGACGAGCATGTTGTTTTCTTTGTCTGCAGCTGTGAACTCCTCAGACGCCTCGTCCAAGAATTCGGCATAAGACTTGTACCACTTTTGATAAGGGCTCATGTCTTTTTCCGCCAAGGTTTCAAACGTGCCGATGGTGATGCCGCTTTCGTTACCCGATTCTGCGATGGCCGCGATGTCGGATTCGATTTGGCTGGCAAGCGCATCAATTTCATCCATGCTCAGTTCTGAGCTACCTGTTGTTTCAGAAAGCGTTGTGGTGGCCAGACTTGTGGTAGTCGTCACTGCGCTCGTACTTGTCGTCACCTCCGCAGTCGTGCTCGCTGCAACAGTGCTTGTGGCGGTAATTGTTGATGCAAGCGTCGTTCCTGCGCCACCGCAAGCTGCAACAGAAGTCATGAGCAAGGCTGTGCTGATGATCAATCCTATTATCTTTTTCATTTTTTCTCCTTATATAAATACCTATTAAATTGCTTTGATGTTCAAATTGATACGTGACCATTTTAACAGCTCTCTTGGCAAAAGCTACGCAGTGGATTTTTTTCATCCATTTGGTCCAGACTATTGGAGCAAAGCAGAAAATTCCTTAGAGAAAAGAGCAATAATATCGCCTTTCGCGGCGGGTTTTTGCGTAATCAAGGACCCCGTGCTAAAATGTCTTGAAAGTTTGTGCTGAGGTAATGTCATGCTATTCAGATCACGGAAATATACAAGAGTTCTAGCTTTTATGCTTAGCCTGGCATTGGTCGTCTTTGGCCTTAACCCGGGTTCTACAGCTACGCTGAAAGCCATCGGTGCTGCGGGTGACCAAGTAACGGTCATGGATGATTACAATTTACGTACCTCCACTTCCACTTCCAGCTCTGTTATCACAACCGTTCCTTCCGGAACGACCTTTAATATTTTGGGTGTTGAGACCGGCGGCGCTACGCCTGGCGGTAACACCTGGTACAAAGTCGCCTATGGCTCCGGCAGCGCTTACTTGGCTGCCAATGACAGCGAACAAGTCATCACACCTAAACCCGCCGACAGCGGAAACAGCGGTACGGTGACAGAAGCGGGCATAACGCCGGAATGGGCTGAAGTGCTCAACACCTTTCCGCCCTCCTATCGTGCACAGTTGACTGCTTTGCACAAGAAGTATCCTAATTGGAGCTTTGTTGCACTACCCATTCCCTATTCATTACAACGCGTCATGGCCGTTGAGGCGGCCAACGTCACACGCAATCTCGTCCCGAACACTTCAAGGGATTACGTTTTAAACTTCACGGTTCGTGAAGCACCTAACTGGGTCTCGGCCAGTCCGAACGCCATTCTTTATCTGCTGGATCCTAGAAACGGCTTAAGCGAAGATAAGATTTTTCAGTTTGAGCGCGTCACGACAGATGGCAATCAAAATGCCACCCAGACACTTGCCAACATGTATTACGGAAATGCCGCTTTGACTGCGATGATTCCTGCGATTCAGAAGGTGGCGAATGAGGAGAGGCTTTTGCCAACATTCTTAGCAGCCCGTATTAAACAAGAAGTGGCAATGGGAACGGGCGTGGCTTACCAGGCCAGCGGCGAAATTCAGGTCACAGCGGAACGCATCAAAGCTTATGGCTATCCCAATGCGCTGACTGCCGACCAACTCTATCCCAACACCAAGTACTATAACGTTTTTAATATCGGCGCCTATAACGGTGATAACCCGGCACTGAACGGTATCATGTATGCAACCGGTTTGACCTCCGGCGATGCGGAAGATCAGGCTTATGACTTACCTTGGAACACAGTAGAAAAAGCCATTCGCGGTGGTTCGCGCTTCATTCGTCGCGCTTATGTCGATAACAATCAAAACACCCAGTATTTACAAAAGTTTAACGTCAACACCAGCGATTTGGAAGGCAATATTTGGCACCAGTACATGGCTAATGCCTTAGCACCGATTCTGGAAGGCCGTTCGCAGTACAATGCCTACCGTTCAGCCGGTGAATTGGAATTGCCTAAGACCTTTTTGATTCCTGTCTATGCCAACAGTCCCGGAACCCCGGCTCCCTATCCTACGGCCAATGACGGCTCTTGGGTCAATCTGCCTGCCGAAACTTGGACGACGGTTGTGGCTGAAGGAAATGCAACAACCGCGCCGACCACTGCTCCTACAACCGCTCCGACTACTGCCGCTACGACGGCTACGCCTCCTGCCGCGGCACTGGGCGACACCAACGCTGACGGGAAAATCAATATCTTTGACATGGTCGCCATTCAGAAGCATATCAAGGGGGTTGCAACACTTCCTGAGAATCTGCAAGGTGCGGCTGACGTCAATAGTGATGGCAAAATCAACATCTTTGACATGGTCGCTATCCAAAAGCACATCAAAGGCATTGCTTTGATTAGCTAAGCGGCGCTATTGAAAGGACTGTTAAATGTCTCATTCCACTAAACGCATCAGAACAGGACAGCGCATGACGGCTTTGCTTTTTGCCGTTCTGCTCTTCTTGCCAATCTTTTCAGGAAAGCTCTTCGCGCAGCAAGTGCGCCTGGATTGGCAGACGGTGGCGGATGTAAATCCACAAGGGGAGTTCACCTTGGCACTTGCAGGTGACGTCCCTGCAACAATCACTGCTTTTGAATTTGTGATTACCTATGATTCTGCTCAGGTCAGTTACAGCGATTATGCGCTACAGGTCGCAGGCATGAATGCAAGCGTCAACGATGACGGAGCCGGCACTTTGACCTTGAGAGCGGAAGGAGACGCCTTAGCTGATGGCTATTACAATTTCGTGAATCTGAGTTTCAGATCACTGGCGGCCGGTAACGCCGCGGTGACGTTGGCGAGATCCAGTTTTGTCAGCACTTCGGGACAGACCATTCCGGCGACCATGATGCTCAGTCATCAGATTTATTACCAGGGCGCTGAAATCACGGTTTCGGAAACGACAACTGCTGCAAGCGCAAGCACCGTTGCCAGTTCGGCCAGTACATCGGTCTCCCAGACTGCGGTCACTTCAACCGCTGTTAGCTCGGGCAACAGCCCTGTAAGTAGCATGCTTACGAACACTAGCCAAGGCAATGCAGAGCAAGAAGAGAGCGGTTCCGGTTCGGGGCTGAAAATATTCCTGCTGCTTGCTTCAATTGTGGTCTTGGCTTTGATTTTGCTCATACTCAAATTGCAGCGTGATTCAGGCGTAAGGCGCCCGCGTATCCGCCGCCGTTGAAACGCACCGAAAAATGTTTTTGTGAATAAATAGTTTTGCCAAAAAAGGATGGAGTCAAAGATGATTGCCAAAAAGAAATATGTGAGTTTGCTCCTCAGTGCCGTACTGGCGCTGAGTTTTTTACTGCCTTTCGCCAGGCCTTTGGGGACGCTGCATGCAGCGAGCCTGAGCTTCTCAGGTGGAGCGCTTGAATTCCAGCCGGGTGAGACCCAAAATATTACAGTCACATGGTCTTCAGATGTTGATTTGGCAGGTCTCGAAGCCCATCTAAGTTTTGATGCACCAGGTTTCAGTGTTTCATCCCAAGCTTATAATGATCAGGGAACTTTAGATAACAGCACCGTGTTCATAGTTTACCCATTTGCTACACCAGGAAGAGCTGGGACTGTTTTTGAAGTCAGCGTTACTGCACCGGCTGAAGTTGCTAATGGCAGCATCACAATTTCCGGATTAGGAACTGGAACAGATTTTAGTGAAGTATCCGGATCAGGTACATATACACTGAGTGTCGTTGCACCTGAACCCACACCAACACCCGTACCAGAACCTGAAGCAACACCAACGCCTATTCCGGAACCTGAAGCAACACCCACACCTATCCCGGAACTTGAACCGACCCCTTCACCTGAGCCTCAACCAGAGCCTACCCCGGCACCCGACCCCGAGCCTACTCCTGCACCCCCAACCGAAGCGCCCACGCAAGCGCCGACTGAGGCACCGACCGAGGCTCCGACTGAAGCGCCCACTGCCCCGCCGCCAGCGGAACAGACACAATTCACGATGGTTGGCAACGGGACCGAGGATACGTTTGCCCTGATGCCCGTCAACGACGTGGTTCCCCCGACCGGTTTCTCACGTACCGACGGCACCTTCCAAGGCGTGGCGGCCCCGCTCTTTACCCGCGCCGGTTCGCTGCCTCTTGTTTATGGCGCCTTGTCCAATGACGCCTCGCCGCTCTTTTACCTCTACAACGCCAGCGGCAGTTCCTTGTATAGCTTTTTTGACGATATCCTTTTGCAAAATGATGGCAAAACCTTCGCCGTCAGCCCTATCGCCGTACCTGCCCCGTCCCCGGACTTCAGATACCGCAGTATTAGCATTAACGACCAACCCATGTCCGCCTATGAATCCACGCTCGGAGGTATCCGCACGACTTTGGTTTACGCCGCGGAAAACGGCCAGAGTAACAAGCAGCTTTATGTTTACAACGTTAACAATCCCAACACGCCTTTGAGCCTTTATAACCCCAGCGCCAAAGTTAGTGTCAGCCCCAGCCCGACACCAGCAACAGCGATGGTATCTGTCACCACCACGGCTAAAGCAACTGAAGAAGGCAAGGGCGGCTTGGACTTCATGACCATCCTGCTGATTATCATCTTCTTGGCCTTGCTGGGTGGACTGTCTTATGTAGCATATATGAACCAGGATCGCATCAAAGCGCTCTTCATTCAAAAGCGTTCGGGCAATGACGCCTATTTCGACAACATTGATGATCACGTAGACGAAGACTACTACGATGACGATTATCAGGATGACGATTACCAAGACAGTGATTATCAGAGCAGCACTTACAGCAATGATCCCTATCGCAACGATCCTTACCGTAATAACGATGCCTATCGTAACGACGATTATCGCAACAATCATGACGATGATGACTCATCGCATTACTCAGGTCCGCCAATCAAAAGGGTCTAAGCAGCTAATCCAAGTGGGAGAACCTTAGTCAATGCGCTGGCTCTTCTTCCAGATAAGCCTGCACGCGGCTTTTGCGCAGATCCGCTTGAAGCTTTAAGGGTCTCTTTTGATCAAAGTAATACACTTTTACGATGGCTTCCTCTTCGGGGGAAGCCTCTGTAATTTCAGAGAGCTTAGAGGGCTGATTCTGCAGGAGCTGAGGCCTGAAAACTTCGTGACTGTCAGGGTTGTCCATTAAGGCCACATAAAACATTTCCGCTTCAACAATGTCCTGGAAAATATGGCTGCCATAAGAAAGCTCTGGCACCAGACCGACACTGCGGTCGGCATACTCACAAAGCACCTTAAAATTGGAGAGATCGGAAAATTTCAGGGTCACGCCCAGCTCGGGTGAGGTGGTACCAATACGACCGGGGCTGAAAAGCATAATGGTCTTGCCACTATCTTGAAAATGGCGGTTTAGTTTACCCACCAACTTGGCCAGACTGCTTTTCTGATTGTAGGGCAATTCATGATAGCCTTTGATCTCGATAAAGATGACGACATCTATCGTCAATTCAGCGGCATTGCCCATGAAATTCTCGCGCAAATCAAAAAGCAAGTGTTCCTCCGGCTTTTTGCTGATCTCAACTCCCACCTGTGATTGCCAAATATTGAGTGGTCGACACTGCAAGAGATTGACAATGTATTGCCCCTGCTCGTTAAAATTAATGGTGTATTCAATATCGACCGGAATGCGGTATTTTTCTTCCAACAAGCGCAGAATCTTGCCCAGCATCTCCATCAGTTCCCGGTTTTCAGCCACCGCTTTGCAGGAGACAAAGCTGATGCGGCGCTGATGTCCACTTTCTCTGGCAAAACGCTCCGCTTCGTTGTCCCGCTCACTAATCAATTTGATATACCAAGTCGGCAACTCCGCTTCCAGCTGACTATACGGCATGCCCACCAATGCGTTATCACGCATTGAAATCAAATCCAATTTGCGCTGTGAAAAACGATGTTTCTCGGCACTGTCCAGATGAATAGAGGAATCCGGTTTATCAAGGTTTATCATGCGGGGATAATCCAGACCGGAACGGTCTACCGCGCGCGTGCCCAAGCCGGCAACGATTCGCAACATGCCGGCGTCCGAGGAGAGACTCTCACTCCAGCGATAGACACTATAGGAGAAACCCACACCCGCAATGCAGGGCATGTAATAATTACCAAACCAGTTACCGCTGACGCGCTGCACCAAAATGGCCATCTGCTCGTCAGACTCTGTTAAGCCCCTCTGGCGGCGATATTCAAGCGCCGAATGAGACATGGTCGAGGCATAGACTCGCTTGACCGCTGCCTCAAATTCCTGCAAGCGTTGCTCGGGCGAACAGGCATTGGCGCAGAACACCGACTCGTATTTACCGGCAAAAGCATTGCCGAAGCCGTCTTCTAAAAAACTGCTTGAACGTACAATGATGGGGATTTGTCCAAAATATTCCAGCATGCGCCTGAACTGTTCGCGCGTGCCCTGCGAGAATTCCCCGGCCAGCAGCCCCGCAGCCATCTCGTCCGCCAGCTCAAAGTAGTTTTCTTTTTCGCGTTGTCTGATGCGCAGTTCCCATAATTTGTTATCAACCAAATAGGAATAAAAGACATCCGTGCCGATGTAGTAAGAATCATGCGGTTCCATCTGCCCCTGATATTGGGGCAGGTAATTCTCCGTAATCTTTCTGGCCAGAAGCATGCCGCATGCCTTACCACCGATGGTGCCAGTCCCGATGACTCTGGTCTTGATAAAGAACAAATCGTCACTCGTGAATTCCTGTTTGATCAAGGCCGCAATCTGTAAATCATGAGACATCATGCTGCGGATAATTTTCGAAACGGTCCAGTCAGAAAGCTTGCCTTGGGCGTGCTCTTCTTTTGCCTGCATGAAAAAGCGCTCATAACTGTCCAGATTGGCTACATGAAATGCCCCGCTCTCTTCGTGCATGGCTTTATAATAATCCCCTAACTCCACCCCCGAGGTCAGCTGCACAAATTCACCTTCTTCTGTCACACTGTAGGGTAAAAACATTTCAGGCGTATAGCGCTGCCAAACCTTAATCGGTCTGAGAAACATCGCGGTCTCCGTACGGATAAAGTCCAGCAAGAGCTGCGTCGTACTTTGTATCCTGGCAATCGTGGCAAAATCATGGTGCCCGCGCAAAATCGGAAAATAAGCCACCGTATCCAACTGAAAGAGATAAGGACAGGTCACACAGAAAAAGTTGCCCATCATCAGATCGGTTGACCAAATCACCTGCAGGGAAGAAAGGCTGTCAAAGATGTAAATCGCTTCTTTCCCCACTTCGCTGATGATGTGGTGCACATCGACCGTAAAGCTTTCAAAACCCTTATTGGCCTGTAGCTCGAAAATCTCCAAACCGTCTTGTTCTTCCAAAAGCGCTTCATGTTGAGCAAAGCGCATATAAACCGTTCTACGTTTGTCGGCAATCGCCTGAGTGGCAAAGCGTTTGGCAAAAAACGCGAAATCATGGATACTGCCAACCTGCATGACCACATTGTCGCCCAGTCTGATGTTGTCCAAAACCTGATCCAAACCTGGAAAACCCGTCGCTATTCTCTCAAAAGCCGGCATCTTGCGCCTCTTCCTGCAGTCCTGCGTTTACTGCTTATTCTTTCTTAAATAATAAATTGCCAATTGCGTCCTGTCGCGCAAAGCCAATTTCTCCAAAATCTGGCTAATCATGTTGCGCACGGTTCCCTCACTGAGGTAGAGCGACGAGGCAATCTCTTTGTTGCTGAGACCTTGCGCTACGAGTGCCGCACACTCAAGCTCTTTGGCATTAAGCAGAGCATCCGTATCGCTGCCTGTGTTTTGCCCGCTTTCTGCCCCTGCAGCACTGCTGCCTGACAATTTTCCCAGCATCGCCGGAATTTTCGAGACGATCTCCGCACCAAAGACCGTTTGACCCTCAGCCACCGCCTGCAAGGCCGCTTCAATCGCATTGTAATCCTGTTTTAAAAGATAGCCCTTCACCCCAAAAGTCAGCGCCTGGCGGATATAGTCCTCATCCTTAAAGGTGGTCAGAAAAATGATTTTTGCCTCGGGGTCATAGTCCAAAATCTGCTGCGCCGCTTCCAGTCCCGAGTGTTCGCCCATCTGAATGTCCAGCAGGCAAATATCCGGCTTGTGATGCTTATATTGGGCAAAAGCCTCCGCCCCATCTTTGGCCAAGGCCACCACCTCACTTTGCCCCCCGGCTTCGACAATAATTTTCAGCGAATTCGCCGCCAAAACATCATCATCCGCGATGAGCACGCGTAATTTTTCTAGTTCTATCCCCATTCGTTTTTCCGTCCTATCGATTTGCTTGCGTTTCCGCTCGTGCGCGGTGGCCAAGGTAAAGTCATATAGATGCCGAAGCCCTTATCGCGACGAATGTAGAAGCTACCGCCAAGAGCTTTGCAGCGCTCTTCCATATTGCGCAGGCCCATGCCATCCGTAGCACCGAGGTCCTGCCCGGTCTTGCCCATTCCACCACCCTGTCCGTTGTCTCGTACGATAAGCTGGAAAAAAGCCGAAAACTCGCGCAGCGAAAGCCAAACCCGTGTCGCATTTGAGTGCTTGGCCACATTGGTTAGCGCTTCCTGTGCCGTCGCTATGAATGTTTGCTGATAGACCTGTGGTAAAGTACGGGTCAACTCATACTCAAGTTTCACCTCGAATTGGGCGCTTTCCGGTTTCTCCGTGATGCGCAGAATTTCGTCGTACAGATCCACCGAGCGGTCACGCAGTTGGTGCAGGCTCGCACGTGTTTGCGACATGCCGCTGTCCAAACTTTCTGCCAAAGCTTCGAGCGGTCCGGCCAAAGCCTGATCCTTATTGAGTTTTTGCAAAGCGCCCGTTTGTAGTATCGCGCGCGTCAGCACGTGTCCTACGGAATCGTGCATCTCCCTAGCGATACGTGCGCGCTCCTCCAGGGTTGCGGCTTTGGCATCGTTATCCCGCAAATTCAGCCACGCCTCGCGCTGTTCCTGGAAGCGAAAAGCCTGTTCGCGGTTGTGGTCTTTTTGGAGCAGCAGCGCTTGCGCCTGAGCCGAATTCTCATGGTTCAATTTTGCTAACCACAGTCCTACGAGCGGTAAAAACAAATGCAAAACCAAAGTTCGCAAATCAGTGATTTTCAGTATTTCGAAGCTTGCCGGAATAAGCGCTATGCTCAAGAGCAGTGCACGCGGATGATAGAGTACGAAATAGGCAACAAGGCTCAGATAAGCGCGCAAGGGAGGCCATAAGGCTGCAGCCAAAGCGAATGTGACTAACACGATAGCCTGTAAGAGTCGCTTCTCTTCAAAGAGGCACAGCGAGGCGGCAGACAAGGCCGCCAAGAGTGAGATGAGTACGCTTAGTAAGTCGTAGCGGGCAAAATTAATCAACAAGCCCGCCAGAATCAAGATACTTAGATCAATCAGTTTCGCATAACGCCGCACAGACCGCTCCCCTGTTTCAGCGATGGATTTAACCCTTCGCAGATTTTCATGACATTTGTCACGCTCGCTCGTGACACGGCTCACTTTTGCCCTTATGTACACAATCTTACAATAAAAGCATGAACAAAAGTATGAGCAGTCTACTGTAGAAATAAGCGAAAACCCGGAGGACAAAATGGAAAACGTCATTGAAGTTAAAAATTTGGTCAAGCGCTATGGCGATTTGGTCGCGATTGATCATCTGAATTTTGCCGTAAAAGAAGGTGAAATCTATGGGCTGCTCGGACCCAACGGTTCCGGCAAAACGACCTTAATCAATTGCATTCTTGCGCTTTTACATTATGAAAAGGGTGAGATTGAAATTTTTGGCCAAAAGATGAGCCCCTCTCAACATGGGATTAAAAAAGATCTCGGTGTCGTGATGCAGCAAGTCGCCGTCTTTGAGGAATTGACGGTCTACGAAAACATCGACTACTTTTGTGGACTCTATATCAACGACAAGCAGCGCCGCAAAGAATTGGTTGAAGAAGCCATCCGCTTTGTCGGGCTGGAAGAATTTCGCAAGTTCAAGCCGAAAAAGCTTTCCGGCGGTTTGCAGCGCCGACTCAACATTGCCTGCGGCATGGCCCATCGACCCAAGATGCTCTTCCTCGACGAACCGACTGTGGCCGTTGATCCCCAGAGTCGCAACAATATTCTCGAGGGCATCGTTGAGCTCAATAAAAAAGGCGTGACCGTCGTCTACACTACGCACTATATGGAAGAAGTCGAACAGATCTGTGACCGCGTCGGCATCATGGACAAGGGGCGCATGATTGCCGAAGGCAGCACAGAAGAGGTCAAAGCCATGATCGGCACAAAAGAGATTATCGAAGTGGAACTATTGGAAGAAGGGCTTGATAAGCTGCCGAAGCTCGATGAGCTGGAAGGAATCAGACGTTGGTCCTATGAAGACGGTAAGTTGCAGATTGAAATCGGTAAAAACAATCTCAACCTTTTTAGCTTTTTACAGCTACTGGAAGAAAAGCAGGTTCGCTACGGGCAAGTGTTTTGCCAGCAACCCACCTTAAACAATGTCTTCCTGGAAATCACAGGCAAAGAACTGAGGGATAACTAAAATGTTTACAAGAATTTACGCTTATCGCATAAAAACCAACTGCGTGACCCTTCCGCGTTTCTTCTGGATGCTGGCTTTTCCTTACATTCTAGCCATCATCTTCGCCGTCCTTCTGCCGGTTGGAACGGCTCCGATTGAGCCCTTAAAAGTCGCCGTTATTGAAGGACAAGCCGCTGCACCAAACCAAGCAGCACACGTCTTCTTTGACAGCCTCTCCTCTTCTGACTCCGAAACGAAACTTTTGGATCTTGAATATCAAACTGAAACAACTGCTCTCCAAGGTCTACTCGATTTTTCCCTTAGCGGGGTCTTCCGTGTCCAAGAGGATGGCCATTTAGAGCTGATTATCAACCGATCTGATATCGAGCAGACGATTTTGCGCTCTGTTGCCGACAGCTTCAATCAAATCAGTTTGGCTGTGAACGCGGCAATTGACAGTAATCCGGCACAAGCCGAGGCCATTGTGTCCAGTCTGAACTGGGTGGATACAGCGGCCATGTTCAAAGATAACGCCTACCGCCAGGACGGCAACCCGATGGTCGCGTATATTTTTGCCCTAATCGGTATGTTCGTGATGTATGCTATGAACTTCACCCTAATCGAAGTGACTTACCTGCAAGGTGACCTCTCTAAACAGGGAGCCAGGGTGCTGGTCTCCCCGGCTTCAAAGCTGAGTCTCATCTTGGCCTCGGTTTGCGCCGCTTTTACGATACAAATGCTCAACACCATAGCCTATCTCTTTTTTCTCGATAAAGTCATCGGCGTACCCCTGCTGCATTTCGGTTTGCCGCTTTGGGTTCTGATGGTCGTCGCCAATCTTGCTGCCATTGCATTGGGCGCTGCACTAGCGACCTTGGTCAAAGGGGGATTGGACGTGAAAATCTCCCTGGCCATCACCATCAGCATGATCTGTTCATTCTTTGCCGGCTTGATGACTGAGGGGATTCGTTTCACCATCATCAACGCTTTTCCCAGACTATCCAGACTCAACCCGGTCGAATTGATCGCCGACTCCTTCTATTCTTTGTATTTTTTCGCAGATGAAGCTAGGGTTTGGGAAAACTGCCTCATCCTAGCAGGCATAGCACTCATTTTGGCCGTGTTCTCGGTCATCAAACTCAGGAGGTCCGATTATGCAAGCATTTAAAGCCGCTTTACGACTGATACGCACCAAAAAATCAATCGCGATTTTTGCTTTCATGCCTATAGTGATGACGTTGATTTACATGAGTCTGACTCCAAAAAGCAGTGCTTACTTCACGGCGCAGAAAGTCAATTTCGCCGTTAATAACGAAGATTCTGCCAATCCGCTCTCCTTTGCCTTAATCGAAGTTTTGGACAAGGGCAACGCTCAACAAGCCTATCCGGAAGACATCCATGATTTACGCAACAAGCTCTTCTACATGCAAATTGAATACCTGCTGACCATTCCGAAAGGCTATTTTGAGGATTATATGAACTATGTCAATGCCGGTCCTGATAGCGGCTTAACTGCACCCAAATTACTGCGCACAGAAAGCGCCGCACAAGAAGCGCAGCAAATGAATCAAACAATCGAGCGTTTCCTCAAGGTGACTGCTTTGAAGATGCTTGCAGAACCCAAAGCGGATCTGCATGTGATGGCGGAGCAATTGGTACAGGAACTCAATACGTCTACAAAGGTCAACATTATTGAATCCGAACAGGGCTGGGGCAATGATATGGATTTCATGTTTCGCTTTTCGGCTTACGGTATTCTGGGCAGTGCTATATTTATCGTAGGGTTTATTTACACAGCCTTTAGAGACAAGAAAGTCCTGCCGCGTCAACTTGCGTCCCCTATCCGCTATAGCAAGCTAAGCTTCGGAATCAGCATGGCACAATTACTTTGTATTCTTGGTATTGCCCTGCTCTATGTCGTAACTGCTTTTGCCTATTTTGGTAAACAAATTCTGAATCCTGCGGGACTCTTAGCGCTACTCAACCTCTTTATCTTTGCCTTTGTAGTCTTTGCACTGGCTGTCCTATTGGCTTCTAATATGCGCTCCGAGTCGAGCATCCAGGTTTTAGGTAATGTGATTCCCTTGTCGCTCTCATTCTTTGGCGGCGTCTTTATCCCCGTCAGTTTTTTGAGCGGTCCCGTCAGGCAGATATCGAATTTCCTGCCGACATATTGGTACACGAAGACCTTGGATGACTTGAGTAAAACGACAAGTTTTGATTGGGTCGGAATCAAGCCACTGCTCAATAATATGTTAATACTGGTCGCGTTCGGGCTGACTTTTGCCCTTGTGACCTTGGGAATCAATCACTATGTCAATCGAGGCAGTGGAGAAAACCTAGCAGTTAATCGTAAATTCTAGCTTTGCTTGGCCGCTTGGCGTCTGCTTGCAATAGGTAAGCGTTTGATGACCGGCAAGAGCCCCAGGAGAATAATCAGGTGTACGCCTTGTACCAGTGGCAAAAGCGACATCCGCGTCAGCAAGACGGTCCAGTAAGGATTGCCTTGTAACTGTGATAACCACAAAGTTTGCAGTCCGACTGAACAAATCAGCGTAACCGCAACCCAGGATATGGCCAGACTCCTGGTATCCAGTCTGCCTTTGCAGGCCAAGACAACCACGCCCGGCAAGAGTCCGGTCAAAATAGAAGTCAAAGTAAAACCTGGGTGGAAAGTAGCACCCATCAGATTGATCATGACCCCGATCAGGTCAGCGGCCAAACCGGTCATAGCGCCTGCGACGGGTCCCAGAAGCATACCAGCCAGCATGATGGGAATCGAACCCAAGCCGATACGAATGGACTGCGAGCCCAAGGCCATTACCGAGGCAAATCGCGTTAAAACCACCGACAGCGCTGTCAAAACAGCTGCTGAAGTTAAGGTGCGGATATCTAAGTGGGGACGTGAAAAACGATTAACAGACATAAAAAATCCTTCCATGCATTTGCTTCACATAGAAGGCCTCTATGTGACAGCGGGAGGGGTATGCCATCGCAAGGAATTTCCTTTTCGTTCGGTGCCCATCCCTAGGCACCAACACTTTACGCGACAGACCCGCTCTGTCAATTACGGTGACTTTATTGTAGCGCGCTTGTGCGCGTTTGTATATGGTCGGCTGCGACTCTGTCCGGGATCCGTCGCAATGCCTGGGCGGCTGCGACTCCGTCTTCGATTGAGCGGGTTAAGGGTTCTGACTACAGTTTTTACGTTTGTACAAAATTTTTGATCGAAAAGCCCTTCAATTCCCATAATTTTAAGGTTTTTACTACGTTTTTGACGATTCTACAAGCTGGTGTTTGCAGAATCGAAAAATGTGTAACTAAAATCATAAAATGACAATACTAAAAGCCC
This sequence comes from Oscillospiraceae bacterium, assembly GCA_040766665.1. Lineage (GTDB taxonomy): Bacteria > Bacillota > Clostridia > Saccharofermentanales > Fastidiosipilaceae > JAXGQD01. The sequence goes on from JAXGQD010000002.1 coordinate 231,252, forward strand.
GATTCAGACTCTGATCTTTGTACAAACGTAAAAAGTGCAGTAGCAGAAGGGGTAGTATTAGTCGTCGCATAGCCTGGTTGGCTGCGACTCCGCTTTGTGATCTGTCGCATAGCCTGGTTGGCTGCGACTCCGCTTTGTGATCCGTCGCATAGCCTGGTTGGCTGCGACTCCGCTTTGTGATCCGTCGCCATGCCTGGGTGGCTGCGACTTCGCCCCGCTACCTGTCAACAGCCAAAAAAGTGGACAAAAATGCCGGGGATGTTGTTGGAAACGCCTCCCAATGGCATTCCGGAGAGTCAAAAGGCTATTTTGTGGCCACTTATTACGGGGATGTGGTGACAGCCTCCACATCATCGAAAAAATTGGTACAGAAACGGCCCTTTCACGAGTGTACAGACCTGAAATTCACATGAATTTCCACATTACCGTTATTTTTGACCAGACAAGTAGCCATTCAATAAACTCGTTTAACCCCACCCAAAAACATACCGCTACCATTCAACCCAAACGCGCTGCATCATTTTGACTGAATTTTGACTGAATAATGTAACATCACTTAATCAGAACTCTACATCTAGTTAACAGAAACTCAACAATGCCACTACATAATGTATTTAATACAGATGAGGAGAATTCTATGAGAAAAACATATGTCCTCGACACCAACGTTCTTTTGCAAGCCCCTCATGCCCTGATGTCCTTTGAAGATAATCACATTGTCATCCCCGTCGTGGTCCTGGAGGAATTGGATCGCCACAAAACCGATGAGGGTGAGAGCGGTAGCAATGCCCGCCAAGTTATTCGTTATTTTGAAAAACTGAGAAATACCGGCAAGCTGCTTGAAGGCGTCGCATTGCCTGAGGGTGGGGTTCTTCGTTTAGAAACCAACTATTGCGAAGTTCCCTTGCCGAGCGGGTTTCGCGAAAACTCCAACGATAACCGGCTGCTCAAAGTTTGCAAAGGCCTCAGCGAGAAAGGCGAACATGCCATTCTCGTCACTAAGGATATAATTTTGCGCGTAAAAGCCCAAGTGGCGGGGATAACAGCGGAGGATTTCACCACCGACCAAGTCCCTGCCTGGTCTCAGCAATACACAGGTAGGCGCGATGTCTTCACCGCGCCGGAGTCCCTAAAGGCATTCAATACGTCTGGGCTCCAAGTCGAAGATGCGTATACCATGGATGTAAGTGGCAAAAAGCTCCCCCTCCTGCCTATCAACAACGAATTCTATATCATTCATAATGAATGCGCGATACGCGAAACCCAACTGGGCCGCTACAACGGCACAAGAATCGTACCTCTCAACTCCATCAATCTGCAACCCTTTGGAGTCACCCCCCGCTCAGTGGGCCAGCGCTTTATGCAGGAAGCTTTGATGGCGGATGTCAACGAAGTTCCACTGGTTATCATCAAAGGACCCGCAGGTACTGCCAAGACCTTTTACGCTTTGGCAGCCGGCTTAGAACAAACCTTTGAGCCAGCTTCCAAGAAGTATCGCAGAATCCTGATCGTGAGGCCAAACAGTCAGTTTGATGATGATATCGGCTTCTTGCCCGGTAATGAGCAAGAAAAAATCGCACCCTTGATGCGACCGATTATTGATAACCTGGAAATATTGGTTGATCGCAATGACGATTTGCGCTATAAGGATGAGTCCGAGCTGAAGTCGAAGATTGATTTGCTCTTTGACCGCGGTGTCATCAGTTGCGAAGCCATGAACTTTATGCGCGGGCGCTCGATTACCCAGTCCTGGTTGATAATCGACGAAGCACAAAATCTAACCCCCAAGCAGGCAAAAGGCATTATCACCCGTGTAGGCAAGGGCACGAAGCTGATTCTGCTGGGAGACCCGCAACAAATTGATCACCCCTTGCTGGATGAAAAAACGAATGGGCTGAGTTTTGCCGGTGAAAAAATGAAAGGCAGTAAGCTCTGCAGTCAGCTGACGCTCAATGGCGACGAATGCGAACGCTCACCTCTAGCCCAAGAGGCGGGAGCCTTGATGAATGTGAGTTAGGCTAGATTAAAGTCCTCGTTGAATTAAAGTATCCACACAGCAAAAAGAGCTTGTCCGCACAGATCATTCTGTAGCATGGTACAAGCTCTTTTTCTAGTTGGGAGTAGCGCTTTATTTCTTGCCGAGGTATTTACGCAGGTCGAGGGCAACCGCAACGATGATAACGACACCTTGTACGATAAAGGTGTAGGAAGGGTTGACGCCTAGGAACTGCAAGGAGATTTTCAGAATTTCAAAAACAAGAACACCAATCAGGATACCGGGAACACGACCAACACCACCGTTTGTGGAAACACCACCGATGGTACAGGCAGCAATCGCTTCCAGTTCATAACCGAAACCGGTTTGCACGGAAGCACCACCAGCTCTGGCACCGACTAAGAAGCCAGCCAAGCCATACAAGCAGGCAGCCAGGAAATAAATGCGAATTAAAGTCGCAGGAACGTTGACACCAGCAACCGAGGCTGCTGTTTCGTTGCCGCCGATTGCATACATGTACTTACCGTGACGCGTTTTATTGTAGAGAAACCACATGAATACGCCTACAGCCAGGGCAATAATCGCCAAGAGCGGGATGGCACCAAATTTTGTTGTGGCGACATCTAAGTAGCTTTGTTTATAGCCACCCATAGGTTTTGCGTTGGTGACAACAAGCGTGATACCGTAAATGATGGTTTGTACACCCAGTGTTGTAATAAAGGGCGGAACCTTTAAGAATGCAATGACGGAACCGCTCAGGATACCAAAGATACCGGTCACCAATATGGTAATGACAAGACCACCTATAACTGGGAAATCGGGGAAATTTTCCAGTATACGATCTGAGAAATCCACTTTCTGCAGGAGTAATGCCGCCGTACAGGCAGCCATACCAACTGCACGACCGGCTGACAGGTCAGTACCTTTCGTAATCAGACAGCCGGAGACGCCACAAGCAATGATGAAACGGGTCGAGGTGTTGATTAAAAGGTTAGTCAGATTGTTTTCCGAAATAAAGTTTTCACGGGTAAAACCGACAAAAATAACCAGAACCATAATCATGACGGTGATGGCGTTGTCAGATAAAAAACCTGTGATTTTTTTACCATAGAGGCTTTTTTGTGTTGCTTCCATTTCTTTACCTCACTTACTCAAATTGCGTGGCCAGGGCCATGATGTTTTCCTGGTTCGCTTCTTTACTATCTAAAATGCCCGTCAAGCGGCCATCACACATGACCATGATACGGTCTGACATACCGATTAGTTCGCTCATTTCTGATGAAACCATGATGATGCTTTTGCCTGCTTTAGCTAAATCCGCAATGATGCAGTAAATTTCATACTTGGCACCCACGTCAATACCACGAGTCGGCTCGTCCAAAATAAGAGTATCGGGATCGTTCGCCAGCCAGCGGCTGATTAAGACCTTCTGCTGATTACCGCCAGATAAAGACTTAATCAAAGTTTTGTTGGAGGGTGTCTTGATGGATAATTTAGCGACATTATCATCAACCAGTTCTTCAATTTTTCCTTGGTTAAGCAGGATGCCTCCCATCAAGAATTGATCTAAGGAAGCGATGGCTACATTGTCTGAAATGGAGAGCACACCCATAATACCTGATGCGCGGCGATCTTCAGTTAGTAAAGCCATGCTACGGCGAATTGCATCGCGGGGTTGATTGATATTAACCTTCTCCCCCTTCAGCACAATCTCACCTTTCGAATGTGCGCGAATACCGAAAAGGCCTTCCATCAATTCTGTGCGCTGTGCACCCACCAGTCCACCGACACCAAGGATTTCGCCTTTACGCAAACTAAAATTGACGTTTCTAAAGGAACGCGGATTGATTGACGTAAAATCTTTCACTTCAAGAATGACTTCACCAGGGGTGTTGTAGCGATCGGGATAGAGGTTGCTCAGTTCTCGACCAACCATACGGGTAATAATCAAATCCGTGGTTAAATCTTTAGAGTCCCAGGTACCGATGTACTGACCATCACGCATGATAGTGACTTCATCAGAGATGCGCAGTATCTCATCCATCTTATGCGAGATATAAACGATGGAAACACCTTTCGCTTTGAGGTCGGCAATAATGCTGAAAAGGGCTTCAACCTCGTTCATGGTCAGCGATGAGGTCGGTTCGTCAAGGATTAGGACCCGACAATTCGCTGATACAGCTTTGGCGATTTCAACAAGTTGCATTTGGGAAACGGATAGGGTGCTGAGTTTAGCCTTTGGTTCAAAATCCAAACGCACTTCTTTTAACACGGCTTCGGTGTCTTCGAACATTTTCTTATGGTCGACGACAGGAATTACGCCCGCGATTTTTTTGACCGGGTAACGGCCGACGAAAACATTTTCGGCCACGTTGCGTTCGGGAATGGGCTGTAGTTCTTGGTGCACCATCGCGATGCCGCGATTTAGGGCATCCATGGGGTCTTTGATGTGGACTTTTTCACCTTCGTAGATAATCTCACCTTTATCCATGTTGTAGATTCCAAACATGCATTTCATTAAGGTGGATTTTCCGGCGCCATTTTCGCCCATGAGCGCATGCACTTTTCCCGGTCTCAGTTGCAGTTGGGCATTATCCAAGGCTTTAACACCGGGGAAGGATTTGTCGACATTATGCATTTCCAAGCGATACTCGGACATGTGGTACTCCCTTCTGAAAAATCAAAAGGTGCGTGTGCGACTGAGCGCACACGCACCACTTGTTAGTCAGTTATTCATGCAAGAATGCATTACTGAGCCATGAAATCGGAGACGTTTGCGGGTGTGACTTTGACGTAGTTAGCATAGATGATTTGATCGTCGCCTGTAAAGGTTTTTCCGGCGAGCAGTTCTTCCATGGTAGCGACAGCCAATTCAGCCTGTGAAATGTGGTCGTTCAGAACGGTACCGGTCATGGTGCCTTCTTTGACTTTGTCAAGAGCATCGGGCAGAGCGTCAACGCCGACCAGATAGATGTCGGTGCCAACAGTACGGCCGGCAGCTTGTACGGCTTGCAGAGCGCCCAGAGCCATTCCGTCATTGTTAGCGAAGATGACTTCGAGGTTATCACCGAACTGAGTCAGAGCGGTAGCCGCAATTTCTTGGCCTTTGATTTGGTCCCAGTCACCGCGTTGCATATCGAGCTGTTCCACTTCCATGCCACTGTCGGTCAGCGCTTTGACAGAGAATTCGGTACGCAGTTGCGCGTCGATGTTTTCGGGGTCGCCTTGGATCATCAGGTAGGAGACTTTGCCGTCGCCATTGATGTCACCTTTGTTGGAGGTTTCGAGAATGAGCTCGCCTTGGTAGGTACCGGATTGAGCAGCGTCACAGCCGACATAAGCCAGCTTGTCCCAGAGGCCCATGTCTTCTTTGGACGGTTCACGGTTGATCAGGACGGTGGGGATGTCAGCACCTTTAACGGTGTTGATGATGGTGGATGCGGCAGAGGTCATAACAGGGTTGATGATGAGGGCGTCAACGCCTTGTGAAATGTAGGTGTTGATTTGTTCGTTTTGTTTCGCTTGGTCATTGTTGCCGTCTTGAACGGTTACGCTATAACCCTTATCTTCGAGCATTTTTTGTAAAGCCTCGCGATAAACGGTCATAAAGTTGTCGTCAAATTTGTAAATGCAGATACCGACTGTTTTTCCGGCACCGTCTGTTTCAGCAGCAGCGACAGTGGTTTCAGCAGCGGCAGCAGCGGTGGTTTCGGCAGCGGCAGCGGCAGTGGTTTCAGCAGCAGCAGCAGCCGTGGTTTCGGCAGCGGCAGCAGCGGTGGTAGCGGCTGTGGTTGCAGCACCGCCACAAGCGGCCAGACTTAAAACCATGGCAGCAGATAAGAGAGCTACGATAATTTTTTTCATTTGAATCTCCTTGTGAAATTGTTTTGCTTCATGTCACCCATGTCTTCTTTTGACATTTTTTGGTGACGGCCAAACTGATAGCCACATTTTAGATGAGACTTATGCAAATAAAAAGTTGATATTTTACCGTGCTTCTAGAAAATTCTCCTGTTTTTTTCCCAAACAGCGCTGAAAATTTAGTTTAACTTAGTTTAGGAGTCTATTGAGACCCGTGAGAGACAAAATGTTCAGTTTCTTCTTTCCGGCCACCTTGATTAAACCCATACTTTGTAGTTCAGCTAACTTACGATTGACCGTTTCCTTGGTTAGGCTGATTGAATTGGCGATATCCACCTGGCTGATTTCGAGCTCATGGCTTTCGCTATGTTCGACATAATAAACGAGATACATCACCACTTTGCGTAAGGTGTCTTTCGTGCAGATGATCTCCATCATGTAGCGGTTTTGTAAAAGTTTTTGATTCAAGTACTCGGCTAGCTTCAGACCGATAAAAGGGCGTTCCAGCGTTAGACCACGGATTTCGTCTTTGGGAATCATGCAAACACCACAGGCGTCCATGACGATACCGGTTTCTGAGAAATCGCGGTCGATGAAAATTTCGTCACCACCATAAAGATCGCCTTTGGACAACATATCAAACGGTGATTTCTTCACCGTCAACACCATAAGCGGACGAGGCGGATTTTGCCATAACGAATCAAATAAGGTTCTTCGAACGCTCCCCTTCATTAAACAAAACATCGCCCTTTATATTCGTAGTGACGACCAAGCGCACCATGGCACGGGCATCGTCGCGACTGATTTTGGCAAAAGCCGGTATGCGATAAATACAAAGATTATGGTCTTCACAGGCTAAACACGTAGCGCTCCTCTAGGCATTGATCCCCCTCATCGATGCTTAAAAGAAGAGCTCCCTTGAAGACAAAATCCGCTGATACGGTATGCTTCGCAGGAGCTCTGCTTGATTACTTTCGCGAATTAAGCAAGTACAAGATTCTTGATGTCATCTTCAACGCTGCCGATTCCGCCGATACCGAAGTTTTCTACCAAAACGTTGACAACCGCGGGGCTGAGGAAACCGGGTAATGTGGGTCCGAGATGAATGTTCTTCACGCCCAAATAGAGTAAGGCCAGAAGCACAATAACGGCTTTCTGCTCATACCATGCGATGTTGTAGACGATAGGCAGATCATTGACACTCTCGAGTCCGAAGACTTCTTTGAGTTTCAGGGCAATCAAAGCCAAGGAATAGGAATCATTGCACTGACCTGCGTCCAAGACACGAGGGATGCCGCCGATATCGCCCAAGCCCAGCTTATTGTAACGATACTTGGCACAACCAGCCGTTAAGATAACGGTTGACTCGGGTAATGCTTTGGCAAACTCGGTGTAGTAGTCGCGTTCTTTATGGCGGCCGTCACATCCGGCCATGACGATGAACTTGGTAATCGCACCGGACTTCACGGCGTCGACCACTTTATCGGCCAGCGCGAATACTTGCTCATGGGCAAAACCACCGACGATGGTGCCGTTTTCGATTTCGGTCGGCGCGGCGCAACGTTGTGCGTGGGCGATGATTTCGCTGAAGTCTTTGGTCTCGCCGATTTCGCCGGGGATGTGTTTGCAACCCGGATAACCTGCCGAACCGGTGGTATAGAGGCGATCAATATAAGAGGCTTTGGGAGGCACGATGCAGTTGGTGGTCATGAGGATGGGGCCGTTGAAAGGCTCGAACTCCTCTTTCTGATGCCACCAGGCATTACCGTAGTTACCGTAGAGATGAGGATATTTTTTGAGGGCGGGATAATAGTTGGCCGGCAGCATTTCGCTGTGGGTATAGATATCAATGCCGGCGTCCTTGCTTTGTTCAAGCAGCATCTCGAGATCACGCAGGTCATGACCGGAAACCAGGATACCCGGGCGGGTTCCGACACCGATTTTGACGGTGGTGATTTCAGGATTGCCGTAGGTGCCGCTGTTTGCACCATCAAGCAACGCCATGCCCGCAACACCAAACTCACCGGTCTTCAGTGTTAGGGCAACCAAATCATCGAGACTGAGGCTGTCATCAAGGGTCGCAGCCAGGGCTTCCTGGATGAAGGTATCGACTTTTTCATCATCGGCTAAAAGCACATTAGCGTGTTTGGTATAAGCCGAGAGACCTTTCAGTCCATAGACAATTAATTCTCTTAAGCTGCGGATGTTTTCGTCAGCAGTGGCAAGCACGCCGACGCTGAGCGATTTCTCGTCGAGCGCCGCTTCATCGGTTGAAGTCCAAAGTGCCGCTTCGGGCAAATTCTCTTTGTTCTGCAAACGAGTTAATTGCTCTTGCGTTGCAGCAATGGTCATGCCGATACGGTCCAAGAATACCTGATTATCGAAGTTGGCATTCGTAATAGTCGTAAAGAGATTAAGCGTCACCAGATGATTAATGTCTTTAGAAATTTCTTGGCCTTCAGCTCTTAAACGTGTGGTTACCGCTGAGAGCCCTTTAGTCAACCAAATCATCATATCCTGACGATTGGCGACAGCTGCCTGTTTTCCGCAGGCACCCGCTTTAGTGCAGCCTACATTGCCGATTGTCTCTTGGCATTGATAGCAAAACATTTGACTCATGGAAATCCTCCTGAATGATGCCCCGGAAGCACAAAGCTTGCTGCTTCAGAGCTCTGATTAATAGTTAAATTCTACAAAACATATATCGGCTTATCATTGATTCAAATCAATTGTGTAGCGCTAACTTTTTTTGATTTGCCGCAATTAGTGAGCCTCATCATATTCTGCGATGCATTCGGCCGCATAATCCAAATCGGAAGGGCCTTCCACCCAATGAGCGCCTATCTTTTGATACCGTTCACCTCCTTTGCCCAAAACCAGGATAATCGTCGCTGCATCACTACTCTGCACCGCATGACGGATGGCTTCTCCCCGCTCTTCAATAAACTCATAACTGCGCTTAGCCGCCGTAATGTATTGGCCGATATCGTCCGCAATGGCACGCGGCTCCTCGTAGCCCGGATCTTCGGAAGTGAGAATAATGCGGTCACTCATCGCGGCAGTGGCTCGTCCCAACTGCGCACGACGCGACAGAGCTTTTCCACCCCCACAACCAAAAACTACACAAATCTGATGATTGGGGTACTCTCCCTTAATTGATTTAAACAATCTTTCAAAACTGAGCGCATTATGCGCGTAATCCACAATGATATGCAGTTGACCGTCGCGACTGGCAAAATACTCCATCCGCCCTTCAACCCGGACCTCCGCGAGCGCCTTTTGCATCGATTCGACTGCGATACCGTAATGGTCCGCCACCGCAATCGCCGCCAGAGCATTTTCGACATTAAAAACGCCTGGGGTCGGTAACTTAAACTCGTAAGTCTTTCCGTGCAAGTCCAAGCTGAAGGTGAAACCAATCTTTTCCTTCTTTATCTCATAGGCAAAATAATCCGCGTCTTCATTTTTCATGGATATGGTCACGCACGAAGACACAAGAGTGGCTGCTTCGCTCAAGGCATCCTGCTCCTCCGAATCGAGGCTGTAGACCATATGTTTGGACATGCCGAAAAGTTTAAGTTTCGCTGCAAAGTAGTCGGCATAGTCGCTGTGCTCTTCCGGACTGATATGGTCCTCAGAGATATTCAGAAAAACGCCGACATCGAAAAGCAGACCACTGACCCGATGATATTTTAGCGCTTGGCTGGATACTTCTAAGGTCATGTACTGCAGACCAGCCATCCTGGCGTTGGCTAAATGGCGCATCAACACCAGACTTTCCGGCGTGGTCAAATGGGCTTCCTCATCGACTATACCGTCCTGGATGCGGATGGTGGAGACCAGTCCGCTGTCCGGCTCGTCTGCCGCGCGGAGTGCCGTGTCCAGAATACTCTTGATATAGTGCACAACAGTGGATTTGCCCTTGGTGCCGGTCACAGCTGTTGTACGGTAAGCCCCCCAAGGCTCCTTGTAGAACAGATTGGCCAAAACTGCCATAGCCTGGCGAATGTCGTGGACAATCAGCGCTGCGTGGTCCTCACGCAGCAGGCTTTCACTTACATAGGCAAAAGCCCCCCGCTCGATAGCTTCGTCGAGGTACTCAGGTTTAAAATGTGCGCCTTTACAGACGAACAAAGTACCCGGTCGCACTTCTTTAGAATCATAGGTAATAAATTCAACATCCGTGCCCTGCTCTTTAAGACTTAAATCAGCCCTGAGCAAAAGTCCGGATGCGCGCAATGCATTCACATAATGTGACAGCGTATTAACTTGCATATATCTCCTGTATCACAAAGCTTTTTTCGATTGAGCGGTTCATGTTTAGTCAGTCCTGTGCCTGATTGAGAAACGCCATTTTTCGTTTTCGAAAGTTCTTTTCACGAAAGTTCATTTCACGAAAGCTCTTCTCTCGAAAGTTCATTTTGTTACAATTTTTACGCGAATGTGGGGAATGTAGCTAGTAATGAGCTGATTTCTATCTCTATCAGCACTTTTTCGGACAATTTTTTCGATTTTGTGGGGGTCAGAACCACATCTCCGTAAAAACTGTCCAAATAACGCCTCAAAGTGATCGAAATCCGCTACTATCAGCCCTCTACTGGCACATCCTCGTAAATTTTGTCCAATATTGTGTCATATACTCTTATGTAGTTTCATCAACGTTTATCCTTGCGGCCACATCCAAGCGAAATCACTACAGGATTAGCTGAATCATTCCTTTTGCCAGCATCATGGATACGGATACCCTAGAGCCTATTTAAGCGACTAAGCGTACCTTACAAAAACGACGAACGGCTAAAGTCGGGGGTGACGAAACTACCTACCACATTTTACCATGTTGTGTGAATCAGGAAAGCAGGAATAAAAAAGAGGCCGTCTCTACGACAGCCCCTGTTTTCGTTTTTTAATTGCTCAAACCTTATCGGATTCTTTCAGAAGATCGGCGACTGAATGAGCGCCCAGAATATTGACCATTTGTTCTTCACATTGTTTATAGACGTCGTGCACTGAGCAGAATTCCGGGCCGTTGCGGCTGCAAAAATGGTCATCTTCGAGACACCGGTTGATATGGATCTTGCCTTCCATAATCGTGATGATCTCGAGCAATGAGATATCTTGCGGTTCCTTCGCGAGACGATACCCACCCATCGGACCGAAGGTCGCATTGACCAAACCGTTGTCACGTAATTTTTTAACAATGTTCGGCACATAATTGGCGGGAATGCTCATTTCCTTGGCAATCTCTGCGGATGTGGTGATGCGTTGGGTGATTCCTAAATAGAGAATAATCCTCACCGCATAGTCTGTTGTGATGTTCAGCTGCATTTTGTTCTCCAAATCTAACTAAGATATTTTAATAAACTAATTTGTGTGTTACTAGCTGTCATAGTTACTATATCAGGATACACATTTTTAATAAATAATCCAGTACCAATGACAGCTAATTTTTTTATATGCCAGATTCCAGATGCCATCCGAATTACCCACTAGCCTGATATGTTATTGCGAACTAAGAATACAACATATATGGTTACATTGCCAGATATAGAAGAAAAATCTTGCAGTTTTCTATGCAGATACATTAATAGCGATTTTTCCAAGCTGATTGCAAGGATTTTCGTTTCTCAGTCGTTTTAGTTATGAAAGGCAAAAGGAAATCAAAATTCCGTAAAACTTGAGTTTCTATTTGCCGTTAAAGCTAGGATAATAGCTGCAGGATGAGGCATCGGAGTGTAATCAGAATGAAGCAGAGTAGGCATGCGAACTGAGGCAGAGGTCAATACAGCGATCGAAGAATACGCAGATTTAGTGCGGCGTGTTTCTTTTATGTACCTGAAAAACCATGCCGACACAGAGGATATTTTTCAAAACGTCTTTTTGAAGTACCTGCTCCATGATGAGGTTTTTAGCAGCAAAGAGCATGAGAAAGCCTGGCTTATTCGCATCAGCATCAATGCTGCCAAAGATTTTCTGAAAAGTGCCCAGCGCCGCAATGTACCCCTTGACTCCATTGCCGAACGCGGGGTCAAAATGAGCGAAGGGCAAAGTGCAATGACAGAGGCAGTTTTAAAACTGCCGAACAAATACAAAGATGTGATTTATCTCTTCTACTATGAAGGATACAACGCGGTAGAGATTGCCGAAATGATGGGGAAACCCGTTAACACCATTTATTCGCTTTTGGGCAGAGCCCGAGAGCAACTCAAGAAGGCACTGGGAGGTGAAGCGCGTGTCAGATAAATTGAATTTGAAAAACATAGAGGAAATGCCGGACGATGCCTTTGACCAATACTTGCGTGAATCACTGCAGACGGCCATGAGTCCACTGAAAGCTGACCCAGAGATGAACAATCGTACCAAAGCCTTCATCGCAGCAGAGTTTAGTAAACGAGTCGCTGGCAAAAAACAACGTCGCCTCTCCTTCTTTAAAATGAAGAGAGCGGTCGCAGCTTTTGCCCTGGTCTTAATCCTGCTAGCCTCTGGCCTCTTCTATGGGACCTATACCACAAAAGTCGCAGCCATCAGTGTCGACATTAACCCTTCGATCGAACTCGGCCTCAATCGTTACGACAAAGTCATTTCGGTGGACAGTTTTAACGAAGACGGCAGCGCCCTCTTAGCTCAGCTCAAGTTGCAACACAAAAATCTCTCCGAAGCTCTGGATATGTTGCTGCTACAAGAGCAGGAGCAAGCAGCGGAGAACGAAGCAGTCATCTTCACGGTTGCCGCTGAGGGTGCCAATGCGGAACGCCTGATGCAAACCGTGAGTCGCTTTCGTGAAAATTACAGCGCTAAGCTTGATGCTTCAGGCAAAAAACCTCTTAAAATGCAGGCTTATCTGGCTCAATTTGACAGCCTCAGCGAAGCGCATCAATCCAATATGTCCCTTGGCAAATTTAGAGCTTATCAGACGTTGCGCGACTGCGGACTTGAGCTAAGCAGCGAAGCCGTACAAGACCTGAGTATTCCCGAAATCGAAAACTTGGTCTCTGAACATAAACGCAGACAGCATGGGCAGCAATCGGGCAAAGGTCAAAACGCCGCTGGTCAAGCCGGCACGGGTAATGGTGATTCCACCATCAGCGGTTTTGCATCACAAAGTCAAAACAGCGACTCAGCACAGCATGACAGCGAAAACAGCTATGGCGCCGGCTCCACTTACAGAGGCGGGAAGAATCCTTAGCTTACAAATCTAAAATCTAATAGTTCAGTGATGCGTATCCAAGAGCGGATTTTCAAGCGCTGTACGGTTCACCGCCGTATCGGCAAAAGCATGCACCGCCTTCGTGCCCGCCGCCAAGGTCGCCAAAGTTCCGGCACCGCCGACACAGCCGCCGGGACAGGCCATCCCTTCAATCAGATGTCCGTCAAGACGTCCGGCTTTGGCCAAGGACAGCATTTTTTTACATTCACGCAGGGTATCGGCATGGGCATAAGGTACTTTGTCACGTTCCGGATCCAATGTCTCAATCACCGAGGCGATAGCCGCAGCCACACCCGAGGCGACCGCATAATTTCGCCCTTCCTGAGAAGCGAAGGGTGAGGCAAATTCTTCGGGCATCTCGTTCAGCTCAACCTTCTTCGCGACAAACATGCCCATCAATTCTTCAAAAGTCAGCACAAAATCGATAAAAGGTTTGACGTCTTCTTCCAGCGCTTCCGTCTTTTTCGCTACACAAGGTCCGACAAAGACCACCACCGCATCGGGGTAGCGCTCTTTGATGATTTCAGCCGTGGCAACCATGGGCGTTGAAGCCGAAGAGATATAAGAAGCGCTGTCGCCGGGAAGATTCTTCCTGGCCATGGCTTCCCATGAGGTGCAGCAACTTGTGCCCAGATATGCTTGTTTTTCAGGTACGGTTTCAATGAAATGCAATGCCTCGCGGCGGGACGATACGTCCGCACCCAATGAAACTTCGACGACGTCGGTAAACCCTAAGGCTTTAATACCGTTAAGCACTTTGTTGGGCGTTGCCAGGGCACCGAACTGACCCGCAAAGGCGGGAGCAACCGCGGCGATCATTCTTTTGCCCGTACGGATCGCATTAATCACCTGAAAGATTTCCGATTTATCAGCGATGGCGCCAAAGGGACAGTTGGCCATGCACAAACCGCAGGAGACACATTTCTCATCATCAATCACAGCCCTGCCCAAATCGTCACTGCCGATGGCATCCACGCCACAGGCTACCGCACAGGGTCTGTCAAACAGCAGGATGGAACCATAGGGACAGGCCTCTTTGCAGCGACCGCAGCGAATACAAACGTCCTCGTCAATGATGGCCCCTTTGGGACCGATTTTGATACAGCGTTTCGGACAGGCACTGGTGCAGGGATGGGCTATACAACGGCGACAGTTGGTACTGACCCGATAGGTTTTGGTCGGACAAGCCTGGCAGGCAAAGCTAATCACATTAACGACAGGCATTGTCTCTACACAGACGTCCTTATCGACTTCTTCGAAGCCTTCCGCATAATCGACATACTTCCCCACCGGCCTTATGGGCAAGCCTAAAGCCAGTCGGACGCGGTCACGCGCCACTTCGCGCTCAATAAAAACACTGTCGCGGTACTGCGCCGTTTCACCAGGGCTGATGCGGAAAGGGATTTTATAATACTCTGTTTTATCTTTACTCTTTAAATCTCTTTTATAGGCAAAACGTGCAACCTCGGTAAAAATTTCACGACGAATCTTGGTGACAGGCGTAAACACGCCGCGCATACTCTGCTGCATAGTTTGAAAGCCTTCCTTCTGCAAATTCTAATGTAGTAAGAAGCCTCGCTTAGTGCAAAGATTTATTGTTCAGCCAAGGCCCGCTCTTTGTCACGCACGATTGCATCCATGATAATGGAAGAATCTGCACGTGTATACATTTCACCGTTGACGAAAACCACAGGCGCCAAGGATTCGTCCTCATCCGTCAGTTCCGGCAAAGAAACATAAACGAGTTCGATATCGTACTTGGGCTGATCGTCTTCATCCAGACTCCGCTGCAGTTCCATCACATGCTCGGCGATTTCCATCGAACCCATCATGGTACAGCGAATACAGGTGCACACCTCTACTATGGTTCTAGCCATCTTGTCCTCCTGTGTCATCAAAGCGAATTTTCAGATTCAATGACAGTCTTCAAGTCTCGGGTCAATCTTAACAGATTAAGCCGCACTTGGTAGCATAATTTGAGGCTTTTTCGGCATAATCGCTATTTTTTCATCATATTTTTGCAACGGAATGACTTTTAAGGAGCTGGCGGCAAAAGTATCCCCATCATTAATCGTCCCGTAGTCATAACCTTTTTTAAACCAACGCGCTCTCTGCGCCGAGGTCCCGTGTGTAAAATCATCGGGATGAGCGTGCGGTCCCATGAGCACATCGTCACCAATTTTCGAAGCCGCATTGATTGCTTCATCTACATCGCCAATGTCTAAAATGCCCTCTTTTTCCGCATAATGTGCCCAAAGCCCGGCAAAATAATCCGCCTGCAACTCCATCCTCACCGAAAGTTCATTGGCTTCCGCTTCACTGGATTGCTGCTTCAAACGTGCCACCTGCTGCCCGATGCCGAGTTGATACTGGACGTGATGCCCTACCTCATGTGCAATGACATAGGCAATGGCAAAATCCCCCTGAGCTCCCAATTTATTGGCCAGCTCATTAAAGAAAGACATATCCAAATAAATCTTTGAGTCACCTGAACAATAGAAAGGTCCCGAAGCCGAAGAAGCCGATCCGCAGGCTGATTCCACATAATCTGTAAACAAGACTAAAGTCGGATTCTCATATGTGCGCCCGATTGCTCGGAATTGCTCCTGCCAGCACGCTTCCGTTTCTGCCAAAACTACCGAGACAAAGGCCTTCATTTCTTCTTCCGAAGCACTGCCCTGGTAGGTCCCCTGCGCGCCCTGATTGACATTTGGTGTGTTACTTTGTCCGCCAGTGAATATGTCAAGCGGGTTCCCACCCGAAATCAGCATGACAATGACCAGGAGAATAATGGTCCCTATACCAATACCGCCGGCTCTTCCACCGGTCGGGATGCGTGAAAAGCCTCCACCGATGCCACCCAATCCGCCCATACCACCGCGACTTTGTCCGCGACGATCTTCAACATTTGAACTCTGACGTCTACCTTGCCACTTCATATCTTTATTCCCTTCGTGATGCAGAGCAGTGATGCGTATTTCTATACCCTATATTTTACGGTATTTATCTAACTTTGCGTAGTGCTTCTTGAACACAAGTCCCGGGGACGGTTGAGACACCGCTTGGATTCGTCGCGTGGCTTGGGCCGGCTGCGACTCCGCAGCCCTCTCAATTTGGCAAAAATTGCGGCTGTGCGGGTGTTTTCCCATTTTCATAGGTCATCGCTTAGTCACGGTGGGGTTTATCCGACAATTTTGACGGTTGTGCGGGTATTCATTTGAAAACGCTAATGCACACCTGTAATTTTTGCCAGATAATCACTATTTTGCCTTGTATAAACGACTCTATATTAGAAACTTCTAATGCACAGCGGTCATTATTGTCGAAAAATGGGCATAATTGATTGTCGCATGCTTAAGGTGGTTATGACATCACTTAGGAATCCGTCACAATGCTTAAAGTGGCTATGACATCACTTAGGAGTCCGTCACAATGCCTAGGTCGCCATGACAGCGCTCAAATCTCTTCGAATCCCTCGCGATGCCTGGATACCCGCTACATCACTCCACCCAGCGATAAAACGAAACTACCCCGCTCCATCATTAATGATGAACCGAGGCAGCTTCGTCCTTTAGTCAAGCACCGAAGTGACTAGTTTTGAGGATAGGTTTCCCTGGCGTGGTAATGTGTGTGCAAATATTTGTGTGCCACGTGACTGTTGGGTTCGCCCAGGAAGTCTTTGTACATGGCTTGCACTTCAGGGTTATGATGTGACTTGTGTAATACCTGCCGCTCGTCTTCGTCATACAAAGCTTTCATACGTGCAGGACGCGGGTCTTCAGTTAAGCGGGCTTTTGCCGAAACGAAGGACTGACCACCACCATGGATACAGCCGCCCGGGCAGGCCATGATTTCGATGAAATGGTAATCTTTGCTGCCGTCTCTGACTGCATTGAGCAAGGTCGCCGCATGTTTAACGCTGGAAGCGACCGCAATCTTCAGCTCCGTATCCACACCGTTTACCGGCAAGGTCACACTGGCTTCTTTGATGCCGTCCATACCGCGTACCGCCTCATAGCGGAATTCCGGTAGATCTTTTTCCAACAAGACATCCGCAGCCGTTCTCAGAGCGGCTTCCATAACGCCGCCTGAGGTGCCGAAGATGACGCCAGCGCCACTGTATTCGCCCAGAAGTCTATCCGGTGTTTCGTCCGGCAGGTCGAGGAATTTGATACCGGCTTGTTTGATCATATCGCCCAATTCTCTGGTAGTCAGGGAAATGTCGACATCGCGCAGTCCGTCGACAGCCATTTCTGGTCGCTGCGATTCGGTTTTCTTGGAAGTACAGGGCATAACTGAAACGGAAACGATGTTCTTTGGATCGATCCCCTCTTTTTGGGCAAAATACGACTTCACCATCGCTCCCATCATTTGTTGCGGGGATTTGCAGGTGCTGAGGTTTTCCAGGAAATCGGGGTAATACATTTCGCAGAAACGCACCCAACCCGGTGAGCAAGACGTGATGAGCGGCAGTTTGCCGGCATTTAAGCGGGAGAGCAACTCGGTGGCTTCTTCCATGATGGTGAGGTCAGCCGAGAAGTTGGTGTCGAAGACTTTGTCAAAGCCCATGCGTTTGAGGGCGGCGACCATTTTGCCGGTCACTGGCGTACCGATGGGTAAACCGAATTCTTCGCCCAGTGAAGCCCTGACTGCCGGAGCAGTCTGAACGACGACGTACTTTTCAGGATCCTCAATGGCGTTCCACACTTCCTCAATATAAGGTTTCTCGCGCAGGGCGGCGACGGGACAGGCTTCGATGCACTGCCCGCAATAAATGCAGTTGACGTCACGCATGCTGTAGTCAAAGGCCGGAGCCACGTCGGTGCCGAATCCACGGTGGGTAAAGTCCAGCACACCGATGCCCTGGACGTTGCGGCAGGTGTTGACGCAGCGTCCGCAGAGGATACATTTACTCGAATCGCGGATGATGGAATAGGAGAAATCATCGATATGTGGATTTCTCTTTTCGCCTTCATATCGGACCATGTTGACATCGCGCTCATCGCAGAGTTTTTGCAGTTCACAGGTGCCGTTGCGTTTGCAGCTTAGGCACTCACGGTTGTGATTGGCCAAAATGAGTTCCAGGTTCATGCGCACGGCTTTGCGCACGCGGTTGGTATTGGTTTTCACCTTCATGCCTTCGGCGACTTTTAGGACGCAGGAGGCCGAGAGCGCTTTCGGGGCGCGCCCGTTTTGTTCCACTTCCACCACGCAGACGCGGCAGGCAGCGATTTCGTTGAGGTCTTTGAGATAACAAAGGGTCGGGATATCAAATCCGGCTTCGCGGGCAGCCAGTAATACGGTGTAGCTGCTCGGTACGGTCACCGGAACGTTGTTGATGGTCAGATTGACCATTTTTTCCTGTTCAGCCATTTTTTCCTCCTTATCGCGTCACGATGGCATCGAAGGCACAGCCTTCAACACAAGCGCCACAACGGATACAGATGTCCTGGTCGATGTGGTGCAGTTCACGCGCAGTTCCGGAAATCGCCTTGACCGGGCAATAGCGTACGCACTTGGTACAGCCGCGGCAGTTTTCCGTGATGTAGTAGCCGAGCAGGCCTTTACAAACATGCGAGGGACAAGATTTGTCTTCTACGTGCGCCAAATATTCATCTTTGAAATGCTTGATGGTACTGAGTACTGGGTTCGGGGCAGTCTGGCCGAGGGCACAGAGTGAGCTTTGACTGACATGGATGGCCAGCTCTTCGAGCAGCTCCAAATCGTCCATGGTCGCATGGCCGTTGGTGATTTTATCGAGGATTTCCAACATGCGCTTTGTGCCTTCACGGCAGGGCACACACTGGCCGCAGGATTCGTCGACGGTGAAGTCCAAGAAGAAGCGGGCAATGTCCACCATACAGTTGTCTTCGTCCATGACGATCATGCCGCCGGAGCCCATCATTGAGCCAATGGCAACGAGGTTGTCAAAATCAATCGGCACATCGAGGTCGGCTGCCGTGATGCAACCGCCTGAAGGTCCGCCGGTTTGTACGGCTTTAAACTTTTTACCTTTAGGACAATTACCGCCGATGTCTTCGATAATCTCGCGCAGGCTGATGCCCATCGGGACTTCGATGAGACCGGTGTTGGTAATTTTTCCACCCAGGGCAAAAACCTTTGTGCCGGGTGAGCGCTCAGTACCGAAGCCTTTGAACCAATCGGCGCCGTTACGGATAATGGGAGCAATATTCGCCAAAGTCTCCACATTATTGATAACGGTCGGTTTGCCCCAGAGGCCTTTTTCTGCCGGGAAGGGCGGTTTGTTGCGCGGCATGCCGCGTTTGCCCTCAACGGAGGCAATCAGTGCGGTTTCTTCACCGCACACAAATGCACCGGCGCCGAGACGGATGTCGATGTCAAAGTTAAAACCGGAATCGAGGATGTTTTCGCCCAAGAGTCCCAGTTCTTTGGCCTGTTCAATGGCCATGTTCAGGCGCTTCACGGCAACGGGGTATTCGGCACGGACATAGATGATGCCTTGGTTGGCACCGATGGCGTAACCGCCAATGGTCATGGCTTCCAGGACGGCATGAGGGTCGCCTTCAAGGACGGCTCTGTCCATGAAAGCACCGGGATCACCTTCGTCCGCATTGCAGATGAAGTATTTTTGATCGGCTTGATTATTGGCGGCGAACTGCCACTTACGACCGGTCGGGAAACCCGCACCGCCGCGGCCGCGCAGGCCGGAAGCGCTGATCAGGTCGATGACGTCCTGGGGGCTCATTTTGCCAACGACTTTATTCAAGGCCTGATAACCGTCAACTGCAATATAGTCGTTGATGTCTTCGGGATTGATGACACCGCAGTTCTTGAGCACGATGCGTTCCTGCTTGCGATAGAAGGGCAGATCTTCTAACTTAATGGCGATTTCAGGAATCTCGATTTCAAGTACAAGATCCTTTTCGCTGACTTCAACAGTCTCTTCCGATTCGGGATACTCACTGGCCAGACGGTCTTGTGTGAGTTGCAGGAACTCGTGTTCCTTGCCGACCTCGTCGTCATGTTTTTCGTAAACCAGTTCGTTGAGCGTATAGCGCAAGGCCGGTTTATGCTTCAACAGATGCTCCACCGTGATTTCTGCGGCTTTGGCCGGATCCACATGGATATAGGTGGTGCGTTCACCCTCTGGTGAATAGACCTCGACGATAGGCTCGTAGATACACATACCCACACAACCGGTCACTTCCAGCGTGATGTCGGGGACTTCCAGGATTTCGATTTCTTTTTTGATGGCGGCATGTACTTTTGCCGCACCGGCGGAGAGACCGCAGGTCGCCATACCGACGACGACACGATAACCTTTGGGGCTCATCAGTGTTTCGTGATTGGCCGCACGTTTTTCATTTAATGTTTGTTCAGATAGCCTCATCCACTTCAGCCTCCATTTCGCGGTAACGATTGAGGATGACTTCCAGCTCGTCCAGTTTCACCAGATTGGCGTAAACGTCCTCATCAATCATCATGACCGGTGCCAAACCACAGCAGCCGAGACAACGGGTTGCTTCAAGTGTGAAAAGCCCGTCCTCGGTCGTTTTTCCGACCTCGACATCCAGGATGCTCGAAACTTTATCCAAGACCTTCTGCGCGCCCTTTACGTAGCAAGCAGTACCCAGGCAAACGTTGATCTGATGTTTGCCCTTCGGCTCAGTCGTAAACTGGCTGTAGAAAGTGGTGACGCCATAAAGTTCGGCCACATTTTCACCGGTTTTTTCAGCGATAAATTTATGTACTTCAAGCGGCAAGAAACCGAAAATTTTCTGTGCTTCTTGGAGCACCGCCATCGCTATGCCTTTTTTTCCTTTCTGCTGCTTGATAAAGGATTCAAGATCAGCGTACCTCGGATCATCCGAGGCAATTCTTGTACAGGTGCATTGACTAGTCTCCATCGGATTACTTCCCCTTTCATGGGATATTTTGTTCCACCCTATTGATTATATGAGCGTTTCGACGGAAATACAAAGACATTTTGCCCTATTTTAGGTAAAACTGGCCATTCGCTAAAAATTAAGCAAGAATACGTAAATAAAAGCGTAAATACCATTCTAAAAGGGCTTTCACAGCACAAGAAATTGATAATTTTTTAGTTGGCAAAATCCACCACTGCCCTACTTGCACAAATAATCTATTAAAAACGTTCAAAAAAATAAATTGTCCGGGCTTTGACAGCAAAAAAACTTTTTGCCATAATTTTTCTAAGTATCGAAGGACAATGGCGTCCGGGCGTAAAGCTCGGCGCCTTTTTGTTTTATGGGGTGACAGAGATGTACAAGATAAGCGTAGAAAAACAAGGGCTCTATGATCCGCGTTACGAACATGACGCCTGTGGCATGGGCTTTGTGGTTAATGTGGACGGAAAAAAATCACGTGAAATCATCGATGACGCACTGACCATATTGGAAAATCTCGACCACCGCGGTGCCAAAGGGGCGGACGAAAACACCGGTGATGGTGCCGGAATCATGGTGCAGATTCCACATACTTTCTTTAAACGTGACTGTGCCGTCTTGGGTTTTGATTTGCCGGAGCCCGGCTTTTACGGCGTGGGGATGATTTTTGCCCATCGCTACGATGACTTTAGACGTGAGCAAATCGCGCAGTTCGAAGCAATCGTGGCAGAGCAAGGGCAAAAAGTCCTGGGTTGGCGTGAGGTGCCGGTCGACAAAACGGTCATCGGCAAAGCCGCTTTGGCCGTGCTGCCGCGCTTCATCCAAGTTTTTATTGCGGCTGATGAGACGATAAAAAACGCCGCTGATTTTGAACGCCGGCTTTACATCATTCGTAAACAAGCGGAAAAACGCATCGTGCCGGACAGCCGCGAAATCGGCAGTAATTTTTATTTGCTCAGCCTTTCCTGTCAGACAATAGTCTATAAAGGCATGCTGACTGCGCCACAGCTACGCCATTTTTACCTGGATCTTTCCGATCTCGATTTTACTTCCGCCATCGCCCTGGTCCACTCCCGCTTTTCAACCAACACCTTCCCCAGCTGGGAACGCGCTCATCCCAATCGTTTGACGGTGCACAACGGCGAAATCAATACCATTCGCGGCAATGTCAACTGGATGCGCGCCAGACAAAAGCGCCTTAAATCCGCATTATTCGACGAACTCAGCCAGGTCTACCCCATTATTGATGAGACGGGCTCGGACTCCTCCATGTTTGATAATTGTCTGGAATTTCTCTATCTGACGGGCAGGTCCCTACCCCATGCGGTAATGATGCTGATCCCCGAACCCTGGGAAAAGAACCCCCTGATGTCCGCAGAGAAACAAGCTTTCTATGCCTACCACCAGTGCCTCATGGAACCCTGGGACGGACCGGCCGCCATTGGTTTTACAGACGGTAAACAAGTCGGTGCGGTCTTGGATCGTAACGGCCTGAGACCGGCACGTTACTACGTCACGAAACAGGGCAAGCTGATTATGGCTTCGGAAGTCGGTGTCCTCTCCATCCGCGAAGCAGACATCGTGCATAAAGGCAGGCTTGAGCCCGGCAAAATGCTGCTCATCGACACCGAACAAAAACGCATCATCCCCGATGAAGAAATCAAAGACCAGGTGGCCTCTGCCCTCCCCTACGGAAAATGGGTCAAAGAAAAGGTTCAATCCTTGGAACAGTTACTTGATACAGCAAGCAAGCAAGATACAGTGTCCACTCTGCCTTCCTCGGCTCCACTTGATGCGGAAACATTGCTGCGTTTGCAGAAAATGTTCGGCTATACTCAGGAAGATTTGTATAAAACCATTTTACCGCTGGCCCTAAACGGTGAAGACCCCTTGGGCTCCATGGGGATGGATGTGCCGCTTGCTGTCTTGTCAGATAAGCCGCAACTACTTTTTATGTACTTCAAACAGCTCTTCGCTCAGGTTACCAATCCACCCATAGACGGGATCAGGGAAGCCCTGGTCACTTCTTCCACCCTCGTTCTGGGAGATACCGGTAGGCTATTGGATGAGGCGGCACAAGAGGCGACACAAAATGTTGAAGCGCCTTCACCCTTACAGTCTTGCGTGGTTTTACCCCACCCTTTGCTTGATGCAGAGGGCTTTGCCGCTTTGACCCAGGCCGCTGACAGTCCCTTTAAAATCGCCACACTTTCAACGCTTTACGACGTCAACGGGGGTGAAGCGGCTATGGAGCGCAGTCTCGAAAAGCTCTTCCGTAAAGCGGAACAGGCGATTGCCGACACTTGCAATCTTATTGTCCTCTCCGACCGTGGCGCAGACCGCAGCAAAGCGGCTCTACCCTCCTTACTGGCGGTTTCCGCTCTTCACCACCATCTGATCCGACAGGAAGTACGCACCAATATCGGCATCGTATTAGAATCAGCGGAGCCCCGCGAAGTCCATCATTTCTGCACCCTCGTCGGCTACGGAGTAACAGCCGTCTACCCCTACCTGGCTTTACAGAGCGTCGCTGATTTACAGGCCAAAGCGCTTATACCCGGACAGACAGTTAAGGAAGCCCAGGCACACTACATCAAAGGCATTGTTAAAGGCATGATGAAGGTCATCAGCAAGATGGGCATTTCCACCATGCGCTCTTATCAGGCTGCACAGATTTTCGAAGCAGTCGGCTTGCAACAAAAATTCGTTGATAAATACTTCACTTCAACGGCTTCCCGACTGCAAGGCATCGGTATGAGAGAGATTGCCGAAGACTATGCCAGTCAACATCGTTCAGCCTTTCCCGAGACCGATTTGCACTACGACAGCCTGGATTCAGGCGGGGTCTTTCAGTGCGTACACGAAGGTGAGAGCCACCTATATAGACCGGAGACCGTATACCTCTTGCAACGAGCCGTACGTGAGGGTGATTATCAACTTTATAAGGATTTTGCCGCCAAAATCAGCGCAGAGGCTGAAATGAACCTACGCAGCCTTCTTGATTTCGACTATAGTTCGGCAAAAGCCGTGCCGATTGAAGAAGTCGAGCCCGTTTCCTCCATCGTGAAACGCTTTAAAACCGGTGCCATGTCCTATGGTTCCATATCTAGAGCAGCACATGAGACCTTGGCCATCGCCATGAACAGATTGGGCGGTCGCAGCAATACCGGCGAAGGGGGCGAAGATCCGCAACGCTTCAAATTACTGGATAATGGGGACTCAAAAATGTCGGCCATCAAACAGGTGGCTTCTGGGCGTTTTGGTGTGACCATCGACTATTTACTGCACGCCAACGAAATTCAGATCAAAATGGCACAGGGAGCAAAACCCGGCGAAGGCGGCCAGTTGCCCGGTTCCAAGGTCTATCCGCAAATCGGCGAAACCCGTCATTCGACGCCCGGGGTCGGCCTGATTTCGCCTCCCCCACATCACGATATTTATTCTATTGAGGATTTGGCTGAGCTCATCCTGGATCTGAAGACAGCCAACCCCGCGGCACGCATCAGCGTCAAGCTGGTTTCGGAAGTGGGTGTCGGCACCATCGCCGCCGGTGTGGCAAAAGGCAAAGCCGATGTGATTCTCATCAGCGGCTATGAGGGCGGAACCGGGGCGGCACCCCGGACCTCGATTAAAAATGCCGGACTGCCCTGGGAACTGGGCTTGGCTGAGGCCCATCAGACGCTGATTCTCAATGGTCTGCGTGATCGCGTCGCATTGGAAACGGACGGCAAGTTACTTTGTGGTCGCGACGTGGTGATTGCCGCTTTGTTGGGCGCCGATGAGTTTGGTTTTGCCACCACACCGCTGATTGCCCTGGGTTGTGTGATGATGCGGGTCTGTGACCTCAACACCTGCCCGGTCGGAGTCGCTACACATGATGAACGCTTGACCTCCCTCTTTCAAGGTAAGCCGGAACACGTCGTTAATCTGATGCAATTTATTGCCCAGGATATGCGGGAAATCATGGCTAAATTGGGCTTCCGCACAGTGGACGAGATGGTCGGCCGCGCCGATCGCCTGCGTCCGCAGAACCTGCCGCAGCGGCGTAAAGCACTGAAACTGGACCTCTCTCCTTTGCTCTATCAACCTTATTTGGATTCCGCCAAACAGCGTTACCACAGCAGCACGCAGGACCACCAATTGGAGCGCTCGCTCGATGCCAAAAAGCTCTTGCGTATGTGTAAACCGGCGCTCGAAGAAGGAAAGCCGGTGGTTGCGAAACTGGCCATCCGTAATACGGACCGCGTGGTCGGAACCGGCCTGGGCAGTGCGGTCTGTAAGAAATACGGAGCGCAGGGGTTGCCGGAGGATACCATACAGCTCAGTTTTGAAGGTTCAGCAGGTCAAAGCTTTGGGGCTTTTGTGCCGCAGGGCATGCGCTTAAGTCTGGAAGGAGACGCCAATGACTACATCGGTAAAGGTCTTTCAGGTGGCAAAATCATCGTCTACCCTTCGCGCGACTCCGAACTCAAAGCAGAAGAAAACATCCTGATCGGTAACGTGGCTTTTTACGGGGCGACTTCCGGCAGTGCCTATATCAACGGTGTCGCCGGTGAACGTTTCTGCGTCCGTAACTCCGGCGTGGAAGCTGTCGTAGAGGGAGTCGGTGACCATGGTTGTGAATACATGACCGGTGGCCGCGTCCTGGTCCTCGGTAAAGTGGGGCGCAATTTTGCTGCAGGTATGTCCGGCGGTATCGCATATGTGCTGGATTTACAGCCGGAACTCTGCAATCTGGGGGCCGACGAAC
Source organism: Oscillospiraceae bacterium (assembly GCA_040766665.1). Classification (GTDB taxonomy): domain Bacteria; phylum Bacillota; class Clostridia; order Saccharofermentanales; family Fastidiosipilaceae; genus JAXGQD01. The sequence continues at coordinate 256,952 of JAXGQD010000002.1, forward strand.
TCTCACAGGTCGCAGCCGATTCGGATGATCTGCAATGGATCAAGGATAAAATCAGCACACATTGGGCGCTTACCGGGAGTCAACAAGCTGAGCGTATCTTAGAGGACTGGCCTGCATATGCCGGACGTTTTACTAAAGTTTATCCGCGCGAGTATCGGCTGATGCAAGAGGAAATCAGCAGGGCATTGAGCAGTGGCCTAGATCGTACGGCGGCGGTAAATTTTGCCTTTAAACAACTCTTGCTCACACGGGATGTCAAACACTGATGGGCAACGACCTTGTTTGTATCGTTATCACAAAGGAGAAAAGCAAATGGGCAAAGCAAGCGGATTTTTAGAATACCCACGACTTGATGCCAAGAAACGCAGTACGGAAGAACGCAGCCTTGACTGGCAGGAATTCAAGCAGCACATGTCTGTCGCCGACATTCAAACCCAGGCGGCACGTTGCATGAACTGCGGTGTGCCCTATTGTCAGGGCGGGGTCTTATTGCGCGGCATGGCAGCCGGTTGTCCTTTACATAATCTCATTCCGGAATGGAACGATTTGGTATATCGCGGACAATGGCATGAAGCCTATCAGCGCCTGAGTCGCACCAGCCCCTTCCCGGAATTCACGGCACGCATATGTCCGGCGCCCTGCGAAGGCTCCTGCACCGAAGGTCTGCATCTTGACCCGGTCTCCATCTGCGCCATCGAATACGAAATCATCGAGCGGGCCTTTGCCGAAGGCTGGGTGGAAGAATCAACGATTTGTCAGCCCAAGACCGGCAAAAGAATCTGCGTCATCGGCTCCGGCCCGGCCGGCCTCTCAACCGCCTACTACCTGCGCCGCTCCGGTCACGCTGTGACGGTGCTTGAGCGCGCCGCCGAACCCGGTGGCCTGCTGATGTACGGCATTCCGAATATGAAACTGGATAAAAACATCCTGCGACGCAGATTGCAGTTACTTAAGCAAATGCACATTGATTTCTTGTGCAAAACCTCTGTGCCGGAAAACGTGGCGGCTGATGAGCTGCTGCGTGATTTTGATGCCATTGTATTGGCCAACGGGGCGACACAGGCCAGGGACTTAAACGTGCCCGGGCGGGAGTTAGCTGGTATCCATTTGGCCGTTGATTATCTGAAACGCGCCACCCTTGCCCTGGAAGCAGGGCAGGGTCCTGACGAATGTTATGATGCGCACAATAAGCACGTCGTGGTCATCGGCGGAGGTGACACCGGCAACGATTGCGTGGCCACAGCCATTCGCCAGGGATGTCAGTCCGTACTGCAGCTGGAAATCATGGCTGCCCCTGCCGAGCAGCGTGTCAGCGAGCGCAATCCCTGGCCTGAATGGCCACTGAAACTGAAAATCGACTATGGTCAGGAAGAGGCCAAAGCCAAATTCCCGGAGCCGATCCCAGGCAGTATTTGAAGTCCACCCTGGCTGCCCTGAGCGAGGATGGAGAAAAAGTCAGTCGCCTGAGAATTGCAGATGTCAGCTGGCAAAAGTCTGCCGCCGGGCGCATGATTCCCCAAGTCAGGGAAGCTTCCGAGACGGAAGTGCCCGCCGCTTTGGTCTTAATTGCCATGGGCTTTAGCGGACCGGAGGACGCGCTTTGCCAAGCTTTCGGCGTTGAGCGCGACGCGCGTTCAGCCATTGCCGCTTCGTTTGGAAATTTTGCGACATCTGTAGACAAAGTCTTCGCGGTCGGTGATGCACGACGTGGTCAAAGTCTGGTGGTCTGGGCAATGGAGGAGGGCAAACGGGCTGCTGAAGCGATAAACAGCTATCTCCGTTAAAACGTGTGACTTAACGATACGTGCGGATGATGCTCTCACAAATCAGGCGCTTGCTGATACGTCGCTGCATGGCCTGACGTTCAATAAACTTATGCGCCTGCGCTTCGTTGAGTTTGAGCACTTCCATCAGGATGAGCTTGGCGCGGTTGAGAATTTTCATATCTTCCAGTTTCTGTTCCAGCTGCGCGGTATGCTTACGCAATTGGTCTAAGCGCCGTAAGCCCGTGAGCAGGAGTTTGACGGTGTTTTGAAGCAGATTGATATCGGTCGGTTTTTCCAAGATTAAGACGGCTTCATCGTCCGCTTCAAGCAAGAGCTCCTGGATGGCTGCCAGACGTGTTTGATCGGCAAACAAAATGACGAACATTTCGCTTTCTTTTGCCAAAGCTTCCGCTAAGTGCAGACCACTGCTGTCGCTCAGCTCTTCGTCGATAAAAACCGCATCATGGCTTTGCAGACTGAGCACCTTCTTGGCTTCCGCGGCACTGGCCACTTGCGTCACGACAAAGGGTTTGGAGCGTAAGACAGTCGCGAATTGCTCCACCAGTGCGACACTCGTTGTAAGTAGCAATAGACGATACATCGGCGCTCCTTTCTGCTTGGTTTAGCTTTGTGTTTGGACAGGGGAGACTTTTGCCATACCCTTTAAGTGATTAGCAGAATTGATGCTATTAAAAATAACAGACTGAGCGGTAAAAATACGTGAGAAAAACGTGAATTTTTTTACAAATATTTTGCTTGACAGCTAAAATAACTATCGTTAGACTGCACTTAATACAGCAATGGCGCTGAGAGTCACCCGGCTCTTGGCGCTTTTTTTATGGAGGAAAAGCAGATGTCAAAAATGACAGAAGACTTCGGCAAACACGTTTTCAATCAGGAGGTCATGGAGCAACGTCTGCCCAAAGACATTTTCAAAGCATTGCAACGCACTCGGGTCGGGGGTAAGCATTTCAACCTCGATGTCGCCAATGTTGTGGCCAACGCCATGAAAGAATGGGCGATAGAACTGGGCGCCACGCATTACACACATTGGTTTCATCCCATGACCGGTATCACGGCGGAAAAACACGAGTCCTTCCTAAGCCCGGGTCTGGGCGGCAAACCGCTGCTCTCCTTTTCCGGCAAAGCCCTCGTCTCCGGCGAACCCGATGCGTCCAGCTTCCCCAGCGGCGGCATACGTGCCACCTTCGAAGCCAGAGGCTATACGGCTTGGGACCCCACCTCCGATGCCTTTATCAAGGATCAGACACTCTGTATCCCGACTGCCTTCCTTTCTTATAACGGCGAGTGTTTAGACAAAAAAACACCCCTCCTGCGTTCACAACAGGCACTCGACAAACAGGCCATCCGCGTCTTGCGGCTGTTTGGTAATAACAGCTCGAAACGTGTGCTTTCGGTGGTCGGTCCGGAACAGGAATACTTTCTCATCGACCGCGAGCTTTATGCCCAACGCCCCGACTTAATCAATTGCAACCGCACCCTCTTGGGCGCTCGGTCTACTAAGGGCCAGGAAATGGAAGACCACTACTTTGGTGTCATCAAACCGCGTGTTTCAGCCTTCATGAAAGACCTGGATCAGGAGCTGTGGAAATTGGGTATTTACGCCCACACCAAACACAATGAAGTCGCCCCCTCACAATTTGAGTTGGCCCCCGTTTTCGGCATCTCGAACATCGCGGCGGACCAGAATCAATTGACCATGGAGATGATGAACACCGTCGCCCATCGTCACGGCTATCATTGTTTACTTCATGAAAAACCCTACGCAGGCGTTAACGGCAGCGGCAAACACAATAACTTCTCCTTGATGACGGATGACGGCATTAACTTACAGGAGCCGGGCGATACCCCGCATGAAAACGCGCAGTTCTTACTCTTTTTGTTGGCCTTCATCAAAGCAGTCGATGAGCACCAGGACCTGCTCCGCTGTGCAGTCGCCTCGGCTGGTAACGACCACCGTTTGGGTGCAAACGAAGCCCCACCCGCCATTATTTCGATGTTCCTGGGAGAAGAGTTGACCAAAATACTCGAAGCCCTTGAGCAGGATAGCCCCTACACCGACCAGGTGCGAGAGCAGATGGAAATCGGCGTGACGGTTTTGCCGCACTTCCCTAAAGATACGACCGATCGCAACCGCACCTCGCCCTTCGCCTTTACCGGCAACAAGTTTGAGTTCCGTATGTTGGGTTCCAGCTTTTCGATTTCCGGCCCCAACTTCGTGCTGAATACGATTTTGGCTGATGCGTTGGAGGCTTTTGCCGATGAATTGGAGCAGGCGGATGACTTTCTCAGCTGCCTGAACGAGCTCATTAAAAGCAGTATCACCGCCCATAAACGCATCATTTTCAATGGCAATAACTATTCTGAAGAGTGGCAAAACGAAGCCGCCGAGCGCGGCCTGCTCAACCTCAAATCGACCACCGAAGCGCTGCCCTACTTCTTACACGAAGAAAACGTGCGTCTCTTTGAGCGGCATAAAGTACTCAGCGCCAAGGAAATGCATTCGCGCTTCGACATTCTTTTGGACAACTATTGCAAAACGCTGCACATCGAGGCCCTCACCATTTTGGACATGGTCAAAAAACAAATCTATCCGGCAGTCATCTCTTACCAAAAAGAGTTATGCGAGGTAGCCTTAGCCAAGCAGAATCTGAAGACGGGGCTTTCGTCTACACTTGAAGACAAACTGCTGACACAGATTTCCGCTTTGGCGGAAAGCCTGGTCGAGGAGGTGCAGCTGCTCGAGCAGGCCGTGTTTGAAGCGGAAGACGACGCGGATTTAGCCCACAAAGCCAACTACTATCACGATGCGGTCTTTGAAGAAATGCAGACTCTGCGTGTGGTTGTAGACGAACTGGAAAATACCGTGGGCAAGCGCTATTGGCCCTTCCCCTCTTACGACGACATGCTGTTCTCGGTACGTTAGTTTCATAAGCCGCTCACTTGCAAAAATAAACAGAAGGAGAAATCATATGAGCAAAGTCATCATCCCCCAAGGCTATCGTTCGAAGCTGAGTCTCTACGAGACACAAACGGCCATCGGCACGCTTAAACCCATTTTTGAAAGACATCTGGGCCGCGCGCTCAATCTCAAACGGGTATCGGCACCCTTGTTTGTTGACCCACTGACCGGATTGAATGACAACCTCAACGGGACTGAACGCCCCGTCTCCTTCGACATCAGGGACATTGGCAAAGAAGCGGAAGTCGTCCATTCACTGGCCAAATGGAAACGCATGGCCTTGGCCAAGTATGATTTTGCCGTTGGTGAAGGGCTCTACACCGACATGAACGCCATCCGTCGCGACGAAGAGTTGAGCAATCTGCATTCCGTTTACGTCGATCAATGGGATTGGGAAAAAATCATCACGCGTGAGCAACGCAACGAATTGTTTCTCGAAAAAACCGTGAGTGCAATTGTACATGCCTTGATTAACACACTTGACGATATTCAGGCGCTCTATCCTCAACTGCGCCGGGAGATTTCGTCTGAAGTCAGCTTTGTCACTGCGCAGGAACTCGAAGACCGTTGGCCCGAACTATCCCCAAAAGAGCGCGAAACGCTGTATTGCAAAGAGCACCCAAGCTGCTTTATCAAGCAAATCGGCGGTGCCCTGAAGAGCGGAGAGATGCACGACGGTCGCGCACCCGACTATGATGATTGGCAGTTGAACGGCGACATCCTGATCTGGGATGATACCTTGGAAATGCCCATCGAAATATCTTCCATGGGTATCCGTGTCGATGCAGAAAGCATGGCTGCGCAACTCAAAATCCGCGGCTGCGAGGAGCGTGCGGCTTTGCCCTTCCACAAGGCGATTCTGGCGGATGCCTTACCGCTGACCATCGGAGGAGGAATCGGGCAGTCCAGGGTTTCCATGTTGCTTTTGGAAAAGGTCCATATCGCCGAAGTGCAAGCCGCGATTTGGGGTGACGAAATGCTACGGGCTTTGGAGGAAGCCGGCATAGAGGCTTTGTAAGGCTTTGTGTGTGGTTTAAAAATCCGTCGCCTTGCTCGGGCGCTTGCGACACCACTATGAAATCGGTCGCATTGCTTGGACGGTCGCGACTCTATCAATTGAAGGCCAACTCCACTTACAAAATTTGCGATTTTGCAAGTTTGATAGCACCATTTAATCGCTTTACATCAGCATTTCAGTATTTTGACTACACTATTTACGTTCTTACAAATGACCGTTTGTTAAGACGTAAATAGTGTAGTTGTATTGGGGTAAAACCTCTACAAAGCCTCTTACCGAGGCAAGTTTGCTTGCAAGATCGCAAATTCTGCAGTAAAAGTGAAGTCTTTTCGAATCCGTCGCGTTGCTCGGGTGGTTGCGACACTACTTTGAAACCCGTCGCCTTGCTCGGGCGCTTGCGACACCACTATGAAATCGGTCGCATTGCTCGGGCGGTCGCGACACCACTTTGAAACACCGTAAAAAATTGCGAGAATCCAACTTAGACCAGATTAGTAAGCGGAAGAAGTCGTCAAATCCGGGTTTTTAAGACATTTTTTACGCTAATCCAAGCACAGTGAAATCTCAACTTGGATTGGCGAAAAAAGTGACGGTAAAATCGCTGAAATGCTTGTAAAGAGCCTTAAAACAGGCGCCTTCGCTTGGATTAGCGGAAATTTTGCGCCACTTTATACCCGCTCGAGCCTTGCCGAGTTCCCTCTAGCTCAACCGAGCATTCCAGCGATGTAATTAACTCCCGCTACGCCGCAAAACGTCCGCTTCGAATTCATCGACTTCGGCACGATCCGCCGACTTCAGCAAGTAGTACTGATTGCCCATTTGCGGCACACTCATCTCAGGATTTCTACCCTGCTGTACGATCGCGCGGCCGTACTTCTTCATGATGCTCTCATGCGAAGGGCTGTAACGGAATTTATCACGCCGACCGGCATAGGAACAGAAATAGGGCGTCTCTTTATGGGGCTCGCGCAATTTTCCAAAAGCAACCATTTCGGCATACATCTTATAAACACTGCTATCGTTCGCGTAGTTATACATGTCAGGCGTGTTGCCGCCGGCAGGACGCATGTTGACCTCAAGCGCGACATGATCGCCCACTTCACCCAGGCCCGCTTTGGCTTTCGTCAAGCGGAAAAATTCCAAGTGCACGAAACGGTTCTTAACGGCAAAAGCCTGCACCGTGCGTTCCCCAAGTATCCGCAGCGCTGCCGGTATCTCCCTGACGACGCGGTAGCAGAGATCTTTCTCTTCCACCACGATATCCAAAATCGAAGGCGGCCATTCAATGGCAGCCGTGAAGAGCAGCTCGCCCCGTGCTCCGACAATCCCATCAAAAGAGACGATGTCACCTTCGACAAATTCTTCCAAAACATAGGAAACCGGCAAGGCATAAGTTTTGAAAATATCCCACTCCGCTTGTGAGGCAATCTTGAAACTGTCTGTCGCACCCACGCCGACTTCCGGTTTGGCGATGAGCGGGAAGCCCACTTCAGCCACGAAAGCCTCGGTTTCCGGACCCTCGTCCAGCAAATGCTGTCTGGCGCTGGGAATACCCGCCGCTTTATAAACTTCTTTCATGGCCGCTTTGCTCTTGATGCGGGCGATTTCCGCATATTGGGCACCGCTTTGCACGTTGAAATCAGTGCGCAGGCGAGCGTCCTGGGCAAGCCAGTATTCGTTGTTGGATTCGATCCAGTCGATTTTGCCATACTTAAAAGAAAGGAAAGCCACTGCCCTAAAGACCTGCTCATAGTCTTCGAGATAATCGACTTTATAGTATTCACTCAGCGTCTCCTGCAGCCGCCCATTCAGTTCATGGTAAGGAGCATCCCCCACCCCCAAAACCGTCAAGCCGGCATTCTTCAGTTCCACACAATAGCTTTCGTGCACATCGGGAAAATGCGGAGAAATATATATAAAATTCATGAGGACCTCCAAAGTCAGACAGCAATTTTTTACATTCTACAACAAATAAGCCCGCTACTCGGGATGCCACTCGCAACTGTTCTTGTTTCATTCATTTTCCGGGATAGTTTTTTTGTGCTCCCATATATTGCTTGTTAAAACCGACAAATTCTCAAATAGAAATTTGGTTAAAAAGCCGACTATCTTTACTTTATGAATCGATATATTATTCTACTATACAGGTGTACAGTTTTTGTGTACTCATGATTATTGATCGATTGAAAGGAAGACACACATGCAATTCGAACACACTCTCTCCCCTCTGAAAATCGGCAAAATGACCCTCAGGAATCGTCTCATTATGCCTCCGATGGGCTCCAATCTGGCTGCTGATGACGGTAGCGTCAATGACCGTTACTACAGCTATATGGTAGAACGCGCCAAGGGCGGTTTTGGGCTGGTTATGATGGAAGTCACCAGCGTATCTGAAAAGGGTTATAGCATTCTTCATGAACCCGCAATCTGGGACGATAAATTCATCCCGGGCTTGACCCGTCTGGCTGACGGGGTACACAAATACGGCGGTAAGATCTGTTGTCAGCTGCATCACGGTGGACGTGAAGCCATCGACACGACCCAAACGCCCATTGCTCCTTCAGCAATAAAGGCCATGACCGCATCAGCATCTATCGTGCCAAGTCACCTGCCTCGCGAACTCACGAATGCCGAAGTCTGGGAACTGATTGAGCAATTTTCCGACGCTGCTTTGCGTGCTAAAAAAGCAGGCATCGACTGTGTGGAAGTCCATGGTGCACACCAGTATCTGATTGCCCAATTCACCTCACCCTATTCAAATAAACGTACCGATGAGTTCGGTGGAAGCTTTGAAAACCGTATGCGTTTCCCTCTGGAAGTCGTTAAAGGTATTCGTCGTAAATGCGGCGATGACTACCCCATTCTCTACCGTCTGTCAGGCAACGAGCGCGTCATGGGCGGTCGTACCATTCATCATTCACAGCTGGTCGCCCGCTATATGGCAGAAGTTGCCGGCGTTGACGCCGTTCATGTCAGTGTGGGGACCGCCGGTACTGCCATCGCGATGGTCGCACCTTCCAATTTCCCTGAAGGCCACTTGCTCGACGATGCACGTGCTATTAAAGAAGTCGTGACAAAGGTGCCGGTCATTGCGGTCGGACGTCTACACGAACCTCATTTCATTGAGATGGTGCTTGACATGGGCTGGGCGGACGGCGTTTCTGTCGGTCGTCAGTCTATCGCTGATCCCTACTTCCCCAATAAGATTGCCAGTGGCAAAACCAATGAAATCTGTCGCTGCCTCTCCTGCCAACAAGGCTGTATTGGTCGCCTGAATGATGACAATTACCTCAGCATTTACTGTCTGATGAATCCCTACGTCGCACGCGAATACAAGTGGGAATCAAAAGAAGCAGAGAACAAGAAGAAGATTGTCGTCGTGGGTGCCGGACCGGCAGGTATGCAGTTTGCCTGGACTGCCGCCCAACGCGGACATCAAGTTGTCATTTTGGAAGAAGCGGATCGTGTGGGTGGACAGATGATACTTGCAGGTTTACCACCGACAAAAGATACCTTCCTGGGTGCGGTACTGTATTGGCAGGCGATGTGCGATAAGTACGGCGTCGAAATCAAACTAAATACCGAGGCCACGCCCGAAGCAATTGCAGCCGAAAATCCGGATGCTGTCGTGGTTGCTACCGGCGCCAAGCCGACCTGCCCGAATTTCAAGGGTCTGGATGAACATCAGGCACTCGATGCCTGGGATGTCTTGCAGGGTAAATCACCGGTAGGTTATAAGGCATTGGTCATTGGCGGAGGTATGGTGGGTTGTGAGACCGCCGATTTCCTGGCACACCAAGGCCATGACGTGACCATTATTGAAATGATGCCCGAACTGGCTAGTGACATGGCGCAGTGGGAGAATGTCGAACTGATGGGACGCATCAGCTCGCAGTGCGAATTAATCGCAGGGGCAAAAGTCAGTGAAATCACGGCCGACGGCGTGAAGTATGAGAAAGACGGTAAAGAAGAACAGCTGAGCGGCTTTAACAGCGTCATCATGGCCTGTGGAGCCAAGAGTTATAATCCTTTGGCAGAAAAGCTCGCTGATTTCCCGGAGGTCCACTATTTAGGCGATGTGGTAAAGGCTGCAAAAGCCATCGATGCTACCGAAACCGCCACAGCACTGGCCCTCGAAATCTAGTTTTCCTATGCAAAGAAGAAGGGATCCTGAGCAATCAGGATCTCTTTTTATACGTGTTTGTCTTATAATCTAAAATCATTATTGTTTTTAAGTGCCTCTAACGGTGAAAAAAACAAAGCAACAATAAGTCTGCTAGAAGGAATATTTGGTCAATCATGGAAAAGCTGCAAACAAAAGAGCGCATCATTGAGACTGCGCTAAGCCTGTTCAGGGATAAAGGCACGCAAAACGTCAGTGTCAGGGACATCTGCGAAGCTGCCGGAATCACCCGCAGTGCTTTTTACTATCATTTCAAAGAAAAGGATGAAATATTCAAAGATTTCTACCTCATTCCGGATCAGTTTATTCAAGAGAATTTACCAAGCATTCTTTCACTTAAGGGGTTTATCGAGCAGTTCTATGCTATCTATGATATCTACTATGAACTGACTATTAAATATGGTCCTGATGTGCTTAGTCAAGCATACTATTGCAGTATGAACAAGGGCGCACAGACCCTTTCACCGAAAAACATTGCTGCTTTCCCTATCTACGTATCACTGATTGAGCAAGCCCAAGCTGTCGGAGAAATCGCCAATCTCAGCCCTGCTGCACAGTTAGCAGAAAATGCCATTTACCTTGGGGTCGGTCTGTCGGTTGCCTGGTGTGGCAAAAACGGTGCGTTTGATGTCGTCGCCGAGACCCACCGTGCCTTTGATACACTCTTGATGCGTCGTCGTAATACCACAGAATAAGCAAGGCTGGCGATCAGCACATCAACTTCAAAAAAGCATGTGGTAGGTGTTCCGCTTAGAAACAAAGCTCTCCGAAACTTAAAGCGGCAGTATCGAGCCCAAGTGATACGGGAGCATTTTGCGCCATGACGGCCAGTCGTGAGGCACATCGAAGCCCCAATAATCAAACCAGGCACCGGCGTTGCGTTCTGCCAGTAAACGATCACTTTCCCGTATACCCGGCAATAAGTCGTGTTCCCAGTCTCCCTGGCCGATAACAACACGGATGGCGGAAGCACGATAGGCGTCTAAATAGGGGTGGTCCCAGGACATGCCTGCCAAGAAATCTACGGGCGATGAATAATAGAGCGTCCCGTCCATTTGACCTTCGAAAATTACACGGGCATCGAAGCAGGGAGACATCGAAATACAGCTGTCAAACAGTTGGGGACAGCGTAAGACAGCGAGGGCTGAGTGCGTCCCGCCCAGACTGCAGCCTGTGGCGAGGATTTTTTGAAACCTGCCGCTGTAGTTAACCAAAAAAGGCGCAAACTCTTCGGCGATATGGCGGTAGTATGCTTCCTGACGCGCCGTACGCTCGTGCAGTGGGGCGTGACGATTGGACCAGGATTCCTTGTCGACGGTGTCGACGGTGAAGAGGCGGATTTTGCCTGCATCAATCCAAGGACGAACGACCTCCACCATGCCCCAGTTCTCAAAATCTTCGTGCATGCCGTCCTGCGAAGGAAAAACGAGACAGGGCTTCCCCGCATGTCCGTAGATATTGTAATACATGTCTTTGTTCAAGATGGGGCTGAAATAGTGCTGCGTTTCTTTATGCATGCGAGCTCCTCAAATGAAGTAATCGATGGTCTTTTCGGGACTGACTTTGGTCAGTTCGTTAAAAATTAGCACCGCCTCGCGGTCTTCGGGACGGCCTAAGGAATAAGTCGTAAGCGTCTGCGCATTAAAAAAGCGCATCGGTACCAGGCGGTTATAGGTAAAGGGATGCCCATAAACGATGTTTATCTCAGGTTCGGCAAAAGGCTCCAACTGATAAAAGGGGTCAAAAATCTGCACCATATCCCCGTCCAGGCCGGTCATCAGCACATAATGTTCTTCCTCATCCCAAACGCGGGCGACGACGACACCGCCGCGCATCAGGGCATCGTTCAGCTCGCTCAGCTCACCGAATTTGACCTGGGAACCGCGCAAATAGCGGCAACTCACCGAGAGATTATGGGTCGGCGCAAACTGGTTGATCCAGTTGCTGAGAAACATCATCGCCATGGTTGAAGTGCCGTGCTTCCCTTCTTCCCCCTGGTTGTTATAGCAATCAAGGCTGTAAAGCATGATGTTGCGCACCAGGGCAGCAGGCACCTGTTCTCGCTCAAAAAGAAAGCTGATGGCATTTAATAAGGTGGTCGGACCACAATCAAATTCGGATATTTGGTAGCGCAATGGGGTTTTCAATTCCGGGATTCCCTCACTTCATCAAGTCGGTTAATTGGTATAGCAATCATTGGCGTACATTCTACCAATGTTTGCCTCAGAATTTAAGGTGTTTTCAGAAAAAATCTTGCATCCTTTTGCACTTTACTACGCTAAAGTAATGTAGTATCATGCTATCGTTTTAGAAGCTTGGCAAAAGCCTCGCCCGCTAAACCACGATCTGCCACCATTCGAAGGAGAAATGAAAATGAAAAAGACACTTACACTAATCAGTTTGTTCTGCCTCAGCGCCGTGCTCACCCTCGCAGGCTGCGCACCGGCTGCAACGACCGCTGCTGCAACAACGGCCGCGGCAACGACAGCTGCTGCCGAAAGCACCACTGCTGCTGCAACCACCACCGCCACTGCTGAAGAAACCACCGTTGCCGCTACCAGTGCAGCCACCGAAGACCCATCATGGGAAAAAGTGCAAAGCGCCGGTAAACTCATCATGGGCTTGGACGACAACTTCCCGCCCATGGGTTTCCGTGACGCCCAAAACAATATCGTTGGTTTTGACATAGACTTGGCCAAAGAAGTGACCAAGAGATTAGGATTGGAGCTGGAGCTTTTGCCGATTGACTGGAAGATGAAGCAAAACGAGCTGGATGCCGGTAACGTCGATGTACTCTGGAACGGCTACAGCTTTACGGACGAACGCAACGAGGCGAACACCCTCTCCCCCGCTTATCTGGGCAACGACCAGGTGGTCATCGTGATGGCCAGCTCCGGTATTACGGACCTTTCCGGTCTCTCCGGCAAAAAACTCGCCCTGCAAGAAGAGTCTTCCGCCCAACAAGCCCTGGATGCGGCCGTTGATTTCAAGGCCTCACTCGCAGAAGTTATCCCTTTCAAAGACAATGTCACCGCCTTCCTGGATTTACAGGCCGGTATGAGCGACGGGCTCTTAGTGGACAAAGTGGTCGGTGAATACTACATCGCCGAACAGGCCAATCCAGCTGACTACGTCGAACTTGAGCAATCACTCGCACCTGAAACCTATGTCATCGGCTTCAGAAAAGGCGAAGTTGCGCTAATGGAAAAAATTGTAGAAACGTTACAAGCCATGAAAGCGGACGGCACTTTGGCTGAAATCGCCACCACCTGGTTTGGCTCTGACGTGACCATTCTCGAATAAGTGATAAAGGAAGAGGCTTCCGGGCAACTTGCGAAGCCTCTTGTGATTATTTTGCATAGATACAGGGAAAAGAACAGATGACTTGGGAAGAAATATTGCTGTTAATGCCGGCTTTTCTGGAAGGCACTTGGGTAGCTGTTAAGCTCTTTTTTATCACCCTGCTCTTTTCTCTGCCCTTGGGGCTCCTGATTGCCCAAGCACGCATGTCGAAAATCAAGTTACTCAGCCGCTTTATAGCGCTTTTTCAGTATGTCATTCGCGGTACGCCCCTGATGTTGCAGTTGATTTTTGTGATGTATTTTCCCTCTATTCAGCTGAAAATCAGCGGCTTTGACCGTTTTGTGGCGGCCTGCGTCGCGTTTGTGATTAACTATGCGGCTTACTTTTCCGAAATTTACCGCAGCGGGATTGAGTCGATACCACGTGGGCAATATGAGGCGGCGAAGGTTCTGGGACTTTCACGCAGCCGGACCTTTTTGAGGATTATTTTGCCACAGACCGTAAAGCGCATCTTACCTTCCATGGGTAATGAATTTATGACCCTGGTGAAAGACACCGCTCTTGCAACGACCATCGGCATCATCGAGTTGATGCGCGTCGCCCAAAATCATATGAACCGCAGTGCCAGCATGATACCCATTGTCGTCGCGCTGGGCTTCTATCTGGTCTTAAACGGCATCGTCAATTTAGCCGTCAATTACTTTGAAAAACGTCTGGACTACTATAAAGCCTAGCCCTCTATGAGGTCAGTGGTTCAAACCGGATATCATTACAAGAGAAACGAGAACGAGAAAAGCGCGCATGAAGCAAAGAGAAGACATCCTTATCGTAAAAAATGTACAGAAACAATTCGGCACGCTTGAAGTCCTGAAGGATATTTCCTTTGAAGTTAAACGCGGTGAAGTGGTGGCCATCATCGGGCCATCGGGTTCGGGCAAGTCAACCTTATTGCGCTGTATTAATCAACTCAATCATGTCGACAGCGGTGAGATTTGCGTCTGTGGAGAATACCTGGTAAAAAACGATGCCAGCGGCAAAGCCGTTTATGCCACGCCCGAAGTGCAGAAATCGGTGCAGCTCAAGCTGGGCTTGGTATTTCAGAACTTTAATCTGTTCCCGCACCTTTCAATATTGGAAAATCTGACGGAAGCACCGGTGCAGGTTTTAAAGCAGAGCAAAGAAAGCGCTAAAGCGACTGCCCTCTCCCTTTTAGACAAACTGGGTTTGGCAGAAAAGGCGAATGCCTATCCCTATCAGCTCTCCGGCGGACAGCAGCAACGGGTTTCCATCGCCCGAGCCTTGGCACTGAATCCGCAAATACTTTGTTTTGACGAGCCCACCTCAGCCCTCGATCCCGAGCTGACCGGCGAGGTTTTGAAGGTCATGCGCGATTTGGCCAGAGAAAGGATGACCATGCTGGTGGTGACGCATGAGATGCGTTTTGCCGAGGAAGTGGCCGACTATGTGATTTTTATTGATCAGGGTGTCATCATCGAGGCCGGTACGCCGGACGAAATATTCAATCACACCAATGAAGTGCGCACCAAGCAGTTTTTGGCAAAAATCGCCGACGGCTGATGTTTAGTAATTTTTATGTTCGGAGAGCCGCCCGCGGCTCTTTTTTTTTAGCCCATCGATTAACAGACAAGTGCATAAGCCAATCAATGAGCCGCTCAGCAAACCGGCGAGGACATCCGTGGGAAAATGCACCTGTAAATAGATCCGCGAAAAGGCAATAATCAAAGCGATAAACAAAGCAAAGTAGCACCCGGGCACCTTTTCCCTGAGCAACACCGTCGCGGCAGCCATAGATGAATTGGCATGACCCGAGGGAAAAGAAAATTCTCCCGGTTCCGGAATGAGCAGTTTGATTGAGGGATCAATCTGAAAAGGGCGCAGTCTGCCCACCCACTCTTTTAGACCCATATTGATTAAGAACAAGCCGATTAACAAGGCTAACAGGAGCTTCACTCCAGTGATACGCCACTTTCTAAAGAACAATAAAAACACGCCAACGACGATCCACACAGCTGCTGAGTTACCCAGCCGCGAGAGAAAAATCAAGACCTCGTCCAGCAGCGGATGACTGAGCTTTTCATGGATGTTGTGCAGGATGGCAAAATCCCAATTTTGAATTTGTTCGAGCATGGCAATGTTCTCAATCTAATTGCAGTGTCACTTAATGACGCTTTGATTTACCGACTTTACTATAAGAAAAGGTATGACTGCAAGCCGTCGCTGTACAGTCATACCGTCAAGAGCTTTGCGCTACTGCGCCTGCCCCTATGGGCTAGTCTTTTGCCGTTACCACTTCACTGAATTCATCGTGGCCAGAATATCTTGATTGCCCAGGATATCCTGCATTGTGCCCTTGAGGAGCATACAGGAAATCGTGTAACGGTCTGTTGCCGTGGGATAAACGAAAATCATCAGATTGGCGGTTGACAAGCCATCGTCACCATAAGCCACAATCACAGCCGGAAAGCCCTGGTAAGTCGAATCTTCCATGACAAAACCTTCAACCTCCCCGTAAATCAGCTCAAAGGTGGATTTCTCTTCGGAAATGTCGGCGTAACTTTTTTTCTTGGCGGTGACACTGACCGGCCATTCCTCCACCGGATCAAAATCGACGGCAACACCACCCATCATGCTCGCCTCCGCTTTATTGGCTTCGGGATAGGTAACGGTGATCCCTTCTGCGGTAAACTCTTTGGTCGCCGTACTGAACTTGGCCTCTTGCAGCAACTTGGCCAGTTCTCCTGCTGCTGTGGGAGCGGCTGCGCCACTCGTACTGCTGGGGCTAGGGGCATTCCCCTCACCCAGTCCGGCGATATAATCCGCAAAACCCGGCGGCAGATTCGTTTCCCCTTCCCAGCGATCGCCATAACGTCTCAGCATAATCGTGACGGTGTATTGGTCGTCCGGGTTGTCCGGTGCGACATACTCATAGCCCATCATCAGATAGCCCTGCATCTCAACCATGGCAAACAAGGAAGACTCTTCAGGGGTCAAATCACGCTCGTCAATCCATGCGTCTTCTACACCGATTACACCCTGTATGTAGTTAGGATATAGGTCGACATACATGGAGAGATATATTTCTTCTTGCGCTTCATCCCAGTAGACTTCAAAGGCGTAGCGCTCAGTTCCACTGTCAATGAACGTACTGGCCCAGACATCAAAGCTTTCACTGCTGATATCGGCATATGCGCCTTTACCACCCGAAATGGTCATAATGCCGTACCACTCATCCAGCCACTGCTCCTCTAATGCTGAGCGTTCTTCATCACTATAGGTGCTGCCGGTGGGAGTGAGTTCAGAAGTCGAGCTCGTATCCGGTGCCGTAGTACTCGTTTCAGGCACATTTTCTTCGCTATTGACGCTGGCCATAAATCCGGCTAATGCTTCCTGGACCGCCTTGGCTTCCGCAGTCCCTTCCTTGGCCAGCACCGCATAGGGATTGCCGTTCAGTGAGGCCTTTATTAAGCCCCCTTGCATTTCCAGGAGCATGTCTGTGCCACCCCCCTGGATGATGATATTTTCACCCTCCTGTTTCCAGACCACATCCATGCCTTCTCCCCAGGCGTAGAGTTTTGCCTTTTGCTGTGGAAAGACTTCCAGCGCATAGTCCAACAAGGGTTCCTTTGCCAGATCGACGACATTGCCACCCTCTGTACTTTGGATGGCAATCCATTTACCAAGAAAAGGATTCTCTTTTTTTCCGCAGGCGAAACTGCCGCTGATTAGCAAACTGAAAATCACTGCAAAAAGCAGCCATTTTTGATAGCGTTTCATGGTATTCCTCCTCCACTAATCTGCCGCTATTGACGTTGACAGAGCCATTAAGAGCGCTTGATGAAACCTTGTGAATTGCCGTGAAAAAATGCCTTGCTTCAAGGAATCGAAATACTTCTATTTGATATTATTTTATCATGGGCAGCATTTTGCCCCAATCTTCCGGCGGCTTAATTAGCGTGCTTTTCGCTTAATCACCCCTGTTTTGGAGGGGTGATATTGCTCAGCTGAGCGAGTTTCCGGTCCGGAAGTGGTTTGGCTCGCTGATCAAGGTGATTGGGATAAATGCGGGGTTGGCTGTTGTTCTGGAGATCTGGCGGTAGGCGGCGGCACAATATTTTCGCATAACTTTGGCAGTGGGGCCAAGATTTCCGCTTCCTACGACTACCTCCAAAGTTACGGCGCAACAATCTCCGGGATTCCGAACGACAGAGCGTGGCGCTTCGTTTTCATGTTAATATGGATTTAATTGTTCGCAAACGGTCACTTAACCTTTTCGGACGGCAACGACGGCACAAATCGGCAGGAAGGATTTATATGTCTATTGGCTTCATATTGCTCATTGTGCTGATTTGCGCGGCCATCTTTGTCAGTGCCTGGACCGATGCACCCAACGTCATCACCACCATCGTGACTACACGTGTGCTCAATCCCACGGAAGCCATCACCCTGGCTGCAGTTTTTACCTTTATCGGCGTGGTGCTGTCCGGAACAGCCGTCGCCGCCACCACCGGCAGTTTACTCGAAGGCATATCGGAGGAAGTCGGGCTTTTGGCCATTGCTGCCTGCCTACTTGCGCTGATTTTATGGTCACTCGCCGCTTGGTGGAATGGCCTTCCGACCAGTAAGACCCATGCCTTGGTCTCAGGTATGGCAGGTGCGGGCTTAGCTTTAGGTGGCAAAACCAGCCTCAACGAAGACAGCTATCGCCTAGTCCTATATGGTCTGTTTATCTCAACCTTCATCGGTCTCGCTTTGGCTTATGTTTTTACTTTGGCGGTGAAATATTTTGCCATGCGTCAAGAAACGGAGCGACGCAAAGCAAATCGCTTCTTTTCGGGCGGACAGATCCTCAGCGGCATCCTGCTGGCCTACAGCCACGGGGCACAAGGCGGTCAGAAGTATTCGGGACTTTTATATATGACCTTGGTTTTTGGAGGTATAGTGGCAAAACCCGCCACCCCCGACTGGGAGCTACCGCTCACGGTATTGATGTTTACGGCTTTGTTTATGACTCTGGGCACTTCGGTCGGCGGCTACCGCATCGTGAAACATATCGGAATGGAGATGCTGCAACTTAAGAAATATCAGGGCTTCGGGGCCGATTTAGCGGCTTCACTGAGCCTGATTGGCGCAACGCAGCTCGGCATACCGCTCAGCACTACCATGACCAAAGCCTGTGCCATGATGGGCGCAGCAGCGGAGCGGGGCAGACGCGGCATACGTTTTAAAGTCGCACACAAGCTGCTTTTGGCTTGGGTTCTGACTTTTCCAGCTTGTTTGGTTTTGGGCTTTGGTTTTGCCAAACTCTTGCAGCTGATTACGTAATGTATGGAAAGATATAGGTGAGATAAAATGCAAACCATGATTCATAAAGCCAACTTCGATTACTATGAAATGTTTCGCGATGCCTCCCGCATTTCTGAAAAAGCGGCACAGACTCTGCAAAACGCCCTCATCTCCGGGACTGTGAACCAAAGCGAGTTGGCGGAAGTGAAACACATCGAAAACGAAGGCGACCGGCTGATGCATGAAGCAATGCGTGTGCTGGAACGTGCCTTTATCACACCTTTGGATTTCAATGATATGGTGGCACTTTTGCAAAGTATCGAGCGTGTCACGGACGCCATTGACCAAGTCGCACAGCATTTTTACATGCTGCATATTCACCGTTCGGACAGCTACATTGATGAGCTGGTGGATTTGCTGGTCAAAGCGACCTACGCTCTAAGTGTGCTCTGCGATGTCCTGCACGAGCACAAGCGCTCTCCCGAACGTTTGCGTGAACAGATTATCGCCATTAATCGCTATGAGGAGTCTGCCGACCAGGTTTATCTCGGAGCGGTGCACAATTTATGACGGCGCTACCGCGGCCTTGGACGTCATGCGTCTGCAAGCCATTTACACCAAGTTGGAAGACGCTTTGGATTGCTGTGAAGATGTGGCCGATGTTGTGGAAACCGTCCTGGTGGCATCAGACATTTAAGTTTATTTATATTTGAATTGATCTACACTTGACCTGGCTTTGATTCGATTTCGTTTTTTGTATGGGCTGGTTTGTGTTTGGGCTGGTTTATATTTTTGTTCGATTGTCAGAGCGTGATGCGTTGCACGGTCAATCACTGAGCGGTTCTGCGCCCAGTTTGCGATAGAAGGCAGCGCGTTTTCGTTCCAGTCTAAACAGGACCACTCCATACGACCGTAGCCACGTGTTTTGGCGAGGTTTAAAGAGGTGGAGGAAAAGGCTTTTGCCAATGCCTTGCTTGCGATATTCCGGCAAAACCAATCCTCCGACAAACCCCTTTTCCAAAGAAGGTCGAGAAAGAACTAAAAAAGAGCGCGTAAGCAACGGCCTTTTCCCTCGCTCTCAGCGAGATGACTTCGGCTGCGTTTTTTCCGGAAAAGCCACTCTTCAAGAATTGCGGCGTCGACAGTCACCTGATCTGAAAGTCGCTCAAAAGCGGCCAATTCGCGGATGAGCATGAGGATGGTGTCGATGTCATCCGGGCTTGCGTTGCGAAATTGAATATTCTGCATGTTTAGCTTTGCCTTTCTGTTCTATGGAAGAAGCGATTGGGGGCGTGGAATCGTACGATTCATTTCGTCCCGGTTCATTTTACATGAAAACACGTCGCACGGCGGAGAGACGTCGGCAGCGCTCTGATCCGTCGCGCTGCTTGGGCGGCTGCGACTCCTTCTCTAATCTGTCGCAGGGCTTGCTTGGTGCGACACCTCTTGAAAATAATCGGCCAAGCAAAAAACCGACAAAAAATCCGTTAATCCAAGAATGCCAAGGCTTTGAAGCCGAGAATACATATGATTCGCCGTTTTAGGGACAGATTCGATAATCCAAGTTAGCAAAGAGCAACTGCGGATTAACGAAAAACTGTTATGAAGTGACCCTTGTCAAGTATGTTTTTCGTTCCGATTAAATCATTTAGAAACTTCCTTCCTAGAGGAAGGTTCAGAGGGTTGATTCGACAGTTCTCGGCATTGGCCATTCTGTTATACGCGGATTCGGTCATCCTTACCGCGGGTCAATGGTTCTGAGTTCTACAGTCTTACGACGTGAATCACAGTTTCCTGTGTCAACAACTTTTTTTCGTAGTCACTCGAACCTGTCTGTCCATCAAAACCTCTGAACCTCCCTCCAGACATGGTGTCATGGATCTTTACTTTTGCTGTCTCTGCTGCTGTTTGGTGATCTGTTTTTTATCTTGCTGGTGCTTGTACTGGTTCTCGGTGTTCTGTCATCATCCCCCAAACGAAACCGGCTAACTCCCGAGCGATAGCGGTTACCGCAACATTGTGTTTTTTAGACTGACGTTTCATGCGATAGAATTTTCGTTTCAAGCGTTCGCTCGCACGATCCGCATATGCAATGACATCGGGCGCCTTTCCTTCTTGTCGTTTGCGTAAATCGCGAGACTTTTGGCCAATAGACCCTCGGGTATAACACTGAGCGGCTTCTACAAGTACTCTTCGGATATGGGTGTTTCCTGCTTTTCGTAATGCTCGTTCGTTTGTGTGTCTCCGCTGGAGTGCTCTCCTGGGACCAATCCGAGATAGGCGGCATAGTGGGCGGCTGTTCTAAACCGTTGGAAATCACTCGTTTCCACTAGGATAGTCATCGCACTGTAAGTCTTAATCCCTACGAAACAACAAGCTGTTCTACTTTTTCTCGGTAAGCGTCGAGTTGAGCAAACTCTTCTATCCGTCGATCAAAGGCGTCAAGCTTGTCACTCGTTGCCGATAGCTCGAGAGGAGTATTCTTGCAAGGTCTCCTTCAGAATCGGATCTAATGACAAACGACTGAGCAGGTTAAATGGGCCGCCGTCCAGTAGCTTTTGTGAGCGTCATACGCGCATTGGCCATTACGAAGACAAAGGCCCTGAATCTCTTGCTTGAGCATTTTGAACTTCTTTTGTGGTCGTCTCGCATACGGATTGTACTGCTTAATCATGTCATCTTGAACGCTTAGGATAGATGCGACTGTAGGTTCCATAGGCCAAGCTTTTGGCAATCTTTTCGGCATCGAGACGATCCGTCTTGATGCCGATGCTTCTGGTATCGGGGCATGCTACTTGGTGCCATGACATGACAGGTGATGCCTTTTTGGCGTAACTGATAATAGAGGGTATAGCCCATGCAACCTGCCTCATAGCCACAGCGAAGCGGACCTCGTCCTTGTCCGGTGTTGTAAGAAATTTTTCTTCAATACGATCAAATATTTCTCGATCAGATGGCTGTCTGGATCCAAAGTCGTTTGAGCAAAGGATTTGTCCTCTCCGTACATGCTGGGCTCTAAGCAGCACAGGGTGTAGCTGTTTTTGTGGACATCGATTCCGACATAAATTATATACTTTCCATTGAGTGACCTCCATTGTATGCGGTAATGCCGCTGGCTGTTTTACAATTCCAGACTAACGGATAAATCCACGTTGTTGCAATGCGGGGTACTTCATATTTACGGTAATATGCGTCATTCACTTGAATCATTGTGTAAAAATTCAATTTTTCTTGGATTATCGAAAATTTTTGCCAAATACAATAGGCGGGGTCGCAGCCACCCAGGCAGCGCCGACACTTTCAAATCTGTCGCAGGGCTTGCTTGGTGCGACACCTCTTGAAAGACTTCGGTACTTTGTTTGCAAAATTTTCGTTTGTACAAATATTCAGTAGTCTTCGTTCTTGGAATCACCGAGTTTTCAGAGTTTTTACTATACAATTTACGTTTGTCAAATGGCTGCTTGTACAAACGTAAAAAATGTAGTGGATTTACAGAAAAATCAGGAAAATGCCTGTTTTCCCCCGTCCAATTTTGGCAAAACGAAAATTTTGTAGTATGACCGCCGAATCCTAAACTCCTCCCCAAACAAATCCTAAACTTCACACCAAGTCCCAAATCCAATCCATGTCCACCCCTAAACCAAACCAAAGTCCAGCCAAAACCCAATCCCAAGTCCACCTCCAAGCCAATACCAATCCCAACACAACCCAGCCTCTACCAAATAAAATCGCCCTGCCCCTCCTTCCCATCAACAAACGGAATTGTTAAGCTGTTACTAGGAAACAGAAAGCCCAAATATGGAGGAAATCGATATGTCAGATTGGTTGGAAGCCGGCACAGTCGCACCGGACTTTACTTTGGAAGATATGGACGGCAAAAAGCACTCCCTGAGTGATTTCAGAGGAAAAACCGTGGTGCTTTATTTTTATCCGAAAGACATGACGGCTGCACAACGAGGCCTGCAGTTTAGGGATTATGGGGAGGATTTTGCCAAACTGAATGCGGTCGTGATTGGTGTGAGCGCGGATAAGCCGGACAGTCACCGCAAGTTCAGCGAAAAGTACGGTCTGAATTTTCTGCTGCTTTCGGACCCGCAACACAAAGTGCTGGAGAGTTATGGCTCCTGGCGCGAGAAGAATCTCTATGGCAAAATCAGCCTCGGCATCGCACGTTCCACTTTTATCATCGGTCCGGACGGAGTCATCCAAAAGGTCTATAAAAAAGCGCGGGCTGCGACTAACGCAGAGGATGTCCTGAAGTTGCTTCAAGGCATGAAATAAGGCCTCCGCTCTACGAGAAGAAGCCTTTCAAATTGGACCTATGAAAAATCTCTAAACAAGTAACAAAGCCACAAAATCCTCTTGCGAGAGATTATTGAAATAGTCATTGACATTTAAGCCTTGTAAAGCTGCGTGGAGCGCATCCGCCTCCAAACGCACGCCGACCAGGGCTTTTTTCAAATCTTCTTTGTCGCCGTTACCGAAATAATCCCCGAAGACATCAAAAGAGGTGATCAGCCCTTTCTCCAAGTTGAGGTGCAGCTCCAGTTTACCCACCCCTTCAAAGCGGCGTTCTTTGACCACACTGAACTGTTGCGAACTGCCGTAATTCCAGTCCCATAGACCATAGCGTTCGTTCATGATTTCAGTGGTGCGCTGCAAATCAGCCTCGCTCCATTCGTAGCGGTGCATCTCCTGCCCTTCAAACATCGTCTCCACTAAAAGCGTTTTAAAGACTTCCAGCGGGACCGGGTCATGCATATAGGCCTGAATGTTGGTGACACGACTGCGCACCGATTTGATGCCCTTGGCGGCCATTTTATCTTTGGAGGGTGCCAGCGCCTTGCTCACCGCGTCCATATCCGCGTTATAGAGGATGGTGCCGTGATGCATGATGCGGCCGTGCTTGAGGTACTGTGCATTACCGGAAAACTTTTTCCCATCGACCGTCATATCATTGCGCCCGCTGACTTCCGCCGGAACACCGAGCTTATTCAGTGCAGCGACCACCGGTCTGCAGAAAGTGGCAAAATCAAAGCCCCCGTCCCCACTATTGTCCGCAATTACTGTGTAATTGAGGTTGCCTAAATCGTGATAGACAGCCCCGCCACCAGATAAGCGCCGCACCACAGAAACATCGTGGCTTTCAACGTAGGCGCGGTTGATTTCGGCAAAAGTATTCTGATGCTTGCCAACGATGATGGAGTTGGCGTTTTGCCAGAGCATAAAATACTCTTCCGAGCGGTCCATTTCGTCAAAAACATACTGCTCAAGGGCCAGGTTAAAATGCGGGTCAGTTGAGGGGGATTCTAGATAAATCATGGGCTGTCCTTTCAAACTGCGATATTGCTGGGAACTATTGTAGCACGGCTGACGCGCGCCCTCAAAAGGGTTATGATAGGCACATAGCAGAACAAATGTGGAGGGCAAAAGATGGGCACAAAAAAACAGTTTCAGCCGCGCCTCGGCGCTCGCCAATGGTCAGCCTTAATCATCGTCGGTCTCTTCGGCCAAATCGCCTGGACTATCGAGAACATGTACTTCAATCTCTTTGTCTACAAAACCATCAGCGATGAGCCTTCCATCATCGCCACCATGGTGGCTGCTTCCGCCATCGTTGCCACGCTCACCACCCTGCTCATGGGTGCGCTTTCCGACAAACTGGGACGGCGCAAAGCCTTTATCGCCTTGGGCTACATCCTCTGGGGGCTGAGCACCATGGCTTTTGCCCTTATCTCTCCCGAGAACCTGCACCGCCTTTTACCCGGCGTCAATGCCATTCAGGCGGCTGCGGTTACTGTCATTATTATGGACTGCGTGATGACCTTTTTTGGTTCCACGGCCAACGATGCCGCCTTCAACGCCTGGGTCACCGACATCACAGTCCCGGAAAATCGCGGGCGTGTCGAAGCGGTGCTGGCGGTCTTGCCGCTCTTGTCTTTATTGTTGGTTTTTGCCGCTTTTGACGGTTTGACACAGAGTGGGCGCTGGTCAGACTTCTTTCTGATAATCGGCGGTATGACCCTGATTGTTGGCTTTCTCAGCCTGTTTCTGATTAAGGACAAGCGCTTGAAGGGGCCTCCGAACCCTTCCGTGACACTTTGCTTTATGGGCTCAAACCCGGCGTCATAAGTAGTTTGCCGAAACTCTATCTGGCCTTTGGTGCCATGCTGCTTTCCTCGGCCGCGACACAGATTTACATGCCCTATCTCATCATTTACATCCAGAACTACCTGAAAATTGACAACTATGCCTTGGTTTTGGCCGTCGTGCTCATCGGAACTTCTGCAATCGCGCTTTTAGGGGGCAGTTGATTGATCGCTTTGGCAAAATCCGCCTCGCCTACCCGCCCTTTTCATCGAATTGCTTGGTTTGCTGGGGATGTTTTTGCCGCTCAATGCTCTCGGTCATCTTCGCCGGCCTGATCATGATTGCGGGTTTCATGCTGCTGGCAGCCTGTATTAACGGTCTGATCAAAGACGAGTTGCCGGAAGGTATGGCAGGGCGTTTTCAGGGTGTGCGCATGATTTTTGCCGTGATGCTGCCCATGATTATCGGCCCCTTTATCGGCAGTGAGGTGATCAGTAACTCACCTGCACAATATGTCGACCTGGGTGTCAGTAAACGTGTGCCGACGCCGCCGATTTTTCTGGCTGCCGCGGTGCTCCTGCTCTTTACGCTCATTCCGCTATATCGTTTACAAATGAAGTCACAGGGGGAAGTGGCATGAAAAACAAACCTACTGCTATTTCGACGTCTTGCGGCCCCTCGACCGCAAACGAACTGCTGCCCTTGCCCAGTGCTTATGCCGCACAGTTTGATGCACAAGCGCCGCTAGCGGAGTATCCTCGTCCGCAGTTGGTGCGTGCGCCGGAAAGTTGGTGCAGTCTCAACGGGATCTGGCGCTATGCGATACGCAAAGGCGGATTGCCTGATAGCGGTATCAAAAGGATAAGCGTGCCGGATATGGACGGGGAAATCTGTGTGCCTTATGCGCCGGAAGCCCTGCTTTCGGGGGTGCAGCGGCGGCTTTTGCCCGATGAGGTCTTATGGTATGAAAAAGTCTTTGACAGTGCGGAATTGCCCGCCTGTGGGGCGAAATCGCGCATACGCTTGCATTTCGGGGCTGTCGACCAGTCCTGTCGCGTGTTTTTGAACGAACGCTTTGTCGGGGAGAATCACGGCGGGTATTACGCCTTCAATTTTGATATTACTTCATTTCTCCGTGCTGGCGCTAACGTATTGCGGCTGGCGGTTGTCGATCCCTCACAGACCGGTGATTGGGGTTATGGCAAGCAAACGTTGGAGCGTGGCAAAATCTGGTACAGCCCCAGCAGCGGTATCTGGCAAACGGTTTGGCTGGAGGCGGTGCCCGCAAGTTACATCTCTATGGTAGAAGTGACGCCTGACTGTCCCTCCTCAACAATCCACATGAAGGTGATTATTGAGCATCCACACAGTAATCAGATTACGGGCCAGATTGAAACGCCCAACGGTCCTGTGCCCTTGCAGCTACGCAATTTCACTTCAAGCTTTGATCCCCCGCGGCTGGAAATCGAGCTGGAGGCAAGTTTGCCCTCGTTTAAAGCGTGGTCGCCCGAAGATCCGCATCTTTATCATTATGAACTGCGTCACGAAAACGATGTGGTGCGCGGTTATTTTGCCATGCGCGAATTCGGCTTGGGTAAAGACGCAAACGGCATCCCGCGACTGCTGCTCAACGGCCAAGTCTACAAGCACGTAGGGGTGCTCGATCAGGGCTACTGGAGTGATGGCATGTACACGCCGCCTTGCGATCAGGCGATGATTGATGACATTTCCGCGATGAAGGCGCTGGGTTTCAACATGCTGCGCAAGCATATCAAAATCGAGCCGGCGCGCTGGTATTATCACTGCGATCGCCTGGGCATGCTGGTTTGGCAGGATATGGTCTCGGGTGGTGGACCGTACCGATTTTCGGTGATCGGTCTTCTGCCCTTTTTAGGGATTCATTTAAAAGATGGCAAAACCTTCCCCCGCTTCGGCCGCGCTTCCTCCCGCTCACGTGCTAACTTCGAGGACGAACTGCGTCGCACCGTAGCACAGCTCTACTCTGTGCCGTCCATCGCTCTATGGGTGCCCTTCAACGAAGGTTGGGGCCAGTTCGAAGCGCTGCGCATATATGAGCTGCTCCGTTCGCTGGATCCGACTCGTCCCATTGATCACGCCAGTGGCTGGCATGACCAGGGCGGTGGCGATTTATGCAGTCGGCACGTCTATTTCAAAAAAGTGCGTCTCAAACCCGATCGCCTGGGCCGTCCCTGGGCTCTGAGTGAATTCGGCGGCTACACGTTTGGAGTAGAAGGTCATATGAGTAGTACGAAAGTTTATGGCTACAAGCCTTATGCGGATTTGGAGTCGTATCAGGCAGGGGTCTTGGCTTTGTACGATGACTTACTGAGCGATCCTCGTCGTTTGCTGGCTACCACCGTTTACACGCAGCTCAGCGATGTCGAAGACGAGTGCAACGGCATCCTGACTTATGATCGAAAGATATCCAAATGGCCGGCCGGTAGTGAGGCTGCGGCGGCATTGCGTGCGCGGCTCGAGGCGTTGCGGCGGCTGTAGCACCGTCGCTGCGGGGCTGTGGGTTGTGTTTGTTGGGCTGAGTCACACTGTATAGTCGGGGCGGTGACACCGCTCATCGGCGTTGTCGTCAGGAAGCGGTTTTTAGCCCACTTTTTACGGGGATGTGGTTGAAAGCACGTATGAACAGCTGGCGGATATGTCAAAAGACTGTTTTTAGCCCACTATTTACAGGGATGTGGTGGCGGCGACCACACAGTCGTCAATAATGTCACAAAATCGTGTGTTTGACGTGAGCAGAGACCCTAAAACCACTGAAATGACCACATCCCCGAAAATTTTGTCCATTTTCATTGTTTCGGGAAAATTTCCACTCAGCAAAGCGGTGTCGCAGCCAACCAAGCAATGCGACGGATTCAAAGAGGTGTCGCAACCGCCCAAGCAGCGCGACGGACAAAAACCGCGCGTCAAAATCAAGCAAAGACGCGCTCCGCCTTAAGCCTCTTCGTGTCCCTGTGCCTTGATGACATCGATTACTTCAGTCACGTATGTATCACAGAGCTCCTGTGTCTGGGCTTCAACCATGACGCGGATCAATGGCTCTGTGCCGGATTCACGCACCAGGATGCGACCTTTATCCGCCAAACGTTCCTCGACCGCTTTTACTGCTGCGACCACAGCCGGATCGTTTTGGGCATCCGGTTTGCTTTTGACGCGGATATTCTTCAGGGACTGAGGGTAAATTTTGACTGGCTCGGCCAATTTGCTGAGCGGCTGTTTTTTTGCCAACATGACTTCCATGATTTTCAGAGAAGTGAGGATACCGTCGCCGGTGTTGGCGTATTTGCTGAAGATGATATGACCGGACTGTTCGCCGCCGATGCGGTTATCGTGTTCCACCATATGCTGATATACGTATTTGTCACCGACGCTGGTTTTGACGTAGTCGATACCTGCTTCGTCGAGTGCTTTGTAGAGGCCGAAGTTAGACATGACCGTGGTGACGATGGTGTTGTTCTTGAGTTTGCCGCGCTCTTTCATGTAGAGGCCGTAAATGTAGAGAATGAGGTCGCCGTCGATGATTTTGCCCGTTTCATCCACTGCTAAACAGCGGTCCGCATCGCCATCATAGGCAAAACCCACGTCCAGCTTTTTCTCCAGCACAAATTGGCGCATTACCTCGATGTGCGTTGAACCCGAGTTGACGTTGATGTTCAAACCGTTGGGCTCGTTATTGATGACATAGGTCTTCGCACCAAGGGCATCGAAAACAGATTTGGCGATGTTCCAGGAAGCACCGTTGGCACAGTCCAGACCAACCCGCAAGCCTTTGAAGGAGTAGATGGCCAAGGAAATCAGATAACCGATATAGCGGTTGCGGCCGGCGACATAATCGATGGTCTCACCGATGGATTCTTCAGTTGCAAACGGTAGATCGGTAGCACCCGGTAGAAAGCTCTCGAAGTTACCGTCCAAATAATCTTCCACAAGGCCGATAAAGTCTTCATCCATTTTTTCACCGGCGTTGTTGAGCAGCTTAATGCCGTTGTCGTAGTAAGGGTTATGGCTCGCCGTGATCATAATGCCACAGGCAAAATCATCCCCAGTCCTAATCACGTATGAAACAGAGGGCGTCGTCGTGACGTGCAACTCGTAGGCATCCGCTCCGCTGGAGGTGATACCCGCCACCAGGGCGGACTCGAACATGTAACTGGAGCGGCGGGTGTCTTTGCCAATCAGGATTTTGGCGCGTTCACCCTTTTGCCCGTCTTTATCTTTGCTGAAGTACCAACCCAGGAAACGACCGATTTTAAAGGCATGTGAAACGGTCAAGTCTTTATTGGCTTCTCCAC
Source organism: Oscillospiraceae bacterium (assembly GCA_040766665.1). Taxonomy (GTDB): domain Bacteria; phylum Bacillota; class Clostridia; order Saccharofermentanales; family Fastidiosipilaceae; genus JAXGQD01. The sequence goes on from JAXGQD010000002.1 coordinate 285,927, forward strand.
GAAATCCGTCTGTCCCAAAATATCTACCCATTATTTGTTCTCCTTCGTTATCACTTGGCCGCCTGTTTTGAAAATGCTATTTGCAGGAATAACGCCGCGCACCGAACTCAGTGGATAAATACTGGTGTGCGGTCCAACCACCGTACCGGGATTGAGCACCGAATTACAGCCCACTTCCACATGGTCACCCAAAATCGCACCGAATTTGTGCAACCTCGTTTCAATGACCGGATGCGTCTCCTCGTAATAATTTCGTATCAGGACATCGCTGTTATCGCTTTTGACATTCGAAGTAATAGAGCCGGCACCCATATGGGATTTGAAACCCAAAATCGAATCGCCCACGTAGTTATAGTGCGGTACCTGCACATTATCGAAGAGAATGACATTTTTTAGCTCGGTGGAATTTCCTATCACGCAATGCTCACCGATGAGAGCGCTCTCACGGATGAAGGCACAATGTCTCACTTCTGTGTATGGGCCAATGATACAGGGCGAGCCGATAAACGCCGTTGGGGCGATAGTCGCAGATTTGGCAATCCAGATGCCTTCCAATTTCTGCTCATAAATAGCCGGATCCAGTTGCGGACCAAGCTCCAGAATCAATTTTTTAATGCCCGAGAGGGCCTCCCAAGGAAAAGTGAAAGTATTGAGATAGTCTGCTGCGAGACTGTGACTGAGGTCAAAAAGATCCGAACATGATATCAGCATCGGTTAATCTCCTAAAAAATTTCTTCCACATCTTAGCATTTTTTCTAGCTATATTCATCAAATTTTTTCCAGCGGGTTTACTAGATCATCAATATGGCAAAATTCACCCAAGCCTGAAAAAGTCCCAAACCCTATACTATTTCGCGCTTTCCGCCTACCTCAGCTCATGCAGCCGCACTTGCCCCTGCAATGCTTTGACCAAAGTCAGCTCAGGCGCCTTCGTCCCCTCTGTCGTGACCGCCGCCGCACTGCAGGCCAGGGCCAGCTGCAAACCTTCATCAAGCGGCAAGTTCTGCTCAAAGGCAAAAGTCAAACCCGCCAGCATGCTGTCACCTGCCCCGACTGTCGATTGCACCTCTACGGGCAAGCCTTCAGCCCAAACCGCACGTTCTTGATTAACAAACAAAGCGCCCTCAGCACCCAGTGAAAGCGCCACAAATCCTGACCCTTGCTCGATGAGGCGACGGCAAAGCATGAGCAAACCCTCCCGATTAGGCACTTGCTCTAAGGCAAAATACGCCATCAGTTCCGCACGGTTTGGTTTAATTAAATCCGGTTTTTCCTCCAGTGCCTGTGCCAAGACTGCCCCATCCGCATCCACAAAGACCTTTGCGCTTCGTTCATGCAACTTCCTGCTTAAGTCGCGGTAATAATGCATCGGAAAGTTTGCCGGTAAGCTCCCGGATAAGACGAAAATGGTTTCTTCGTTAGCCAGAGCACAAAGTTTGTCGGACAGTCTTTGCTCCTCTGCCGAAGTCACTTGCATGCCGGGTTCGTTGAGTTCCGTGATGCCACTGTCATCGACCCATACTTTGAGATTGGTGCGCGTCTGCGCTGCGACTGTTACAAAATCATGAGCGATGCCCACAGCATCTAGCTGACGCTGAATTTCTATGCCACTGCTGCCACCCAGAAAGCCCGTGGCCAGGGACTTTGCGCCCAGTTTATGGAGCATTTTGGAGACGTTGATGCCTTTGCCCCCTGCGTCGCTGCGGATGTTTTGGAGGCGGTTCAATGAGCCGATGGAGAGCTTGTCCAACTCAGCCGTTTTGTCCAGTGCAGGGTTGCAGGTGACCGTCACTATCATGGTTTGTACCTCGGAGACTTTTGCCACTTTTATACTTAAGACGCTGGGCAAAATCCAATAAAAAGCTACACAAATTATAGCGCGACTGCACCGGCCTTGCGCAGAAAAACGTAAAATAAAAATTTTTTCAAACGTTTTCAAAGCATCGCTTGCAAAAACACTTCACAAGCGCCAAGCCTTTTGCTATAGTGCTGATATCAATCGTTTTTTAGCGAAACAACAGCTTTAGGAGGCAAATATGTCGGATAACAACGCACTCGCAATTCAGAAACACAAAGAATGGAAAGGCAAAATTGAAGTTATTGCCACTGCTCCGGTCAGCACTAAAGAAGAACTTGCCGTCGCTTATACCCCAGGTGTTGCGGCTCCCTGTTTGGAAATTTCCGAGAATGTTGATTTATCTTATGAATACACCCGTCGCTGGAACCTCGTCGCTGTTGTGACCGATGGTACCGCCGTCCTTGGACTTGGCGACATCGGCCCCGAAGCCGGTATGCCCGTTATGGAAGGCAAATGCGCTCTCTTCAAAGCTTTCGGTGACGTCGACGCTTTCCCGCTCTGCATCCGCAGTAAAGATGTCGACGACATCGTACGCACAGTCGAACTCCTGGCCGGCTCCTTCGGTGGCGTCAACCTCGAGGACATCTCCGCCCCCCGTTGCTTTGAAATCGAAAGACGCCTAAAAGAAGTCTGCGATATCCCCATCTTCCACGATGACCAACACGGTACAGCCGTTGTCACCGTGGCCGGCATGATTAATGCGCTGCGTTATTGTGGCAAAAAGATGGAAGACGTTTCCGTCGTTGTCAACGGCGCCGGTGCAGCCGCCATTGCCATCACCAAGCTGCTTTTTGCCTGTGGGCTCAAAGAAGTCATTCTCTGCGACCGCAAAGGCGCCATCTATGAGGGTCGTGACGGTCTCAACGACGCGAAAGAAGAAATGGCCAAAATCACCAACTTCGAAAAGAAACCCGGTGGTCTGGCTGATGTCATCGTGGGCGCTGACGTCTTCATCGGCGTTTCCGCTGCCGGTGCGCTGACACAAGACATGGTCAAAACCATGGCCAAAGATCCCATCATCTTTGCTTGCGCCAACCCTATCCCTGAAATCTATCCTGAAGAAGCCCTGGCAGCCGGCGCCAAAGTCGTCGCCACCGGTCGCTCCGACTTCCCCAACCAAGTCAACAACGTTCTGGCTTTCCCCGGCATTTTCCGCGGTACCTTAGACGTTCGCGCATCGGACATCAACGACGAAATGAAGATAGCTGCGGCCCACGCCATTGCCGATCTGATTTCTGAAGACGAGCTGACACCTGAATACATCATGCCGGCCGCTTTTGACCCACGTGTCAAAGACGCCGTGGCCAATGCAGTTAAAGAAGCGGCACGCAAATCCGGCGTCGCCAGAATCTAAGCTTTGTGACGCATAGCAGCGAATGTTATAGGTCGTAGTTGCTAATTCCTTCTGACTTTCGCCAGCTGCGGAGTTTGTGAAATAAAGAGACTGCCTTCTTGCATCGTCTGAGATGCGAGAGGCAGTCTTTTTTGTGTGTGCGGAATTCAGAAACGCTGGAGCTGCGTTCTGATAGGCGGGGATTCGTTGGGGGTGCGGTTATTAGTCCGTCGCATTGCTTGTGCGGCTGCGACACCGCTTTGTTAAGCAGAAAATTTTATAGAAGCAATAAAAAATGGACAAAATTTTCGGGGATGTGGTTATTTCAGCGGTTTTAGGGTCTCTGCTCACGTCAAACACACGGTTTTGTGACATTTTTGACGACTGTGAGGTCGCCGCCACCACATCCCTGTAAAAAGTGGGCTGAAAACAGCCTTTAGACAAGTTCGCCAGCCTTCCATAGCTGCTTTCAACCACATCCCTGGAAATACTGTCCACAAACACCTTCTGATGACAACAACGATTGGCGGTGTCGCGGCCACCCAAGCAACGCGACATCAGTACTCCACAAGCCTCAGAGAGCCGTCTTCGCCGCTGATTTCAAAGAAGAAATGCCGCTCTTTGCCAAGTCCGTCAATGAAACGAATCCCATATTGCGGTATGGAACCCGGGAAACTGACCCAAATGACCAAAGGCTTATCCGGTCTGATTTGCTGCAGGCTGCAGAGCACTTCATCTTCTACCAGTCGGAAACCATCGTTACTGTCATCAAAACCTAGGTAAACAAAAGCGAAATCTTTTATTACCGTATCGTTCTTAAGCAGGATTCGTTGGGCAAATTCATCGGGTTTGAGAGGAAACTCTTCGTAAGAGGCATAAAGCTCCAAGGCCTCTTCTGTGGCAAATTCCGCGCGCATCGGTGTAAGCGTCAAATAACTTTTACTCAGATACAATTCTTCCGTTGCGGCTTGCAATGCATCGCCATACTTTTCGAGCATTTCCTCAGTACCGTATTTCGTTTCAATCTCATCGGTATAGGTGACCGCCACACGCTGCCAGAGCGGGGCGTCGTTGATGCGGTCGTAATGCAGGAGGAGGTAGGGCTGACCTTTAACGCCCCATTCTTTGAGCCATTTTTTGCCATCAATCTGCTCGGTCTGCATTTTGGACCCTAGAACGAGTTGCTTCTCGTCTTCCGGGAGTAAACGGAACTCCATCTGCCAGAGTTGCTCGGCACTGTATTCATCGGCATACTGAACAGAAACTAGGGTTAGGGAGCTGACTTTTGCCGCGCTGATGCGCGAACGCCCTCTCATGTCCAAATTGGCCACGGCTTTGCCGCTGTTCCAATCGTCCACCAGTTGCTGCACGTAATCTTTGGCAAAATCCAACACCTCATCGGGCACATCACTCATAGCATCCGCCGTCACTTCAACTTTCGGAGCTACGCTACCGTCGGGTGTTTCTCCGGGCATGGCATAGCGCAAAATCTCTTGGTAGGTCTTCGCCCCGTCCTGAAGAAGGAAATAGGGACCCGTTTTCCCACCAAACTGGCAAACACCGTTTTCATATAGCGTGCTAATTTCGCTTTCACCCGTAGCGCTTTGCTTAAAGGACATCTGGTAATACTGCGTTATGTCATCCGGCTTTGATGCGTCTTTTTCTATCATGAAATTCAGGTAGATTTCCCAAATCCTGTCCACAATATCCGTATCGCTGATCTCGGGAATATAAAGCGATGAAAGAGGATTGAGTTCAAAACTGAGGGAATCCGGCCAGAAATAGACGCCCTGAATACGCTCGGCACTTGTTTGTATCGTGCTTTCTTTAGTTGTGCTTGGCGGCGGATTTGTTTGCGCAGTTGTGCTTTCTTTGGTGGCCGTCAGGCTGGCGGGGCTGGTTTTTGCCGTACTACTTGTGCTGCTGCTTGTCGTGCTCACACTGCTACTGCTGAGACTTGCAGTAGTGGAGACAGCCGGACCTGTGGTAACAGTGGTTTCCGCACTCGTGGTAGTGGACGATACGAGGCTAGCGGCGGTCATGCTTGTCAAACTGCTCTCGCGACTTGTCTGTGTCGTCTGGACCATGCTGGTCGCGCTTGAGCTCGCACGTCTCGTTTCCGCTGTCAATGGCGAAGAAAAATCAGTGGCTCTTTCTGTAGGAATGAAATTACATGAGCTGAGAAATATGGCTGATGCTGAAATGAGCGCCACAGCCAGCTTGGGCGCATTTTTAATGATTAAAACTAAACCAGCATATCTCTTTTTTTGAACAATCTGCTTGAAAATCAAGCATGCCATAGACATGGTGCTTATAGCGAAAACCCACTTACCCATTTATGTCGCCTCCCTTATTGCAAGTCTTATCCCTGCAAAACAAAGCTGCCGCAGTCAATTTCGAAGTATTAACCTATGAATCGTTAGATATTTACTAGTAATCTCAAGATGAGCGTAGCATGATTGGCAGGCTTTCTCAAGAAAAAACTTTTAGCAAAAGAAAATTTTGCTCTAGCGGCTCTGGTGAGCGCTGGGAATAGGGTATTGGGCCTTATATCGCAGAAAAGCCTCACGATATGGTTCAAGCTTTGTTGCATCAACATTTGTCTTTCCCAAGGCGGGTTTGACCAGTACTTTGACGGCATCGAGTAAAGAATCGAAAGACTTGCTACCATATGCCGCTATGATTGCTGCGCCTAAAGCAGCCTGCTCGCTTCCGCTGGCGAGCAGTAATTCATGTTCCAGCACATCAGCAACAATTTGCCTCCACAAGGGGCTTTGCGCCCCACCGCCAGAAATGAACAATTCCTGAATTTTTATCGTCGCCGGAATCAATTCGAAGGACTCTTTCAGAGCAAAAGCAACCCCTTCCAGCAAAGCTCGAATCATATGTGCTCGAGTATGTTTAAAGCGTAAGCCGCTAAAAGAAGCAGTCGCCAGGGGATCCATATGCGGTGTACGTTCACCCAATAAGTAGGGCAGAAAAGTTAGTCCTTCGCTGCCTGCCGCAACTGACTCAGCCAAAGCATCCATTTCTTTATAGTCTAATCCCAATAAAACATGATCCCTCAACCAACGCAAAGCCAAACCCGCACTTAAGTTTGCACCTAAGAAGAAAAAGGACTTCTCATCCAGAAAACTGCAGACATGAGCATTGAGCTGTTCCAGTACCGGGGGTTTAGAAAGCACGGCGAGAATTTGACCACCTGTGCCGATTGTGACAGAAGCCGAACCCTCTTGCACGATTCCATTGCCGACAGCCTGCATCACTTGGTCTGCTGCTCCGCAGATGACACGGCATTCCTGACTCAAACCCAGTTCGGATGCGATATGCGGTAGGAGTGTACCGCAATCATGTGCTGCAGCAACGAGTGGCGGAAAAATACTACTGTCAATATTTAGGGCGTCGAGTAACTTAAGCGACCAGGCGGCTTTTGCCACATGATATGCACCCGTACCTGAAGCATCGGAATAATCAGTACAAATTTTTCCCGTCATGCGAAAGCGCAAGTAGTCTTTCGGTAAGAGTACACGATTTATACGCATGTAGGATTCGGACTCGTTTTCACGTAGCCACAATAGTGAGGGCAAAAGGAAGCCTGTCGCTACAGGATTCCCAGTCATTTCCTGCCATTCCTGCAGCGTGAAGCGCTCCTTTAAATAAGCAAGTTCCTTGTGCGAGCGTTGGTCACACCAGATGATGGCAGGGCGAATAGCTCTCCCCTCTTTGTCCACGCTGACCAAACCGTGCATTTGCCCTGAAAATGAAAGAGCCTTAATCTGAAAAGAATTTGCTGCTTGAGAGGAGCTCACTGCTCGGATGACACGAGAACTTGCCTCCCACCAGAAATCTGCGCTGTGCTCAGCCCAGCCGGCTTGTGGTACATCAAATTCATAGTTCTCTTGACTTTGCGCAACAATCTCGCCGTCTTCCGCCAGCAGCAAGGCTTTAACGCTTGAAGTACCCAAGTCCAGTCCTAAAAAAGCCTGAGCCATGATGCTCCCCCTTTTCAATAATCACTTTTTAACAAGGGGCAAGCCAGTGCTTGCCCCTTGTTATCCGTTGTCCTTTAATTGTCCTCGCAGGCTTTATGCAAAAGTCTCGCGCACGAAACGCACCGATGCGGCAATATCCTCATCCAGTTTCGCTGCATCAGCCTGGTCAGATAAGTCACGCCAAACCTTAATGTCCTGCCCTACACCGCCACCAGGCAAAACGAAAGGTTCCATTACCACATAGCCATCGTAGTTGATGTCCTTTAATGCTTGAGCAATTTCTTGCCATGGCATACGTCCCGGTCCGGGAACTTTACGGTTTGCCTCTCCGATATGGAAATGTCCCAGAAGACCCTCGCAAGAACGGATTGCGGGTGCGAAATCGTCCTCTTCGATATTCATATGGAAAGTATCCAACATAACTTTGACGTTGGGTTTGTCGACAGCCCGCACAAAAGCCACGCCCTCAGCCGCATCGTTCAGTAGATACTGTTCGAAGCGATTGAGTACTTCACAGTTGATTTCGATGGCGTAGTTTTGCGCCGCGTCCGCCAATTCTTTTGTGCTCTTTATACTCTGCTCTAAAGCTTTCGGTTTATCGATCGCTTGCGAAAAGTCAGCCGGCCAGTAAGCATAAATTGCTCCACCAATCTTTCGGATATCCGCCTTGTCCATCACCTCGAAAATACGCTTCATGTGTTCGATACCATGTCTGCGCACACTTTCATCACTTGATGACATATCGTATTCCTTAGGCGGACCAAAACCCATCGTGAGTATCAAACCCATGTCTTTGGCACGGTTGCGCAGTTCCTTAACTTCACTATCCATTAAATCAAGAATACCGGTCGAGATTTCCAGGACGTCAAAACCGCAATTTTTGGCCTTTTGTAAATAGTCAAAATAGCTGACCTTCCACTCGTTTGCCCAGTAGGCAAAATAGGTTCCAACTTTCATAGCTTACTCCTACTCTTGTGCAGGGATATAATAGTCCGGATCACCCGATATTTCGGCGCCGTTACCTAGCTCATAGAGGAAGCCGATTTGTTTCTTGGTGCCCATGTAATAATGCACGTCTTCCTGATACTTTCCTGCTTGCAAACAGGGAATACCCAGCTTTTCCAAGCGTTCTTTTTCTTTGGCGATTTCTTCTTCGCTCATGACGTCTTTAACATGATGCAAACCTGGTATGAACTGACGATCATCACCGCAATAAACACAGGGACCTTTGATAGGTTGCATGAATTCGAGTTCCATATCGCCAGCCCAAGCGACAGCAGTAAGATACTCTGCCTCTTCAGTAACCAGTTTTCCATCCACTTCAAACCAGTCGAGATTATCGGATCTAAACATACGCACAGCCCATGGTCCGATACCCAATAAGTCGCTGAAGTTTTGCATGGCTTCTTCTGCATTAGGTACTAAGGCACCGATTTGTCTAAAGTTTGGTGTTCGACGATTGGGATCCCTGGTGACACCCTCAGGAAAGACATAATCCGGAGGTCCGATTTCTCCTTCAAAACCCAGTTCAACAATATAACCAAGCTTGTCTTCAGTGTCCAAGTACGCATGGATGTCTTTGCCAATGGTTCCGGTTTGTGTCACCTTGATGCCCTTAGACGCCATTTCCGCAATGTACTCGTTGATATCTTCTTCGGTGTCAAATACTATTTTGAAGTGGTGCAGGCAATCGCCTTTGCGCTCAAGTGTATCCCAATAGACATTAGGCCCTTCGACGGGCTGGACGACTTCGAGTTGAATGCTACCCGCATCTGCCACCGCTGCCATGAAATCAAAACCCTCTTTGAGTCTTTTCCCGCCTACTTCTAAGTAACCAACGGTATCAGGCTTGAAATGACGTACTTCCCAAGGTCCGATACCAAATAGGTCCCAAAAATTTTGCATCACTTTTTTCCCGTCACGGGCGACGATACAGATTTGTCTGATTTTGCCTTTCATAAGTCTCTCCTCCTATTTGCTCTGTTGCATTTGCTTTTTGATTTTGCGTTTCTCTAAGTAGTGATTGAGGATTAGGACAAAGATGAGGGCTAAGCCCCAAATTAAGTCTCTGTAATAGTTACTGATAGTCGGGAACATATTTAGGAATGAGGAAATCACCTGCAAAGCTGCTACTGCAATCGCAACACCCGTTACAGTACCGGAGCCGCCATTGGGGTCCACACCACCCAAAACTGAAATCAAGATAGTAAGCATCGTATAGCTGCTGCCGAAATCTGCTTTTGCCGTATTTAAACGTGAAAGGCTGATTAAACCCGCTACAGCTGAGAGTATACCTGAAGTCATGTAGACGCGTGTAATGACACTGGTATTGCTGATACCGGCAAAACGTGAGGCTTTCGCATTGGTACCCACCAAATAAGTATGGACACCAAAGCGTGTGTAACGCATCAACCAAGCCAAGCTAATCGCCATGAGCACGAAGACCACAAAGGCAATGGGGAAAAGACCCAAAACCGGTTTAGAAGTCAAACCCGAATACGCCTTATTACCACCGGCAACGGATGAACCGTTCGTAATAACAATGGCAATACCCATAAAGAACTGGTAGCTTCCCAAAGTGGCAAGCATCGGTGGGATATTCAACTTAGAAATCAATATGCCGTTAAAAATGCCGCAAAGTGAACCTGTAATAATTGCCGCCACAATTCCTAAGAGGATTGACACGACATCTCCCATCGCGGCGGTTCTCTGCATGGTCATCGCGCCGATAATACCGGATAGGTTGGCGATATATACGGTAGATAAATCGATACCTCCCGAAATCATCGCAATACTACAACCCAAAGCCATCAGACCGTACTCAACCATTTGAACCATAATGTTCTGGAAGTTGTCGAGTTTTAGGAAAAGCTGACTCTTTGTGATGCTGGCGATGACGAAAAATAGCACCAGTAAAAATGCTAATCGTGCATTATTGTTTTCCAGAATGAACTGCAAGGGATTTGTTTTTGTGCGTTTTTCTGTATTGACCATTCTTATGCCCTCGCTTTCTTCTTAGATGATTTGGAGCGCAGGTTAGCAATCCATGTACCCAGGATAATGATTAAGCCGATAAAAACTTTCTGCCAATTGACGGGAATACCTAGAAGTATAAGGCTGTTAGACACCATTGTTAGCAGAACCGTGCCAATGATGCAGCCTGTCAGGGTTCCTACGCCACCCGCCAAACGCGTGCCACCTAGCACGACCGCAGCAATAACAATCATTTCTGTACCGGCATACTCCGTGGGCAAGAGCCTCTGCGACATCACCGTATAACACATACCACCGATTCCGGCAATCAAACCGTTCGCAGCAAAAACACCAAAGCGAATCATCGGTACATTAAAGCCAGCACGCTCTGCGGCAACCTCGTCACCGCCGACCGCATAGACACCACGGCCAATGGTTGTCTTGTTCAGTATGATGTAAGCCACAATGTACACCGCTATTAGGATCAGGAACGTATACGGTAATGTTGAACCTAAACCCGACTTCGCATCAACCACTGCCCACATGCTTGACTTAGCAAAGCGATCAAGACTAGGAGGCAAGGTCATACGACCTGCTTCAAAGTAACCAAAGAGGATACCACTATAAATAGATGAAGTCGCAAGCGTGACAATCAAGCTCGGGAACTTATAACGGGCAATGATTATTCCATTGATTGCACCCATTACGAATCCGGAAACCATCGCAATCAGGAAAGGTACAATGACGGGACCTTCATAGTTCACGTTAGTCGCCCACTGTACTGCTAAATAAGAGCTTAAGGCAGCCACTAACGGAAAAGAAACATCTGGCCCCGTACTTATAAATGCCAGCAAAGCAATCACCGCATAAATTCCGTTCACGATGGTCGAGCGCGCTAAGTCCATAATATTGTTGCTGGTAAAAAACAAACCTGATTTTAATTGTATAAGCAAGCTGAGAGCGAGAATAATTACCAGAACATAGACTTCAGATCTCTTAAATTTACTCAATGTTTTGTTCATACTACCCTCCTACATGACAGCCAAAGCCAAGGCTTCTTCAGACATGGAGTCCTTGTCCATTTCGCCTGTGACACGTCCACCTGCTACAACGATAACTCGGTCGCAGACCGAAATCACTTCCACCAGATCGTCAGAAACGATGATGACGGAAATACCTTCTCGTGCAAGTTCTCGTAGGAGTGCATGAATATCGTACTTTGCTCCGATATCAACACCCACCGTGGGGCCGTTCAAAACAATAATTTCCGGCTTATTAGCCAGCCACCTGGCCAGTAAAACTTTTTGTTGGTTACCACCGGAAAGTGTTCTGACCGGTAAAGTATGGTCATTGGTTTTAACATTTAATTGTTTTACTAATTTAGATGATTCTTCTGACTGTTCTTTAAGGTTAAGTTTTCCCCAGCGCTTTACCAATGCTTTCAAGCGCGTCACTGTGATATTGGTTAAGATGGAGCGTGGCAAAAACAACCCCTCTGTCAGGCGATCTTCAGGAACCAGCGCGATGCCCAAGTCCATGGCATCTTCAACTGAATTAACTCTTACTTCCTTACCCTTTACCTTTATAGTGCCCGACTCAGGCTTCAATAGGCCAAAAAGGGCTAAAGAGATTTCGGTACGACCAGAGCCCAATTGTCCGGTAATTCCCAGAATCTCTCCTTTATGTAAATCGAAACTGACATCTTTAAAACCCGGAGCAGTCAAATTATCAACACTCAGGACAATATTATTCATGTCAATTCTGGCTGCATCTTCATCTTCAGACCGGCTAACTTGATCGAAATGTCTGCCTGTCATATAGAAGGCAAAACTTGCATCATCCAATTCTTTTGTATCTGTGCTGATTACATTCTCTCCGCTTCTGAAAATAGTAATCCGGTCCGATATCTCAAAAACTTCAGCAAGTTTATGAGAAACAAAGAGTATCGTCACACCATTTTCTTTTAGGTTGTTGACAATACTGAAAAGCCGATCGACCTCTTTTTTTGTCAGAGCAGTGGTCGGTTCGTCCATAATGATCATCTTTGCGTTGTCCAATAGTGCTCTGGATATCGCAATCAGTTGTTTATCTGCAACAGGCAAGTTTTCGACTCGTTCATCCAAGTCGACATGGAAATCAATTTTACTCATCGCTTCTAATGCGATTTTTCGATACTGACTCTTACTAACTAGTTTTTTCTTATTGGCTACCACTTGGTTAAGTGCTAGATTTTCCATTACGGTAAGGTTGGGAAACACTGAGAAGTCTTGATAAATAACTTGAATACCAGCTCTAATGGCGTCCGTTGGTGTCAAGTTTTCATATGTCTTACCTTGAATGGTAATTGTTCCGGCATCAGCCTTGTAGAAACCAGAAATAATCTTGATTATAGTAGACTTGCCACAGCCGTTTTCACCTGCCAGGCAGTGGACTTCACCTTCTTTAATGATAAGGTCTACACCCTTCAATGCATGGACGCCTCCGAAGGATTTATGTACACCTCTTACTTCCAGAAAATTTCCCATGTGCACCTCTTATTAATAAATGAGTTTATTGACCGACATAAAATGCCGGTCAATAAACACTGCTATTACTTATGAATAATGAATTCTATTAGTGCTTAGAAATCAAAATCAGCACGGTTTGATTTGTCTATGGTGATGTCTGCCTGGCCGATCAGAACACGGCTTCCACCCTGAACTTCGGTGACGCTCTCGTAACCTTTAATGCCGAGGTCAGTGCCAGCACCAACTTCTTCACCTGCCAAAATTTTGGCAGCGACGGAAACCGTAGCATAACCGGCATCACTGGGATCCCAGAGTTTTAACGCAGAAACAGTGCCATTATCGATATAATCTTTTACTTCGTTCGGAGTGGTAACGCCGACGATCTTCACTTTTCCTGCCAAACCCAATTCTTCAACAGCCTTTGCAATACCGGGGATATCCGTGGATGCAGTGCCGATGAAACCGGTTAGGTCAGGATTGGCTTTAAGAATTTCCTTGGCTCTCTCGTAGGCGGTATCCATGCTCTCTTGTGATTCAGCTGAAGGAATAGCGCCGCCATTGATTAATTCCATGTTGGGATATGCTTCTTTTTGGCGATTGGCTTCTGCAGTAGCATATTCCATATGTGTGGTTGATGTGGTGTAAGCAACCATGATGGCATACTTACCGGTTTCGCCCATTTCCATGGCTAGCTTATCCATAATGGCTGCACCAAAGTCATTGGCTGTGAATGCTTCTACGTCAAAGAGGGTATTAACTTGGTTAGAGGCTTCGTGTGTGACAACGGGGATACCCTTTTCCAAAGCTTTTTTCAGAGATTCTTCCAGTGCACCCGGATCAATGGGAATAACACAAATCGCATCAACACCCTGATTAATTAAGTCGTCAACCACCTGTACCTGTGACAAAGCATCTGCATTTGCCGGTCCTTTTTGGATAACGTTGATACCGGTATCCTGACCAAATTGCATAACGCCTTGTTCCATTCGTTTGAACCAAGCCGCGGTGTTGTCTTTAGTGACAACGGCAATGGTCCATTCCGATTTATCCTTATCTGACTTGTATTGTGCCAAGTCGAAAAGGCCACCGGCTTCTACTGCTGCAGCTGTGGTTGCTTCAGCCTCAGCTGCCGCTGTTGTTTCAGCCGCTGCTGCGGCAGTGGTTTCTGCAGCTGCCGCTGCTTTTGTTGTTTCCGCTGCTGCAGCTGCTGTCGTTGCTGCTGTGGTGGCTGTGCCTCCGCAAGCAGCCAAACCGGCAACTAAACTTACTGCAAGAAACAAGGAAAATAGCTTCTTTTTCATGATTTGTCCTCCTAATTATTCTCACGACCTGTGGTCGCGGATTACTAATTAATTATTCGATATTTCTATGTCTGGCAACCATTTCTTCTGCTTTTATCCCTAAGCGTTCTCGTAATGCCATGACAATCATATCGAAGTAGATGAGTAAGGTTTGCTCAAAGAGATTGCCCATCAGTTGGGTGGACTTAACAAAGTCACCCGTTGCACGGTACGCCGCAGCAGGGACTTTTACCACGGTGTCAGCAATTTTTGTTAATACGCCTTCACCGCTGGCCGTAACAAGTAGCAGCGTTGCTCCCGCATTTTTCGCTTGCTCACACATATAGTTTTCATGGCCGACATCTGCCGAACCGCAGGCACAGATGAAAAGATCACCGGGATTGATAGCCGGAGTTGTGTCATCCCAAGCCCAATGTGCATCTTTTCCCAAGTGCATCAGACGCATGGTAAATGCTCTTACACCCAGCCCTTCTCTTCCGGCGCCCAAGGTGAAAATTCGTTGGTGGTCTTCGATGGCTTTTAACAAAGGTTCGACATCGGCATCGCCAATTCGATCAAATACCTCTGCCAGTTCTTTGACTGCATTTTGACTTAACTCTTTGAAACGGTCACTCATGAGAAAACCTCCGTTGTGTTGATTTAAATGATAATAAAACAAGAGCGCTTGGTCAATTTACGTTATGAAAGCGCTTTCATAAAATAAATTATAGCAAATTTGTCTAAAGAGTCAATCGAATTTCAATTATTTTGATAAGTATTTTTGATATTTAGCTAAGATGACCAAAACAGGAAGTTCCACTCAACTTTAACATGAAAAGATTTAGCGAGATTCACGAGACGAAGGAGTTTACCGGTACCGTCCCTTTTGATCAGATAATGGGTTCTGTGGCTTCTTTCTTATTTTCAGGCAAAAGAACCTTTGCACTATACAAATAAGAATCCTGCGGGAGTTCACTGTATGTCAATGCGGCAGCGCTGATACTTGGAGTCATCAAATCGGACTTAGGAATCTCTGCTTCCTGGATTTGGGCCACACCCCGTGTTTTATCATCAAGTTTTGATAATAGAAGCTTTGCCGCTGCTTCACCGAGAAACACCGGGTCACGCTGTATAAAAGCGATTTTTGCCCCGATGTACCGTAGCACCTCTATACAATCCAGTCCGACCAAGTCGATATCCTCACCGATTTTTAATCCGGCTTCACCAATAGCCCTTATGATGCCAATTGTAATCGTATTATTCATACCTATAATAGCAGTCGGCGGATTGCTACTTTTTAAAACTTTCTTCGCTTCTTTATAGGCTAAGTCGAGATTATAACCCGGATAAAAAACAGATTTTTCCGGCTTGATAAAGCCGGCTTCATGCATAGCCAGTAAGAAGCCATACTCACGGTCTGTCGTTTGACGCACATGCTTGCGGCCACTGATTAGAGCTATTTTTTTATGTCCTTTCAGAATAAGATGTTTTGTTGCCTCATACATCGCACTGGCATCGTCAAAATAAACACCGGGAAGATTGAGGTAATCCGCTCGCCTGTCAATTAAAACAACGGGGGCATCCAGCAAGGCAGTCAGTTTTTTGAATCTTTTGCCAAGTTGATCTTCTTTATAATCTAAACAAGGCATGAGTACCAAACCCGCTATATGTATTTGATTAATTTTTTCGAGTAAGCGCATCTCAGTTTGTGCATTTTCTTCACTGCTAAAACACATACAGCTTAAATTATTGAGCGAAGCAATGTCAGTGATGCCCTTAACGATGCTACTGCAAAACGGATTATCAATCTCGGGGACGATGAGGCAAAGTGTAGTGGATACTTTTTTAGAAAGATTACGAGCATTAGAAAGCGGGATATAACTATGTTCGGAAATGACTTTTTCAACTTTGCAGCGTGTTTCTTCCTTGACCAGTTCCGGAGTATTCATCACACGTGAAACGGTTGAAATAGAGACACCGGCTTTTTTTGCCACATCATCTATTGAAAGTTTTTTCATAAGAAGCATCCACCCATAAAGTCTGCAGATCCTTGCAATCATTTTTGAACTGCACAGGAAAAATCACTACCTGTACAAACAATGCAATACAAACGGAGTTTTTGTCAATGAAGAGGCAATGCCGTGTACTCCTGATTCTCAATCCCAAACGCGATGTATCCACCTGCGTCGGAAGTAGCGTGGTAACAGAATCAATAACTTGATCACTTCTTCAAAGGTCACCAGC
This sequence comes from Oscillospiraceae bacterium, assembly GCA_040766665.1. GTDB lineage: Bacteria > Bacillota > Clostridia > Saccharofermentanales > Fastidiosipilaceae > JAXGQD01. The sequence goes on from JAXGQD010000002.1 coordinate 302,114, forward strand.
GCCAAGGTCCAGAAGATGCCCAGCTGCCAATACAAACCAGCAATAAATGCAATCGGTACGGCAAAAAGCCAGGTCGTCAGCATCTCAATAAGCATCGGAACTCTGACATCGCCTCCTGCTCTAAACACGCCCATGATGAGCACCGAGTTCATGAAGCGCACCACAATGAAAAGCCCTCGCACGCGCAAAAGGTCCGCAGTCATTTGCCAGAGTTCTGGCGTCAAATCGCGATAAAAAACCATCAGGACCGATGGGAAAAAGACTTCCAGTACAGTGCAGATGATGCCAATCACTGCCGTCAGTCGCAGGATGCGTGAGGCCATTTTTTGGATGACTGTTTCTTTGTCCTCATCAGCACCAATGGCCTGCCCGATGATGACTGCCGATGCCGCACTGAGGCTCATGATAAAGACAAAAAGTAAGCCTTGAATCGTCGCCGAAAGCTGTACCGCCGCAGAGGCATCTGTACTGATACGTACATAGGCCATGGAATAGAGCAACTGCGACAAAGACCATAGCGTCTCCGTTGTAATCACTGGCATGGCCAGCTTCAGGTATTGTTTGAACATCACGCTGTCAAATAGTGTAAGTTCTTTCAGACGCAGTCGCAGTGACGGGTCCTTGCGATAGACGTGATGCATAATCCACAGCAATTCGACCAATCGGGCCACACAGGTAGCGATGGCAGCACCCTTAACACCCATGGCGGGGAAGCCTATTTTGCCAAAAATCAAAACGTAATTCAGCACCCCATTAACGGCAAAAGCCAGCAAGGACGCATACATGGTCGGCTTCGTCTGACCGATACCGCGCAGTGCCAGTCCGAAAGTCTGACGCAGGCCAAATATCACAAAGGAAAAACTCAAAATATGGAGGTACTCCACCCCAATCTCAACGAGTTGAGGATCAGGCGCCAATATGTGCAAAATCTGCTTAGCCGCAAGAAGCGAAATGGCTGTAAAAAGCACGGAAACAGCGACGCTGAGCTTCAGACAGATACTCAAAACCAATTTGATGCCTTGCTGGTCACCTCTTCCGTGATACTGGGCATAGAATATCGAGCCACCGCTGTTGATACCGAAGAGGATGACCTGAAAGAAGAAAAAGTACTGGTTAACTTGCCCGACCGCTGCAATGGAGTGCGCACCCAAAGGCGTAATCATCACTGTATCGAGCATGTTGACCGCAGTCGTGATGAGGTCTTGAATAATGACCGGGATAGCAATGGCGATGAGCAGCTTCAGGAACGCGCGGCTGCCAAAAAAGCGTCCGAGGGCGCTTTTTCCGATGATGGGAGGTAGTTTTTGGTACGTTGTTATAGTTTGTTCCAAAGGATCTTTCCTATCTAATTTTTTAGCGCTCCCCATTGTACACTAAGCGCTAAAAAAGCGGCAATCTCAGGTGAAACAAATCCGTCGCATAGCCGGGGCGGCTGTGACACCGCTCTGAACTCTAATCGTCGCATAGCCGGGGCAGCTGCGACACAACCTTCGCTCTGGTGGATTAGGGGTTCTGGCTACACTTTTTACGTTTGGACAAATATTTTCTTCGAGGAGACTTTCAAAACCCAGAATTTCAGGGTTTTTACTACATTTTTGACGATTCAGCAAAGTAGCGTTTGTCGAAACGAAAAAAGTGTAGCTGAAATCCCAGGATGACAATGCGAGAGCCTCGATTCAGACGTTCTTGTTTGTACAAACGCAAAAAGTGCAGTAGCGGAAGGTATCCTACTAATCGTCGCACTGCTTGGTTGGCTGCGACACCTAAAATCAGATTGTCGCATTGCCAGGGCGGCTGCGACACCACTTTAGGAAACCGTAGAAAATTGCGAGAATCCAACTTGAGTGAGATTTTGTGAGCGGAAGTAGTGATCAAATGCGGATTTTTTGGCATTTTTTACGCAAATCCAAGCGCATCAAAATCCAAGCTTGGATTAGCGAAAAAAGTGACGGTAAAACCCGTGGAAGACTTGATAAAAACCACAAAAGCGGCATTGTCACTTGGATTTGCGAAATTTTTGCCAAAAATCAAGCTACTCAGCAAAACTCAAACCCCACACCAGAATGCAGACGACAATAACAAGCCCACCGCACCACAACACCCACTGCGAATCCCAAACTCACTACGCCCGCCGCGAATCCTACATTCGAAGCTGATTCCAAAACCCAAAGCAGCCCCCGGATCCTAAGCCTAAACCTCAGCCCGGAAGCCGAAACCCTAGCCCTGAGCCAAGCCCAAAAAGCGAATCAGCTTCTCCGGATCCAGACGATGCGCCGAACCCTCGCCTTGGAAAAAGCCGTGGTCCTCAATCAAATGAATGTGCAAATCCGACCAGGTCATGGATTCGCCTGTCGATAATTTCGTCACGCGGCTGATGCGCTTGGCGGCACGTTTGGCGTCCTTGAAAGGACAGCCCATCCAGCCCATCCATTCATCGACTTGCACCGAGTAGTCGCCCTCATTAACGGGGTTACCGAGACCGCCCATGCCTGCGCGGCTTAGGCGTCGCATTGTTTGAGCCAGCAATTCGGTTGAGACGCCCAAACGGTTAAGCACTTCGGCATCGGCATTGACAATTTCCTGGAGCTGGCGTGTATCGTCGCCCAATAAGCCGTCCAAAATCAGGCGGCCGGGCTGCATGTCGCGTTTCAGATCTTTCTCTGCAGGATTTTCTTTCATGATGCTACGACCTCCGTTGATCAGAATTTGTCAAAGAATATGGCGTCATCGGTAAAGCCTACGCTGTGTAGGGCATTGATACAGGCATTCAACATGCCGGGGCCGCCACAGAGATAGGCTTCTTTGCCCTCTGCATCGGGAATATGACGCAACATGACCTCGACAATGGTACCCTTCTCCCCTTCCCAGCCGTCGCCTTCGACGGAACCGGATAGCGCGGGGATGAAATGGAAATTCGCGTGTTTCTCTTCCAAGGCACGGAATTCGTCTAAATAGAAGAGATCGCGCATGGTTACGGCACCGAAGAAGAATTTGATTTCGTAGTTCAGCTCGCGTTCAAGGATATCAAAAATCAATGAGCGCATCGGGGCCATACCGGAGCCGCCGGCAATCATGACCAGGGTATGGATACCTTCACCACCGCGCAGGTAGAAGTCGCCATAGGGGCCGGAGAGACGTACTTCATCGCCTTCTTTCAGGGCACTGTGGACATAACCGGTAGCCAAACCATCCGGCACTTTGCGGACGATCAGATCGATGTGATTTTTGTCTGAAGGTGCAGAGGCGATGGAGTAGGCACGGAAGACTTCTTCTTTGATTTTGCCGTAGGGCTTGGTGTAAAACTGCATGAACTGACCGGCTTTGAAGGAGACGGTTTCGTTTTCGGGCAATTTCATGTGCAGGTACTTGATGTCGTGGGTCAGGTCGACGAGCTGCTCGAGTTTTGCCACATACTCCTTGATGTTGAAGAGCTCATCGGGGATTTCGATAAAGAGGTCGTTCTTAACCTTGATCTGACAGGAGAGGCGGAAATTTTCGGCGCGCTCTTTTTCGGAGAGATAAGGTTCCTCAGTGGGCAAAATCGGCCCCGCACCGCTTTTGATTTGCACCTTGCACAAACCGCAAGTGGCTTTACCACCGCAAGCGGAGGGAATAAAAATCTTTTGTGCAGCCAGCGTGGAGAGCAATGATGATCCGCCTTCCACTTCCAGAACTTTCTCGCCGTTGTTGACGTCGATTTTACAGGTTCCGTAGTTGTTCAGGACCTTCTCCGCAACGGAGATGATGATGGCTAGGACCACGGAGATCAGGGCGATACTGGCCGTCGTTTGCAGGATTTGTTGTATCATAATCGTCCTCCCCGCTTACTGGATGGTGAAGATTCCGGAGAATCCCACGAAAGCCATGGCCATGATGCCGGTGATGATAAAGCTGATTGCAGGTCCGCTAATACCGGGCGGGAGCTTGGTTTTTGCCATTTTTTCCCTGATGGCGGCCATCATACAGATCGCCAGCCACCAACCGATACCGCTACCTAAACCGAAGAGCAAGGACTGCAGGAAGTTGTAGTTACGGATAACCATGAAGAGGGTGGCGCCGAGGATGGCGCAGTTCACGGTGATTAAAGGCAGGAAGATACCCAGATTGGCGTGCAGGTCAGGCATGTAACGGTCAAAGAACATTTCCAGAATTTGCACCAAAGCCGCGATGACCATGATGAAGATGATATTGCGCAAATAATCGATGTTCAGGGGCACGATAACAAACCTATAAATCAGCCAGTTGAGGGCATTGGTCAAAAGCATGACCAAGGTGACGGCTTTGCCCAGACCTGAGGCGGTTTTGAATTCGCTCGATACGGAAATGTATGAACACATCCCGAGGAAATTCGAGAAAATCATATTACTCGTAATAATGGAGGCGAGAAAGATGATTAAAGGGCTAATCGGCGGATACATCATTTGCTTCCCTCCTTCGCGGCGGCTTCGCGTTTCAGTTTACGGGCATTGAGCACCCAAATCATCACACCGATGATGAAGAAGGCGGCCGGCGGCATGACCATGATGGTCCATTTTTCAAAGCTTTCAGGCAAAATCGTCATCCCGAACAAGGTACCGAAACCAAGCAGTTCGCGGATGAAGGAAATGACCAGCAGGACCATGGTGTAACCCAAGCCGGAGAACAAACCGTCCAGCAACGAAGGCCAGGGCGGGTTTTTCTGTGCATAAGCTTCGGCACGACCCATGACGATACAGTTGGTGATAATCAAGCCGACATAAGGTCCAAGTTGTTTGGACACATCAGGCAGATAAGCTCGGATCACGATGTCTACAAAAATAACATAGGAAGCGATAACCAGGGTCTGCACAATCATGCGGATGCGATGCGGAATCCAGTTACGCATAATCGAGAGCGTAAAGGAGGAGAGCATCGTGGCAAAAGTCACGCCTAAGCCCATAACCACAGAGTTGGACATGGCATTGGTGACCGCCAGGCTGGAACAAATGCCCAGAATCTGGCGTAAAACCTGATTCTCACTAAAGAGGCTGCGTTTGACAATGGAGATACTTTTTTCCGAGGCCATCTTACTTCACCTCCAATTTCGTGAGTACTTCGTCTTTGACTTGGTTCAGGATGCGGATAATGGCGTTCGAAGTCTGCGTGGCACCGGAAATCGCGTCCACCTGCTTGTCACCGCTAGTGCCATACTGTACACGTTGGCCGGCTTCCAACTTCATACCGCGGAACTGTTCTCTATACCAATCTTCCATAATACGCCCACCTAAGCCGGGGGTTTCATTTTGTTCGGTAAAGACCAAACCCTGGATCTCGTCCAGTTGCGGTGTCACCGCCAGCCAACCGCGAATGGTGCCCCAGAGACCGGAGCCCGTAAAGGGTACGGCATAGCCCAAGACATTACCGGCTTCATCGACATGTTCGTAATAAGATAGTTCTGCACCCTCTACCATTTTGACACTGGCATTGAAACGCTGGTCAATTTCTTCTGCACTACCTGCGCTATCCGCATTGAAGGCATAGAGAATGGACTTCTGCTCTTCAAGCCGGGTGTTGGCCAGGATTTTGGGCTTCATCAGCACGTCGGTTCCGGCCAGAAAAGCGGTAAACAAGGCGCTGACTAATAGGATAAAAACGATGGTGTAACCATAGCCGCGTTTCATACGCTCGCACCTCCTTTGTCAGTAACACTCATGGGGTCAGCGGGCACAGGGACGTTTTCGGCGGCTTGAGCAGCAGCCAGTTTCTCTTTCTGTGTCTTTTTCCACTCACGGATGCCGCGCTCGACCAGTGGGGCCAAGGCATTGGCAATCAGAATGGCAAACATCACGCCTTCGGTAAAGAGCGAGAACTGGCGGATGATGATGGCAAAAGTTCCGATCATCAAGCCGAAAATCCACTTCGCTCCTTCCGCCTTTGGCGCGGAAACGGGATCCGTCGCCATAAACACAGCGGCAAAGAGCAGGCCACCGGACAGCAGCATGTACTGTGGAGGCGTGTTATTGATTCCACTGATGTAGAAAGCCGTTGATAAGACAGCGGCTGAAGCCAAAGTGGAAAGCATAATTTTCCAAGAAGCGGTTTTTGTCACAATCAGATAAAGACCGGCCAGCAAAATCAGTAATGCCGATGTCTCGCCCAAAGTACCGGCAGTGAAACCGAAGAAGAGGTCAGACAATGACGGCATTGCTCCACCGGCTTTCATGGAAATCATCGGTGTCGCGTGTGTCAGCAGATCCGCGCCGCCTGAGAAAGCGGCAAAACCACCCGGGAGACCTCTGAAAGGTTCCGTCCAGTTAAATGTTAAGTGTGTCGGAAAGGCGATATAGATGAAACAACGCCCCACCAAAGCCGGATTGAAGACGTTGAAACCGAAGCCTCCGAACGCCGCTTTACCGAAAACAATACCGAAAATGATGCCGATGGCAGCGACCCAAAGGGGTGTGGCCGGCGGTAAAGTCAGGGTAAAGAGTGCAGCACTGACAAAGCAGGCTTCCGTGAGCTTGACCTTGTCTTTTTGAATCTGTTTCATGACCAGCACTTCCGCGAGGGAGGCACTAATCAAGACCACCGCCAATAACAGCAGTATCCTCCAGCCGAAGAGGTAGACGGCCATTAGATAAAGCGGGATTAAAGCGATGAGCACCTTGGTCATCATCTTTTGATGCATGAAATGGTTTTTCAACATAGTTGCTTTAGCCGGAGACGAAACGCTCCGCTCCTCTCATAGGGGCGAATCGGACGCATTGCGGTAATGCCCATTTTTGCCGCATGCCTAAACTTTTTTAAGTATAAGCGAAGCGAAATGAATTGAAAATACAAATTCTATGACAGTTAGGTTTCTTTCGCCTCTCTGCCCTCTAAATTCACCGTATAGGCGTAGGGATGCTCCTCACCACGCAGATAAAAGCGCAGTAAAATAGCGGCAATCGCTGCATAACAAGTACCGTTCCCACCGTAACCCAAAGCGTAGAATTGATTGCGTTTATTCTTACGTTTACCGATAAAGGGCAAGCCATCTTTTGATTCGGCGAAAACTGATTGCCACATCTTATAAGGTTCCGCCTCGAGTGCCGGATAATAGCTCTTTATTTTTGCCAGTATTTTCATACTCTCAGCTTTGATCTTTTTCTCGGAATCCAGTTCGATGCCTTCCTTATCCCGACCACCCGCGATGATGCGGTCATCTTCGGTGCTGCGGAAATAAAGATAGGGGTCGGCGCTGTCCCAGATCATGGCACGGTCCGTCCAGAAGCCGGAGCATTTCGAACTGACAAAGGAAAAAGTGTTATTGCGCTCGACAAAAGGCTCGATTTCAGGAATCATGTTTTCTTCATAACCACTGGCAAAAATCACATACTTGGCGCGTACAGTGTAAGGCGTGTCGGTCAAGACTACATAGGTGTTCAGTCCGCTTCTCCTGATATCCACGGCAGCCGTATTCTTGAAGATTTTCGCGCCACGCTTGAGATTGCTGCGATGCAGGGCTTGTATCCATTTGAAGGGATTGAGCTCCAAATCATGGGCAGTTTTCAGAGCGCCGTGCGCATCAAGTCCATAAATTTTCGCAAGGGTCTGGCGACTCAACCACTCCGCCGGAAAGCCGTATTTATTCAGCGTCTCCCCGTATTCTTTCAGCTTCCGATATCCGATTGTTTGGCACTGAGATAAAGGCTGTCCCTTTTGGCGTATCCGGTATCTTCCGGTCAGTTCATCGGCAATCTGATGTAGCAGATTGATACCTGTCATAGAGTCGATAGAAATCGACTGCTTTGTGCTCGCCGTGTGTTTTAATCATGTCGTGCAGCGATTCATCCGAGTTATATTGAATCAGACCCGTGTTACCGTCGGATGAACCATGTCCGGGGATATCTTTATCGATGAGTATGATATTGTGCTGTTCTTTCAGTAGTTCATAGGCAATCAGGGCACCACTCATGCCCGCACCGATAATGACGATTTCTGTGCTTTCGTCTTTACTCAATTGTGGATATTCAATGTCTTTTTGCGTTTGATGCCAGTATGTCGTTCCGTGATGTAAATCCAAAGCCATGAGATTGACTCCCCTCAACTAAGTAGGGCAAGCAAAAAGCAGTCACTTCACCTAAAGGCGCAGAAACAGCCACTTTACCCTCTCAATAAAAAACCCCTCTGTCAAATTAAGTTGATTGTAGCATTATTAAGACTTTATACCTAGTACTATCGCCAGATATACCACAAATATAGTTACTACGCTACTTATAGGTTGAGGGCGAGAAAAGAATCAGCACCGGGTAGATCTCGAGTCGCCCCATCACCATGGACAGAGACATGATTAATTTAGCCGTTATGGGCAGATTCTGGTACGCGGGAGCCGGACCAAGCAGATCCAAACCGTTACCAATGTTGTTGAGGGTGGCGATGACCGAACTGAAAGCGCCGCTGAAGCTCTGTGTGAATGGGCTTAAAACCATTAGCAAGAGGAAAAAGACGGCGAAGTAGGTAATGAAATAATAGATGATGTTACGTTGTGCTTTTTCGTCGAGGATTTTGCCCTCAAACTGCACCGGGACCGCACGATTCGGATTAATCATGTGACGCACTTCCTGGCGTATCGTTTTGGCAAAAACCGCAACCCGCGCGATCTTAAAGCCGCTCGTCGTCGAGCCGGACATGGCTCCGCTGAACATCAGAATCAGTAAAACGACATGGCAGACGATGGGCCAGGCATGAAAGTTTACGGTGGTATAAGCTGTGGTTGTGATGACCGAGCTGACAGTAAAAAAGACATCGCGCAGCATGATGAGCAGATTGTCGTAGTGAGACCAGAGTTGTGTGGAAATGACGACGATAGCGCCGGCTACAATGGCCAGGTACCACTTCAGCTCCTCACTTTTGAAGACCTGGCGGATTTTGCCAATGGCAATCAAATAGAAAAAGTTGAAATTCATGCCAAAAATCAGCATGCCGACCGCCATCACCATCTGCACATAACTGCTGCTGTTTTGGGTAAGATGGGGGCCCGGAATGGCAAAACCCCCAGTTCCTGCAGCGCCGAAAGCCAAGAGAAAGGACTCAAACATGGGCACGCCGCCTGCTGCCAAAAGAATCACCATGGTCGCCGTCATAATCAGATAAACAACATACAGCAAACGGATGGAGGAGCTGACGCGCGACTCGACTTTGCCCGAATAGGGACCGGGAAGTTCCGCCCTGAGAATATGGATGCCCTTCGAACCGAAATTCGGGATAAACTGCAGGACAAAAACCAGCATACCCATACCGCCGATCATCAGGGTAAAGCTGCGCCAAAAAAGCATGGCATGGGAAAGGCCGGAAGCATCACCCAGCACACTGGCACCGGTAGTTGTAAAACCGCTCGTCGATTCAAAGAGCGCATCGATAAAAGAAGGCACTTGGCCACTGAGATAAAAAGGCAGGGCACCGAAGAGCGAAACGATAATCCAGATAACAGAGGCAAAAGCCAGCCCCTCCATGGCATGAAAATTCTGCTGCTCGGGTTTTTTGCCAGCTAAAAGCAAACCACAAAAGAAACAAAGTATGGCGGAGACCACAAATGCCAAAAGCGTGCGTAAGCCTTCTCCATAGATGAGGCCCACAATTAGGGCCGGAAACATCATCAAGGCTTCAAGGGAGAGTATTCTGCCCCAGAGGTAACGTAGCATCAGCCAATTCATGCCTCAGCCTCCAGGATGTCGTCAAGCGTCTGCACATTCTCCTGCATGCTGATCACAATCACACGATCACCTGCCAAAACCCGGTCATCACCCGAGGGCACAATCACTTCATCCCCTCTCAGAATCAAACCCAGAAGGATTTTTTCCTTTACCTTTAGATCACGCAAGGGAATGTCCAAAATTCGCGCGTCTTTTTTGACCAGAAAAACCACCGCCTCAATCACGCCGTTGTCCAGGCGGTGATAGTCCTCGATTTCAGAGTCCAAGGTATTGTTGAGCGAACGCACATAGCGAATGATACCGTTCGCCACTGAGAGTCGTGGCGTCACGATCATGTCGAGGCTTTCCGAGTCCAGTAGACCGACCAGGTTGATGCGACTTACCTTGGTCACGGTTTTACGCACGCCCAGCCGATGGGCGAAGAGGGAAAAGAGCAGGTTCTCCTCATCAATATTGGTCAGGGCAATGGACACATCGTAGCGGTCAAGCCGCTGCTCGATTAAAAATTCTTGGTCCGTGCCGTCTCCGATGATGATTTCCGCCTTGGGAAATTCTAAGGCCAAAGCCTGCGCTTGCATTTTGTCGCGTTCGATCAAACGCACCGCTATGCCTCGTTTTAATAAGGCGGGCAAAAGATAGCGCGCCGTAATCCCACCGCCGATGATAAAGGCAGAGCGAAAAGCTGGGCTGCTGTGCCCCGCCATGATGATGAAGTCGCTCAGGTCGGATTTTTTGCCAATAATATGCACGGCATCGCCGCCCCGCAACTGGTCCTGCGCCTTGGGAATGTGCGGTCCTTGATCTCTTTGCAAGGAACAAATCAGGATCTGGGGAATCAGCGAGCGCACGCGGTAAATCGGCACCCCGTCCAAATGGCTGCCTGCTTTGATGCGCACCTTAATAATTTTCACCTGCTCTATCGAAAAGGGTTCGACGTAGTTAGCCGTGGGATAGTCAAATTCCTCGATGATCTCGCGCGCCGCTTCATAATCGGAATTCATCATCATCGAGATACCGATGCGCTCCCAGCCGAAGTCCATGCCGCGGGTGTACTCGGGGTTGCGGATACGCGCCACGCAGTGCTTCGCCCCAAGGCGCGAGGCCACCACGCAGGCGACAATGTTAATCTCATCGTTGGGGGTCGCAGAGATAAAAAGATCACAGTCAGCGACACCGGCTTCCTTCTGGACCTCCGGCACACGCCGTTACCGGTCACGGCTTTTAAATCCATTTTTTCGCTCATCGAAAAAACGATTTCCGGATTCTTATCAATTAAGGTCAGTGCATGGCCCTCCCGGATTAAATCCGTACAGAGCGATTCACCGACCTTACCCGATCCGACTAGAACGATATCCATGCTTCACCCCACTGCCACAGCTCTTTGACGTGAAACGGGACCTAACTGCTTAGCCTTTGACACCTCCGCCTGTAACGCCCTGAATGATGCGCTCGGAAAGGAAAATGTAAAGGATAAAGGTAGGCAAAAAGACTATCACAACGGATGCAAACATACCTGCCCAGTTACCCGTATATTTCATGGATGATATCATCGAATACAAGCCCACCGCAACCGGCCTGACATTATCAGAGCTGGCAAAAATCAGCGACATAAAGTACTCGTTCCAGATATTAATAAAGTTAAAAATACTGACCGTTACAATACCGGGTTGAGCTAGAGGCAGCATGATCTGCCAAAAGGTCTTGGTCGGTGAACAGCCATCCACAGCCGCTGCTTCTTCGAAGGAGCGTGAGAGGTTGGAAAAGAAGGTCAGTAAGAAAATGACTGTATAAGGAATGTTGATGCCCACGTACAAGATGACCATGAGGATACGCACGGTGATATCTTGTTTCAGCAGACCGATTCCGGTGACAACACTAAATAAGGGCAGGATTAACATCGCAATAGGCACACCCATGGCTGCCACAAAACCGCTCTGAATCGTTTTATTGGCAAAAAATTTGAAACGCGATAGTACATAAGCCGCCGGTGCACAAATCAAGATCAGCAATGCTGTGCTCACTGACGCATAACCCAAAGAGTTGGCAAAAATAGTCGACACGTTTTGTGAATTCCATGCCGTGACGAAGTTCTCAAAGTGCAAGCCGGTCGGAAACTGCAGCGTTTTTCCGCTAAAAATATCCTTAGTCGTTGAAAAACTGGCGGCCAGCACCCAACCCAGTAGAACGAGGGTAAACAAAACCCAAAGGCTTAGAATGACATAACCCGGTAAGAGACGGACATCGTTACGCCAATTGAGACGACTGCGTTTTATCGTTTTTTCTTTCATCGTCATGCCCCCTACATTTCCAAGTTTTCTTCTTTGAGCACGCGGTTGGTGATCATAAAGACAAGCACAACTACGATGGCCAAAATTACACCGATAGCCGCTCCGAGACCGGCATTTCGATCTGTCACCGTATTACCGGAACCAAAGGTCTGCATATATAAATAGACGAGCGGGGTGATGGTGGACTTATCTGCCGTTACTGTAGAAAAGAGTTGAGACCAAACAAAGAAACCCACACTCGTAATACTCCACATGGTGATGTTGGTGCGTAAAACACCGCGACACAGCGGCCAGGTAATATGAAAGAACTGTCGGATTTGGCCGGCACCGTCAATTCTTGATGCTTCAAAATAATCCGCTGGAATTTTCTCAATGCCGCTGGAAAAAATGAGCATATGATAGCCCACCATACCAAAACAATAAGCAATAAGCATGGCGGTAAACTTGTAGTCCGGGCTGGTCCAGTTGATTTTAGCCAGCTCCGTGGCACCGATAGTTTCGAAAAAACTTTTGGCCAAACCAAAACGCGGATTATACACATATTGAATCCACATCGTAGCCAGAGCGACTGCACTAACGATATTGGGCATGTAGATGATGGCACGGTAGAGTTTTTTGCCACGAATACCGCTATTCAGAATCACGGCAAAAAGAAAGCCCAAGCTCATCACGATTAACCCACCGATGGCCCATATTTTAAATAGATTAAAAAGTGCCGAACCAAATATCTGTGTACTTAAGAGCGTACTGTAGTTCGAAAAACCCACAAAGACCCAGTCTGAAACTGCGCCGGTCATATTTTCGACCTTAAAAAGGCTCATGACCAGAGTACGTAAAATCGGATAAATAAAAATGATACAGAAGATGATCACGGCGGGTGCCAGGAACATCACAATCATCGACTTGCTTTTTTTCAATGCTTAACCCTCCCCAACGTGGATCCTAAGAGTAAAGAACAGGCGCCAGCGCCGCTGCGCTGACGCCCGTTCGTCAAAGCTTATTGTGCTTTATTTGCCGGCTTCAACCATTTTTGCGATGAACTCGTCAGCGCCAAGGCTTCCGGTCAACAAGAGGATGAAGTTGTCTTTGATAGCGGGTGTCACGTTGTTGTTGGATTCGACACCGACTGCCCAAGTGTAACGGGTGGTCAGGCTGTCCAATACAGGCTTCACTTCTGCCAGTTGTGCAGGCCATTCAGCATTGCTGGTATCCGCAGGGATGCCCAGGGTGCCGTCAGCGAGCTTCTGGTCCCATTCGCCTTTGGTCAAGAAGGTGATGAGATCAAAGGCTTCTTTGGAGACGGTGGATTTGTTATTGATAGCAAAGACTTGAGCACCGAAGTTCGAGGCTTCGACACCGTCGGTTCCGCCTTCGACTGCAGGATAGCTGAAGCAGCCCCATCTGTAGTCATCACCGGTAATGCTGCGCACTTCATTAGGCAGCCAGGAGCCATTCAGGTACATGGCTACTTCGCCCAGAGCGAACTCACCGTTTTGGTTGCTGGGCCATGTAGCGCCCGCGTTGACGGAAACATAACCTTTGGCGACTAAATCAGCAAAATCAGCTGCGGTTTTCTTAGCGATGTCGCTTTCGCCCCAGGTGCCGTTATTGACTAAATCAACAACTGCCGCTTCCCCGCCGTAACGGCCCAGATGATAACCAATCAGTGCTGTCGCATAGGCATCGTCGACTGTCAGAGGTACAAATCCCGCTGTTTTGATTTTTTCACAAGCGTCCAGAAACTCAGTCCAAGTTTTGGGAACTGCGGTCACACCGGCTTGGTCAAAGATTTCTTTGTTATAGAAAACAGCGAAAACGTTGGGTTGATAAGGAATGGTCATGAGTTTGCCTTCACCGGCGGTGCGGCAGGCTTCAAGCAAAGCGGCGTTGGCTGTGGCTTCGTAGCCGTTGCCTGCTGCCAATTCTTCGAGATCCAATAAATAGGATTTGAAGGTTGAGTTGACGCGGTCGATGTCTTCGTCAAAAACATCAATCAAGGTGCCTGCATCGAGGGCGGGCTGTAAGCCTTCACGGATACCGGTACGGCCTTTAAATTCCACATTGACGGTCACGCCTGTTTCTGCACTAAACGCATCAATTGCTTCTTTAAGGACCTGGCCCTGAGGCTCGGTGGACTCCCACATAGACCAGTAAACGACGGTCTTGTCACCTGCAGGGGTCTCAGCAGCGCTTTCACCGGTGGCTGCTGTGGTTTCTGCTCTTTAGTGGTTTCGGCAGCAGCTGCAGTTGTCCCCGCGGCAGCTGTTGTTGCACCACCGCCACAAGCGGTAAGCGTCATAATGCCTGCGAGCGTCGCAGCCAAAACCATGCTCAGTTTCTTCTTCATATTCATCCTCCTCATGTAACTTACGTTCGGCTATTTGTCGTTATATCATGCATCGTTTTCACATTCTCTTAACAAATATACCGCTGATTACCCAACGATACCTAAATCATTGTGCTCTTTCAACGTCATTTTCCACAAAGAATAGAATTTTGATAGATTTCGATAGATTATTAATATTTTTTGATTTATTGAGAATCAGGTCGCAATATAACCCAAAGTATCTTGTGCAGAAAAGTGCTCGCCTTCAGCGATCACCTGCTTGCTAAGCGTCCCTGCCTGCTCGGATAATACCTCAAAAATCTTCTTATCGATTTCCACTTCACAGATCAAGTCACCTTCCGCCAGTTCTTCGCCAACGGCTTTTTTCCAGAAAACGATTCCGGATTTATAGGTCGTTTCTAAAGGTCGCTTGCTACATTCACAGTCAGCGGAGGCTGCTTTTGCCAAGATAAAAGTAGGGAGTTTAATTGCTATTTCTTTCATGGATAGCCTCCTCATGGAGTGCATCCTTGTAATAAGGACAAGCTTTCTTCAAACATTCATGATTGTCTTCATGCTGATCACAGACAATCACATCCGGAATCGAAAATTGGATATTAATCGTTTCGGCAATAAGCGGTAAAACACTTTGTAGGGCCGTGTAACTGGTGCGCTTACAACAGCGCGGCCCGCCCATCTCAGAAATGTCCAGCAACGCTTTACCGGTTGCCTGATTGGCCCAAGCCCAGGGCTTACCTGCTGAATAGGGCGTTGCATCCGTGATGACACTGAAAAATACACCCAAGCCGACCGCTGCGCCACAGGCTCCGTAAAAACCGCAGAAGCCGGGAAGAATGTTGCGCGCCCGCTTTTCCGCTTCAGCCAAATCAAGTTTCAGCACTTCTGCCGGATGAGCCTGCGCTTTTCTGACCACGGTCAGCAATAATGCCGGCAAAATATAATGGTGCACCGGACAGTGCATCGGTAGCCCCTCCAAATGCAGCAACTGCGAGAGTAGGGCAAAAGGTTCACTGCTTTCTGCCCCTGCGAATTCCGCTAAACATGCCGCGCTCACTTTGCCATAATAGGGTTCCCACATCTCGGGTGTTAAAGTCGTCATAAGCCTTCCTCTTGCATAGGTTTACTAAATTATTATCCGTTTAGACATGCTCTACTAGACCATATCTAGTCCTTGTATCTTACACATGCAGGCGAATGCTGTCTATGCTAGACAGCTTATGTTCATTAGACTTTTGGATATTTATGCAGGATCATATATCACTATCATAATGAGATGCTTGAATAGGTCTTAGGGAGTACAGCAAATTTGGGGCTTTGCCCATCCCAATGAGCGGCACGACAAAAATTGCGCTAATCCAAATTGAAATTTTCGACCGCTTGGCTCAGCAAAAAAGCTACGGTATTTTTGGCAGCTGCCTCTACTTTCATGGATTTGGGAATGGTTTGCTTGGATCGGCGTTATCATCAGAAGGTGTTTTCAGCCCACTTTTTACAGGGATGTGGTTGAAAGCAGTTATAGACAGCTGACAAACAAGTCGAAAGGCTGTTTTCAGCCCACTTTTTACGGGAATGTGGTGCCCGCCACCACACAGCCGTCAAAAGTGCCACAAAATTGTGTGTTTGAGATGGGCAGAGACCCCAAAACCACTGAAATGACCACATCCCCGAAAATTTTGTCCATTCTTCATTGCTTCTGTTAATACTTCCGCTGAACAAAACGGAGTCGCAGCCGATTAAGTAGCGCGACGGATTAGAATTCGAGCGGAGTCGCAACCGTCCAAGCAACGCGACGACACAGAATAAGCGGAGTCGCAACCGTCCAAACACAGCGACGTTTTAGGACTACATTATTTACGTTCATGCAAATCAAAAGGGCTATAAACATAAGTTTGGAGTGCTTTTTATCAGGATTTACTACACTATTTCCGATTTTTCAAAATCGTGTTTGTAAGTTCGTCAATAGTGTAGTAAAAAAACTTGAAATCTTCTGAAAAAACCTTTTCACAGCCATATCCAATTGCAAGAACGTAAATTATGCAGTGAGAAGAAAGAGTGAGCGGAGTGGCAGCCGTCCAAGCACCGCCACGGATTTTGAAAGGAGTCGCAGCCAGCCATGTGGCGCGACGGATTTGAGCGGTGTCACAGCAAAGCAAGCAATGCGACAATATCCCAGTCTGTCCGTAGCCGCTTGAACTGTGACCAATGAGCGTCAGAAGTTGTAGAATAGACAAAGACTAACTACGCAATGACAGACTGAATTGATAGAGAGGTACGGAGATGGCGGAAAAAACTTGTAATGGAAAAGGCGGCCGCTGCGCTTGTGAAGGCGGCACGCTGACGCGCTTTGTGCAGCCGGTCATTTTACACATCTTGAGCCGTGGAACACAAACCGGCTACCAACTCATCAAAATGATGTCTGAATATGCGACCTTTGAGGGAGAATCCCCTGACACGACCGGTATCTACCGTTACCTTAAGACACTGGAAAAGCGCGACATGATCGTGCAAATGGTAGCCGATGACGGTAGCACCGCCCCCTACGCCCTTACAGAAAACGGTCAGAATTGTCTGGAAAATTGGCGCAAGACTTTAGTCCAGTATGAAAAATCATTATCTGAACTTAATGCACAGCTAAAAGAAGACTAAATCTAGATTTAGCTGCTTAACTCAAGCAAGTTGGAAGATTGAGCAAGACCTAATCGGTGCTCAGCTCTCGTATGTGACATCTACCAAAGCTTCTTTTGAAAATGTAAAGCACAAGGCTTCGTGTGGCGGTGCCTGTTGCAAATCTTGGCCGACCGGAGGGGTGTCCGAATAGTAGAGATTCGCCCCGCTCGCCCTGACCATGCTCAATAAGGCTTGATCGGCACTGTTGTAGCGTTTATCCGATGAGGCACAGCAGACAACAGACTCAGGGTCAATCAGGTCCAAAAGCATCTGCTTCAAGCTGTCTGCCTGACCGTGGTGGCCTAATTTGAAAAGATTGGCCTTTAAGCGGTCCAGAACGAAAACGGGATATCCATGCATGTTGAGATCACCGGGTAAAAGCAGCACGTTCTCTCCGAAGACGACGCGTAACAATAAGCTGAAATTATTCATGCCCGCATCGATTTCCGTTACTTGCTTGAGTGTAGGTGGCACAAGGGATTGATACAAACTTAAAACCCTTTCTTCCAGCAATCGCTGTCGCGCGGGCGAAGGGGCCAAAGCCTCCATACTGAAACCCGGAGCAAACTCCACTTGATCGCCTGCCAAACTCAAGTGAATAGGTACGCCGCGCTCGTTTAATACAGCACAGACGCGGATGTAGTCATTTAAACAACGGACAAATTTTTGCCGTGACGGATGATCGTAAAGCATGGGATCGAGAGGACGCATGTGCTGATAAAAATCAGCTGCAAAGCCCTGGCGGAAAGCCACGATTTCGCATTGTTCGACAACGGGCAAAAGCCCACTGATATGATCTTCGTGAAGATGGGTACAGATGAGTAGGTTGATTTTGCCAATACCACGTTTGGCCAGATATTCATGCAAAGGGATGCGGCCGCTTGAACGGTCCACAAACTCCTCGGCTTCGGCGCTACCACCATCGATTAAGACAGTAAAAGCTTCACCCTCCCGCTGCGTTTCCAGCAGTATGGCTTCACCGTATCCGACATTAATAAATCGAACGCTTAACAAGTCTGTGTTCATGCAGACCACCCTCTTCCTAGACTCATCCACTGCCCTTTACTTGACCGTCGCCTTCTTCAGGTAAAACGCGGACAAAATCAAGACAAAAATCGTCATCACTATGGCACCGGCACTACCGAAGCCAAAGTTGAAATTCGAGATGCCGTGTTTGTACAGGTATTGTGTGATGGTGGCCGTGGTGCCGGCAGGACCGCCACCGGTGAGGATGTTGACTTTTTCAAAGAGTCGGAAGGTATCAATCGTACGCAGTAAAGCACAGAGTGCAAGACCGGTTTTGAGATTGGGGATGGTGATGTGGAAGAACTGTTGAATGACGTTGGCACCGTCGATGCGGGCTGCTTCGTATTGGTCCTCGGAGACACCTTGTAAAGAGGCGTAGAGCATGAGGAAGACGAAGGGCGTGTTTTGCCAAACATCAATAAAGAGTATCGTGCCAAAGGCTGTTTTTGTATCCATAAACCAGTTGAAGACAGGAATACCTATGCTTTCAAAGACCTGGTTAATAATGCCATAGTTAGAGGAGAGCATCATGCGCCAGCTCAGCACCACCGTAACAGTAGGCAGTAGATAGGGGATGAGCAGTAGAACGCGCATCATTTTTTGGCCACGTTTCAGGCTACGGACGAAAACCGCAATCAGCAGGCCAATCAGCATCTCAAGGGCGACCGCCAAAATGGTAAAGAGTATCGTGTTCCACACGGCTTGGCGGAAGTAGTTGTTTTCGAACAAATCGATAAAGTTTTGTATACCGATAAACTCTGTTTTGGCAGAGCGTTTCAGGTAATTGAAATTGGTGAAAGAATAAATAAGGGTAAAAATGAGGGGGTAGGCGGTTAAAGCCAACATCACGATGACGGTAGGCGATAGCATCAAGCGCGGAAAAAGTTTCTCGCTAAAGCCCTGTCGCTTTTTTGCTTGCATTTGTTTGGTATTGTATTCCATAAAAACCACCATTCTCACATCGTGCTATGTGTTGATAAAAAATAGTTTTGCTGCCGCAGGAGTACCCGCGGCAGCTCCCTATTCAACTAACTAAGTCTGCGTTTGCGGGATTTAAAACGTAGACCGGGTGCGCTGATTAGCCCATCAATTTCTCTAAGGCTGTCTGCGCATCTGCCAGACCGGTATCCATGTCTTTGGTGCCCTGGATGACAGCATCCATTTCAGTACCAAGGATATTGGTAAATTCGGCCCATTGCGCGATGACCGGGCGGTAAACACCGGTTTCAAGAGCGCCACAAACGGTTTCCAGATGAGGATAATCTTTCAGGACTTCTTCGTTCAGCAGAACACTGGTGCGGCAAGGCACGCCACCCTCCTTGACGGAGGCCAGCTGCACTTCCGGAGACATGACGTATTTCAGGAGCTCCAGAGCCAGATCTTTGTTTTTACTGTTGTTGGGCACGCCGATGGTCCAAACGCCCTGCATACCAGTATGCTTCGGGGTGTCGTCGTCGGTCAGCTTGGTGGGGATGACGATGTAGGAGGCGGCGGAGTCAGCCGAAGGGACGTACCAGCCCGGCCAGCCGAGACCCATGGCTGCATTACCATTGTCAATGGCGGCAACGATGTCGTCTTTGTCCATGGTGTCACCCAGTTTGTAAAGGTCGATGTAATCGGTAAAGGCCGCTTTGAATTCTGCGGTGTTGACGGTCGGTTTGTTGTTTGCATCGACAACCCAACCGTTGTGTGCCAGCAGATGCGGGATGAAGTCGGAGACGATGTTGTCGCCCGAGCCGCCGCGGACCAGGAAGCCGTCTTTGCCGGCTTGATTGGTTTTTTCTGCGATGTCTTTCACCTTGGCAAAAGTATCGATGTTCTCAGGCTCATAACCGGCCGCTTTGACCAGCTCTTTGTTGTAGAGCATGACTGTGACGTTACCAAAATACGGTGCAAGGTAGATTTTATCGTCGACTTTGCAGATTTCGGTGGTCGCAGGGATGATGTCTTCGTCAAAGGAGTAACCCATGGCGCTGAGGTCGGCCAGGACGTTGTTCTCAGTGAATTCTGCCATCCATGATCCGTCAACCATGACTAAATCGTACTGGCCTTCCGCATTGGGAGCGTCCAGAGCGATTTTGGTGTGCAGGTCATCGAAGGAGAGTAAGAGAACTTCGCATTTAACGTTGTGCTCTTTTTCAAATTCGGGCAGGGCTTTTTGCAGGACTTCACCATAGGTACCGCCGCGCAAAATCAGGGTCAGTTTGGTGGGTTCACCGGTAGCGGGTGCAGCGGTTTCGCCGCCGGCTGCTTCGGTAGCACCGGCAGGGGCTGCGGTGTTATCTGCCGCTTTGGTGGTCTGGGAGCCACCGCAAGCAACGGCGGTCAGCGCCATGAGGCTTGTCATCGCGACTGCCAGAACGCGGATCAAGATTTTTTTCATGTCATTTCCTCCTGAAGTGTGAGTCATAAACTGTTTACAGTTGAGTTGTGGCCAGCTGCTTTTAATGGCAGTCTTTTGCCACGGTTTGATCTATTGTCATTCTTTGACCGCACCGCTCGATAATCCCGAAACCAAGTAGTCCTGGGCAAAGATAACAAACAAAATAACCGGAATCACCGAAACGACTCCGCCGGCCGCCACCAAGCCGAAATTGGTAAGATTGTCCTCTGTGTTCAGCACGGCTAAAGCCAGAGGGACCGTATAGTTGTCCGGTGACTGGACAAAAATAACGCTGTAGGTGTATTCATTCCACGCATACATAAACGAGAGCATGGCGACAGCTGCGATACCCGGCAAGACCAGGGGCAGTACAATTTTTTCTAAAGAGTTGCCATTCACTGGCTCCGTCGATACTGGCGGATTCTTCCACGCTAACCGGCAGATCCGAGAAGAAGCTGATCATAAACCAAATAATGAAAGGGATATTGATCAGCACACAGGCCAATATGGTCGGAATTCTGCTGTTGAGCACGCCCATGTTCGAGAACATGATGTAGAGCGGAATCGTGAAAGCAATAGGTGGCAAAACACGCACCAGCAAGACCCAAAACGAGAGCGGTTGTTTGATGGACAGCTTAAAGCGTCGTCTCGCCAGGATATAGGCGGCAAAGAGGCCAATCAGCAAGGAGATAATCAAAGAGGCAAAAGCCGTCTGAAAGCTGTTGCGCAACGCTGTCCCGAAGCCCTTATCTTCGAAGAGCGAGATAAAGTGCTGGAAAGTCAGCGAACCGGAATCACCGAGATACGCCCCTTCATTTCATCCGTTGAACGAATCGCCATGGCGACCAGCCAATACACGGGAAAAATGCTGCTAAACAAGAGAATGAATGCAACAACCGACTTTCCTAAAGTCACGACGCCTTTTCTCATTTCGCTTCTACCTCCGTTTGCCTTTAATCCAATTATTAATGGGTTCTTGCGTGCTTTGTGACTGCACGGCTAGAGGCGCGCCGCTGCAAATGAGTCGGCACACTGATTTTTCTTGGTAAGTCCGTTCGTCCGTCCATGATGGCAAAAAGCTGCCCCACAGCCCTCTTCCCCATCTCATAACAATCCACATGCACCGACGAGAGTTCCGGCTCCAGCAGACAACAAATGAAGAATCATCATACCCTACCAAAGCCACATCCTCGGGCACACTCAAACCCAGGCGTTGGGCGGCTTTCCAGCACACCCGCTGCGAGGATATCGTTAGCTGCGAATACAGCCGTCGGCGGCTCTTCCTGAGATAAGAGCTTGGTCGCCTCCGTAGTGGCGGAGTCAAAATCTCTGTCACTGACATGGAAATATGAATCCTTCCACTCCAATGCATATTCTTTCTGTAATTCGAAAAAAGCTTGGTAGCGTTGTCTGAAGATGTAGGGTGAAAAGTGTCCGGCAAAAAGTGCAATACGACGGTGGCCGTCCTGATAAAGATGCTTCACGACCTGCCTTACCCCGTCAAACTCATCCGCCACCACACATGATAGGTTTTCTTTATCCGTATCATTGTTCACAAGAACCAAGGGAATATTTCGACCGGATATCTCTTCTATGAGTCGTGCGTCGGCATGTCCGCCTAGGATAAAACCTTCCACCTGTTTACTGCGGGCTTTGTCCTCCGCTTTGCGCCATTGGGCCGCGGTAGAAATCAGCAGCTGATAATCCGACTGGTTGACTTCGTCCATTATCCCTTCACAGATGGCGGCGTAGAATTCATCCAAAATGGTAGCCTGCTCCTTACAAATCACAAATGCAATGGTTTCCGTGCGCTGCATCGCCATGGCGCGGCCGATGGCATTGGGTTGATAGCGCAGTGCCTGGGCGGCCTCAAAAACACGTTGACGCGTCGCCTCGCGCACCTTATCCGGCTCTGCAAAAGCTCTTGAGATGGTCGCTGTAGATAAGCCTGATAATTTGGATACATCCTTGATGGTCGCAGACATATACTCATTCCTTTGCACTTATCGCCGCCGCAAATGTAATCGCTTACATTTCTCTGTCGTAAAAAACGAATGCTTCCACTGACGTATTCCGTTTCTTCATTCGCTCGGGCTCATTCTAGCACCCTGACCTAGCCCTAGCAAGGCCTTTTTATCGAGATTGTTAGATATTGATTAAATCCCATTTAATCTTTTGTAAACAATGCATAAAGATCTTGTTAATTAAAAATCCCGCACTCACCTTTCGGTAGAGGATACGGGACTTTTTAGAGGATTAGATCTTTTTGATTCGCTCCGTTTTATAGCACTTCACGGACACTGATTTAGCTGTGTTTACGATTGTAGACATAGAGTAGTGAGAGCAGTCCGACCAAACCCAACGCCTGGATACCTAAACCGGTATAGCCGACGTCCTTTTGCCCCAGGATGACCATGGCCAAAAAAATGATGAATAATATGAGAGCGATGATGTTTTGCCAAATGTTTTTCATTGTCGTCACCTAACCTTTCAGTCCGCCGACGTTCATGCCTTCCAGGATCTTCTTTTGGACAGCGATGTAGAGTAATAAGACCGGCACCATGACGATGACTAAACCGGCATACATGACTCCGGTTTCAGATTGCGAACGCGAATCCGCCATCAGGAAGCGGACACCGACAGGCAAGGTTGCATTTTCCTTATCCAAGAAAGTAAAGGCTAAGACGTACTCATTCCAGAAAGAAAGAAATTGGAACATGATGACGGTGATGATACTGGGTTTTGCCATTGGAAACATGATGCGTATCATGGTCTGCCAATAACCGCTACCGTCAATCGAAGCCGCCTCTTCGTAGTCTTTCGGTATCGTGCGGAAGTAACTGGTCAGAAGATAAATCGTAAAAGGCAAGGATGAAGCCGCATAGACAATTGAGAGAATGAGGCGATTATTCAAGAAGACTTGTTTCAGACCCAGTGCCCTTTCGAGATCAAAGAACATTAGGAAAATCGGCAAGGCGATGTAGTTGATGTTGATAAACAAACCCGCCATAAATAGGGTGTTGAGAAATTTGCGGCCGACGAATTTGAAACGCGCCAGTGCGTAAGAAGCGGGTAAGGCAAAGAGCAGCAACCAGAATAAGGCAGCAGCCGTTACAAAGCCGGATGAGAAGAGGTAGTCACCCATGCGCGCTTTTGTCAGGCTTTTGGTAAAGTTCTCCCATACTGCGACTTGCGGCAGGGCAAAAGGATTGCCGGACATCAGTTCCGTTTCGCTCTTTAAACTGGCCATAAAGACCCAGACAATCGGAATTAGAATAGAGAGGGCAAAAAGAATCAACGCAGCGTAGATGAGAATTTTATATGGTTTAAATTTTTTTCTTTCCAGCATTTTGACCCCCCTAGTACTGTAGCACTTCTCTGTCGCTGATACGATTAACCACAGCCGAAAGTGCAAATGAGAAAATAAAGACGAGCGCGCCTATCGCCATACCATAAGAGTAATTTCCGCCAAAAGCCTTATTGTACATATAGTTGATACACTCTCCGTGCCCAGGAAACCTTCGGTCGTCAACTGGACGAACATAAAGCTCAGGTTAATCGTGGAGATGATGAAAAAGTCAGAGTGGTGCGAATGTTATTCCAAATCAAAGGCAGCGTAATGACAAAAAACTGCTGCACATTGTTGGAGCCTTCCATGGACGCGGCTTCATAGAGCTGTTCCGGAATTGCAGACATACTGGACATATACATGACCATATAATATCCAATCGCCTGCCAGATGAGGGCTCCGATGATGGAGTAGTTGATGATGGCCGGATTGCCCAACCACTGTTGCTTCAGTGTGCCCAGGCCAACGAAGTCTAGAATGGAATTCAGCAGTCCGTTGCCCGGTGCATAAATTGCACTAAAGATACCGGCAATGACCACCATGCTCAGGATATTAGGAATGTAAAAATGACCCGGAAAAGGCTCTTGAACTTAAAGTTTTCACGCATCAGCAAAGCGGCAAAAGCCACCGCCAACACGACCGTAATCAGTGTCACCAGCACCACATATAAAATCGTGTTTTGTATAGAACTAATAAAGGTCTGATCTTTAATCAGCTTGGCAAAATTCGCCAAACCAACGTAGCGTTCTTTTGCAACAAAACCGGTTTTATTGAAAAGTGCGGTGCGAAAAACCTGAAATGTTGGGTACATAATGAATGCCAGGACCAGCAAGGTAGCCGGTGCCAAGCACAAAAACAAAAATAGATTTCTACCCTTCTTGCGATTCATGCCTTCTCCCTCATTTATAGAGAAAAACGGTGGGGTTACACCCCACCGTTCCACATCAGAATTTGTGATTATTGAGCAGGATGATCTCTCAGGGTGGTCCAGAGTTCAACCAACTCGGTCTGCCATTCATCAACCGTCTTGGTGCCGGTGGCGATTTCATCGATTGGCCCAAAGAGGGTCGCTTTGAAATCAACATCAGGCAGTGAAGCTGCATCATAGGGTGCAAAGGCACCGATAGAAGCTCTGACGCCGTCTTGCTCGTAGACGCTAAAGAATTCTTTCTGATAAGCATCGTTCAAGAGAGCGCTGACGCCCTTGACAGGCACAACGAAGCCGTTCTCAACCATGATTTTAGTGCCTTCTTCAGAGTAGATGTACTCGAGGAAGAGTTTCGCATCTGCAGCGTTGGCTGCTTGTTTCGGAATCCAGGCTTGCTCGGTAAAGGAAACAGCCACTCTCTCGCCGCCTTCAGTCAAGGCAGGCAGAGCCATGAGGCCCCAATGGAAGCCATCGGCCGGTGTGGTTTCAGCCATTTCGTTGACAATCCAGTCACCGTTGGGCATGAAGAGTGCTTTGCCATCGATAACTGCTTGTTGATTAATCTTGAAGCCGTCTTTAGCGTTTGCGTTAGCAACCGTATCGGCAAAAAGATAGCCGTTAGCGGGGTCAACCAATTTAGCAACGGTGTCGAGCACCAATTTGCCTTCCGCAGATTCCCAGGTGCCTTCGCCGTATTTCAGAGCTGAGGAAAGGAATTCGGAACCGCCCGCTTCGTCCAAGAGACCTTGGATGGTGGTGTCAAAGTAACCTTTGACCGGATAGGTGAAGAGTGATGTGCCGTCGGCTTTGGCTTGATCGCCCAGAGCCCACATTTCTTCCCAAGTCGTAGGAAGCGCATACTTTTTGCCTTCGCCGATTAATTCGGTGTTGTAAAAAAGGCCGGCTGGGGTATATTTGATGGGCAGCAGATATTGTTTGCCGTCACCAAAGTAATTGCTGACTGAGGTATTGGCAAAAGCAGGGTCCATACGCTCGGCAATGTTCGCAAAAACATCACTGATGTCCAGTACTTCGCCGGTGTTCAGCTGTGTTTCGGTATAAGCCGAAGGCTGACCCAGATTGTAGTAAACGAGGTCGGAGTACTCGCCCATGGCGTTTTCTTTGTTCAGAACTTGATCAAGTTCTTTTTCAAAGCGCAACTGTACGTCGACATCAGGGTTTGCTATTTCAAAAGCCGTTTCCAATGCTTTGAATGCGCCTTCGCCGTTACCGCCGGAGAAGGAGTCGATTTTCAGGACGCGTTTTTCAGTGGCTGCTGCTGTGGTTTCAGCTTCAGTTTCCGCTGCGGCTGCCGTTGTTTCGGTTTCTGTGGCGGCTGCGCTTGTGGCGGCAGCTGCGCTGGTCGCACCTTCAGTGGCAACAGTCGTGGTCGCTGCGGGTGAGCAGGCGGCCAAACCGAGACTGAGGACGAGCATAAAACTGACCAATAATTTCTTCATAGTCCCTCCAGTGTGGATTGATTGTTGAGCTAGCGTTTACGCTACTTTTTCCGTTCACATCTAAACTGCAAATAAATAAGTTTTCTTTTCTAACATGACTTTAACGTGAGTATAACAAGGGTCGAAAAGCAAAATTGTTTATTTCTTGCTCAATACTGCAGAAATGTTGTGACATAAAGCTAAAAAACTGTTAATTGATTCACGATCTTTGAACTGATTCTCAACTGTCCATCTACGACAAATCCTTCTTCGCGACCTTCCAGCTCAGCAAGCAGTCGAGTCCTTAACTCGGCGATTCTGCTCTGACAGGCTTCATCATGTATAGCGTTATGCAACTCGTGAGGATCTTCCCCAAGCTTAAAGTATTGCTCCTCCCCGGTTTCGCTGTACCAGATGTATTTGTCAGACGCACTGACAATGAATTGACTAGAACACTGTTCCACAAAAGCATGTTCTCCATGGAGGTATGCTCTTGCACCTTCTTCTTTTCCAAGTACAAGCTCTTTGAGGGATAGTCCATCCACATGTTGCGGAATATCTAAACCGGCAAAATCTAACAAAGTAGGCAGGATATCCGCTAAATCACAGAGCTCGGAGTTGCTGCTCTGCTCTACCTGGCCGAGATTTTTACCCGGACTTACAATCAGCGGAATATGGACACTGCCCTGGTAGGGAAAGGCTTTGCGATAAAGATGGTGATCGAAAAGCTCTTCACCGTGATCGCTGACAAAAAGTATCAGCGTATCGTCCAGACTGCCGTCTTCCTCCAAAGCCATCAACAGGCGTCCAATCTGGCTATCCAGGTGCGTGATATTGGCATAGTAACCGCACATGGCACGCCGTTTGGACTCTTCTTGGGTCGTACCGAAAAGACTGTCTTTGAAATTTCCAAAGCGTTCGCTCCGCTCCTCTGTTTCCCAGTCCCCGACAAAAGGCGGTCGCAGGCTCTTCTCTCGATAAATATCCTGATAGGCAGCCGGTGCATCAAAGGGCTGATGCGGTCTGACATAACTGCTCATCAGGAAAAAAGGTTTGTCTCTGTCTCTGGTCTGTAAAAAACGAATCGCTCGCGTGGTACACCAACTGCTGGGATGCAAGTCTTCGGCATAAGGCCAGGGATAGGCTATTCTGGAATTGGGATCAATGCCCGTTTGGATGATATCGGCGTCCACACCGGCTTTGTCCTTCAAAAAGTGTAAGTAGTCGTCGTGTTGTGCTTGGTGCAGGTAATACGGCAGCTTTTGGTCGCGGTAGTGGCTCAAGTAACCGTCATGCAGTTCCACCTTTTCGAAACCACACTGTTTACGAGGAGGATGGACGTGCATTTTGCCAATACAAGCGCTTTGGTAGCCTCCTACGGTCAGCTGTTCTGCCAGCATTTCCGAATAATCCCATGGGATGCCGTCTTCATAGCCCACGCGCCCGTGCTTTGAGGCATGCTGACCGGTAAATAGCGTGGCACGAGCCGGAATGCAACTGGGTACCAAGCTGTAGGCATTCTCGAAAGAGACACCATGGGCGGCTAAGTCGTCCAGATTGGGGGTTAAGACATCGGGGTGTCCTTTGAAAGAAAAGCAATCGCTCCTGAACTGGTCACAGACGATTAATAAAATATTGGGCTTTTGCAATTGTCCACTCCCTTCTGCGCATTGGGTTATAAACTTCAGCTTACTCAGTGTAGCTTTTCCAAAGGATTTCTCCTGCGCTTAAGACAAACGCTTCGGCTTGGCCGTTTCCGTCATAGATTTTTGTGTGTTGTTCCTCATTGGTATTGTTGACGATGCAATAGCTGTGGTTCTCCGGATAGGCATGCACATCGACATAAGGATTCTCTGAATACCAATGCAGTAGCTCCTCTTCAGCATGGCAGGACCACAGGATAGCACGATGCAAAAGCCGGGCGTTTTCAAAATTGAAAGGCAGACCACTGATGTAGACGGCTCTGCCCCGGCCATATTGATTGGCCGCCAGCTGAACGGCGCCGCGCGTCTGGGCTAGTATCTCACTGCCCTCCAACGCATAAACGTACGGCTTCTCTTCACCAAAATCGATACGCTCTGTTTCTATGCCTTCCGTAATAAAATGACTTTGTGTTTCGCGGTTGTATTTGTCGCGGCCAATGCTATACCCTTTTTCATTTTCCACACCCAGCACATCCGCCAACTGGAAGATGCGTCCTTGGAAGGCATGAGCGGTCGGTTCGCCTACCCCGATAAAACCTCCGCCCTGCCAGACGAAGCGTTTAAGCGCAGCGGCAAGCTCAGGTTTTTCCCATATCGTTGCTCCGCTATGTGCCGTATCCTGATCAGCGATGTTTATCAGTAAATCAATACCGTCCAGGCAGGTAGGATCGGCTGCGACATGAACAAAGTCCAAGAAAGTCACGTCATAAGGGGCACCGGCTAAAGCATCAATGACACCGGCATAGCTGTAGTTTTGTTTGTAGTAGAGCGCGTGGTGGACCATATGTAAACCCCAACGACGCAATTCTGCTTGAGTGCTTAGTACGGCAATACGTTTGAAAGTGTAGGGTTTTCCGGCATCGGTCTGCGCTTTTAGCAGGCGAAACTCTTCGGTCACTTTGGCGATGTAGTCGATAAAATCAGGAAAATCCAAAGCCAGTTTGAGATAGCCACCGTAACCGATGCGGTCTAAAGGTTTACGTAAGAGTGCTCTTCTCGCTGTGACCCAATTGTATTGAGCTTCTGCCAAAGGATTACCGCCGGGATAAAACGTGTCGG